>NZ_CAAHFG010000004.1:0-600000 GCF_900890425.1 Pontiella desulfatans | reverse complement strand
CTGCTGGGCGACCTCAACCTGATTGCCCCGATCCTCTCGATGTTCTTCCTGCTTTCCTACGGTTTGCTGAACCTTTCCGCCGGGCTTGAGGGGTTGATTGAAAGCCCGTCGTGGCGCCCCAAGTTCAACGTGCACTACGGCATCTCGCTGCTGGGGGCGGCGGCCTGTTTCGCGGCCATGCTGATGATCGACGCCGGCGCCACGATCCTCGCCATCCTGGTGACGGCGCTGGTCTTCTACCTGGTCAAGCGCCGCCAGCTGAATGCGCACTGGGCGGACATGCGCTACGGCATCCTCTACCTGCTCGTGCGCTTCGCCATCCACCGGCTCAACCGGCTCAAGCCCGACGAACGCACCTGGCGCCCGAACATCCTGGCGTTGAGCGGATCGCCCAAGTCGCGCTGGCACCTGGTCGAAATGGCGCACGCGCTCACCCAGCACAGCAGCGCACTCACCGTCTCCAGCATCCTTCCGGTGGAGGATTGGTCGGCGGAAAAAGTCCAAAGCATGGAACGGTCGATGCGCGACTACCTCGAAAAGCGCGAGGTCGAAGCCATGGTCAAGATCTTCCCCTCGCCCGACATGATTTCAGGCGCGCGCGCGCTGGTGCGCGCCTACGGCTACGGGCCCTTGATCCCGAACACCATCCTGCTGGGCGATACTGAAAAGCGGGACAACTTCGACGAGTTCGCCGAACTGATCCGGCTGGTCTACCGCGTCAAACGCAACCTGATCATGTTGCGCGAAAGCGAGGTCGAACCCCCCGAGGATGCCGACGAGATCCACGTCTGGTGGGGGGGCAACATGGATAACATCGGCCTCATCATCACCCTCGCCTACCAGATCCAGAAGAGCCCGATCTGGAAACAGTCCAAGCTCATCATCAAGACCATCGTCAAAACCGAGGACGAACGCGACGCGGCATGCAGCCGGCTCGAAAGCTTCATTGAGGAGCAGCGGATCCCCGCGGAGGCCAAGGTGTTGATCAAGGACCTTCCGAGCTTCTACGACATTATCCGCAACGCCTCCCACAACGCCGGCCTGGTCTTCATGGGCATGCGCGCACCGTATGAAGACGAGACGGACGACGCGTATGCCGAATACTACGGCAACCTGATGGAAGCCACCAAGGAGATGCCGCCGCTCGCCTTCGTGCTCGCCGCCGAAAACATCGAGTTCCGCAAGGTGATCGGGATTTCGGAACGAGTTTAACTTCGAACCTCGATTTTCCGATATCGCTTCGAAGTTGGAAGTTACACCAAATTAAACTGATTTGAATTTTTTACCACAGAGTTCCTGGCGCGGCATAGCCGCAACCAAATGGTTTAGAACCACAGATTAACACCGAAGACACGATTTTTTTTACCACTGAGAACTCAGAGACACAGAGCATCCTAATCCTCTGAGCCTCTGTGTCCTCTAGCGCAACGGGTGGTGAAAACTTGTCAGGAAAACAAGAAATTGACGGATAGTAATACAGAGACGCAGAGGGTGGCAGATATATTGGTTGCTCTGTGACTCCGTGCGCTCTGTGGTGAGACTCTTCAGGTTAATTGCCTATTAAACGTTCAGCGTTCGAAGTTCATTCCTATCCAAGCCCGATGCCGGAGAGGATGACGGTCTTGAGTTCGCGGTAGGCCTTTTCGAGATCGTCGTTGACGATCTGGAAGGAATACTCGGTGCGGCAGGCCAGCTCGGCCGCCGCGTTTTCCAGCCGTTTCTGGATCACCTTTTCCTCGTCGGTCCCGCGACCGCGCAGGCGTTTTTCGAGCTCTTCCATGGAAGGCGGGGAGATGAAAATATCGGTGAAGCCGCGGCGGATGGGATGACGCAGGTCGAGGCGCACGAGCGATTCGCGGATCTGCTTGGCCCCCTGCACATCGATGTCGAGCAGCACATGGCTCCCCTCTTCCATGGCATAGAGCACGGTGTCTTCGAGCGTACCGTAATAATTGCCGTGCACCTTGGCATATTCCAGGAACTCGCCGTTCTTGATGCGCTCCTTGAATTCCTTCTTCGACAGGAAATAATAGTGTTCGCCATCCTTTTCCTCGCCGCGAGGCTCGCGGGTGGTGCAGGAGACGGAATATTTGACCGAGGGGAATTCATCCACCAACCGGTTGCAAAGCGTGCTCTTGCCGGCCCCCGACGGGGCGGAAACCACAATCATCAGGGGGCGCGATGGACGGGGCATGGCGGGATTTTCTTCAATTAAATGATGCTGGGAGTTTTCCACTTCGATCTTCTTTCCTACTCGATGTTCTGAACTTGCTCGCGGATCCGCTCAAGTTCGGTCTTGAAGTTCACCACCAGGCGGGTGATCTCCACTTCGTTGGCCTTGGAGCCCACGGTGTTGATTTCGCGGAACAGTTCCTGGCAAAGGAAGTCAAGCGTGCGCCCGACCGGCTCGGTGGAGCGCAACAGCTTGCGCGCCTGCGCCAGGTGGCTTTTCAAACGGGTGAGTTCTTCGCTGATGTCGCAGCGGTCGGCGAAAAGGGCGATCTCCTTGACGATCCGCTCGTCGGAGGCGATCTCCTCCAGCCCGGCCTCCTCCAGGCGCTGGAAGAGTTTTTCGCGATAGGCGGCGACCACGGTCGGCGACAGCTTGCCGATGGCCTTCTTCATCTCCTCCAACATGGCGAGGCGATCGCGTAAATCCTTCTCGAGCGCCTTGCCTTCGGTGGCGCGCATTTTGGCCAGGCCCTTGAGCGCCTGGGCCATGGCCAGATCGAGCACGGCCGACGCGTGGTCGGCATCGAGGTTTTCCTGCTCGACCGAAACCACCCCCGGCAACCGCGCAATGGTTTCGGCGCCGAGATCGTCGGAAAGCTTGAGCTTGCTGGCGGTCTTGCGGATGCCTTCCACATATTGGCTGGCCAGCTTGGCGTCGATCTTCACCGCGCCGGTCGAACCGTCGGCGGCCTCCACCCGGACAATGCCGGAGACCCGCCCGCGCGAAAATTCGGCGCGCACCAGCTTTTGCACCTGCGCATCGAGCGTGACGAGGTTGCGCGGCAGGTTGACGTTGATGTCCAGCTGCTTGCGGTTGACGGAGCTCACCTCGACCGTCACGCGGATACCGGACGCCGAAGCCTGCCCTTCGCCAAAACCTGTCATGCTCTTCAATGCCATAATTGTTCCTTAAACTTGAATGAATGGGCAGAATTTAGGATTTTATGGGCCATGTCACGCATTTTGATAAACGATGGGAGCGATGCCATTCTGGTGGAAAAGCTGATTCTTGCGGAATCAACCCCCGCCTTGATGCGCGGTCTGCTGGGACGGGCTTCGTTGCCGGCGGATACCGGTATGCTGCTGCGCCCCTGCCGCAGCATCCACATGTGGTTCATGCGCTTCCCGATCGATGCCGCCTTCCTGGACCAGGAAATGCGGGTGCTCAAGGTTGCGCGCAACCTGCGCCCCTGGCAGCTCGCGTTTGCGCCGCGCAAAACCCACTGCGTGCTCGAAACCGCCAGCGGGGTGCTCGAAACCATTCGGGAAGGCAACCGCCTCCGGCTGGAAACGGACTCCGACTAGGGCAGGGATGCCAACCCGTAGCTCGCATATCCGATGCGAGTTCCCGCTGCCCCGGAAACGCGGATCGGATATCCGCGCTACGCCGAACAACATGTTGTTCCTGCCCTTCGGGGAAGGGCCTATTCCCTGTCGGGTATTCTCCGTGTCAGTTGATTGCTATGTACGCCGACGATGTACGCATGCTGACCGACAACATCATCCAACTCCCCGCAAGTATTCTTTAAAGCAAAAAGGGCAGGCGACCCGCCTGCCCCCTTGAAGTGGCTACAACCCTTCCATCGACTGCTTGCTCTGCTCGATCAGGCGGCGGGCCGCTTCGTTGCGGTCGTCGTCCAGCGTGATCTTTTCGACATTGAGGATGTTGGCGGCCTTGGCGGTGTTGTAGACGCCGGGATAGCGCTCGTAATAATAGTTCCCGTTCGGCAGCTTGTATTCCAGGCGGCAGTCGATCACTTCCTCCTTGGTCGTGATGCGCGTGTCGTAGACAAAGATGCGGCGCAGCATCTTGTGCTGCGTAACCACCTGGTCGACGGCGGTCTGCACCGTGAGCGAGGTGGAGGTGTAGCCCTCGCGCACCAGCTGGATCTTGTGGTCGATGCCGGCTTTGAGCGCGATGCGCAGCGGCTGGGAAATCGAGTCGGCCCCTTCCTTCGGCTGGGTGGTGGCGAACAGGGTTCCGTTCACATACACCTGCACCTGCGCCGGTTCCGTGTCGATCAGCAACGTGCCGCTGTTCTTTTCGAGGTTGAACTCAACGGCGTCGTTCAGGCCCGGCATCAACAGGATGGATTGCTCCTGGCTATCGTACTGGTCGAGCTGGGCCAGTAGCTGGTGCGATCCGGTCGGAACATCTTCAAGCACCAGCGGCGCAATGCCCTTCAGCTCGCCATCCACCAGGATTTCCGCACCGGGCGGATAGCTGTTGACGGCCACGCGCGGCGCATGCTTAACCTCGAGCTTGACCGGCTTGCGATCCGCCAGGACGACGGTCGCCTTGCGCTCCGGCAACCCGGCGGTACGCACCACCACCGGGTATTCCCCCAGCGGCAGCTCGGTGATCAGCGCCGGCGTGGTGCCCTTGACCTCGTGGTCGATGACGACCTCGGAACCGGCGGGATCGGAGGTGACCAGCAAAAGACCAACGATCTGCTTCAGCTCCAGGTCCATATCGACTTCGCGGCCTTCGAGCAGGGCGATGGTTTGGTAGGCGCGTTCATAGCCTTGCTTGCGCAGCTCGACGGTATAGGCGCCGGGCGCGAGATGGACGATCCGCTTCGGGGTTTCCCCGGCCTTGGTTCCGTTCAGATAGATCTCGGCGCCTTCCGGGGCCGAGCCCACATGGATTTCGCCGCCCTTGCCGGCGCCCAGGTCGCACCCGGCCAACAGCAGTGCGGCCAGCGCCGCGAACAGTCCGTTCCGTAGTAGATTCATTAAAGCCCTCATCGCAGGTGTTCCTCCACTTCCAGCTGCTTGGAGCTGATGGTTTCATAGCGCTCGTCGTTGCGGTCGGGAATCAGCTCGGCGAGCATGCGGAGCTGCTTTTCGGCCTCGCGCCAGTCGCCCAGCCGCATGGCGCGGTCGGCGTTGAATTTATAATCCTTATATCGGCCGTCCTGCTCGGCGGCCGCCTGTTCCATGCCCTGCTTGGCCCGGGTGTAGAGTTCGGGCTTGGGTTCGAGGGTTTCGAGATAGACCATCGATTCCTTGTAGTGCTTGACCGCCTGCGCCAGGTTGCCCGGCCGGACATCGCGCTCGGTAAAGCGCGCCTCGCCAAGCTTGTAGGCCTCGGCCGCCAGGCGCATCAGCGTCTCTTCGTCCTCCAGCAGCGTGAACGGGACGTCGAGTTCGCTGAAAACGAAATCTTCGAGGATGGTGACCGTATGGTCGAAATCCTTCGGGCGTTCCTTGTTCAGCACACGCACCTGGTTGAAGCGCCCGTTGCGGTAGATGGCGACATCGTAGTATTCGTAGGCGTTCGGCGCATCGATCACGTAGTCGCGTTCGATATCGAAGAATCCGCTGCCGGCCAGCCGGCGGGAGAGGGTTTCGAGCGCCTCGGGCGACACCTCGACGAACTTTTCAATATGGCGGTTGCGCAGGTCGTCGATCTGAACGGAGGCCATTCCATCCGGCGTCAGCTCGAGGTAGTAGCGGAAAATATTCTTATAGCTTCCGCGCACGCACTCGTAGGTGAAGGAGAGCGATTTTTGCTGTTCCTCGGCCGGGGCGGCCTTGCTGTTGAGCTTCATCAGCTCCGGCGCGGCAACCGCGATCACCAGCAGCACCAGCATCACGATCAAAACCTGGAGCACGCGGTGGATGAGCGACTGCTTTTTCGTGCGCTCGGCCTTGCCCCCCCCGCCCTTGGGCTTGGAGGCGGGCTTGAACCCCAGATCGATTTCGTCGTCGGCCGGCTCCGGCGCGGCCGGCTTCGCGGCGGGTTCGGCTTCCTGGTTCGTTGCGATGATCCGGAAGGCGGTGGCGCCCACCTCGACCAGCTCGCCCACGCTCAGGGCATACTCGTCGATCGGCTCGCCGCCGACCGTCGTCTTTTCCGCCGCGCTGAAGTCGGTGACCCAGAGCGTCCCGTCGGACTTGAAGAAGAAGCGCCCCTGGAACAGCATGACGGCTTCGTCGTCAAGTACGAGGTCGTTGGCCGGAGACCGGCCAAACTTCATACCGGAAGGAGGCACGGTGATTTCCCTGCCGACCTCCTTGCCTTGTTCGATGATTAGATGTGACATAGCTTGTCCTATTTTCGAATTTTTGGTGGTGCCTAAAATCCACCGCGCTGCAGCATCTGTAAAATAACGGGTCCGAGCAAGACGAGGAACACCGCCGGAAAAATGAAAGCCGTGAGCGGGAACAGCAGTTTGACCGGAGCCTCGTTGCCCGCTTTTTCCGCGCGCTGGAAGCGCTTTGTGCGAATTTGGTCGGCCTGGATGCGCAGGGCGTGGCCAATGCCGGTGCCCAGCTCGTCGGCCTGCAGCAGGGCGCTGGTGACCGCGCGGATATCAACGTGGTCGACGCGGGTCGCCAGGTTTTTGAGCGCCTCCTTGCGGGTGCGGCCCACCTGGATTTCGCGGAAGACGCGGATGAGCTCCTCGCCGAGCGGATCGATTTCGCGATGCTCGATGATGCGGTGGATGCCGCTCATGAAGTCGAGGCCGGATTCGACGGAGAGGGTCAGCAGGTCGAGCACGAACGGCAGGGAACGCTCGATGCTCCTATGCCGGCGCCGAACGGATTTCTTCAGCCAGGTGTCGGGCAGGAAACCGAACAGGATGAGGATGATCGCGAAGAGGATGTATTGGCGCTCGGCCAGCCCCTGCCCGATGGTGGCGGGCATGTGGGGGAACGAAAAGTGGAGCAACACGCAAACCAGCAGGCCCAGCCCCAACGGCATCAGCAACCGCATCGCAATGATTTCATGCGGTTGGATGAGCCCCTCGTAGCCGCCCGAAACCAGGCGGCGGTTGATGCGCTGGCGGCTATCCTCGAACGCATGCAGGTCGGTGAAGGCGCGCGGGATGAAGATGCAGAACGGCAGCATCATGCGGATCGACATCGGCAGGCTGCGCTCCTGCCGGCGGCCATCGGCCAGCGTGACGTAGCTCACGTGCTTGGCGGCGCGCGCCACCGCGGCCATGAAGACCATCGCCGCGATGAACAGCATTAAACTACTGAGTATGATTTCCCAATCCATAGTTCCCTAAACGTCGATATCCACGATCTTGTGGATGAAAACGGCTCCCAGAATTTCAAGAATCACAACAATGCCCAACACCATGATACCCGCCGTTGAACGGAAGAAGGCCATCATCATTTGCTGGTCGATAAAATAGAGGCCGATGCCCAGCACCAGCGGCATGGCGCTGACGACGCGGCCCTGGATGCGGCCCTGCGCGGTGAGCGACTTGATCTTGCCTTCGATGCGACGGCGCTCGCGGATGGTTTCGGAAATACGGTCGAACACCTCGGTCAGGTTGCCGCCGGTCTGGCGGGCAATCTCGATCGACTGGATCATGAGCGTGAGGTCTTCGGAGCCCATGCGCTTGTCCATGTCGGCCAGCGCCTCTTCGAAGGTCATGCCGACGCGCAGCTGCTGGAGGAACATGGCGAACTCCTGCGCAATCGGGTTTTCGCCCTCTTCCACCACGGTGTCGAACGCCTGCTGGATGCTGAAGCCGGCCTTGAGCGCGTTGCTCATGCCGTCCATCGCGCCGGCCAGCTGCAGGTTGAAGCGCTCGACGCGGCGGCGCTTCATGATGCGCAGGATGAAGCGCGGAACCAGGTAGACCAATCCGCCGGCCATGAGCCCGGCGAATCCACCGCGGACAACGCCCAGGAGCGAGGCCAGGTTGCCGGCCATCATGAACACCATCAGGAAGGCGATCGACGCCGCAATGTGCGTGAGCCGCAGGATCTGCTCCGGCGGAATGAAAAGGAAGAGATCCTCGAACTGGCGGGCGGTGTCGGCCGTGTATTCACTGACATACGACTCCTCGGCCTCGCGCAACGAATTGAGCAGGGCATAGACCAGCAGGAAGGTGCAGAGGGCGAAGAGGGTTGGAACCAGCCAGAACATCGGTTAGCCCCCCACATTCGTGTTGAAGATGGAACGGTCGAACGTGATGCCGTGCTTGCCGATATCCTCGATGAAGGTCGGCACCGCACCGGTCGGCACCAGTTCGCCCAGCACCTTGCCCTTGGTATCGACCCCGGACTGCTTGAACTCGAACAGGTCCTGCAGCGTGATGCGGTCCTGCTCCATCCCGGAAACCTCGGTGATCTTGCTGACCTTGCGGGTGCCGTCGCTGAAGCGCGAAATCTGGCAAATGATATGCACGGCCGAACCGACCTGCTCGCGGATGGCGCGCACCGGCAGATCCATCCCGGCCATCAGCACCATGGTTTCGAGACGCGCGAGCGTATCGCGCGGCGAGTTGGCGTGGATGGTGGTGAGCGAGCCTTCGTGGCCGGTGTTCATGGCTTGCAGCATGTCGAGCGCCTCGGCGCCGCGGCACTCGCCGACCACGATGCGGTCGGGCCGCATGCGCAGCGCGTTGCGCACGAGGTCGCGGATGGTCACCGCGCCGCGTCCCTCGATGTTGGCGGGGCGCGCCTCGAGGCGTACGATGTGGTCCTGGGTGAGCCGCAGCTCGGCGGCATCCTCGATCGTGAGGATGCGCTCGTCGTCGGGCAGGTAGCTCGAAAGCACGTTGAGCAGGGTGGTTTTACCGGAACCGGTACCGCCCGAAACAATGATGTTCTTGCGCAACAGCACGCACGAGCGCAGGAAATCGGCCGTCGCGCGCGACATCGTCCCGAAGCCGATCAAGTCCTCGACCGAGAACGGATCCTTGGAAAACTTGCGGATGGTGATGCATGGGCCGATGAGCGACAGCGGATGGATGACGGCGTTCACACGCGAGCCGTCGGCCAGGCGGGCGTCCACATAGGGTTGGCTCTCGTCGATGCGACGGCCGATGGGCGAAACAATACGCTCGATGATCGAGTTGACGGAGGCGTCGTTGATGAAGTTGCAGTTGGTCAGGATCAGCTTGCCGGCGCGCTCCACATAGACCTGCCCCGGGCCGTTGACCATGATTTCGGTGATCGTTTCGTCTTCGAGCAGATCCTCCAGCGGCCCGAGGCCGACGGCTTCGTCGAAGATTTCCTTGGAGAGGCGCTTGGGATCGATGCCCTCCGGAAGTCGCTCGCGGATTTCCTCGATGATCTCGCCGAGGGTTTTCTCGATCTTGGCTTGCAGCTCGCTGTTCTGCAGCTTGCTCATGCTCAGCCGCTTCAGGTCGAGGCGGCCGACCAGCTCGGTATGGATCTGCTGCTTGACGGCCTGCGTGCGCGAAACCTTGCGCGGCACCACCATGGGCCGGAAGACTTCCGGAACCGCGCTGGAATCGAGGGTGGACTCCGCGCCCGCCAGCTCCTCCTCGGTGCCGAACATCAGGGTATAGTTCCCGATCTGGATCGGCATGCCGGCAAAGATTTGCTGGCGCGTGCCCACCTGCTCGCCGGCCACGAACACCCCGGCCGAGACCAGGTCTTCGATGTAGGACTCGTCCTCCATCAGCGTCAACACGGCGTGCGCCTCTTCGACGCTGCCGTCGTCGAGCACAATGCGGCACGAAGCATCGGAACCGATCAGGTAGACCCCGAACGGGGCGTCCATCGATTCAAAGTCGCGCTGCGGGTGGGTAATATGGATCTGGAGCATGGTTTCGTTAATGAAGAATTAAGATTTCAGAATTAAGAATGAATCGTCTGACCTTGCAACAGAAAGCTGTGGCAGACCCCTCATTCTACATGCTGAATTCTTCATTCTTAATTCCTCAGATGGTTGGGTCGGTCATTAAAATTTCCTTCTGGCGCTTTTCGTTGAGCTCCTGGAGGACGGATTCGATGTAGTCGAAGTTGACGGAGGGCAGCTCCGTTTCATAGTTGCGGTCTTCGGGGTTGCGCAGCGAGAGGTAGAGCTGTCCGCGGGTCTGCTGGGCGAAGACGAGCAGCTCGGCCTCGCGCGGCGTGACGGCGAAGGTGACGGTGCTGTAGCCGCCCCCGCCCTGCCGGTTCCGGTTGTCCTGCCCGGCGATCTGCGCGCCGGTCGCGATGACCGAAACATTCTGCATCAGCGTCAGCGTGACCGACTCGACCGCCTTCGGATTCGTGCGCGACGGGAAGGTGAAGGTGCCGATGATGTCGACGTTGTCGTTCGGCTGCACCAGGCCGGAGACGGCCTGCGCCCCGGCGATGGAGAGCGAGATGGCGCGCTTGCCCTTTTCGATGACCGGCGAAAGGCCGCTCTTGAGCTTGCGCGGCATATCGACCTGCGACCACAGCAGCGGGTCGGAGCGCTTGACGGGATAGAGCAGTTTCTTGCCGAGCAGGGCATCGAGATCGTCTTCGTAGAACGCGTTGCGTCCGACCGCCGACTTGAATTCCTCGCGCAGGGCCAGATCCTCGATGGCGAGCATCGTCATGGCCGGCAGGTCGCGCTTGGCAACAATGACCTTGACCTTCACGGCCCCTTCATAGAGTGCGTCGCGCTCCTTGCGCAGATAGTTCCAGTTCATCAGGAAAGCCAGGACGGCCACGAGTATGGCCACCGCCATTATCAGTTTATTCTTCATTCAGACCTCACAGTATTGGGAAAAAGTATCAAAGCCTGCCACCTTTCACAAGCACAGTCACCCGGTTCGAGCCATCCCGCCGCCGGGAAGCCATAATGGTGCAAATCCGCTCGCCCTTGCGGTAGACCGCCATGCGCGAATCGCCCCGCGCGGGCGGGATGAGGGTCGACCATCCGTCGGCCGAAAGCACGCCGGCATAGAAGGCCTGCACCTGGTCGGGGGCCACCTCCGTTTTCGCGGATCGGCAGATGGAACCGGTGGCCTCGTTCACCACGGTGTTTCCGCCCAGCGCCCCCGGGAATTCGGGCACCGGCAGACGCGACGGCGCGGCGGCCCGGCCCGGCTCCGGATAAAAGAGGAAAGCGAGTTGGTTGGCTTGCCGGGCCGGCGCCAGCACAAGAATCCGCACGGTGCGGTTGCCGAATTTGGCGATGCCCTGGGCGCCGTCGCGCGTTTCGTGGAGGGCAACCTTGGCGCCCTGCCGCTCGAACTGATCCTTGAGCTGGTCGATCATCGGCTCGTCGCGGTGCGCGGAATAGACACGCAGATCGTTTTGCTGGCCGTTGATCTCCATGGAGGTCTTGTAGGCCGACTGCCACGGGAGCCCCGCCGCGTTGAGCCGCCCTTCGCCCACCTCGCGCGCCCGGAAGACGCGGCCCTTCGCGCCCCATGCGCAACAGAGGAGCAAGGCCAAGAAAAGATGTATTTTCCTAATCCTCATATTCCCTCAGCCCGCTCCATGACGGCATCCAGATTTCGCGTTTAAGGTTGATGGTGTCGCGCCCCATCACCTTGTTGAGGAACGGCACAATGTCCACCGCCTGGTAATCGACGCCATACTGCATGGCGAAGCTTTCCGATATCTGGGAGAAGGCGGAATCGGAGAGGCGGTAGTAGGGATCCTCGCGTTCGTAGTCCCAGAGATATCCGTTGAGAATGGCATAGTCGACCATGTGCAGGAAGCCCTTCCCTTCGGTGTAGAAACTGTCGTCGCCCACCGTAACCCGGTCGTCGCCGGTATAGTTTTTCTGGTCGGATCCCGGATCGGCCCGGTCGGTGAAAACGAAGCCTTCGGTGAAGTCGGAGTTCGGATCCACCAGCTGCTGGGCCAGCATCATCCGGCTGTTGGTGTAGGCCAGGAAGCTCTTGCGCGACACCAGCGAAATCTGCTGGAGGCCCACCACCAATAGCATGATGGCCACCAGCCCCACCAGGAGCTCGGCCATCGCCTGGCCGGACTTTCCGCATTTAGTTCTACGAGCCACCGGTGGCACCTCCTCCGGCATCGCCCCACGGCAGGTCGTCGTTGTCGATCTCCGGATCGCAGGGGTTGTCGTCGTCGTCGCTATAGGCGCGGTCGATCCATTCGAGCCCGGCCTGGCGGTCGAGGTTTTCCCATGCGTTCAGCAGGCGGCAGTAGGGACAGTCCGGGTGCAGCGCGGACGGACCGTTTTCGAGATAGGGGCGAACGTGGCGGGAGGCATGCTCATAGAACTCGCCGCTCATCACCTTTTGCCCGATGTCGGAATGGATCAGGCGCACGTCGTCGAAACAGGGGAAGACAAAGCCAAAATAGTGGGGAGGCTCTATCCCTTCCTCCGTGTTAAGCAAACCAAATGGCTTTGCCTTAGCCTTGTAGGAAAGATCAACCGTCTGGTTCTTTGAACTCGAAAGGATACCACGGGACACCGGAGCCGACATGGAAATACCGGCAACTGCACCAAGATAATTAAATTTGGGTTTGACAGAATCGCGAATGGCAAACAGAGGCCTAGGCTTCGAGAGATCAGTTTCATCATTGTATTTCGCTGGGCGCGGCCAAGGCCTAGTCCATGTCTCTCTATGGTAGACATGCCAGTAAGCAAGATCAGCCTCGAAAACCGCATTAGTAACATAATCAGTAAAATCTTCGTCAATAACATCCGTCTGGTTTGTTAGATAACCTTCAAGCTGATCCAGATACTCTTCCCCGTCGAGCATGGCGGATTCCGGAATGGAAATCGTGTCGTCCAGAATTTCGACTTCGAACTCGTCGAGCTGGAGGTCGAACATCAGACGGTAGCGGAATTTGGAGGGAAACTTGGGCCAACTTTCGAAATCCTCGTAGTTTTCGAGATAGTAGCGGTAGCTATACATCGGGCACCACCAGTCGGCCAGCGCCTGGGCGATTGCGCCATAGAACCCTTCGCTCAATAGCGGGTGGGGGCGCTGTGGAAGCATCAACGCATAGGAACCGACACAAACGCCGCGCACGGCGAGGTCTTCGAGCAGGTCGGCATATTCCTCCCACGCATTGTCGTAGGGGGTTTCGGCAATTTCCTCCCGGAGATCCGAAGCCAGCATCAGCAGATTGTCAGCGAGGGCGGGATCGTGCATCGCGCCGTTGTTGAACGCGGTTTGCTGCGCAACGGCAAAGGCCCCCAGCGGGCCGACCAGCTCCAGGCGCAGGCGCAACTCGTGCAGGGTTTCCATCTCGGCGGGATCGTAGTAATCCTCGAAAACGGGTTCCGGTTCGTCGCTCTCATCACCACCGGCAGCTAGCCATGCCTGATATTCCTGATCATATAGAGCATACGCTTCAGAAAGAATCGCGACCTGGATCAGGTTGAGGTCGCCGATCATGTTGAGGGTGTGGCCCTGCCAACGGGCGCCGGCCATCGCGGCGGCGTCACCGGCGTTGCGCATGCGCAGCTTGGCGGAGACCACCCGGTGCAGATCAAAGTTCCAGACCACGGCCAGGATACCGATCACCAGCACCACCATCAGGAATATGATGGCCTGCCCGGATTTACGTGGCGGGGGGGTCGGCATTAAAACTCCATCAGCAAGCGTTCGTCGGTGTGCAGGTAGAAGGCGGAATGGTCTTCGATCACCACGGTGGCTTCGAGCTGGGCGGCGGGATAGATATCCATCTCCCCGTTGCGGTGCGCCTTGACCGTGCGGTTGCGCGCAAAGAACAACTTGGAGAACGGCATGGCCAGCGGAACCCGCTGCCGGACACGGACGGTGAGCAGGTCGTCTTCGTCGCGGATGTAGTCGCCGTGCACGGTGGATTCGTCGCGCTGCCAGTTTTCATAGTCGAGGATGTTGAAGAAACGGGTGACCCCGGCGAGGTGGTAGGCCTCCTTGACGCCGACTTCGTAGTCCCCAAGCTGCGAGCGCGGATTGCGCTTGCGCGAAATCGCGTTGTCCCACACCGCCCCGGTCGACTCCCCGGCGGGGCGCTCGCGCCCGAACCCCTGGGGCGTGTAGATGGGGCCGGCCGCGGGAATGGCGGCATAGTGGCTCACCTTGTGGAGCATGAAATCGTTCATGCCCACCGCGGCCGCGCGGGCGGTGGCCACGGCGGAATAGTTAATGACGTTGCGCGCCGCAACCAGATACGATACCTGCAGGATCCCGAACAGGATCAGGCACAGCACCGCCATCACAAGGCACGACTCCACGATTGCGGAGCCTTCTTTTGGGCCGAAGCGCAAGTGCACGGGAAACCGCTTAGTCGTCTTCGGAAGAGCCGAGGTCTTGGAGATAGCTCTTGGATGACCGAACGGATTCGCTTCCGGTGGAGTCGCCTTCCAGCTCATCGACCGCGCCGCCCAGCTTTTTCTGGATCGTGTCGCCGAACAGGCCGAAGATCACCAGGGCCGCCATGGCCACCAACACCACGATGATCAGGTATTCCGTCATGGCCTGGCCTTCTTTTCTTTTGGGCACCATCTTCATTTCCACACTCCTTGTAATCCTTGGTTATTGATTCCGTTCACGAAACCGCAATGATGTCGAGCACCCGGTTGCCGTAGGCCCGGAAGACATAGATCAGCGTCGCACTCACGCCCACCAGCGCAAGAAAAACACCCAGGGCAACGACATATTCCAGCATCACCTGGCCGCGCTTCCCATCCTTGTTCCCTCTCAGCCTCACTTGCTCCACCTCGACATAACGGTTTTCAATGACCGGAAATTGTACCTTTTTCACCATTCTTTGGAATCTAAAACACGTTCTATTAGACCCACATTACAAAGGCGAGTTCGATCAAATGACAATCCTGTCATGCTTGCGAAGGTTTTTTCACAGAAGCTCGCAAAGTACGCAAAGGGAGGAGGAGATTCCACTCT
The DNA here is from genome assembly GCF_900890425.1 of Pontiella desulfatans. NCBI lineage: Bacteria > Pseudomonadati > Kiritimatiellota > Kiritimatiellia > Kiritimatiellales > Pontiellaceae > Pontiella > Pontiella desulfatans. The sequence goes on along the minus strand of NZ_CAAHFG010000004.1, from coordinate 585,196 downwards.
TCGCGTACTTTGCGTCCTTCTGTTAAAATTTTGCCGGCTCCGCAGGGTTAGGCGTTAGCTGTTCTGCTTGGCCTTCCACTCGGCAAGCTGCATCACATCCTTGTCGCCGCGACCGGAGACGTTGACGATCAGGAGCTCGTCCTTGGCGAACTGCCCGGCATTCTTGATGATCCAGGCAACTGCATGCGAGCTTTCGAGTGCCGGGAGAATCCCCTCCCACTGCGAAAGCTTGTCGAAGCCATCCACCGCCTCTTCGTCGGTGACAAAGGAATATTCGGCGCGGCCGAGGTCGCGCAGCAAGCTGTGCTCGGGGCCGACGGCGGCATAGTCCAAGCCGGCGCTGATGGAATGGGTCAGCGCAATCTGGCCGTCGCCATCCTGCAGTACATAGGTTTTGGTGCCCTGCAAAATACCGATCTTGTCCTGGGCAAAACGCGCGGCGTGCATGCCGCCATCAATCCCGAAGCCGCCGGCTTCCACGCCAATCATGCGGACATCCTCGTCCTCGATGAACGGGTGGAACAGGCCGATCGCATTGCTGCCGCCACCGACACAGGCGATGATGGCGTTGGGCAAACGGCCTTCCGCCTTCAAAATCTGCTTGCGGGCCTCGACGCCGATCACGCTCTGGAAATCGCGCACCATCATGGGATAGGGATGCGAGCCGAGGGCGGAACCGAGAATGTAGTGGGTGGAGCGGATGTTGGTCACCCAGTCGCGCATCGCCTCGTTCACTGCTTCCTTCAGCGTCTGCTGGCCAACGGTTACCGGCACCACCGTGGCGCCCAGGCTCTCCATGCGGAAAACATTCAGCGCCTGCCGTTCCATATCGACCTTGCCCATGTAGACCACGCACTCGAGGCCGAACATGGCACAGACGGTTGCCGTGGCAACGCCATGCTGCCCCGCCCCCGTTTCCGCAATGATGCGCTTCTTGCCCATCCGCTTCGCCAGCAGGATCTGCCCCATCGAGTTGTTGATCTTATGCGCGCCCGTATGGCAGAGGTCTTCGCGTTTCAGGTAGATCTTGGCGGTGCCCAGCTGCTCCGTCATGCGCTCCGCGAAATAGAGCGGCGTCGGACGGCCAACATACTCGCGCAAATAATACTGAAGCTCCTTTTTGAACTCCGGATCCTTGCGCACCATCTTGTAGACGCGCGTCAATTCATTCAACGGCTCCATCAGCGTTTCCGGAACAAACATTCCGCCATAGGCGCCAAAATGGCCGTGACTATCAGGTTGGGTCGGTTTCATCGCAAAATCCTTTGTAAAAAATGGAATCCGGATAATCCCCGCCCCGCCCCGTCATTTCAAGGCTAATCCCCACCCCACCGCTCCACTTTTCCCTTGCCAACCCCGAAGTATATCATCTAAGTACCACGATCGTGGTTAATGGATGATATACCTATGGACTGGATAAGTTTCCATCACCCGGACTGGTCGCTACCCGTTGTACGGCGTCGGGCGCAGGAGGAATGGCTGGATTTGGTCGAGGATCTCGCAGAAATCCTGACGACCGGCGGCAGGGTGCACTTTTGGAAAAGCACCTACCCGAACCTGCGGGCCTACCACAACTCCATGTCCCGGCTTCGCGGTGCCGGCTTGCTGGTACGGCACGAAAACGACGGGAAACTCCCCCATCTAAAGCTCACCGCCCTGGGCCAGGCCGCTCTTCCGGAATACCACTTCCCGGAAAAGCTCTGGAACACCAAATGGAACGGAATCTGGTACACCCTGGTGTTCGATGTTCCGGAAAAGGAGCGGCACTACCGCGACACCCTCCGCAAATTCCTGAAACGGATGCGGATGGGTTGCCTGCAAAAAAGCGTCTGGATTTCCCCGCGCGACATTCGCCCCGAGTACGACGACCTTGAACGCGCCGCCAATGTGAATGCCGTCTCCTACCTGCTCGAATCCCGCACCGTCCTGCATCACGAGGCCATCGAAATGGTGGAAAACAGCTGGAATTTCGACTGGCTCAAGGAGCTGCACGAACGTTATCTGTCGGTGTTTTCCGGAAACCTCCGGGTGCTCGAGGAAACCGACCACGATGAAGCCGCGTTGCTGCACCTTCTTCGCCAGGAATCGGAGGCCTATCTCCAATGCATGCGCCCGGATCCCCTGCTTCCCTCCGAACTCCTGCCCAAGGGCTATCGGGGAAAAGCGGTTTATGAACTGCACAAAACCGTGCGGTCCGCCATCGGCCGGCAACTGGAAAAGTATATCATCCAGCACCCACGATCGTAGCCATCGGATGATATACCTCTCAAGGGGATTGCCGGATGGAGGCCGCCCCGGGGAGCCGCTGGGCGGTGCGGGAAACGGTCGGTTTTCTTCAGAAGGCATGGTGTCCAAGGAAAAGGTATATCATCCAACTACCACGATCGTGGGTGCTGGATGATATACTTTTCGATGGCGGAGGCCGGGGAAAGCGGGGAGGAATCCGGGGCCAGGCCGGCCTGGAAGAGGGCTTGGCCGATGATTTGCCCGGGGGTGGCGCCGGCTTCGCGCATCCGGCTGATGCTATCTGAGCGTTGGCGTTTGCTTAGTTTTTTTCCTGCGGCATCGTGGAGGAGCGGATGGTGGCAATATTGGGGAACCGAAGCTTCGAGCGTGTTGAACAGCTGGATCTGGCGGGCGGTGCTGAAGAGGATGTCTTCGCCGCGGATGACGAGACCAACGCCTTGGCGGATGTCGTCGCAGACGCAGGCGAATTGGTATGTCCACTGACCTTGGCGGTCGCGGAGGGAAAAGTCGCCGCATTGGTTGCGCGGGGTTTGGCGTTGTTCGCCGAGCTTGAGGTCGTGGAAGATGGTTTCGCCATCGTGGGTCCTGAAGCGGACGGTGTTTCCTTGGAGCGGAAGGTTTTTGCCGGCGCAGGTTCCGGGATAGTGGAGTTCGGGGGAGGCGTCTGAAGAGGCCGATGCCGCCCCTCCGGCCCGTTCGAGGATTTGCTTGCGGCTACAGTCGCACCCGTATACGAGATTGCGATCCTGCAAGGTTTGGAGGACGGTTTCGTAGTGGGCGGAGCAGTCGCTTTGGCGGAAATCCGAGTCCGGGGCGGCCTCCGTTCCGGCACGGAGGCCGAGGTCGGGCACAAAGCCGAGCCATTGGAGGTTTTCGAGGATGGCGGCTTCGTATTCGGGGCGGGCGCGGGCGAGGTCGTGGTCTTCGATGCGGCAGAGGACTTTTGCGCTGTTGAGCTTGGCGATGCCCCAGACGTAGAGCATGTGCAGGACGTGGCCGAGGTGGAGGTAGCCGGTTAGGCTGGGCGCGAAACGCGTGAGCATCAGGCTTCCCGGGCGGCGTCGATGAAGGCTTCGACCTTGGCGATGTCCTTTACGCCGGGTTCGATTTCGACGCCGGAGCTGACATCGACGCCCCACGGCTTAACCTGGCGAATGGCCGTTGCGACGTTTTGGGGGGTGAGGCCGCCGGCGAGCAGGATCGGGATCTCAAGCGAGCGGACGAGGGTTTGGGCTTTTTCCCAGTCGCACGTTTCGCCGGTTCCGCCGATGGTTTTGGGGTCGTAGGAGTCTAGCAGATAGCGGTCGAACGGGAATCCGGCTTCGGAAAAGTAGAGTTCGTCGGGCTTGAGGGCGCACCAGACCTCGAGTCCCTTGAAGAGTTCGCGGTCGAGTTTCCATCCGCTGGAAATGCGGTGGATCTGGAGGACATCGAGCCGGGCGTGCTGCGCGGCGTGGGCGAGTTCGGCCTCGGAGGGGGCCACGAATACGCCGACGCGCCGGATGCCTTCGGGCGTTTCCCATTGGCCAACGGTTTCGGGGGCGATATAGCGCTTGGATTTCGGCCATTGGATGAAACCGAGCGCGTTGGGCCTTAATGCAGAAATCTGCCCGAGGTCGCCCTCCGAGCAGATTCCGCAGATCTTGATGAACGGGTCCATGGGACTTATTCGGGGTCAGCCTCTTCGGAGGCCGGCGCCAGGTCGAGTTCGGCGATGTCTTCGGCGATTTCGATCGCGGCCTCGATGGCCATTTCCTTGCGCTCTTCGCAGTTTGCATTGAACATGGGGTTCTGGCCGTCGGCCCAGACGATTTCGAAATCTTCGATGCCGATGAAGTCGAAGGCAGTGAGGGCCTGGCGGGTGAGGGCATCGCGGGCGTCGTCTTCCTTATAGATTCCGCCGGAAGCCACCAGCAGCACCACGCTCTTGATCTTATGGAGGGGCTTGACGCCGTTTTCGGCCATTTCGAAGGTAAGGCCGGGGCAGAGGATCTGGTCGGTCCAGGCTTTCATGATGGCCGGGGACGAGAAGTTCCACATGGGCATGGTGAGAACGAGTACGTCGGCGGCATTGAAGAGTTCGGCCTGCTTGGAGGCATAGTTCATGGCCATCTCTTCCACCTTGGACGGCTCGTAGCCTTCCTCGAAGACGGGATTCCAAACGGCGCGGTAAAGCTCGTAGGAATAGAACGGCGGTTTTTCGTCGTATAGGTTGACATTGACCAGCTCGACTTCCGGCTTCAGCTCGATCAGCTTGCCAAAGAAGGCGGCGGCGAGCTGCTTGGAAACCGACTCTTCGGTCGGCTTCGGGTTGGCGCAAACATGCAAAACATTCATTCCAAAACTCCTTTATCTGTCCTCAATGCAGAGGTGGTTCTCACAAAACGATCATGGGTTATAGCTTAATCACCGAGCGGCTTACAAACAAATCCGCTAAATGGCTGCGATTTCGTCGTAGAACCCGACATAGTCGTCCTTGCGGTCGCCATCGCGCAGGGCGATGGCGGAACGCGGATGCTCGTTGTAGTGGCCGGTGATCATGTAGGGGACGCTGTAGCCCCAGTCGATTTCCTGGCTGAGCGGGTACATGGTTTCCTGGACAAACCGCAGGATGGGGCGCAGGCTGAACTTGGGGTTCTTGAGGAACCCGACCATCAGTTCGGTCGCGCAGTTGCCCGCGCCACGTCCCATGCCCATCATGGTGGTATCGAGCAGCTTCACGCCGTTGATGGCCGCGTAGATGGTGTTGGAATAGGCCAACTGCTGGTTGTTGTGCGCATGGATGCCGAGGGTTTTGCCGGTTTTCTTGTAGCGCTCGATCAGGTCGCCAACCTGTTCGTAGTAGAGGGAGCCAAAGCTATCGACCACATAGAGGAAGTCGATTTCATCGACCTGGGCAATGACGTCGAGGCCGTTGTCGAGCTCGTAGTCGGGGACGGTGGAGACCGCCATCAGGTTGAGGGCCACTTCGTAGCCCTTCTGCTTCGCATCCTTCACGATTTCCAATGCGGCGGGAATCTGGTGGATATAGGTCGCCACGCGGATGAGGTCAATCACGCTTTCACTCTTCGGCAGGATGTCGGAAGGGTTGGTGCGTCCGGTATCGGCCATTACGCTGAGCTTCACCCCGGTATCGTTTTCCCCCACTTCCCGGCGGATGTCCTCCTCGTCGGAATATTTCCAGGGGCCGCATCCGGTTCCGGCAAACAGCTTCTTGTCGGCCTTGTAGCCCACTTCCATATAGTCGATTCCGCCCGCGACGCAGGTCTCGTAGATTCGCTGGAAAAACCCTTCTTCAAACTGGTGGTTGTTGCAGAGCCCGCCGTCTCGTATCGTGCAGTCCAAGATTTTCAGATTGGGGTCGAACGTGACCCATCCGGCGCTTTTATCCGATGCTTCACTGCTGCTATTCTTTGCTTGAGTCATTGTTTTCTCCTTTAAGCCTTTTCCTTTTTGCGCGGCATCCACCTTACCAGCCATCCGCCTTAACGCCTCTTCACGATCACCCGTCTGAAGCGATTCCGAGTATTGAACACCGCGAATCCGCTGCCGCCAGTAGTAGATACCGCCCCGCAGCTTCAGATTCTTTATGCCTGTTCCCTCGAATGTCGACATGCGCATCACTCCCGATGATCATATTTTACGTATGTGATGCGCATTGATGCGCCTTTTGCGATCAAATGTCAACCTTCAGCTTGAAGCAGTTGAAATCGATCCACCACGGCGCGGGCGCGAGCCTGGGCCTGCCGCCGCAAGAGAAACGCGCCTGCGGCAAAACCTAAACAACCATATCAGAGTTCTTTTCAGTCGAACTACAACGTCCAGCCCAGAGACGTTTTCTGCTCGGAGAGCGTCCAGAGTTTGGTGGCCATTTCCTGGCTCAGGGCCACCCCATCCAGCGGGCACTCGCCGACGGGGCCGACCGTATCCGCTCTTTGGGTCGGACCATACAAGGCTTCCGGCTTCAACCCTTCCTCCGTTGCGCACATCACTTCCGGCCAGGAGCCCCGCTCGGCGGATTGTGCGATGATGCGGGAGAGTATGGCCCAAACGATCTTGTTGAAGACGCTGGCCGTATCCTTCAACAGATTCGTTCGTGACGCGCCGGGATGGCAGACCCGAACCTGGACGCTCTTGCCCGCAGCCTGGATCCGGCGCTGTAATTCGTAGGCGAACATCATCTGCGCGAGCTTGCTCTGGGCATAGGAATTCCAGGCGGTGTACTTCTTGTCGAAGTTGAGGTCTTCGAACTGAATCTTCTTCAGCCCCATTTTATACGCGTTGCTGCCGACCACCACGATGCGCCCCTCCGACTTTTCAATACACTCGAAGAGCAAGCCACACAGGAGGAAATGACCGAAGTGGTTCACGCCGAGTTGGCTTTCAAAGCCGTCCACGGTGATCTCCTGCTTGGCCACCTGCGCAATGGCGCCGTTGCAGATAAGCGCGTCGATTTGGGGAACCTTCTCCAGTACCTCCGCCGCCGCTTCGCGCACGGAATCCAGCACTGCCAGGTCCATACGCACGAACGTCACGTCAGCGGCAACGCCGAATTCCTGTTTAAGCGTCGCGATCGCGGCGGATGACTTCTCGGCGTTGCGGTTCAGCATCACTACGCTTGCGCCCTTGGACAAGAGCACCCGTGTTGCCTCAAATCCCGCACCGGTGTTGGCGCCGGTGATGACATAGGTTTTTCCATCGAGGGAGCCGAGCCGCTCCGGCGTCCAGCCCTTGGGGCCAAATTTTTGTTTGGTGGTCATGGTTCAAGCTCCTTGTTTTTGCGACAGGTTTCCTCCCGTCCGACAAAAACCATAACTCTCAATATCCGGCATAACTAGGCTATATAATCGCTAATACATGCCCAATTGTATCATTTGGTTGAATTATGCACTCTGCAGTGCCATGTTGACTGCATGAGCAAACAACAAATAAAGCAACTCATTGAAAACAGGGTCGGCGAGGATGGCGTGGTGGAAACCGGGGTGAAGGGCGTGCAGCTCTTCCGGGTTACCGAGCCGCTTCGCTGCGCCCCCGCGGTGTACGAACCCACCGTGGTGGCCATCGTGAACGGGGCCAAGGAAGCCCTGTTGGATGGGAAAAGATATGTGTACGACAGCAGCCAATACATGTGCTGCCCCATGTCGATGCCGGTCGAGGCGGGGACGCCCTCCGCTTCGCCGGACAATCCCCTCCTGGGCGTGATGATTGCCCTCGATACGCGCGTGATGACCGAACTGGCCATTGAGATGGAAAGTGCCGCCGGTGCCATCCGGCCGCCTCGGGGCGGCCCACTCCCGCAGGGGTTTGCACTCGCCCGCTGGGACGACGCATTCACCGAAGCGCTGTTGCGGCTGCTTCGGCTGGGGGATAGCCCGGCGGATACGGCGGTACTTGGGAACGGTCGGCTGCGGGAGGTCTATTATGCTGTATTGAAGGGGGATGCGGGGGATGCCGCACGGCGTGCTTTCGGAGTCGGCAATGAAATCGCCCGCGCAATCGAGTATGTGTCTTCCAGCTTGGGTAAATCGGTCACCATCGAGGATATGGCCACACAGGCGGGGATGAGCCGGGCCGTGTTCCACCGCAAATTCAAGCAAGCGACCACGATGTCGCCCATCCAGTTCGTGAAATCCATGCGACTCAACAGCGCCGCCATGAAAATTGTTGGAGGAACGACTGTGAACGAAGCGGCGATGGATGTGGGCTACGCAAGCTCCTCCCAATTCAGCCGCGAGTTCAAGCGCATGTACGGGCAGTCTCCTCGGCAATGGAGCCACTCCAGTCAAGTCCCCGCGGGAATGGTGTGACGCAGCTCTTTTTTGTTGGTCGTAGCTCGCATATCCGATGCGAGTTGAAGGCGCAGGGTCGCGGATCAGATATCCGCACTACAGATTACGCTTATATGAAACAATCGAATATTCGTCAGTCTCTTCGATGGTTTCCGTCGGCTCAAAACCGTCCAGCCATTGGGAATTGAAAAAGGTATCGCCCTCGACCGCTTTCTTGACGGTGGTCACCAGTAGCTGGTCGCACTGGGGAATCATCAGGTCATAGATCGCCGCGCCGCCGCAGATGATGGCATCGGCCGGGACGTCGGCGGGATTGGAAACGGCGGTGGCATTTTCAAATCGGGCATCCGGATTGCGGGTCAGGACGTAGATATCGCGCCCTTTCAGCGGCGGAAGGCCTTCAAAGGTGGTGCGGCCGACGACAATCTTTCGATCCATGGTGGTGCGCTTGAAAAACTGGAGGTCGCCTTTGCAACGCCACGGCAGACCGCCGTCTTTGCCAATAACTCCGTTTTCAGACCGGGCAACAATCGCAATCATTATACCGCGACCTCGCCTTTGATGGAGGGATGGCATTCGTAGCCGTCTAGGGTGGCGTGTTGCCACTCCCAGTCGAAGATCGAGTTGTAGCCGTCAAGCATGAGCCTTGGCGGGGCATAGGGTTCGCGCTTCAGCTGCTCATCCAGCTGCGCCTGATGGTTTACATAGACATGGGCATCGCCGAGGAAGCCGATCAGTTTGCCGGCTTTCATGCCGCACTCCTTGGCGACCAGCTCCAGCAGCAGGCCGTACGAAGCTATGTTGAAGGGGATGCCGAGAAAGATGTCGCACGACCGTTGGTTCCAGAGCAGATCGAGCACGCCGTCGTTGCAGAGCAGCTGATAGGAATAATGGCAGGGAACCAGCGCCATCTGGTCGAGTTGCTGCGGATTCCAGGCATTCACGAGGATGCGGCGGCTGTCGGGATTGGTCTTGAGCGCTTCGATGGCCTTCGCCAGCTGATCGATGCCGCCATCCAACTTTTCGGCTCCGAATTCATACCGGCCGTTAAAGTTACGCCACTGGAAACCGTAGATCGGGCCGAGGTCTTTTTCCTCGGCCATGGCTTGGTAGGTGGCCTCGTCGTGGCCGTAGGGCACTTTGGCCGGTGTGCACCATTCGTTCCAGATTTTGCAATCGCGCTCCTGGAACCACGATTTATCGGTCACACCTTTGATGAATCCCTCCAGTTCGACCCGAATGGTCTTCCACGCCATTTTTTTGGTCGTGAGCAGCGGGAAGCCGTTGGCCATGTCGTAATCAATCATGCAGCCGCTCACGGCAATGGTATCCGTGGCCGTCCGGTTGGTTTTCTTTTTTCCCTCCCGGAGAACTTTTTCAACAACCTGTTTGTAGACCTGATCAATATTCATGCTTCAGCGGTTTCATCATTTGGATTTGCAAATAAGGGAATGAAGCTAGCACGCCGGATCGCTGATTTAAAATTCCAAACATGGGAAATGCGGGGCAGACCGTATCCGCTCGACGGCCGAAGCCTTGCCGAGTTCGCAGGCAAGCGGTGAGGGCATCGCTTCTACGAACAAGGTGGAGTGTTGGTAGCCTATTCCAGTCCCGCGCGCTCCCTGCGGCGGCGGTTGAAGCGGTGCACGAAAACCATACCTCCGCCAAAAAAACCGAGCAGGCTGACAACCGCTGGCTCCGGTACAACCGTACCCAGCACCGTGATGTTGTCGGCCAAATAATCCACGGGGCCCCAGGACGAACCCTGGCCGTAGAACCGGAAGAAGACCGTGTCCGTCGTCCGGTTGGCGGACGCATCCTGATCGGCGAGCGGTGCGTCAACCTCCAGAAAACTAAAACCCTCTCCCGTTTTGGCAGGGATTGATGCCCCTGCAACGAGAATACCCGGGGTGGTGAAGCCATCAAAACTGTATTCCACCCGGTAGCTTCTGTTGCCGCCAATGCCGGCCACCTTGAACGACAGCGATTCGAGGTCGAACGAATAATCGGCCTGCGGCGTGATTGAAAGCTGGATATAACTCCCCGCCTTGAAGTCGCAATGACCGACCAGACCCGAGTCGGCATAGGGCGAAGCCGAACCCACCGGAACGTTGGTGATCGTGACGGAACACGCCCCATTTAGTACCAGCGGACTTGCCACAACACCCCCTCCCGAGGACGAGGGCTGAAGCCCCGAGGAAAAATCATATTCCACGAGATCGGCAAAAGCCCCCCCTGCAACACAAACAACAGCAATCCCTATTCTCCAAGCATTTCCATTCATGATAGCCCCCTGACTGTGTTGAAATCGTAAACAAAAAAAACACCACTGAAAAGGATTAGACTGAATTATCTTCCCCTCCCAGCGGCGCCCTCCATTCCCTCTCAAACGCCGTCCCGGGCTTCGGCGCAAATGATACGGGCAACATTCGCCGCGGCGCTTTCTGCTCCGAGGAGTCGGCGGACTTCGGCATAGCCTGCGAGCATCGCTTGCTGCTCCGGCGTGTCGGCCATGAGCCGTGCGGATTGCTCCGCCATGGCTGCCGGCGAAGCCTCATCCTGGATCAACTCCGGGCAGACGGTTTTCCCGGCAATAATGTTCACCAGCCCAATATGGGAAATCTTTACGACCGACTTGGCGAACCAATAGGTGAAGGCGCTGGTTTTATAGACGAGGATGTGCGGGGTGCCGATCAGCGCGGTCTCGAGGGTGGCCGTGCCGGAGGTCACGATGGCCGCCTCGGCCTGCCGCATCACTTCGCGTGCATGGCCGCAAACCACATCCAGCCGGGCTGGCTTCTCGGAACAACGGGAAATTTCCTCATGTACGAGTTTTTCGATTCGTTCATTGGGCGAGGCAATCAGGAACGAAACATCGGGGAACTGGGCTTCCAACTTTTTCGCGGCGGAAAGAATGGAGGGCAGAATCCGCTCGATCTCCTGCCGTCGGCTGCCGGGCAGCAAGGCGATCAGTCGCTCGGATTGCCACGGCAATGCCATTGGCTCCGATGCCAGGAATTCGTCGATCTGCTCCACCAGCGGGTTGCCGACAAAATCGACCTGCAGGCCGGTGCCCTCGAACAGCTCCACCTCGAACGGGAAAATGACCATCAGGCGGTCGATCACCTGCGCCATCTTCGGAATACGCTTTTTGTTCCACGCCCAGACTTTCGGCGAGATATAGTAGTAGACCTTCACACCGCGCTTTTTCAACTCGGCGGCGAGGCGTAGGTTAAAACCGGGATAGTCCACCAACAGCGCGGCATCGGGTTTGCGCTGGTCCACTTCGTCGAGCACCTGTTTCAGGACACCTTTGAAAAAGGAGTATTGTTTCAAGACCTCGACAATGCCCATCACGCCCATGCGGTCGGTATGCTGCAGCAGCTCGACGCCTTCGGCCTTGAGGTGGTCGCCGCCGATGCCCCAGAAGACGGTCTCGGGCGAGCGGGCTTTGACCGCCCGCACGGCTCCCGCCGCATGCAGGTCGCCCGACACCTCCCCCGCCACCACTAGAATCGATCTCTTCATTTTTCATTTAACAGAATAATTAGGACAGAATGATTACCGATCCTCCGCAAATTATTCTGTCCTAATTATTCTGTTTTTCATCCGTCCGCACCGCAATAAAGGCGATGTTGTATTGGTCGGCCAAGGTGATGAGCTTTTCCTTTTCAAGCAGGATGGTTTTGCCGGCCTCTACCGCCAGGCAGGAAATCTTGGCCTTCTTCATCACCTTGAAGGTTTTGGCGCCGACCACTGGAATATCGAAGCGCATGTCGTGGCCGGCTTTCGGCACCTTGACGATGACGCATCCGGCCTTGCCAACTTTTCCCGCGCGCTTGATGGTCTGGTTGGTGCCCTCCCAGGCCTCGACCGCAATAATAATGCCGTCCTTGATGGCGACCGTCTGGCCGATCTCGAATTCGCTGGTGCCCTTCACCAACTTGAGGCCCAGTTCAATGTCGGCCAGTTCGCGTTCGGTCGGCGCGCGTTGGCCGAGCTGCCCGACCTTGGGCGTATAGCATTCCATAAACGAGTTGCCCGGCAGCACTTCGATGCCGAGCTTTTCAATCTCGTCCGCCGCCGTGCCGAAAATCGTATGGGCATTGCGTGTTTCGAGCGAGCGATACAATTCCTTTGCCAACTTATCCAGGCGAAGGCGGAACACATTGTGCATTCCAATCTGGCCCACCAAAACCGCATGCTTGATTCCGGTGGCGGCCAACGTATCGAGAAACAACTGAAAACTTCCCAGCGGCAACGAATGGTATTCGTCGGCCAGCGCCACCATTTCGCGGTTGGTCTCGCCCTTGAACCCCACCACGACAATGCGCGTCACCCCCGCCGCACGCGCGGCCTTGGCCAGCATCCGCGGATAGGCATCGCGCCCGGCGACTATGATCAGTGATTCCGGTACATCGTTCATATCGGGCGCATCATGCCAAAAAGCACCATTCGATGTGAAGCCCCGCCCAAACAAATCATTTCAGCCGAACATCCACCCGATAGAACCCCTTGGCCTCGACGGAATGGATTGTGTCGGTAAAGCTGTTTTGCGGGAACTCGAGATAGGTTTCGATGGTTTCAAAATCCCCATCCAACGTTCCCCAAAGCACCGAATAGAGCCGATTGCTTTGCACGGGCCATGAAAGTTCGAAACCGCTACTGCCCGCCACGGCATTCGTGATTGCAAAGCACGATGCTGCATTGGTCGGGTTCATACCTGCGATAAATTCCTGCAGGTTGTTGTGGCAATCCCCATCGGGATTGTTCGTGGGTGAGACGTCGGACTGGAAATAGCGTTGCTCCCATTCGTCCGGTAGGCCATCGCCATCCTGGTCTGGATTCGGAACAACGGCAAGCCGGCCACTCGAATAGAGATCCGAGACATCCCATCCCAACGCATTCGGCAAGTCGGGAAGTTCCTTGGTTGCAAACCCGCCCGAGACCGCTCCGCCCCAATCGAAGAGATCAAGCAAGGTGCCCAGCTCCGGCACAAAGCCCGCCGGGAATTCAACCCGAAGCCGGCCATCCAAAATCGCATCCCCAGCCACGGTCACGGCACCCGCCGCATTCGAAACACAGACATATTCCAACTCCGAATCCGCGCTCTGGAAATAGTTGCCCGCAACCAGAATGCGGCCGTCCGCATCCAACGAGATCCGCGATTGGTTCCGGTTGTGCAAATCCCCCGTCTCAACCGAAGCCAGATCCCCGACATGCAACGCGTTCCCGGTTCCGCCGTTCACCCAACCTTCCTCGGCCATGTAGCCGCCCAGACCAAGCCTTCCAGCACTGCGCCAGACGGAGTTGCTGCCAACCAGCACCACTGAATTGTCGTATGCGTATTGGCCATATCCAACCGAACCATTCAAGCTTTCAACAATGCCGCCATTTGTAACCACCAGGCTATTTCCGGATCCATCGAACCCGACATGAAGCCGGTCGGCCAAACTCCAGACCGAGCCTGCACCAGAGACGAGGGCGGTATTGTTTGTCCATCCCCTTCCGATATATCCATTGACACTCGTGACACAGCCGCCATCGAGAATATCCAGCCGGCAGTCGGGGTAGGCAGAGCCGACCGTCAGGTCGCCGGCATTGTTCCATTCCGACCCGGCGCCCGATACGGAAGCCGCGTTGCCCTCTGTCGGAATCGACGTTCCAAAGCGGAAATACCCAACAAGGCCATGGTGGTTGTAGACCCGCCCGCCGTCGGCAATATCCAGGCTGTTGCCCGACGAACCCCTCAAGCCGATGGCCAAATCCTGACGATTGCTCCAAACCGAACCGTCCCCTGTCACAAGGACATGATTGTTCTCGGTGTCGTAGAACGAACCGGACGTAGCTCCGACATTGGCTGAGCCACTATAGACTTGCCCTCCACTGGAAATTTCCAGCGCGTTATCCTCACCATCCCCACCCACAACCAGATCGTTGGCATTGCTCCAAACCGAACCGGCTCCGGTCACCCGAACCACATTGTTTTCCCCGGCGGAACCTAGGCCGACGGTGGCCTCTCCGCTGTTCAGGCGTCCGCCGTCGGAGACTTCCAGAACATTGCCACTCCCGTAGTCTCCAACATTCAGGTCATCGACGACACTCCAGGCCGAGCCGCTTCCCGACACCGACACCACGTTGCTGGACGAAGAATGGCCGACCCCGATATATGCCACCTCGGAAAAGACCCGGCCTCCGCCAGAGATCGCCAAGCTATTCCCGGGGCCATATTGCCCCACCTGAAGTGTTCCCCGGTTCGTCCAAACGGTATCCGCTCCCACGACTTCCATGGAATTGTTTCCGGAGGTTCTACGGTAGCCCACATACGTGTTCCAGTTGTAGACACGCGCACCGTCGGAAATCGTCAATCTGTTATCTCCCCCGTAGTGCCCCATATAGAGGTGAGAAGTATTGCTCCACACGGAGCCCTCCCCGGAAACCAGCACAGCATTGTGCGTGGAGTTGCTGGAATAACCGAGGTATGCATGCCAGTCAAACACCTCGCCGCCCTGGATGATGGAAAGCGAGTTGGACGTGGTTGTTCCGCCCACCCACAGATCGGCGGAACCAATATTCCAAGATGAATTGGAAACAACCGTGTGGCTGCCGCCATCAAGGGCCGCAGCATGTCCGCACAAAGGCAGCGCACAGCAACAAACCACCAACCCCGCAACCAATCCCTGTTTCATTCCATCCTCCCTATAATCCTAAAACTCAACAACGGCGCGGCCGCTGAGGGTGTAGGCGGAATAGTCCTCGCCGTAGCGGCCATCGAGGTCGAGCACGAGGTCGATGCGGTCGCGCATGCGGCAGCTGACGCCGAGGCCGAACTCGATGGCATCGGCAACCGGGGCCGGCATGCCGAAGTGGTATTGGCCTCCGCGGCCTCCCTCAATCTGGTAGTCCATGGCATCGGCATCGCTGTTGAATTCGTGCAGCCAGTTCAGGCGCAGCTCCGGCTGAAGCACGGCCGTCCCGAATTCCATTTTCCAGCCCACGGAGGCACCGACCGAGGAGAGGAAGCTGTTGCGCTCGTACATCTCCACTTCGCGGGCAAGATAGTCCGACTCCTCGGTGTAGCCCTCCTGGTAGTAGTAGCTCCAGAGCAGCGAGGCGTTCGGTGTCACAATGAGGTGCCGGTTAATCATCATCTCCTTGCCGCCGCCATAGTAGAGGGCAAAGTTGCTGGCATCGTAGTCGGCCTTGTTGCCGAACGCCGAGCCGGATTCCTGCTCGATCTTGCTGCGGCCGAACGCCAGGTTGAAGTCGCCGAACCAATCAGTGGTTCCATGGCTGAGATAGAGTATGCAATAGCCGGTGTTGGCGTCGCTTTGGTCGCCGTCGGCCTGGTCGATGCGGGAGTGGCCGTAGCCGCCCGCAACGCCGACCAACGCTTCATCAACCGCCAGATCAAATCCAACGACGGTTCCATAGACCGTATGGTCGTAGGCGGAATAGTCGCCCTGCGCCGAATAGTCCGCCCAGGAGCCATAGGGTTTTGCCCAGCCCTGCATTCCCTGGTCGGCGGCATACGGGCCGGCCGCGCCATTCGGTGCTGCGCGCCTTGCCTTGGCCCCCACGGCGACATGCTTCTTCACCTCGCCCATGCCCTCGGTCATGCTGCGGGTATGCAGGTAGGTCGGCACACCGCGTTCGTATTGCTGGGAGAGTTGCTGCTTTTGTTCCTCGGCGGTCATGCCGTTGAGCAGATCGATCATGGCGGCGGCCTTTTCGTTGTCGAGCAGCGAAAGCTCGTCGATCTCGCGGGAGAGGTCGCGCATCATCGTGCCTTGGCCAAAGCCGGCGCTGTCGGCCAGATAGACGCGGCCCACCAATCCGTAGATGTCCGCATCGTTTTCCCAGAAGAGCACATCGACCAACGTACCGGAGGCATCCAGCATTTCGAGATCGAGCGAGTCGGGATCTTCGATGCCGGCCACGATCAGCTTGTCGGCTTCGACAATCTTGTTGGTGTAGAAGGTCTCGAACTCCAGCTGCCCAATGTTGCTGGCATATTCAATCCGCGCGCCTTCCTCGAACTCGGCCGTTCCGGCCACGCTGACCAACGCGTTCAGCGGAGCGCCTGCCGCGTTGGTCTCGACGCCGAACCGCAGGGAGGAGGTTGCGTCCTGATAATAGTCGCCACCCACGTTGATGCGGCTGCCGGGATCAACCTCGATGCTCGAATGGTTGCGGTTATGCAGGCTGTAGTCGATATCGACCAAGCCGCCGTCGCTCACCACCAGCGAGTTGCCTTGTCCGCCGTCCTGCCATGCGCCGTTTTTCATACGGCCACCGATATAGAGGTTGCCCCAAATGCTCCAAAGCGAGTTGGAACCCTCCACCGAGGCCGTGTTGTACCACGCGCCTTCCGAACCGCCGACCACGCCCGTGCCGCTGGCAACCGTTGCGCCATCGGTAATCTCCAATGTGTTGAACGATCCGCCCTCGCCCACCACCAGCTGGCTGAACATGTCGTCGACCGTCAGCAACGGATAGCCCGGGAACGTCCCCGGAACCAGGATCACGGAGTTGGTCACCGGATCGCCGGCGCGGCTGCTTTCGCTCGCAACCACCAGTCCGCCGGATCCGCCCGTGAAGGTGCCGTCGCCAATCTCCAGATTGTTGGTTGAACCTACGAGGGAACCGCCGCCAATCGCCACCAGGTTGTTCGTGGCAATGATCAAGGAGCCACCACCGCCGATTTGCAGAAGGTTGGAGACCCCAATGTTTCCGATGACCAATTCCCCGCCGGGATTGATGACGCTCCCCCCGCTGCCGCCATAAAAGTTGCCGCCGCCTATTGTAATGGTTCCTCCCCCTGGATTGATGAGACTGCCACTTCCGCCGATGGTACCGTAGATGGGTGTGATGATTACCGGCGGCAGGTTGGTGACCATCCGCATGCGGGCAATCATGTAGGGCGCGCCGGCATTCAGGAATGAACCACTGCCGGAAACCGACACGGTGTTGCTGTGCGCCGTCGCGCCGTGGCCAATGGTCAGGCCATCCCATGCGTAGGTGTGCGCTCCATCGAGCACATCCAGCCGGTTGCCCGAACCGTTATGCCCCACGTGCAGTTCGCCAGAGTTGCGCCAGGTCGACCAGTTGCCGGACACCATCGCCGCGTTGCCCGAGGCCATGGCGTCGTATCCAATAAACGCATCGCCCTCGTTCTCGATCCAGCCTTCGTTGAGGATGGTCAGCATGTTGGACGACCCTTGGTAGCCCACATGGAAATCCGCGCTGTTGCTCCAGACCGATCCATAGTGCTGGATCGATGCAATGTTGTTGTCGGAATAGGTGCCGATGAAACTGTTCGACGCCGACACCGTTCCTTCGTCGGTGATGTACAGCGCGTTGTTTGCACCACCATAACCCATATGCAGATCCAGACTGCGCCATTCCGATCCCGCATCGGAAACGACAACCAGGTTGCTACTCGAAGAAACATCCCTACCCACAATGCTGTATTGAGCTGAAACAACTGCGCCGTCGCCCAAGGAGAGTTGATTGTTTGCACCGTCATAACCAACAACCAAACCGCCATGGCTCTGCATAAGGGAATTCGAACCGCCGACCACAACGCTGTTATGGCTTGCTCCGGATTTGTCCCCAATGGAGATATAGCCGCCTTGGACGGAACCACCATCTTCCAACAACAGGCTGTTGCCAGAACCATAGTTCCCAACAATGAGGCTATCCGAAACGGTCAATCCCGAACCGTTTTCCGAAACGGCAACGATATTGTTACTGGAACCAAGCTCATAGCCGACCACCGCATCTTCGGCATAAACGTGGCCTCCATTGGAGACCGCCAGCGCGTTGCCGTAGCCTTCATCCCCGACATACAATCCATTGCGGTTGCTCCAGACCGAACCTTCGCCGGCAACGATGGCCGCGTTAGCATTTGCGCCTTCCACATTGCCGATGTAACCGTTGTGGTTATAAACGCGGCCGCCCTCCAGGATCGACAACGTGTTGCCGGAACCTCCGTGACCGACATAAACATTGTTTCGATTCGTCCAAACCGCACCGTCGCCGGAAACGGTGGCCCGGTTGTCGTCGGCCTGCGCAAGGTAGCCAATATGGCCGGCATAGCCGGAAACCTGGCCGCCATCCAGAACCTCGAGTTGATTGCCGGAACCCCGCTCACCCAGATACAGGCTGTTGCGGATATCCAGTTCGGAACCGTTACCTGCAACGCGCACCAGGTTGTTGCTCGAACCTTCGCGTTCGGCAACCTGCACATCGCCCAGGTTTTCGACGAAGCCGCCATTGGTCACCATCAGGGCATTGCCCGAACCCTGGTAGCCTACGGTGAGGTTGTCCCAGTTTTTCCAGCCCGAGCCCTCGCCGGTTATGGCGACACTGTTGCTGTGGGCAGTGGAGGCCATACCGATGACGCTATCGACATTCGCATACTGATCGCCCGTCACCAGCGTCGCACCATCCTGCACGGCAACGCGGTTGCCCGAGCCATAGGCCCCAACACGAAGCGATCGACGGTTGTTCCAGAGCGAGCCTTCGCCTTGCACCACGACGGAACCGGTATCGTTCGAACCGAGGCCGATGTAGCCCTCGCCGCTGCTGACCAGCGATCCGTTTGCAATAATCATTTCCGGCGACTCAGTCCCCGAATCGCCCACAGCAATACCGCCTTCGAAGCCAATACCCGGAAGATCATCCTTATCCACATCGCCAACGAGCACCCAGCCACCGCCCTGAACAGTGAGGGAGTTTCCAGTTCCGCCAGCCCACCATGAATATTCTGAAGAAGTCGGGGGCAGTTTCCAGCCGCCCAGATAGAGCCCTTCCGAATTCCGCCATTGAGACCCGGTACCGGAAATGTGCACGGTGTTGTTCGAACCGGAAAAGGATCCACCAATTACACCGTATGAGTTTTCAACCGTTGCGCCGTCCAGCACATCAAGGGAATTCCCGCTTCCTTCCATGCCGACATAGAGATAGCCGTTTGCCACGGTTGCTGCGGAGCCGCTTCCGCCTGTCGAAAGCACCTTAAGCGTCGATCCCTCGCCGGAAACCAGCACCCGGTTTCCGTCCGAACCGATCTCTCCAACCACCACGGAACTGGCTTCAACCCGCCCGCCATCGGCAACCTCCAGCACGTTGCCCGAGCCATAGAAACCCACGGCAAGCTTGTCGCTGCTCTTCCATTCCGAGCCGGAACCCGTCACCTGCACGACATTGTTGCTGGCACCCGATTCCTTTCCGATAAACGCAAGGCCGTTGTACACCTTTCCGCCTGCGGAAATCATCAGCGCATTCCCTGCACCGGAATCTCCCACGGCAAGGAGGTTTCGGTTGCTCCAGACCGACCCGGCACCGGTTACCACCACCGCGTTCCCATCCGACCCCTCCCTGTGCCCGATGGAACCGTATGAGCCGATCACCCGGCCGCCATCCTCAACCCACATCGAGTTGCCCGACCCACCCAAACCCACGTTTAGGCCTCCACTTCGCCATACCGAATTCTCTCCGGAAACAACCACGCGGTTACCGTCTGCACCGTCTTCATAACCAATGTGGCTTATATCGCTTTGAACCTGTCCGCCACCAGACACCACCATGGAGTTGCCATGCCCTTCCCTGCCTACGTAGAGGTATTCAGCCTGAGCCGCCCCCCCATCCGACACCACCAAGCAGTTGCTGGAGCTGTTTTGGCCAACGACAAGCGAGTGGCTGTTCGACCAAACCGAACCTTCGCCCACAACGGTTGCCCTGCCATAGCCATCGCCCGACCCGATCACTCCATAGGCATTCTGGACGCTTGAGCCATTCGCAACAACCATCTCGGCATTACCGGCAGTATCCGCGACAACGACACCATTAACCCCAAAGAGCTCACCCGATCCGCCATCCCCCACAAACACCCATCCGCCATCATCGACGGTCAACGAATTTCCAACGCCACCGTTTTTCCAAGTGTCGCCGACGCGGTATCCGCCGAGGTAGAGCGCTTCGCGGTTTTGCCAGATGGAGCCGGAGCCGGTCACGTGAACCGAGTTGCTGTCGGTGCCGCTGAATTGACCGAGGTAGCCCACGTTGTTGTAGACGTGCCCGCCATCGGAAACCGTCATGCTGTTTCCAACGCTGGCGCGGCCGAGGTAGAGGTCTTCGCGGTTGTTCCACACGGAACCGGCTCCGGTCACGAGCACCGAGTTACCGCTCCCGCTTGGCGACAGGCCAATAAAGCCGTTGCCGTTGTTCACCTGCCCGCCATCTTCGATCACCATGGTGTTGCTGGAGCCGAAGCTACCGACATAGAGATAGTCGCTATTGTTCCATTCCGACCCTTTGCCGGAAACCAGTACGCGGTTGCCGGATGCGGCCGCATCCAACCCGATGCCGCCCCCTTTACTGTCTACGCGCCCCCCATCCAGAATCGACAACGTGTTGCCCGCCCCATTGACGCCTACAATGATGTCCTCGCGGCTGTTCAAAACCGAACCGGCGCCCTGCACTTCAACAGCGTTTCCATCCGATCCATCAAGCCAGCCAATGTGCATGCCTTCGCTATCCACCATGCCTCCATCGGCAATGGAAAGAGCGTTCGAATCACCAGCGCGTCCCACATTGAAATAGCCCGCGTACTCGCCACGGGTACTCCAGACGGAGCCGGTGCCGGAAACCGAAACCCGGTTGCCGTCGGCGCCCGCCATGTAGCCGATATGGCCGGCATAGCTTTCAACGCTACCGCCATCGTTGATTTCCAGCGCATTGCCCGAACCTTCGTAGCCGACATAGATGCTGTTGCCGTTGCTCATTACGGAGCCTTCGCCGGAAACAGTCATAAGGTTGTTGCTGGCGGTCGCCCACTGGCCGATGTAGGTGGAACGCTGATTGTTGACCTGCCCGCCGTTCAGGATATTGAGTTCGTTGCCGGAGCCGGCATAGCCGATGTAGAGGTCGTCGTTGTTGTTCCAGGTTGCGCCGTCGATGTTGACCACGTTTCCGGTTGCAGTGTTGTCGAAGCCGATGAACGCGGATTCGGTGTTGAGCGTCGAGCCATCGGTTACATTCATTTCGCTGCCGGAACTGGCATAGCCGACGTAAAGGCCGTCGCGGACATCCATCCTCGATTCACCGGCAAGCGTGACCGAACCCGATTCGCTGGTGCCCAAACCAATGAAGGCATGGCCCGCATCGACGACGGATTTGTTTGCGGCAAACAGTTCCTTGTCGCCGGCGGCATCGCCGACCACCAGCGCGCCGGTCGTTGCGAATTCCGGCAGGTGGTTGGTGTCGGCATCGCCAACGAAAATCCATCCGCCATCCTGTGCGGAGAGGGTGTTGTTGGTGCCACCGTTGCGCCAGCCGTTCCATTCGTAGCCGCCCATGGCGAGCGATCCATTGTTATGCCATTTCGAACCTTCGCCGGAGACGAGCACGAGGTTGTTGTGCGCGGCATCGGTGCGGCCGATTTCGGCGCCTTTGCTCGTGAGCAGTCCGCCATCGGAAACGAGCAGCGCGTTGTCTTCGCCGGAATAGCCGACGGAGAGCTTGCCGGTATTGCGCCAGGCGGAGTTGGTGCCGGACACCAGGACGGTGTTGTTGTCGGATTGATATTGGTAGCCAACGAGTGCATTGCCGGTGTTGGACACCTGCGCGCCGTCGAGCACCTGCATGGTGTTTTGGCCGCCGGAGATGCCGACCATGAATGATCCCGAAGCACTCTCAAGCACGGAGCCATTGCCGGTGACCACCACGGTGTTGCCGGTCGAGGCCGCCGAATCGCTCATGGCGAACTGCGACCGGGTGTAGACCTTGCCACCATCCGCAATGACCAGGCTGTTGTTGTCGCCCCAGTAGCCGACATACATGGAGTTGTTGTTGCTCAGCACCGAGCCTTCGCCGGAAACCAGCATGCTGTTGTCGGCGGAAATAAAACTCCGACCCAACTGGGTATAGTCGGCAACCACCTTGCCACCGCCGGTGATCTGCACATGGTTGCCGTCCCCTTCGTAGCCCACGTACAATTCGGAAACGTCCATGGTGGAGCCTACCCCGTCGATGATTGCGACGTTGTTGCTGGAGCGCCCTTCGCTGGACATGTATAGCCCGCCGATCGACGCCGAGGCGCCATTCAATATTTCCAACTGGTTGCCGCTACCTTCGCGCCCGACATGGATTGATGAGACGTCCAGTTCGGAACCTGCTCCGGTTACCACCATGCTGTTGTTCGATGCGGAAGCGTCGTAGCCAATCAGCGTGAGACCGGAATCCACCTTGCTTCCATCCTGGATCAGCAGGGAGTTGCCGTCGCCGCCCTTGCCGACATACAGCCAGTCGGAATTTGTCCAGACCGAATCCTTGCCGATGGAGATTGAACCGGTTTCGCCTTCGCCGAGACCGAGGTATGCACGTTCGCTGTTGATGACCGATCCATTCCCGACAATAATTTCAGCCACCCCGTTGGTTCCACCAACCACTATCGAAGCATGACTTCCTATCTTCGACAAGTTCGACTCATCCATCTCTCCGACCAATACTCGGCCACCATTTTCAACTGTCAGCAAGTTGCCGGTACCACCATTAATCCAATTTGTGCGGATCTTATGACCTCCAAGATAAAGGCCACTACCAATCGAGAGCTCCGATTGGTTTCCGTCCACAATAATGGAATTGCCATTTGCGCCAGACTGGCTTCCCAGAACAACCTCACGGCTCTCGACAAAACCGCCATCTTCAATTTGGAGCAAGTTCCGAGATCCTCGGTATCCAACCGTAAGGTGAGTCTTGTTAGACCAAGCCGATCCATTGCCAGAAACCTTCACCTGGTTACCATACCCATAGGAACTATTTGCTTGATCACCATATCCGATATACGCGTAGTCACTTGATAGCTGACCACCATCTTCAACACTTAAGGAGTTATGGTTTCCAGATGAGCCCACAATTAAACCCGAGGTCATGTCCCAACGGGAACCATCGCCGGAAACGGTCGCCTGGTTATTATCGGCACTCCTTAAAGTACCGATATTTCCATTACTGCTGCTGACACGCCCGCCATCGGATACGGCAAGTGAGTTATTCTTCGAATCCTGGCCAACGATTAAGCCCCACCCTACTTCCAGCAATGATCCCGTCCCGTGAACACTAACGCCATTGTCATCTGCCCCAGCATTAACCCCCATCATGAAGTGCCTGTCCGTATGGGCAGTTGCGCCGTTCGTAAGGTTCAAACTATTCCCATCTCCATGTAGGCCAACCCCCATTGAATTATCCCCGGAGGCAACCCAGCTTCCGCCATCCAATGACAGCTGTCGCCTCGATCCATCCAGCATTTCGAAGTTGTAGGTATAGGCGACGGAGACCGGCATGCCTGTCAAAGAGCCAGAGACTGAAAGGTGCCCGCCATCGTTCCAGTTGAAGCCGGAAGTCTGTACGTTGAAATCACTGTTGATGGCAAAGGTTCCGCCATCGTTGAGATCGAAATTGTTTCCGGCGTGGATGGTGAGGTCGGTGGTGGCGACGGTGGCGCCGTCGCGGACGGAAACCCGGTTGCCGGTTCCGCCGGTGGTTGTGGCGGTTCCACCAATATTCAACTCGCCGGCATCCAGCAGGGCACCGTCGCCCCATAGCGAAACGGTGTTGTTCGAGGAGGAGAATTGGGCTCCCACATTGACCGCGGCGCTGCGAACCGTGCCGGCATCCGTGACCATCAGCATGCTGTCCGCGCCATACACGCCAACGTTCAAGGTGCCGGCATTATCCCAAACCGAGTTGGTGCCGGACACAAGGGCATAGTTGCCGTTCGCGCCGATCCAATGGCCAATGCTTGCATTGGCGGAAGAGATGCGTCCGCCGCCGAATACGCCCATGGAGTTTTCGGATCCCGTGTGCCCCAGGTGCAAGGTGGTGGCCGAAAGCTCCGAGCCTTCACCGCTTATGGCCACGAAGTTGTTGGAGGAAGCCTTGCCAATGTAGGCATTCGCGGTATTCACACGGCCACCGCCAAAGATCCCCAGATCGTTGTCGCTTCCGAGGTTGCCGACGGACAGCTCAAGGGCACTATTCCATACCGCATTGGAGCCGCTGACGAATGCCGAGTTGCCCATGGAGGAAGCGTTGTGGCCGATGGTGCCGATCTGGTTGTTGACCTCGCCGCCGCTCGACACAAACAGCGTGTTGCTGCCGGTGTTGGAGCCGACCATCAGCCAAGGCACCGGCACGTTCCATTGGTCGGTGACCACCTGCGTGGTTCCGCCCTCGATTGGATTGTCGTAGCCCTGCGCCACCATGCAGGCCGCGAGCGCCGCCAGTGCTATACATCGGGACTTTATTCGACCATTTGGAGGGTCGGGTTCCACCCCGACCGCGGCCCGGGTGACGCGAAGCGAGCCCACGGCACACCCGGGCCCTCCATTAGCGCGGGACACGACCGCTCGGAACCAAACTGAACCTGATATTCTTTTCTTCATCTCAACGTCCCCAAATGGCTTCCCCTGAAGCCCCTAATTTACCTGGCTTGATTTGCCACAAAGAGGCTCAAAAATCACGAAGACCCGGGCTGCTTTGCCTTTGTGTTTTTTGTGCCTCTTCGTGGCTATTTCCCTTTTAGTCCAGCTCGACTTCAATGGAGTAGAAACCGCTGCCTTCCACACGATGCACGGTGTCGGTGTAGCTGTTCCGCGGATGGCGCAGGTTGCTTTCCACATGCTGGAATCCATTGGTCATGCTTTCCTTCCACTGGACGGAATAAACGCGACCGGTCACCGATTCCCAGTTGAGCACAAATGCCCCATTGGTCGATGTGTTGACCGAATCGACCATGAAACAAGATGCCGGATTGGTTGGATCCATCCCGGCGATGAATTCGGCAAAGTTGTTCTGCCCATCGCCATCGAAATCCTCCCACAAACCGGAGCCGGCGGCGGACTGCGGCAGGTATCCGCCGCGCCACGCCAAATAGGCGTCCAGCGGCATGATCACCGTATTCTCGACCACCTCGAGGTTGTCCATGCCATAGAAGTCGGACGCCACCTCCAGCGATACCAGATCCGTGAACTCGGCCGGAAAGACGAAGGTTTCAAAGTCGGCGTCTCCGCCCGGCCCATCCATGGCCCCATCGGTCGAGAAGGTCACGCTGACCTCGCCGCCATCCGCTTTGTTGCCCTTGAAGGCTACGGGGGCGGGATAGTCAAACGACATGCTGTATTCCGAGAGGTCAATCCGCAGTACGCTAAACGTTGCCCCGTTGGTCGGCGCAATCACCAGCGGCGAACCGCCCGCCGTGTTGAAAAGCAGGAAGCCGGTTCCATTGTCGGCCACGCCAGACCGACCGCTATCGTAGTGGTACATGTAGTTCGGAATGGCGAAGCCATAGCCCTTTTCGCCGTATCCCAGGATCGTCGCCCCATCATTGGGAACCGGAGCGGGATCGAAGGTAATCACCTTTTGCTCATTCGTTGCACTCACGATGTAGACATTCGCGCCCAGGGTTGCGCTCGCGGTTTTGTTCGTGTCGGCATCGGGCACACAGGTCAGCACGGCGGCATTCGTCCCGATCCGC
This sequence comes from Pontiella desulfatans, assembly GCF_900890425.1. NCBI lineage: Bacteria > Pseudomonadati > Kiritimatiellota > Kiritimatiellia > Kiritimatiellales > Pontiellaceae > Pontiella > Pontiella desulfatans. The sequence goes on along the minus strand of NZ_CAAHFG010000004.1, from coordinate 559,624 downwards.
TGGGCATTGAACCAGACCGGGAGGTGTACGGTCTGCCCCGCCTGGACAAGCGTGTTGGTGATGGGCAGCACGAAGTAGGGATTGTCGCACGCCAGCTGCACCCCGACCTCGTTTGTCGCGCTGTTCACCACGGCCAGCGCGTTGGTTGCCAGGAGTCCAACCTCCAGCGATCCAAAGTCCAAATGCCCCGGGAGCAGCGTAATGCCGCCGCCAATCACATCCATGGAAACGGGAACGGGATTGGTCGGCGAGAACGCATCGTTGCAGATGATCTGCAAAACATCCTCCAAATGCTCCCCCGCGTTCAAACCATTCGCATTGAACGTGACCGCAACCTCAACACTGCCACCCGGCGGAACGGTTCCGGAAGCCGGCTCGACCGTGAGCCAAGGATCGTCGCCGCCATCATCTTTTTCCTCATAGAGATCGGCAACCTCGGTGGCGGACAGTGCCCGGTTGTAGATTTGGATATCGTCGATGATTCCATGGAAGAGATTATCCGCGCCGCGGCTATCTCTTCCAATGTTCATTTCCATGCTCGTCGATGCATTCGGCACCGGCATACCTGGATGCTGGGAATCCAGGACACCATCCACGTAGAAGCTGATGGTTCCAGAGGCAACTTCGTAGGTCATGACCGAATGATGCCAGGTCGATTGAGGTATTATCGCATTCCCCGTACAATACGGATCGCTCCCCGAGGATACAAAGTATCTTAATTTCCCAGGGATACCCCCACCAAAGGTTTGACCGGTGATCCCATACATCCATCCCTCCTGTTGGGTGGGATAGGGATTCCGCTTCGCCAGCAGCGTATTAAGGGAGGAGGGATTACTCGCCGATTCATTAAACCATGCGCTTATGGAAAAATCGGTATTGCTCAACCGAAGATCAACATGGTCGGCCACTGCAATGTAGTCATCCGTCCCATCGAACAAATAGGCACTGTTGGGATTACCGAAGCGGTCGGCAGTCAACGTTGCGCCATTGACCGCTCCATCATGCCCATTCCCCGATTCATCGCTGGCATTGCCGTTGAAGGGATAGTGAGCGACGAGGCCTTCATCCGGTGGATTGGTTTCACCTCCGCCGACAAGCGCGAATGAAATATCGTCGAGGGCGAAACTGTTGCCGAACGGGAGGAACGGCGGGATTACCATGGTATCGACAACACTGAGCGTTACCGTTCCAGAGTTCGTAGTCATCCATTCGGCAGCAAATGGTTTCCACGTGTGGTTTTCCGTGGCGACCGAGCCGATGGAAGCCCCATCGATCCGGAAGTCGAGTGTTGCCAGGTATAGATCGGACAAACCAGCCGTCCATGCGGAGAAATCGTAGGTCTCGCCGGCGACCACCGCAACGTCTTGCTGCCAAACCACCGTATTTGCGGCAGAGCTTCCCGTGGCCATCAGCATCTGGCCAGCTCCCGAGGTGTGATCCTTCATCGTTGTGGCAAAGCTTCCATTCCAGGCAAGCGAATCGTCGGCCACCGTATAGATTCCTTTCGCCGCCGAATTGCTGGCCGGTGTATAGACATAGGCGGATTTAAATCCGACATTCCCTCCCTCGAAATCCCCATTGACAACCAGGTTCGCATCAATAGCAATAGAAGAAGGTTGCGGTGCGTTGTAGAGTTGAGCAACTTCAGATGCATTCAATGCCCGATCATAAATCTGCACATCATCAAGCAATCCATCAAAGAACTGCCTACCGGAACTGTTATTCCGGTCTCCGATCCGAATGGGAATATTGTATTGGCTTGCCAACCCAACAGAAGTGTTTGTAGCCATGGCCTGCCCATCGACGTAAAGTAGAGATCGATTCGCCTCCAAAATACCGCAAACATGGTGCCATTCCCCATCATGGAGGTTTACATCGACCACCGCTTGTTGAAGACTGTCAATCTGGTTACAGAAACCAAAACTTACTTGCGATGCGTTGACAAAAAACTGCCATTGTCCCGGCAACCAAATCCCGCTGGGTTTTTTACTGACCAGAATTTGATACCTGGGATTCGAAGAATTCATCCAGGCCGAAACAGTAAAGGTCGTACTTGCCGTTCCCAGACTATTGCCCAACTCAATATAGTCATCAACTCCGTCGAAACCATAGGCGCTGTCGGCATTACCGTTGCGATCCGCGGCCAAAGCTGCGCCAACAACGGTTCCATTAAATCCATTGCCTGTTTCATCGAGGGCATTTCCGTTAAACGGATAATCAGCAACCAAGCCTTCGATCGGAGCATTGGTCACAGCTCCGCCGCCAGACAGTACCCCAGGAATCTCGAACTCGAGGTCGGCGTTGCCGGCGTTGGAGACGACCAGGGTGCGGGTAACCGCTGCGTCCACCTCCACCCAGGTGTTGGTGAGGGCTGCCGGCGTGATCGAAACCAGTGAACCGAGGACGTTGAAGACGGTGCTGGTTCCGCGCATGCCGAGGCCATCCTCGACGAACAGTTGAACCTTGTTGGCGATGCGGCCAAAGGCGATTTCCGCACTGATCACTCCACCAACGGCATTGGTTGCGAGCGATGGATCGACGGGCACCGCACCTTCGTCGCCGGATGCCGTCAGGTTGAGGGTTTCGGCATAATCAACAACCACGAACCCATCGATGGTCTTGGCCGTGACGCTGAGAGCAACCGGAGTGGCCACATCGAGGTCTCCCTCCGGCAAACCGACTTCTAGATGGTGCACATCGTTGTCGGCAATGTTGAGGGATTTTTGGGCCGGCACATAACCGGGTGCCTCGGCCAACAACGAAACCTGCTGTGTACCGTCGGTTTCGGCATCGTCGATCACCACGATATCGAACGGCGCGGAATTGGTTCCGGCGGGCACTGTAACGAACATGGGGACGCCGATTTCGTAGGGATCGGAAGCGGTGAGCAGGACGTTTACATCGACGGGCGTGGTTCCCGTAAGGGTGACGGTTCCGGCGTTGGTGGCAATACCGTCGCCCTCGCTCAGCGAGGCCGGCAACTGCAGGCCGATGCCCGTTGTTTCATTATCGAACACGAAGACAAAGGCCTGGACAGAGGTCCAGTTTTCCACCCGCGCCTCAATGGTCGCGGTTTGCACGCCGTCGATTATGGCGTTGTCGACCACGGGCAGGGAAAAGGAAACGAACGTTTGCCCGGTCGGCACCACGATGCTTGCCCCGCCGATCTTGCCGGGGTTGTTGGAAACCAGTTCAACCACAATGTTGGTATCGGGGGCACGATCGAGCTGGAGCACGCCGGAAATGGTGCCGGCTCCCTCGAACGTGGTCTGGGGCAACGACAGGGTCATCGCCGCCGTCTCGTTGTCGTGTATGATCATCTGATGAACGGCCGCCTGGTAGCCGGGGGACGTCGCCCGCACGGTTATGGGCTGGGTTCCGTCCAATCGGGCATCGTCGAGGACCCACGCGCTGAACACCGCGTTCGATTCCCCGGCAGGAACAACGACGGCATTGGTGGGAACGGCCAGTGCGGTTGGGGCATCGCTCGACAAAGCCACGGGGGTGTCCACATAGGCGGGATGGCGCAGCTGGAGTTGCCCAATCAGCTCGCCATCGCCTTCGGTCGCCGCTACGGGCAGATCGACCCGCACGTACAAGCCCGTAATCATGTTGCCGAAATTAAGGTTGGTTACGATGCTACCGGAATCCAGATCCAGCGAGTGCAGGCCACCCGCCGTGGGATAGCTCAGGGTTAGGCGCAGCACCGTCGAGCCCAAGTTGGCCACATAACTCGACGGGGTTGCCTGGAAGGATATGGATTGATCCGCAAGCCAACCATTCAACATCGATTGTTCCAAAACCACATCCGTTGTAGAAACCGACATCTGGGTCCCCCCGCTAACAAAAAGATTTCCGAGCGACTGGCCATCGGCAACCAGTCCCAGATATTCGGAACTGCTATTCAGGTCGGCGATGGCATAAACCGACAGCATGCCATCGCCGGAAGCGGGCGGAAGTTTGGTGAAACCGAAACTAAGAATGTTGGGCGCATAGCAGCTGTTCAACCGGGAAAGCGTATTGCTGTAGTCGGCCTCCCCGGTTCCTCCGGGAAAGGTCTGCATCCAATCCGCGGGAACAACCTCCCCGATCATCCGGTTGCCGGAGGGAACCAGCAGCGAGTAGCTGCCGGAAGCGTCCGTCAGGTCGAATGGTTCCTCGTCATCCAGCCTCAGGTTGGTGTTCAAGTCCGCATAGATCGTCCAGTTTTCCAGGGGCGGCTCCTCGGCATCCCAGATGCCGTTGGTGTTCAGGTCCAGCCATTTGTAACCATTTACTTCGGAAGGCTCCCCGGGGCCGGCAACCGACACGGTTCCCTCGGTGTAGAGTTTTGAAAGTTCCCAAGTCAAGTCCGGTGGCAGCTCCGGGAGCACGACCGAGTCGAACTGGCCGGATACCTGGCCGGAAATTGAGAGTATTTTCACCGAATACCCATCGGCAGGAACAAAACCATCGGAAAGCTCCAGCGCCAGATCCCCACCGAGTTCCGCAATGCCCGAAACAATCAACTGGCTGCTCTTCAAAGGATCGGGCGCACAGGTCAGCTGCAGATCCGCGCCTGAGACCTGGGTGTAGTTCCCTCCGCAATAGAGCTTCGCTTCCTCGCCCAGCAAAATCCTGGATTGGTTGCGGTTGAAGATAAACCCAACCACATCCATCACCCCGCCGTCTTCGAGCCGCACCGTATTGCCCGAACCACCGGAATCGGTCACGTTCGTATGGGTGTCGGACCACTGGCAACCCAGGTACAGATGCCAAGCAACATCAACCTTCGACCCCGCACCGGTAACCACTACCTTGTTGTTCGCCGCGCCACTCCTGCGCCCGACCAGCATGGAAACGTCGGCAAAGACATATCCGCCATTGGTGACAATGAGGCTGTTGAAGGAGCTGTTGTTGCCAATCGCGACATAGTTCGCATCCCATAGCGAACCGGCTCCATCGACAACGAGCGTGTTGTGATCGCTCCCCTGCCAATCCCCGACGGCTGAATAGTAGCCGGATATGGAGCTGTAGAACTTGCCGCCGTCCTCGATTCTCAGGGAGTTGTTCGATCCGTAAAGGCCCACCCGGGTTCCATTGCACCTGATTTCGGAACCCGCCCCGGCAATGACAACCCGGTTGCTGTCGGAAGCGGCATCGTGCCCCACATAGGTATAATAGGCCGTCGAAACCTCTCCGCCGTTGGTGACGACCAGGCCATTCCCGCCCGTATATAGGCCAACCCAAAGGTTCGTGGAAACATTCCAGGCTCCCGAGACCGTCACTATACCCTGGTTCTCAATCGGGTTGGACTGCGCAAAACCTGCTGAACAAAACGTGAAAACGACCAACGCGCAAAGCGATGGCATAACGCCGAATTTCCCCACCATAACAACCCCCATTGTTTGATATACAAAGAATTTGAAAAGTTTATGGCACGGGAACAGATGATGCGTCGATAAAAAAACCCGGGGTATAAAATTAGTATTTTATACTACTCCACGGACAGTTCCGCCGAATCCACCGCATTGGTGAACGCCTCGGGATTGTCGCGCATTTCAACGAGCTCAAGCAGGCCGTGAAGCTGCTTGCGGCGCATGATGGCGTGGGCGGTTTCGCCCTTGGCGTTGGGGATGTGCACGCTGGCGCCGGCACGGATGAGGTAGCGGGCGGTTTGGTAGTCGCGCGAAAGGATGGTCTCGTGCATCAGCGTCTCGCCGTTGGCCAAAATGAAATCGACATCCGCGCCGGCCCCGATCAGCAGGTCGGCGGTCTCGAACGAATGGCCCTTGAGCGCATGGTCGAGCGGAACCCGGCCGCCTTCATCGTACAGGCCGGCCATGTTGGGCCGCTCGAGGAGGATGGAAACCAGATTGGTATGGCCACCGTTCACGGCAATGTGCAGCGGGGTCATGTGGAAAAAATTGAATTGGCGCGGGTCGCCCCCGCGTTCGAGCAACAGCCGGCTGCCCTCGGCGCTGCGTTTGCGCACCGAACGGTGGAGCGGCGACTCGCCCCGCCGGTCGAAGGCATTCACATCGGCCCGGTGATCCAGCAGGAGTGCGGCCATTTCCAGATCGTCCGCCTCGACCACCCGCATGAGCGGGGTGCGGAAGGTTTGGTCGCGTGCATCCACCTGGGCCCCGGCCTCGAGCAAAACCTTAACGGCGTCAACCAGCCGCTTGGCCACGGCATGGTGGATGGGCGGAACGCCCTTGGCATCCGGCTTGTCCGGATCGAAGCCCGCATTCAGCAGGGCATTGAGCATGGGAAGGTTTTCGAGCGAGGCCACGACTATATTCATCCCGTCCTGCTCCAGCCCCTCCCGGGATGCCCCGTTGGCCAGCAGCAGGGCGACCGCTTCGGGGTGGTTTTCCCGGAAGGCCACCTGCAAAAGCGTTCCGCCGTTTTTCCCTTCGGGTTTTTCCAGCAGGGCCGGATCGGCCAGGATTCGTGCTTCCAGCATCGGGAGATCGTTCCCGCGCAGCAGGGCAAATTCGCCTTCGACGGCTTTCGCATATTTATTCAGGGCAATGCCCCCCGCCACAAGCACCCCGGCAAACAGCAGTAGTTTCACCGCCCACCAAGGAAAGTGGCCCCGCGCGCCCGGATTATGGTGGCCGGGATCCATCACGCGCCGGGCGGCCAGATAGGACACCAGCAACCCCAGCCAGGCCAATGCCAACGCCCCCGTCACGGTGGCCGAAAGCAGGAAATTGGCCCGGTCGCTTTCAAATTCGATCCGCGTCCAGAAATGCCAGGTCGCCAGTGCGCCGAGGGCAACGCCGGTTGCCGCCAACTTCAACGAAAGCTTAAGCCGCTCCTTAACAATGAATAAATCCGCCATAGCCGAGCTTTGTACAAAAGACGCGGCATTCCTGCAATCCCCGTTTCGATTGCCCTTAATTCCCGCTTGCGTTTTGTGCGTCGATTCCCATTATGTCCGCTTCATTTTCAACCACTTCAACTGAAAGGAATTAAACATGTCTGTGAAGAAAGTTGCCCTGCTTACCGCCGGCGGACTGGCCCCCTGCCTTTCCACCGCAATCGGTCGCCTCATCGAGCGCTACACCGAAGTTTCCCCCGAAACCGAAATCATCGCCTACGTGGGTGGCTACAAAGGCCTGCTCCAGGGCAACTCGATCAAGATCAACGGCGAGATCCGCGAAAACGCGGCCGTCCTCTACAAGCACGGCGGAAGCCCGATCGGCAACAGCCGCGTCAAACTCACCAACGTCAAGGACTGCGAAAAACGCGGCCTCGTGCAACCCGGCGAAAACCCGCTGGAGGTTGCGGCCAACCAGCTCGTCAAGGATGGCGTCGACGTCCTCCACACCATCGGTGGCGACGACACCAACACCACCGCCGCCGACCTCGCGGCGTTCCTGGCCGAAAACAACTACAAGCTGATCGTCGTTGGCCTGCCGAAGACCATCGACAACGATGTCTTCCCGATCAAGCAGAGCCTTGGCGCCTGGACGGCCGCCGAAGAGGGCGCCAAATATTTCTCCAACGTCGTCGCCGAGCACAACGCCAACCCGCGCATGCTCATCATCCACGAAGTCATGGGCCGCAACTGCGGATGGCTCACCGCCTACACCGCCAAGGTCTACCACGAAAACCTCGAGGAACTCGACTTCCTGCCGAACATCGGCCTCTCCAAGGAGCGCAAGGATGTCCACGCCATCTTCGTTCCGGAAATGGAAATCGACATCGCCGCCGAAGCCGCCCGCCTCGGGCAGGTGATGGACGATGTCGACAACGTGAACATCTTCATCTCCGAAGGGGCCGGCGTGGATGCCATCATCAGGGAAATGGAAGCCGCCGGCGAAGAAGTCCCGCGCGATGCCTTCGGCCACGTCAAGCTCGACGCCGTCAATCCCGGCGCCTGGTTCGGCAAACAGTTCGCCAAGCTGCTCGGTGCCGAAAAGGTGCTCATCCAGAAGTCCGGCTACTTTGCCCGGGCCGCCGCCTCCAACGCGGCCGACCTCAAGCTCATCAAGGATTGCTGCGACAAGGCCGTTGAATCCGCGATGGAAGGCATCGGCGGCGTGGTTGGCCACGACGAGGATAAGAACGACGAGCTGCGCGCCTGCGAGTTCCCGCGCATTGCCGGCGGCAAGCCGTTCGACATCGACGAGCCCTGGTTCGGCGAGCTCCTCGCCGACATCGGCCAGGCCAAAGGCGCCAAGGTGGAAGTCAGCCACTAGGCGTGAAAAGTGACGAGTGAGGCGTGATCCATTTCACGGCTCACGTTTCACGAATCACTCGTCAGAAAAGCGTCCCATTCGGGGCGCTTTTTATGTTTAATGGCATCATGAACTTTGAACAGACCCTCCAATCCTGTCCAACGATCCTGATGGAAGCCGCCATCGCGGAGCGGGTGCGCCGCGCGCATCCCGACCTGCTGCATCCCAGGCTTGCCACCTCCCTGCTGACCCAAACCCTGGAAGGGCGCGATATACTGCGCGGGTTTGTTCGCGAATACATCGCCATTGCCAAAGAAGCCGGCCTGCCAATCGTTCTGGGTACGCCGACCTGGCGGGTTGATAAACTGCGTTGTACCGAGGAAAACATCGCAACCGATCTCAATGCAGCGGCCGTTCAGTTTGAAATGGAATTCAAACAGGACTATGCCAGCGTCCTCATCGCCGGGCAGCTCGGCTGCAAAAACGACTGTTATCAACCCGAGGAAGCCATCACCACCTCCGAAGCCTACGACTTCCACGCCTGGCAGATCGAGCGGCTGACCGAAGCCGACTTTCTATACGCCGTCACCCTTCCGGAGGTTGGCGAAGCCCTCGGCATTGCCCAGGCCATGGCCGCAACCGGAAAGCCCTACATCATCAGCTTCGTCATCGGAAAAGACGGTTGCATCCTTGATGGAACAACCCTTGAGGAAGCCATTTCAAGGATCGATGCGGAAACCAACCGGTCGCCCATCGGCTATGGCGTCAACTGCTGCTATCCCTCATTTCTCCAGGCATCGGAACTTTCCGGGGATGCCGCCAAGCGCCTGCTTTCCATACAAGCCAACGCTTCGTCGCTTTCCCACGACGAGCTCGAAGGCGCGGGAACGGTTAAAGCCGATCCGGTTGAAGATTGGAGTCGTTGCATGCACAACCTGCACCGAACAGCAGGAATCAAAATGCTCGGGGGATGTTGCGGCACAACCGGTGAACACTTGAAGGCACTGGTATGGGATTCCAGCTCGAACACAAAATGAAAACCGCCCTCCCCCCGTCTATGGTGATTGCCAAAAAAAGAGAGGCTTGGACCGAAATCCAAGCCTCTTAAATTGGGGTGAAAGACGGGATTTCAGTTTCCACCGCATTGATTCTGCCAGAAATAGCCATTTTTAAAGGGGTTTTTGCTATTTCTAAAACCTCGGTACATATTTGAATTTAGGGGTATTCACTTCGCTGGACTAGACCCACATGTTGTGGTACACACGTTTCATGGAAGCGTATCCAAAGGATCTGGAAGAATTGGAACTGAACTTTTCAAGTGAAGAAGCATGTCGCGACTATCTTGCATCATTGCGATGGCCGAACGGCTTCCTTTGCCCGGCCTGTGGCCATGGGGAGTCGTGGCGACTGGCAGACGGCCTTTTCAAGTGCAAGAAGTGCAGTCGTAAAACATCTGTAACCTCGGGTACGATCTTTGAGGGCACCCGCAAACCGCTGGCGTCCTGGTTCAGGGCGATCTGGTGGGTGACAAGCCAGAAGAACGGAGCCAGCGCCCTGGGACTGATGCGCGTTCTCGGCCTCGGAAGCTACAAGACCGCATGGACGTGGCTGCACAAGCTCCGCCGGGCGATGGTACGTCCGGGACGGGAAAGACTGACCGGAACCGTGCAGGTGGATGAAACCTTCATAGGCGGCACAAGGCCCGGGAAACGGGGGCGCGGAGCCGAAGGCAAGACCCTTGTGCTGATCGTGGCGCAGGAGAATGGTAAGGCCGTCGGTCGCATTCGCCTTGTAAAAATACCCGATGCCTCATCCAAAAGTCTTGAAGGGGCCATCCGAGAAACAGTTGATCCGGGTACGCAGGTGAAGACGGACGGGTGGAAGGGGTACAATGGTTTGGGAGCTTTGGGCTACGACCATAAAGTCGTTCGGAAATCCGAGGATGTTGGCGCGAACCTGCTCCCCCTTTGCCATCGAGTCGCCAGTTTGCTTAAGCGGTGGCTTGGCGGAACACATCAGGGCGCAGTAAGTCACGAGCATTTGGCATACTATCTCGACGAATACACGTTCCGCTTCAACCGGCGCACTTCCCGCTCGCGGGGAATGCTGTTTTACCGTCTGCTACAAAATGCAGTCGCTATGGAACCCGTTCGGTTCAAGGAAATATCCCTGTCGGTCAGGGGAAGAAACCACAAGATACAGACTTAGTCCAGCGAAGTGAATACCCCTATTTGAATTTAGCGGTTTTTGTACCACGAGACGTACCAATTATCAAGGGGGTTTCCTGCCTAAGCTGAAGTAATGTTGTGAACAGAGGTCAGATAGGCAATAGATCACGCCCAATAGAGTCAGAGTAGTTTTCGCCGCACATATTCGGTCAGACTTAGCCCACTATCTTTTGCATCCTGCTGAATCTTCGCTTTCTCTGCTTCAGTAAACCGAACGGGAAGCATTATTCGCTTACGTTCAGGATCAGTCAGAGACGGTCTGCCCCGTTTTTTAGGTTTGTCCATATCATCTCAATTATTTGTATATACAATAAAGCTTGCATTTCGCCTATATATTGTATATACATATATTCACATGAGACGACAAGCCCAAATAGACCAAGGAGCATCTATCCCAATGACTACAAATCATGTCCAGAAGATCGCCATTTACGCCCGCACATCCACTTCTGACGGCAAACAGAATGTAGAAACCCAGCTATCCCTATTGCGTCAGTATTGTTCCCAAAGAGGCTTTGAGATCCATAAGGAATACGTTGATCAGATGTCCGGATCATCAGACAAGAGACCTGAATATCTCGCCCTTTTGGCAGATGCCAAGAAACGTCATTTTTCAGCGGTGATTGTGTATCGCTTCGACAGGTTTGCACGAAGCACAAAGATGCTCATCGAAGGCTTGGAAGAATTCGATCACCTCGGAATCGACTTCATCAGCTACAGCGAAAATATCGATACCAGTTCCCCGATGGGTAAATGCATGTTCCAGATCATCTCTGCATTTGCTGAATTGGAGAAATCAGTCATTCGGGAGCGTGTAATGAGCGGTCTTGATCGTGCCCGCAAGGAAGGTAAGACTCTGGGACGACCTCGTGTGGGATTCGATGTCTCCAAGGCTCTCAAGCTTCGTGAAGAAGGTCTTGGGGTTAGACGGATTGCCAAACAGCTTGGGGTGTCTTACGGGACTGTCTATCGGACTTTGAAGGATATTCCTCAAATTCAGATGGCAGGATGACGCCAAATGACCCACTTAACATTGAGTCTCGTCAGTTGCTTTATCAGCTGACCGACTATTACTCAACCTCTCCAAACCCCAAGACTCTCGCAAAAGAAAATCAATGTTGTCGGAGGAGAATGATTCAATAGAGTTTAGGTTTTTCCAGTAAATCGAATACTTTAACCGTGCTAGTTCAAAAGCCTGATCAAATGTCTCCACACAATAACTACCCGTAGACATTTTTATGACCTCAAAGAGGGTTTGATCAAGGTAGTCATGACCATTTTCTATGAGAGAAAGGATGTACTTAGGCTTCTTCCCAGAGTGAACAATGAGATTTCTCGTTCTGTAAATTCGCCGAACCTGCCAAGCAATCTTTTTTCGATGTTGTTCGATATGCGCACGAATTTTTTCCAAATCTCTTAGCATTTCCGACAACTGGAACGCTCTGAACCTAAGCAAATGAAAATCTCGAAGTGACCCGTACAACTCTTGCAACACAGCGTCATTTTCATTTAGAGCGAGCAATCGAAGTACCTTTTGGTAAACGGTCATACCTTTTGAGTCTGGTATTTTCCTCAAGACGAATCGGGTCTTAAACTTATTCCATAACAAGAGATCCGCCGCAAATCGCTCAACCAATCTACTAATGTAATTTACCGACAGGAATGGTCGCATGAGATCGTTAATTACATTGATCTTCGATCCTCCCGAGTGAGTAGGCAACAAGGTCTCAATAGCTATCCAAATATTAAGCAGTTGGTTTTCTGGCACATCATTCGTAACCCCGATGCCGTGGAAATCAACAACCCTATTGAATTTTTCTAAAGAGCTGTCTGACAGAGATACTTGTTTAATCAAGCGATTCAATTCCCTCGAAGCCATTTCTGGCTTCATATCAAATCCTTTCTCCATAGCACTCTTGGGCGGGAGAACACATTTGGGACCTTCTACGCAACATTGCTTTATAAGTGCTTTCTCATTCCATGAGATCTGATTTTTGTGATTAAAGAGGGTAAATAGATCTCGCAGTTGGTCTAATCGTCTTTCTGCTAGCTCTCTGGCTGTAAACACATCAGCACACTGAATTTCGCTTACTTCGACATACACTTCGTCATCAGATTTCTTAAACCCCTGTTGATCAGATATCTCGTGCAAGTCCTCTGGAAGTTCGTCCAGTATGATGACGTTAAATGCTGATATTGAATCTCTAACTTCAGCGATCAACCTTGAACAGGTGAAATATACCTCAAATTCGTGCCCGATTGGATAAATTGACTCCAGGAACTCTTTGATATTGTCATTTCCAGTTATCTTGGGTGTTGATCCAATATAGAAGTAATCGAGTGTTTTTGTATAAAGATACTGCTTGCTGAGACCGCAGTTAAGGAGTGTTGTCGTCAACAGCGTTGACAGCTTAGATATTTCTATTTTGCTCTTTTCCTGAATAGCTAACGCAAGAAGCTCAGAGCATCGATCCACGTACCTTTGCACACCCAATGTTCTAGCAAGAACTTCGAGCCGAATCTTCTTATCCTTTAGCTGAGTCGCTTCATCCAGCAATATATATTTTTCAGGCTCTGCATCTAATAACGATTTAGCGACTCTGTCGTTCTTTAGACTCCAATCGAGTTCCTCTAGAACAGGAACAAGGTTCTCAGGATCAATTATCCTGTTCTCAATATCTTCAATGAGACTAAGAGCTTCTTTACACAGAAAGAGAGAATTCAAGGCTGGGGGTTTGTAACTATCCAAAGAATAGTCGAATAGAAGTTCCTCCATTCGTTGAGCAAAAAAAAGCAATCCTTCACATTGGTTGGGATTTTCCCATTTTCTCAGGTTCCTGAATCTCATAGTAACTCCATTCCCATATCTTAATAAGGCTATACCAGATCCATATTACAGGAAACTATTAGCCCAACAAGGCTATCAAGATATTTAGCCTATATCTCAGCAAGCCGACGCCATTGTCTTAGGTTTAGGATTAAAGAATTGTTTGACTGATTCAAAAACCCTACCCGATTCAGGTGATCCAAAAACCCTCATCCCAGATCACCCCATAACCGTTACAGAAGTAGCCCTTTTCGGGTGATCCATAATCAAATGTTTTTGGATCAGCCAGCATTGGGACTACCACCCTTGTAGTTAGATATTGATTACCATTCTAGTGAAGCCCATTTTTGTAGATCAAGTTTACACACCTGACCTTGCCTTCACCTGTCAACTTCATCAATACACAATGACATTTATAAAGATTCCCTGTAGATGAGACCCTTTTTCAAACACTCCATTATCAACGTATGGGGAATATGCATCTATGCAGAGGTACTCTCCTGCATTTACGACAGAATCCTTTATGCTGTTAGTAAGCGGGACGCTGAACCATTCACCTGAAATAATTTCGCTTACATCAGTAGGCTCTGAAAGAGATCGAGTCTTTTCGTTTGTCGTTAGGGATCTCACCACTACTTCTAGCTTTGTATTTTGAAGAATAGGATTCACGTCATTGTAATACCCAGTATTATTTTTTAACGCTAAAACTCTAACCTCTCTAACTTTTTTCGAAACGGTGACTGGGTTGAAATAAAAAGACATTGCAGATCCCTCACTTGGTCGATATCCGCCCAAGTACTTCATGTGAGTGTCCGCAGTATCAATAAATGGATTCGTTTGATACGATATCCATTGCTCAAATATAGGATCTCCATCAACCGACTGCTCTAAACTAAATTCTGTCCATGTTTCCTCGCTGTGTTCTGCAAAAGGTGGCTTACCGACTTTTTCTCTAGGCTTCATTTTTTTCCCATTAACAGTCACTTGTATGTGGGCATCCTGTCTTTTTATGGCACTTACCAACTGCCCAAGGTTTGGATACTCACCAAGTTCAATGGAGTAGTAACCATCCACGACATCAACATCCATGGATTCTTCATAAAGGACATTGGTACCATTCTGTCCATCGAAGATTTGGAAGGTCATCGGGACATTGCCCGTTACGGGGTTATTCCCATGGGCAAGTTTGCCTTGGTAGTTAAGCCGCTCAGTTCCTGAGTAGGACAATAAAGGGAAGACCAAAGTCGCCAGTAAAAGTAGTTTTTGCATTTCGAACTCCTTAATTGATTTCGACAGACACTCTATAAAAACGAACACCGTTAGTTGGTGACACACCAGATATTTGTGTTGGATCGAAAATTTCGTTCATATGTATTTTTAATGCTTGGTACTATTTCAATTCTACGCTTGCACGAATACATGTCAGATCAAATCTGTTCGTTTGAGTTTGTCCTTCTGGCAATGAAAGCTCTATATGGATGTATTCATCTGAATTAATGTATGCCTTATTCTCTGGAGAGATAACTGGCAAATAGAACCATTCGAGCGGAATCATCTGATCTAATCTAACTTGATCCGACAACACTCTTTCTATTTGATCATCATCAAAGCCTCTTGCATAAGCTTGGATGACTACATCTGTTGGCACATTAGTTGTTATATTTCTCGCCCAAATACCTATCTGAGAGACGGTTTTCCTCTCCATCACCGATGGAGATACAAACATAAAATGTTGTTGCGATTCACAATTATAGAAATACAGGGAATAATTATGCACCGAGTAAAAATAGCCGCCGAAGAAGTTGGTATTCGCTATTTGATTATCCCAGTACGACTTGGGAAACACATTGTTGTTCATATAGAAATCATGAATAGTTTCTTTGCTTTTCTCAGCAAAAGGCGGTTTCCCAACCTTCTCTCTAGGCTTCAATTTCTTCCCATTAACAGTCACTTGAATATGAGCATCTTGACGCTTAATGGCACTGACCAATTGCCCAAAATTCGGATATTCACCAAGCTCAATTGAATAATATCCATCCACGACATCAACACTCATGGATTCTTCATAGAGGACGTTTGTTCCAGACTGTCCATCGAAGATTTGGAAGATCATAGGAATAGTTCCCGTAACAGGAGAGTTACCATGAGCCAATTTGCCCTGATAGTTCAATCGCTCTGTACCAGCAGTGCATAAAAGAGGGAGTAATACCAAAAGCGAAATTAGAACTATATATTTCTTCATAATATCTCCCTAGTAGATCTTCTGTACAGATACTCTGTAAAATCGAACGCTATTCGTTGGTGTCGTCCCTGATGTATTCACTGTGAAATCATCAACAACTGTATGGGAGTTTGTTCCACCACGACTTTCTATCCATACACTGTTGCCAACATTGGTAAAAGCGACCCAATTAGCAGTTGCGAGGTCGTCGCAGTACAGAGGAACGTACATACGATCTTTCAGAGTTTGGAACGTCAATTGATACGCCCCATTACTCGCACCTACATCAGGCGATATCTGGAAACGGGAATCTGGATTGGTCGGGTCATACCCAAATAGAAATTCCGCCATGTCACTACTGCCATCCCCATCACTATCATCCTTGTTCGGATCTGTAGGAACTGGAGGATTGAATGTAGATCCTGAAATTTCAGCCAGATCTAGAATCCCGTCATTGTCGTTATCTGGATCAAGTGTATCTACAAGACCATCACCATCGATATCAGATCCATCCTGTTCAATGAATCCTGCCAAGAATCCAGACTGATTGACATAATCACCACCTGTGGACTGAGTAGGATCTACCGGCTGTTGCCATGAGGATACATTTGAATACTCGCCATTGGTAGATATTCCACCTACAGCAAATGAGGATGCCATATTGGTGTAGTCCTGAGCTTCAGCCCAAGCTGATAGCAAACACAAAGTGGTTACCGGGATGTATTCAACAAAGTTGAAGCCCTGAACCCAAAGATCAAACATCAGTTTTATCAGTCTGCCTGCCGTAATGCCGTGGAGATTGAAGCATCCATTCTATTCAAAGCAATGGAGATCCTTCAGAAGTGCGATGTACCTTCAGTTCAGGTTTTTGATGAATTGATAGTCCCGGCATCAAAGGAGGCAAAAGCCAGACGTGCTTTGGAATGGGCATGGGAAAAAAGCCTTAACCATACGCCGTGGATTGAAGTGGAAAGGCTGGAGGAATATAACCCGGAAGAAGCCAATGAAGGTCGGATTATTCAGTTTCCAAAAGCAACCGGCATCAACTGGGATGAAGTAGCCGCCAATATTCTGGGAGCATGAGATGAACCGGTTAAATAATATGTCAAAGAACAGAGGTGTAGTGTTCTCCCCGGACGGCTGGAGGTTTACATTCAGAAAAGAGGTTCAATTTCAGATTTGGAAGTTCCGGCGGTGGCTGAAAAAATGACTCGATTCAGATTCAATAAGGCGACCGTGAAAAAAATATATGACACATGGATTCTGACCTTTTAGCGTCAGGGCATAGAATTTTGAAAATGTGCAAATCACCTTTTCACCATCCAAAAATCAAAATTTTATATTTTTTTCATACCGAGATTTTCAGGAACCCAAAATGGCAGTTTTGGAATCTGCCCCCCAGATATCCGGTCATTCAAAAATGCAAAAATTTCAAAAATTATTTTTTATGTTCGGCAAAATGACAGTTTCTGAAAAGGACATCCCCGCCTCTGGCGGGGAAGTATTCTAACAAGGAAACCCAAAGATTAAGCGGCGGCTGAAGCTTCCTCATCCCTAGTGAATACTCGCACCCACTTGCCATTTTCCCACACATCAACAACTTCCCACAGTTCACGAGGGACATCAGAAAGACATGCCCTGAAATTCTTCACATTTGATCCCTGCGACAAAGCAGTTTGCTCCATACCTTCAATAATGCCTACGGAACATTTACATTTCCGCTTCCACTCGTCCCATGTCATCAAGAAACTTGAATCAGCAGAAATGCCGAACCGAACCAGCCCGCCGCCAAGTTGCCTCATCCTCCCAAAGCTAAATTGCTTCATTCCTCCGGCACCATCCATCTCGGCTTTGGTTGCCGTAGGCTCCCATTTTTGATTCGTGGAAAACCATACGGCATTGATCAGCCCCGGAATCTGTACCGGCGTAGTTTTTCCCTCAGTATAAATTGCACCGGATTCCGAGATAGCCTGAAACTTCTCCCCAGTAGTGTAGTGCCAGCAGTATTTGTTGTTCTGTTTCTTAGCTTTTTTCATATCCGGTCTCCTTGGTTAATTTTCAGTTTTGGTTGCGGGCGGTAGTGCCACGGTCTTATGGGACCACAGATTTTCAGATGCGCAACCGATATTTTTCAGGCGAAAAAACCATTTTGAGATTTCAGAATTCTGTAGTAGGGACGCATAAGAGGAGCCTCAAATATGCGGTTTTGCTAGAAAACTTAATGTTTTTGGCATTATTGCCCTTCATGGATTTTTACCAAGTTAGCCCCTGTCACAAAAAATGCATTTTCAGCCTCGACAGGTTTTAGAAAAAGGGGCTTAAAAAAGTTTGAAAATGAATTTAGATTCCGTCTCAGCAAAGTCAAAAAGAAGGAATTTGATTCATTTCGGGCAGTTAATCCGATCTAAACTTCAGCCCGAAACCACCCTTAATCAAAGATGTCGGTCTTCCATCCGATATTGGTTTCCGATAACTGGATTTCCATCTCCACACGGCATTCAGCGCAGATGCCTGAGAATAGTTCTGTATCCCGTCCACATCTGGGACAGGGTTGTTCATACTTAAATTTGGCACCGTAGTATTCGGATTTAGCGGTCTTGCTATTCAGGTATTTTACGTCAGGCATGATCCCGACTCTGTGCAAATCCATTCTATCAGCATCCCAACAGATCCCGATCACTGGATCTTTGTGACGTACCACGTCAGTATGGTGCTCACAGGCGTAACATAATCGCTCCAGATCAGCTTCGGGAAGAGTGAACCACGTTCCATGCAGTTCTCTGGCGAAAGAGGCCCCACGCTTCCCATGATCGGGATCACGGCCATCATTGAGGCGGCGGGAATCATGGAATACGGCAAACAGGGGAAATACATCGCTTTGGATTCCTTCCTCCTTGGCAAGATGACGGGCATTCTCGGCAACCTTCAGCCAGTGGTAAATCCCATGGATACCCAGAGGATCTAGAGGGTAGCCCTCAAGTATCCTCCCGAACAATTCGGGGGTGATAATCGGATTCAGCGTATTGATTATGTCGGTCATACGGCCATCCACAAAAAATCATTCATGTACCCTCTGGATATGTAGCTCGTACCTCGCCATTTTCCAAAACACAGAACAAAGCCAACTCAATCGACTTCAGCATTGGAGTGAGCAAGCCAGTTTCAGAAGCACAATGATGCTCTTTAATTTTCCCCTCAGACAATACTTCCAGTAGACGTTGTTTCTGATTGGAGCCTATGCGGTGATATAGCTTTCTCCATTCCTTAGCAGAATCCGCATTATTTTTCCGCCAGATAATGTAGTGTACGGTCTATAATCCGTTGATCGTAGCTGGACTATTTGTTGCCTTACCGCATCGGGCAATTTAAAGGTGTGAAACTGAGCGTTTTCATCATCCCATAGCTGGTTTAACCGAGCAACATGCTTGTCCAAAAACGGGAGTTGCCCCTCATACCAAGATCGAAAGACAGAAAACGCCTCTCCATTAAGTGTTCCCTTGATTGAGTCATTATATGACCCATGAATGGCTACATAATTATCTGACTCATCCGCAAAATATCCTACTTTATCATGGTAATCCCCACCACGAAAACCCGCCCGTGGGACTGCGAACCGAACATCCAACAGCTCATCAGCGATTAACCAAGCAAACGTATTCAAGGTGTTAGATTCGAGCGATGAAGAAATTTCATCCACGGATGAGTGAAGACACTTTTTGAGCATCTCATTTTCACGAGCTTGTTGCCCGAGTTCAATTGCTTGCCAATCCTTTTCATCAAGAATGGGCGACATAATTAACCGGGCACGTCCTCCAGAGGAGATAAGCTCCTCAAGCCCTTCTGAAGCTATTCTTAACCATCCGCTAGAAAAGTACCCGACACCACGGCAATACAACTTGGACTGTGCCAA
This sequence comes from Pontiella desulfatans, assembly GCF_900890425.1. Taxonomy (NCBI): domain Bacteria; kingdom Pseudomonadati; phylum Kiritimatiellota; class Kiritimatiellia; order Kiritimatiellales; family Pontiellaceae; genus Pontiella; species Pontiella desulfatans. The sequence continues at coordinate 540,267 of NZ_CAAHFG010000004.1, read as the reverse complement.
CAATGGAACCATCAAGTCCCGCACTAAGTGGTACTCTGAACTGTCATATACAGCTTCCAGCGAGAGAGATTGAAGATCACCCATTTACGACCTCGCCTGATTCAAGATAACACTCATATTCACTCATAATTAGTCCATCTTTTGGCTGAAACATGGATAAAGAGAGTTTCTTTCTGACAACTCCATGCTCCCGCATCCACTCAGAAAGTTGATCACGGCTACAGCCACCATTAAAAACATTCTTAACTACAGATGAAACCAAATCGCCTAGTTTGGCTAATTCTCCCTTTGAGCCCTTTATCGTGAATGCCCTCTTTGCATTACCTAAAATCTGAACTCCATCAATTTTCCCGGCAATTGAGGCTAGCAAATCAGCAGTCCACCCATATCCATTTTCTAATTCAGGAAGATCATCCTCCATAAGATCAAAAACATCCTGTAGATCACCAACGAATCCACCAGCACGGAGACTTTGCTCATACGATGCTTCCAGAACCTTAAAGATTTCCCTACTTTTGTTCTCGCTCCATCCAAGTACGCTTGAGTGAATCAAACACCGGGGGTAATAAACAAATACGTTAGCTGTTTGAGGCAAACGTGCCTTCATTTGTGCGGCATTATACCCAACACTCTCGAAGTGATCTGAACAGTCATCGACAGAAACAACACCATTCCTCTCTATAAGATATCTTTCGATAGTCTCGTTTAATGACATTGCACTTCTTCCCTGCCTAGAAATATGAGGGAACCTGCGACATTCATATTGATCAGAAAAAAAATGTTGAATCAGCGCATGGAGCATGTTGGGAGATTCAATGCCAAGTTCAAAGCAAACGATCTCCTTCTTCTTAAACAAGCGATGAACACCAATTTGCTTATGAGACTGAAGGGTTAATTCTATCAAGTCCGCACACGATTGTAAGTCACTCTTATTTAGCCCCAGATTATCGACATGAATAAACTTATCCTCTCCCAATGGGATCACCTCATCGAGGCGGCTAAAACAACTGGGCACTGTTGCTTCTCTCATTCCAAAACCATTCACAAGCTGGTTTTTAATCTCGTCAGAACGAACCGCTCCGTCTTGATCCAATACCCACTGCTGAACATAATAAGTAATCGAGCTTCGCCCATCACTAGGTCGCTCAGAGTGAATATACCGAAACTTGTCTACATAACATGTATCACTAAATAAATTTGCAACAACAGACGCCAAAGCATACTCATTTGGCACACCTGCATCAGAGAAAGTGAATTGATATTCTTTAAATATTCCGATTACACTGGTGATTGAGTTTTCCTTCAGGCGTTGATTAATCTCATTCCCAATAATCGACAAAATATCATCCCGAACTTTGATGAAATCCTTGTGAATAAACTCATCTTTCCCCCAGCGGAAACACTGGTTAGAATTTGACAAAACCTGTCTCAGTTTTAGAATTGTTGTATCAGACAAAGCTTCAATAGAAGACCAAAGTTCGGTGATTGAGCAAGCACCCCCATACATCTGGAGCAATGCTTCAGCTTTCCTCATCAACCCACCCCTGGCAAGAGCATGAGCCTCATCAGACCAAACAGTGTCACCGTCTTTTCTGTAGCCACTACGTTCACATAGCTCATCAACATACCCTGATGAAAATGGCAAGTCAGCAAACTCACAACCAAAAAAAGTTCTTTTCCGACATATCTCTTGTAGTTCCTCAAGAGCTTCTGCATTCAAGGTAAAAGGTTTATCCTCCGAGTCACGGACAAGCCTTTTGAACAACTGAGTTATCTCGTCACAATCTCGGCATTGATGCGGACGAAAAACAACATCTCCCTCAAAAGCAAATCGGGCTTTCATTGAAGGAAAATTCCGAATCAATTCTTTTACCCCTCCTTCATCTACAGGGGTATTCCAGTTCAGTTTTTCAGCCAATAAAGTGCCGAGCGCATGCATCTCAATAATGCCCCGATTGGAATTAACAACATCAGCCATCGCCTCTCCAACATAGTCTAATGCGATGCGAGTTTTGAAACACGTTTCTACCAAGTCGGTTGATTTTGCTACAACTTGACGGATGCGCTCTCTAGTGCACCCATAATCGTGAGCAACCGATTCTAAAGTTCGCCCATGACAAATTCGACACGAAGAAATATCAGCATCTCTGACAGACATTCCTACCTCCAAGCACATTTGCTTTATGAGGTCGCTTATACTCTCTCCCATGGAAATATTTGTTTCAGGGTTGCGGCGATACTCTAAAAATTCCTCAACATTTTTTCGCAGTTCACGAACTGTATTTTTACCGCAATTTTTCAAGCCAAAAAAAACGTTGGAGCGAACCAGCAATAATTCACCTAATGTTTTTACCCCAAGATTAGCCAGTGCTTTTTTAGCCCTTACATTTGTCACAAATGACGTCACTGGAGCATCGGGATAGAACTCGTCTGGCAAGGAAGTGACGTTGAGATCAAGCCCACTATATAAAGGATAATCACTTAATAAATATGGGTCTGGCTCCCATAGTGACACCTCTCCCGAGGAAAGGAGGGGGAATAGTTTTTTCTGAACGCCCTCAATCTCTTTCCAGCATTTCTTTCCTACACCTCGCTGACCTAAAAAAACATCCTTAGTCAACTTCAGAAAAGGCTTGGGCGATGTAACCGATAGACGATCTAAACCATTTTTTGTCCGCACAGAAAAGGATGCATACGCAAGTCGCCACTCATGCTCTAGTCCATGTTTCTCAGAACGTTCCTCTTCATTCGGTTCACAACCTATATCATAACTATATTCAAATCCGCCGCTAAGTACTTCCTGAAGATAATCGACTTCCTCCCAGTAGATTGCACCAACATCCTGACGTCCTAAAAATGTGTACTTACTTAAGGCAAAGAATTTTTCTAGAGAGCAAATCCCTAAAGATGTCAGACGATTTTGACTCACCTCCGAAAGGCATTCCTGATAAAACTTCCAATCAGCATCGGACACCGCCTCATCGACGACCCCTGAACCTAGAATGGACGCTACTTTTTTCTGCCAAACTCCTAAGCAGACCACAGTTTTTTTGCCGACACCATCTAATCGCAAAACATCCTTCATATCTAGGTCGATAAACTCACCGATACTCTTGATGTGAAGACGGTGCAAAGCCCTGTGAGCTTTCACCCCAAGCTTCAGAACTGATATTGGCGTTTTATTATCCATTGATGACCGCAAATCTCTTATGCAAACTACTTTATTAATATCAGACAAAACCCTTACTCATCGACCATATTAAAAAAAAACAGGTTAATTATATTAGGTTCAAATAAGAAAGTGCGGGAAATAAGTGAGTTTCACAGAACTGCGTCAACCCACACCATGACTAATGGAAAAATGACCGCCAAATAAATTGATCGGCAAACCCCTCTATATGGGGGTTTCGTAATAACCCGGTAATATGCAGTAAATCAGACCAATCCCAACCCTCTGGCTTGATTCTAGGAGAACAATCATCTCGTTATAAAATCAGTGTTTTATAATGAGTACTCACAAACCACTTGTATTTAACATGTTGCATATTACCTGAATTGCCTTGCATTCTATACTCATTATGTTATCTTATATATCTAACTTTTCATAACGGGATTGACTATGACGACTGGACTGACAAATCAAGCAAAGACTCTCACCCCGAAACAGGAATCCATGATCCTCGGATACTTGGCGGATCGTAGAAATTCACTGCGGAACCGGATAATGTTTCTGCTTTCCTGCAAATCAGGTTTACGGGCGAAAGAAATCTCAGGTCTGAAGTGGAAGAACATTCTGACCGATGAAATTGAAGTCGGTGACACGATCCATCTGACCAACGATATTTCAAAGGGCAAGAATGGCGGACGGGTGATCCCGATCCATAAAACGCTAAAGCCGCTTCTTCAGGAACTATTGGAAATTCATTCCAAACGGATCAGGGGTAACAAGACCGCCCTATATGAAACATCCCTTATTCAAACGGAACGATCAAAGTCCTCTACCCCACAGGTCATCGTGAATTTCTTCCACACCCTGTATAAAGACCTTGGTCTTATTGGCTACTCATCCCATTCAGGGCGGAGAACCTTTATCACCAATACCGCACGTAAGGTATCCACGGTTGGCGGATCACTACGGGACATCCAGTATCTGGCAGGACACAGCACCCTGCAAACTACACAGCGGTACATTGACCACGACAGCGAATCACAGCGAAAAGTGGTGGATCTGATTTAAGGACACATGAAGGCGATCATTTGGTCGCCTTTTTTTTCATGAACGGATTGGCAGGGATTGTTAAATCATAGTCTCCAAAGTCCATTTTCACAAGATCCTCCAGCAACCGTGCCATTGGTAGTTTTCCCGTATAATCAGCATTCACAGGGTTATAGCCTTTGAGTTCATGTCCCATTAATTCATGGCGAACCTGAAAGTCCATCCTCGCATTATTTTGTGAATAATGGGCGAAGCTATGCCTCAACCCGTGGAATGTACGCCTGCGAACAGCCTGAATCTTTTTATCTATAAACTTATGCTTGAATCGCTGGTTAAACCAGTCACTGAGACTCTTGTTATATTTTCCATTTGCCGTGCGACGAACATTGGAAAACAACAAATCATTTTTGCCATTGAGTTCCCTTCGCCGATTTTCCACAAATCGCATAAACCCTATTTCTATCAACTTAGGATTAATAGGCACGATTCGGCACGATTGACGATTTTTAAGGCTCTTATCTGCACCGACCTCCCCCTCCTCGGTTAATTTGAAACAAGGGAGTTCCTGATAAGTTATAATGTCATCAACGAATAGCTGACAGATCTCTGATTGTCGGCAACCATTGTAAAGGGAGATTATGACAGACCAATACCAAGACGGCTTACTCTCTTTGTATGGAAGGATCTCAAACAACTTTTCTAATTCATGCTGTTCAAATGCTTTGTCATCCTCTTCGCTCAATACATTCGGCTTAGTCTCTTTCAGTCCAGATGCAGGGTTGAGAGTTATCCACCTTCTCTGTACGGAAAAATTAAAAACTGAGCTGACGTTGCTTATTAAGGTGTTAATTCTAGATTGCCCGATGTGTTTATCATTGGCACCAATCTTTAGCGCTTCTGCCAAACTCTTCCCGTCAAACTTTGGAGACTGCTGGCGGTTTTTCGGGTACTTCCTAAGGCAGTTATTTCGGTAATCAACCAATTCATCGGGAGAATAATCGGAAACAGGTCTATCACCCGCCCACTCAATAAACAGAGCAACACCAGCCCTTTTAGTTTCGGCGGTGCCATCTTTAACATCCCCGTCCTTGAACGCTATGTGCTTTTCAAGAGCCTCGGAAAGTGTAGGTATTTTTTCACCATGGGCATTAGTTGATGGAGTCGTCGCAACAGCAGGCTTTTCAACCGGAACATCCTCCCAACGCCCATCAATCAATTTATGTGTTGTCCGAACTGGCACAGGTTTTCCCATCAGCGGGGGAATGCTGTCCTCCATCTCTTCCAGCAGAGGCTGGAGTTTGTGAATAACAAAACGAGCGGTTTTTCGTCGCAGGTCACCATCGGCTAGGTTTTCAACCTGTGCCACATGTGTGCATAGCTCCAGTAGCGTTTGCTGAGAAACAGGACACAAATCAACTCCTGCCAAAGCCTGTTCACTTAAATCCTTCTCAACAGCGTATTGCATACTATGCCCGATATTTCCAAGCTGGAGGTGCAAAGTGTTTAGATCAGCGTTCTTTTTACATTCCAGATTTTCGGACAATTGATGGATCTCTGACTCAATACTGGACAGGTCAAATGGTTTGGAAGTGGGTTTCTTTGAAGCAGGCACACCAGTTGAAGATTCTTTCCTGATAGCCTGCCGTGCTTCACGAACTTCCTTACCGTATTTTTTATTGAGTCCTTTTCCCCAAGCTACCGCATGATTTTCATCATCCGTATCAAGGGTAAACTTCCATTCCGTTTGCCCGATGTACGCCTGCACGTCATCGGGAACAACCTTCCTGTACTTGTACTTGCCTTCAGAAGGATTGGTTAAATTCGGGACTTTCTGCATTATGACCACCTTTAGTACCTCCGATTTTGTACCAGAATTTGTACCAAGGGCAAAAATAAAGCCTTGAGAACATGCGTTTTACCGCAGTTTCAAGGCTTTACAAAAAAATTGGGGTGAAAGACGGGATTCGAACCCGCGGCCTCATGAACCACAATCACGCGCTCTAACCAACTGAGCTACAATCACCAACTGAGAAGAGGCAAAAGATAGCGTCCGCCGTCGGAAAATCAACCGTTTTTAACGGAAAATTTTGGCGGCAAAGGCATGTTGTTCCGCCTTTAGGCGGCTTCCCTGCCTAAACGCATCGGGTGCAACCACCTAAAGGCGTAACCACCTGCGATCATCTTTCCCTCAACTTTGTGTTGCAAAGTGCTTTCCCATTGACTAGGTTCTGGACATTGGAAGACGGGAAATGATTGCAAACCACATCCATGACGCGCTCGGGCAAGTACGCCGGCTGCAGGCCTTGATCCTGGAGAAGCGCAAGTTTACGGGCTATTCGGGAACCGCCCGCATGCTGGGCGGGTCGGTGGCGCTGTTCGGTTGCGTGCTGATGGGGCTCTACGTTGAGGGCTACGGGATGCACCTGCTGGGCTGGGGCTTCATTCTTTCGGTGGGGCTGGCGGTGAACTATGGCGCGCTGGTGCTCTGGTTTGTCCAGCTGCCGGACCGCGAGCGCACGCTGCGGACGATATCCCCGGCGCTGGATGCCATCCCGCCCCTGGCGGTTGGCGCGTTGTTTACGGCGGCCTTGCTCCTGAAGGGCCACCCGGATTTGCTGTTCGGTTCGTGGATGTGCCTCTATGGCCTGGCGCATACCACCTGCCGCACCGCCCTGCCAAAGGAAAATGGGTGGCTGGGATTCTACTATCTCGCCTGCGGCGCGTTTTTCCTGCTCTGGCCGGGAACGTCGTTCATGAATCCATGGCCGGCCGGGGTCGTATTCCTGGTGGGCGAATGGATCGGCGGACTGGTTTTCCACCGCCACAAAACCGAGGCCATGGAGGAATATACCGATGACTAAAAAAGAAAACGCCTTCCAGGCACTGGAAAAAATATTCCACGAACCGAGCCGCCTGGCCATCATGTCGGCCCTCTGCATGGCGACCGATGGGCTAACCTTCACCGAGCTCAAGGCCGAGTGCGAACTGACCGACGGCAACCTTAACCGCCATTTGAAGGTGCTGAAGGAAAGCCAGGTGGTGCGGGTGAAGAAGGCGTTTGTCGACGACAAGCCGCGCACGACGGTATTCATCACCGCCCAAGGGCTCGGCCGCTTCAACGACTATCTCGAAGCCTTGGCCGACGTGATGAAGCAAGCCCGTAAGGCGCTGCCGAAAGATAAGGTCGTCAAGACGGTGTCCAATGGAAAAGAAGCAACCGCATAAGCAGGGAGCCACGGATGAACACGGACAAACCCGGAGTTTCGGAGACTGTTCGGCGGGGCAGGCGAGCCGCCTGCGATACACTCGTCGGCGAACCGGTTGTACCGCAGGCGGCTCGCCTGCCCCGCCGCACTCGTTTTTCATGCCGCCATACTTTGCAATGCAAAGCTCTTTCCAAATCTAAAAAATTGCGCCATCGGCTGGGCTGGATTTGGACAACGGCCTTGCTCCTACCCGTGCATGCCTGGGTGTGGCTGGCGGCAGAAAACCCGGTGTTGTCGGTGCTCAACGGAGCCGTTCCAACCTTTATTCTGAGTGGGCGGATGTGCACGGAGCGCTTCAGCATCATCCACGCCGGCTCGGCATTGGATCAGCCAACCATCGGGAAATGGTTGTTCTGGTTCACGGTCATGGCGGCCACTGCACTCCCCTGCACGGCCGGCGTCGGCTGGCTGGCCAACCGAACGAGCAAGGCTGGGCGGATCGCTTTTTCGGTGAACACGTTCGTCCTCGGCTTCATGCTGCTTAGCATCCTCAGTTGGCCGGTGCTGTGGCTCATTCAATACATCTGCTCCATGGGCTTCACCCCCCGGCGCATCCAAGGCCTGCTCTATTCAATTTCAGCGGCGGCCGGCATCATCCTCTTTCTCATCTGGGCAACCAGGAAACCGCAATCCCGCCAACCAAGGAGCCAGCCATGAAAGCACATCCCCCTGAACTAAATCCGTTCGATGCCCACTTCCAACCGCTGGAAAAACAGGGGCTGTTCCCGGTGGTCGATGCCACGCTGAAGCGCCCCGCACAGGTTGTGCATGAATTGATGAACCGGAAAAGCCGGAACATACCGGCCATCCTGACCCTGCTGTTGCTGGCCTGCCTGGCCGGGCTGGGCTTGATGATGGGTAGCTTCAGCGGCGGCGCGCAATGTTGGGCGGCACCGGTGAAGGTGATGTTCGGCACCTTGCTGAGCGTGCTCATCTGCATGCCGAGCCTCTTCATCCTGCTCTGCCTTTCGGGCGGCGAACAGAGCTTCCCGGAGGTGGCGCGGATTTTGTTGCTCGGCCTCGTGCTGGCCGGCATTTTGTTTGTGGGCTTCATGCCGGTGGCGTGGATCTTTTCGCAGGCGACGGAGTCGGTCGCCTTCATGGGCTTCCTCTACCTGCTCGTCTGGGGCATCGGCCTCTTCTTCGGCCTGCGGCTCATGAAGACCGCCTTCCGCTTCCTGAACAAAAAGAAGGCCGGCACGCTGAACCTCTGGTTTTTCATCTTTACCCTCGTCGTGCTGCAAATGAGCACCACCCTCCGCCCCATCATCGGCGAATATGAAGCCCCGCAGTTCAGCGAAAAGAAATTTTTCCTCGTGCACTGGGCGGAAACCATGGATCGATGAACCATTTCGTTGCGGGAATAAATAACCACGAAGACACAAAGCACACGAAGCTTGGTGTTCTTGGTGCCTTAGTGGTTAAAAAAAGATAATGAAGGATCCGCATTGAAAATATTTACTGCCAGACTACCGGTGTTGTGCCGCGGCGATTCGGAAGCAATCGACCGATGGCTCGGCGAGCAGAGCGGGCAATGGATCCTGTTCTGCATGCTGACCATCGCCGTCTGCTCCGGCCTCTACGGCGCAACGATCGGTCTTTGGAGAGCCGGGTTGATGGCGCTCTATGTCGCCCTCAAGTTTCCCCTGCTGATCTTCCTGACCACGCTCTGCAACGGAACCCTGAACTGGATGCTCGCCGCCGCGATGGGCACCGGCTTCACCTTTCGCCAAACCCTGCTGGCGCAGCTGATGAGCTTCACCGTGGCATCGCTCTGCCTGGCGGCGCTCGCGCCGATCACCCTCTTCATTCTCCTCAACACGCCGTCGCTAATGAGCGGCAACACCTTCGGGCATAGCTTTTTCCTGCTCATCAATGTCGGCGCATTGGCCTTCGCCGGGATCGTTGCGAACATCCGGCTTCACCAATTCCTGCTGCGGAAGACCGGACAGCGCATCCTTGCCCAAAAGGTATTGCTAGCCTGGCTCGCCGGCAACCTGCTGGTCGGCGCGCAGCTTTCGTGGAACCTGCGGCCCTTCATCGGCTCGCCCGGCCTTGCCATCCAGTTCCTGCGCCCCGATCCGTTCAACGGCAACTTCTACGAATCGGTCTACCGCTCCGCCCTCCGCTTCGCCACGGAGCCGAGACCATGAACATCCTGCGGCCAACGCCGGCAACCTCCGTATTGAAATGCCTCGGCATGGTCCTCGCCGGCTCAGCCTTGTATGGAGTTGCGTTCGGCATCTGGCGCTCACCGCTGCAAGCGTGCTACTCCGCCATCAAGATGCCCCTGCTCTTCCTTTCCATCGTTGCCACGAGCGGAACGGCCAATGCCATGCTGTCGCAGGCGCTTGGCGCCGGACTATCGTTCCGGCAGGTCTTCCGTTGCATTGCCATCGGCATGGCGATCGCCGCCGCACTGCTCGGCGCGCTCAGCCCGGTGGCGCTTTTCTTTGCGGTGCAATTGCCGGTCAGCTCGGCCGCCTACCCATGGGTACTGCTCGGCCACACGGCACTCGTCGGGCTTTGCGGCACCGTCGGCATCATTCACCTCCACCGTCTGCTACGCACGTTGACCACCATGCCCAACCGCGTCCTCACCGCATGGTTCCTGGTTTCGGGCTTTGTGGGCTGCCAGCTCTCGTGGATTTTCAGCCCATTCCTTGCAATGCCCGACCGCCCCGAACCGTTCTTCAACCCAGCCGCATTTTCGGGCAACTTCTACGAATATTTGTGGCACACTCTCTTTGGAGGCGCATGAGATGAAACTACTGGACTGGTCTCACCACAGAGAGCACGGAGCCACAGAGAGTCCGTTGCAACATCACACCCTCTGTGCCTCCTTGTTCTCTGTGGTAAAAACCACGTTAGATAAAATGCCATGAAAAGGATCGTCACATTTTTCCTGCCACTGGCACTTCTACTGATTGGCCTGCCGCTGTGCGGCGTTTGGCTGGCCGGGCGCGACGTTGACGCCTTCCTCGAATTTCCGCCGCGCACGCGGCATGTGGAACACGCACCGTTTTCGTGGCCGGTGTTCATTGGATTGGCTGTCGTGATTTTGGCGGTGATGGTTCCTTTTCTTGTGCGAGTCATTCGTGGAGGGGCAGACGCCGTCTGCCCGGGCGGAGCGGCCTCCGCCCCTCCAGCACAAAGGTCCTTCCCGCCGTGGGGATGGATGGTCGTGGGGTTTGGCGTTTTGTTTTGGCTTCTGGCGTGGACGCGCTTCGGGTGGATGGAACCGGTTCAGCTCTATACCTTCACGCCGCAGTGGATCGCCTACATCGTGGTGGTCAATGCGCTCACCTGGCGAAAGACGGGGCGCTGTTTGCTGACGCACGAAACCCGTTTTTTCCTTTGGCTGTTTCCGCTGAGCGCCGTCTTCTGGTGGTTCTTTGAATACCTCAACCGTTTCGTGCAAAACTGGTGGTACACCTCGGGTGCCGATTTCACGCCGCTGCAATATTTCATCGCCGCCACCCTGCCCTTCGCCACCGTCCTGCCCGCCGTGCTCTCGACCGAGGAATGGCTGGCGGCCAATCCCCGCACCAGCGCCGGGCTCGAATTCAGAACCATCATCTGGTGCACCAAGCCGAAACGTGGTGCATGGATCACCCTGCTTGTTTCGGGACTGGGATTGTTGTTCATCGGCTGGTTCCCGGACTATCTTTTCCCCTTGCTGTGGGTTGCCCCGCTCCTGCTGCTGATGGCTTTCGGGCGTCTCGCAAACCAGCCCTCGTTTTTTCCGGAACTGGAGCAGGGCGACTGGCGCCGCATCTACCGCCTTGCGCTGGCGGCGCTCATTTGCGGCTTCTTTTGGGAGTTGTGGAATTGGCACAGCCTGGCCAAGTGGATCTATGAAGTTCCCTTCGTGCACCGCTTCCAGGTTTTCGAGATGCCGCTGCTCGGCTATGCCGGCTATCTCCCGTTCGGCCTCGAGTGCGCCGTGATCGCCGACCTAATCCGGAGACGACATGCGTAGGTTGCTTCTTCGACAGCTGGTGGGTTGCGCATTGTTCCTGGCAGGCATCGCATGGATTCCGTATGCGTGGCATTCGCGGCTGGCGGATCGGTGGTACGGGGGCGATGCCGAATTGCAAAGCAAGCTGGCGAACGGCGTGGAGTTCTGGATGCGCGAGGGACTCGACCGCGACGACTTCGCCACCGGCTCGAAACTTTTCGACGGCGAGTGGCTCTATGGCACCTATGTGATGGCGGCGATCGGCTTCGGTCAGCTGGCCGCGCAGCAACCGGAAAACAAGGAACACTACCTCGCGTTGATGGAAGAAGCGATTGATGAAGTGCTGTCTGACCGCGTCCGCCAATTCGACATTGAGATGTGGAAAAGCGATCCGCTCGAAACGCTCGACACCAAAGATGGCCACGCCGCCTATCTCGGTTACGTCAATCTGGCGATGGGGCTGCATCGGCATCTCAATCCCGACTCCAAGTTCGCCGACCTCAACGACCGCATCTCCGCCGCGCTACGCCGCCGCATCGAGACCAGCCCCACCCTGCTCCTCGAATCCTATCCGCACGAAACCTATCCGGTCGACAACTGCGCCGTGATTGCCTCGGTTGTACTGAACGGTCGCTTGAACAACATAGGCTTCGACGATCTAGCCGGACGCTGGGCAGGGCGATGCCGCCGGAAGTACATGGAGCCGAAATCCGGACTCCTCTTCCAAGCGGTGAACGGGAAGACCGGAGCCATATACGATTTCCCGCGCGGATCCGGCACCACCCTCGGTCTCTTCTTCCTTTCCTTCATGGATCCGCATCTTTCGGAAGATCTCTACCAAGCGGTGAAAAACGAATTGGCTGGCAACGTCTGCGGCTTCGGGCTGGTGCGCGAATATGCCCGAGGTGTGCACGGACAAAATGGCGACATCGATTCGGGCGCGGTCATTTTTGGATACGGCCTCTCGCCGACCGGCTTCGCCCTCGGCGGCGCGCGAATCCACGGCGACCGCGACTATTTCAAGCACCTCTACGCCACCGCCCACGCCGCCGGCGCTCCACTGCAAACACGGGAGCGCTTCAACTTTGTGACCGGCGCTTCGCTGGGCGATGCCATCCTGTTCGCCATGCTCACCGCGCAACCCGGAGGATTCGCTCCATGAAACGGATCGTTTTGAAAATGTTGATCCAAGCCGCGCTGATCCTGCTGGTCTACTCCATTCAGCTGCGGGTGCTGGTCGGCACCAACATTGTAGCCGGCATCTTTTGCCCCGGCGACCACCTGCCGCACCACTATCCCGTCATGATTGCCCTGTTCATCCTGTGCCGCCTCTATGTGGTGCTGCTGCCCGGCTTCATCCTGAGCCGGATCGGCCTGGAATGGATCAAGCAACGCAGGAAATGACAATTTTGGAAACAAGCCGACAGATCTGTCGGATTTGTCGGATCAGACCGATCTTCCATTTCCGCTATATTTTTTGCAATCCGTTTCACACTAGAGACTTGCCACCGACCGCCCGCCATATGGCACGCCTTGTGCATTAAGGCCCCCACTTTTAGTAGGTTCCGTTGGAGAGCGGGATCGAGGATGCAACAAACAGGAGAGAGAGAATGCCTAAATCAAGACTGGCAGCCGTTCTGGCTGCTTTCGCCGCGTTGTTGTGCTCAGCGAGCACCGTGTTCGCGGCCGACGGAGCACCCGAAGTTGACACCGGTACAACGGCGTGGATGCTAACCGCAACCGGACTCGTGCTGCTCATGGTTCCCGGCCTGGCCATGTTCTATGGCGGCCTCGTTCGCACCAAGAACGTGCTCGGCACCATGATGCACTCGTTCGCCGCCATGGCGGTGGTGGGCGTCCTCTGGATGATCTGCGGCTACTCCATGAGCTTCGGCTCCAATGTGCTTGGCGGCTGGTTCGGCTGGAACCCCGACTATTTCCTGCTCAAGGGCATCGATTCCAATATCATGGAGGCCGGCATTCCGGAATATGTGTTCGCCATGTTCCAGGGCAAGTTCGCCATCATCACCCCGGCGCTGATTGCCGGCGCCTTCGCCGAACGCGTCAAGTTCCGCGGCTACTGCATCTTCATCGCCCTCTGGAGCCTGCTGATCTACAACCCGCTCTGCCACTGGGTCTGGGCGGAAGACGGCTTCCTCTTCAAAAAGGGCGCCATCGACTTTGCCGGCGGAACGGTGATCCACATTTCCGCCGGGGCGGCCGCCCTGGTTGCCGCGTTCTACCTCGGCCCACGCCGCGGCTACCCGAAGACCGCCATGCACCCGAACAACCTGGTGATGACCCTCATGGGTGCCGGCCTCCTCTGGGTGGGCTGGTTCGGCTTCAACGCCGGTTCGTCCGTTAGCTCCGGACTCGTTACCGCGCAGGCGCTGACCGTCACGCAGGTGGCCGCCGCCGCCGGTGCCCTTTCCTGGATGATATTCGAAGGCATATTCCACAAAAAGGTCACCACCCTCGGCTTCGTTTCCGGCGTTTTGGCCGGCCTCGTGGCCATCACCCCGGCCGCCGGCGCCGTTCAGCCGTGGGGCGCGTTGATCCTCGGTTCGGTTGCTTCCGTACTCTGCTACCTCGCCATCGAAATGAAGAACAAGCTCGGCTACGACGACACGCTCGACGTCTTCGGCATCCATGGCGTCGCCGCCCTCTGGGGCGCCATCGGCCTCACCTTCGTGCTCCGTCCGGGCACCATCGATGTCAGCATGATGCACCAGCTTTGGGTGCAGACCGAAGGCTGTCTCGTCAGCCTGGCCTATTCCGCCATCATGACCCTCATCCTGATCGTCTTCGTCGACAAGGTCTTCGGTTTCCGCATGAGCGAGGACGAAGAGCGCGCCGGCATGGACCACAGCCTCCACTCCGAGCGTGGCTACGGCATGGTGAACCTCAACTCATAGAAATGAAGAATGTAGAATTCAGAATGGTGGGTCTGCGACGCATTTCCTATAGGGGTGCGGGGCATCCCCGCCATCCATTCTACATTCCTAAATCTTAATTCTTAATTTGAAGGAACTTTTGACATGAAACTGATTACCGCAATTATCCAGGAAGACAAACTCGACGAAGTGCGCGAGGCCCTCACCGCTGCCGAAATCGGCCGCATCACCGTCACCCGCGTCGATGGCCACGGCCGCCAGGAAGGCACCGAAATCTACCGCGGCCAAGTGGTTGCCCCCAACCTGATCCCCAAGGTTGAGGTCAAGATCGGCGTCAACGACGAGTTTGTCGATGTCACCATCGATGCCATCCTCAAGGCCGCCCGCCACGGCGAAAACGGCAAGATCGGCGACGGAAAAATCTTCATCACCCCGCTGGAGGAATGCATCCGCATCCGCACCGGCGAACGGGGTGGCGAGGCGATCTGATGCGCCGGGCCGGGAGAGGACTCCCGACCCCACCTTCCCAAAGGGCGGCCTCCGAGCCGCCCTTTTTTACACCCACAAACAAACAATATTGTGCTCCTTCCAACATATCTGTCAGATCCGTTGTATCAGACGGCTCCATGGCGAAGATCCTCTATTTTTGCAATCCACTTGGCACCTAGCACTTGCCGACTACCACCTCCCCAATGGCACGTCTTGTGCGTGCCTTACTCCGTTTTTTGTTGGTTCCGTCCAGAGAGAGCCTTTAACGAGGTGGACGGAGCCGGGGTGCAAACACATCAGGAGAGAGAGATGCAATTAAGCAAGAAGGTGGCCCTTGCGGTCACTTTCCTGGCAGGCCTTTGCCTGTCCGGAACAGCGATGGCCGCGGAGGGGGATGCCGCGGGGGAACTGGCAAGTTCATCGAATACCCTTTTCATTCTGCTCGGCGCAGTAATGATTCTTGCCATGCACGGCGGCTTCGCCTTCTTGGAGGTCGGATCCGTCCGCCGCAAGAACCAGGTGAATGCGCTCAACAAGATTATTTGCGAGTGGGGCTTTTCCACGATCGTCTACTTCCTGATCGGCTACCCGCTCGCCCGAGGCGTGTCGTTCCTGGTTCCCGTGGAGGAAATGGCGGTCAACCACGGATTCGAGTATGTGAAGTTTTTCCTGCTGCTCGGCTTTGCCGCCTGTATCCCCGCCATCATTTCCGGCGGCGTTGCGGAGCGCGCCAAGTTTTGGACGAACTCGGTGGCCGGCGGCATCTTTGTCGGCCTCGTCTATCCGTTGATCGAGGGCGTCACCTGGGGCAGGTTCAACAACGGCCTGGGAGGGGCGGAAGGCTGGCTGGCCAGCACGTTCGGCGCCCCGTTCCACGATTTTGCCGGCTCGGTGGTCGTGCATGCAACGGGCGGATGGCTCGCGTTGCCGGCCGTCATGCTGCTGGGCGCACGTCTCAAGCGCTATGATTCCAACTCGATCAAGGTCAGCTCGATCCCCTTCCTGGCGCTCGGCAGCTGGATCCTGATCGTCGGCTGGTTCGGCTTCAACGTCATGAGCGCCGGCGAGCTGACCGCCGTTTCCGGACTGGTGGCGATGAACTCGCTGATGGCGATGGTGGGCGGAACGATTGCCGCAATGGCCATCTCCAAGAACGACGCCGGCTTCGTTCACAACGGCGCACTGGCCGGACTCGTTGCCGTCTGCGCCGGTTCCGACCTCTACCACCCCGTCTGCGCGGCGGTGGTTGGCGCCTTCGCCGGCGGAATCTTCGTCTTCATGTTCGAGATCGAAACCGAAAAGTGGAAGATCGACGACGTACTCGGCGTGTGGCCGTTGCACGGCATTTGCGGAGCCTGGGGCGGCATCGCCGCCGGCATCTTCGGCCAGAAGGCGCTCGGCGGAATCGGCGGGGTTTCCTTCTTCTCGCAGCTGATCGTGACCGCCCTTGTTGTCGTGTTCTGCGTGGTGGCCAGTACCGTCGTCTACGGCCTGCTGAAAATCACCGTCGGCATCCGCCTCGACCACCACGAAGAGCTGCGCGGCTCGGACCTCACCGTTCACATGATCGAAGCCAACCCCGAAGAGGCGATGTAGAGGAAAACCGGTTATCGGTTAATTGCCATTGGCTATCAGGTTCCTGGTAACGAATAACCGATAACCAAAACCTGAAAGGAACGTTCCATGAAAATGATTATTGCCGTTATCCAACCCGAAAAACTCGACGATGTGAAGGAAGCGCTCTTCAACGCCGAGGTCTGCAAGATGACCGTCAGCCGCGTGCGCGGCTGCGGAACCCAGATGGGCTTCACCGAGCACTACCGCGGCCAGGTGCGCTCCGTCAACCTGCTCGAAAAAATCCGCATCGAAATCGCCGTCAACGACGAGTTTGTCGATGATACCATCAAGGCCATCGTCAAGGGCGCCAAGAGCGGAAACATCGGCGACGGGAAAATCTTCGTGATGCCGATGGACGAATGCATCCGCATCCGCACCGACGAAACCGGCTCGGATGCGATTGGTTAATTCAAACCATCCGGACATAAAAAAAAGGGCGGCCCGAGGGTCGCCCTTTTTCATGCACTCGCAAGAAGCGATTATTTCTTGGTGGGAGTGATGGCGTCCTTGGCCGCTTTTGCGAGGCGGAACTTAAGAACGGTCTTGGCTTTGATCTTGATGCTTTCGCCGGTGGCCGGGTTGCGGCCCATACGTGCTTTGCGCTTCACCTTGATCAGTTTGCCGATGCCGGGAATCGTGAATCCGTCTGCGGATTTAGCGCCTTTGTAAGCCTGCGTAACCAGGGATTCCAAAGCCGCTTTCGCCTGTACCTTGGTGATATCGGCGTCGTCAGCGATTTTAGCGATGATCTGAGTTTTTGTTACAGCCATTCTCTTTCTCCTTTGAGTTTATGCGGCTCATTACGTTTGATCCCCCCGGCACGCACCGAATCGGACTTTAGTTGTGGTTAGTTGTACGAAAAACAAACGCGGACCTCAAGCGGTAAAAACTCCGAAGCCCCTGTTTTTATTGGTCTTCCATCAGCCCTGCCCATGCATTCCTCCACGGCGGGCGGCCTCGCCTCCGGTCAGCTTCGCGTCACCTGCAAGCCGGTTTCGGAAAGGGCGAACTCGACGAAGCGGGCGCCGGCGTTGGGCGGGTTGCTTTCCAGCCGCTCCTTGATCCGCAACGCGGCATCGGCATCGTTGGCAATCATATAGAGATAGCCCCCGCCGCCGGCACCGAGCAGCTTCGCGGCCGCGAGGTCGCCGCCCGCGATATCCAAGATTTCCTGCACCCCGTCCGGATTGGTTCCGCTGTCGAGCTGGCGGTTGAGCGTCCAGCTGCGGTGCACCGCCTCGGTGAAGGCTTCGAAGTCGTCGCGCTGGATGGCGTCGTGGCAGAAGACCGCGGTACGGGCAATGCCGTGGACGGTTTCGAGACGGGCGCCGGCGTTGAGGAAAATGCCGCGGACAATCTCGCCGAGAATGTCGTGCGCGACGCGGGTGATGCCGGTGTAGTAGAGCAACATGCGCGCCTTTTCCGCACCGTGGAAAAAGCGGCCCGGCAACCAGCGCACCACCGGCACCTGTTCAAGGCCGGGCACGGTTTGCACCAGCTTGATGCCGGGGAAGACCCCGCCCACCTGGTCCTGCCAACCGCCGCCGCTGGTGAGCATTTGCTCCAAGGCCAGCGTACGCTGGGTAATCTCCACCTTGTCCCAGTTATGCCCGGCGAGGTCGGAGAGCACGCCGAGAATGGTGGCGGCCAGAATGCTGCTGGTGCCCAGGCCGGACCCCTTCGGGATGGCGGCGAGCATCGAAATTTCCACCCCGCCGCCTAGGGCCTTCAGCTGCTCCTCCAGCGAGCCGAATGCGGCTCCGTTGAAGTCGGGGTGGAATCCGCACAGGGCGAATGCCGCCCGGGCGAGCGTGAAGCCGCTGCCGAGCTGGTCGTAGGCGCGGACATCGTCGTAGGTGTCCAGGGTTTCGGCAAGGCCGAGATCGATGGAGCGGATGGTCAGCACGGGCTGTTCCGTCCGGCGGGCAAACACCTGGATGGGCGGCTGGCCGTTGAGCTCGACGGCAATGTTCAAGACCGAACCACCATGCTCCAGACTGTAGGGCGGCGTATCCGCCCAGCCGCCGGCAAAGTCGAGCCGGACGGGGCAGCGCCCCCAGACAATCTGGTCGGCAAGCAGCGTGCAGTCGGGCACGACGGGTTGGGCCTTGTAGCGATCCACGATCAGGTCGCGCAACACCGCGAACGCCTCCTTCTCGCGCACATCCCACCCGGCGTCGCCGCGGCGGCGGCGCACGGCGGCGCGGAACATGCGGTCGTGCAGGGCGATCATCGGATTGCGCAGGCTCGACACGTCGAGCAGTTCCGGCAGCTCATGCGGGCTGTCGGCATAGAGGTCGGCGGTGGCTTCGAGATCGAGCTTGTAGAAGACGCTGTGCTCCGCATGCTTTGCCATCAGCGGCAGGGCATCCTTGCGCAGGGCGTTGCGGCGTTCATACATGTTGCGCAGGTTGGCCTGCTGCCCCAATTGGCGCGCCGACCGACGGGGCGACTCCAGCCAAAGCCGCTTCCATTCGTCCGTTGCTTCCGGTTCCGCGGCGAACATCCATTTCACGAAGCCGGGGGCGAATTCGTCGAGCAGCGGGAAGAGCGGCGCCGTTTGCAGGTCGGTTGCCGGATCGATGCCGGCCTGCTCCAGCGTGATGCCGCGCTGCTCGAGCCACCGCACCACCGGACGGTTGATCCAGGTTGTTGCCGGATCGCCCATTTCGCCGCGGAAGGCGTCGGCATAGCCATAGACACGTAGGGCGGTCTGTTCCTCGACCGCAACAAAATCGAGGCAGACGCCCTCTTCGAGTTCGAGCGTCCAATCGTTTTTCGGCACGCCGGTCAAAATGTTTTTGGAGGCGATTTTCCAGGTTGAAGGGATGTAGCTGTTTTCAACCCAAAGATGATCGTTTGCCTGGCGGCGCAGGGGCGCTTCGAAAACGCAGTTCTGCACGAACTGGTTGGGTTGCGCCAAGGAGGCAACGGCGCCGAGCTTGGATTGGTCGGAGACGAGGTTCTGCAATTCGTAGATCGAATGGATCATGTCGTTGCAGGTGCCGAAGTGGTAGAAACCGGCATCGGGCAACGGCACCACGGCGGTGGTCAACTGACCGACCTCGGGATCGGACTCGACCGGATCGGAACCGAGGTTGAGCGCCCAGCTGCCGTAGAGGTCGTAGGTGTCGGGGACGCCGTGGCCGAAGGCCTGCGATGCGGCATCCCACCCGCTCTTTTTCATGAGGCAGTCCACCGCCCGCTCGCTCAGCAGCCAGATGCCGACATCGATCAGGAAGGCGCTGTTGCGCGATTTTTCGCGGATGGTGTCGGGGGTTGGTTTTTGCAGGAACGTGACGAGTTGCTCCGGGGTATCGGGATTGCAGAACATGACGCCGAAGTTTTGCGCCTCCTCCGGCTTCACCCAGAGGCCGAAAAATACGACGTCGGCATCCGGAATGGGCGGCAGTTCCTTTTCGAGCCGCACCAGCACATCGCCGCTGGCGACCATCACGCGCGCGTTGTCCGAAGCCGCCGTGGCCATGCGCTGCAGGGTGGGCTCGGCAAGATCCAGCAGGGTTTGGTCGAGCCGTTGGCCGAGCGACCAGCGGAACACGGGCATCGGGATGAACAGCTTGCCGGGGGCGGCATAGGGCGGAAGACGCCGGCTTTCGCCCCCGCCATGGATGATCAGCTTGCCCGACCCGGACAGCCATTCGGCAAAGGAGGCCGACCCGGAATTCCGCCACGCCTGTTCGAGCACATAGGCCGTGCCCCCACCGGACCCCAGCTGCTGGCCGGGGGGATCGAACGTGGAAAAGGCCCGCCCCGCAACGGCGGGTTCGCAGTCGGCCAAATGCCCGCACATGTTGGGGGGCAGCGAGAGCAGCAGATCGAAAGAGGTATGCGTTTTCATGCTCGAACGGTAGCAGACCCACATGGAATTACAACCACCGCGCCCAAATTGTCCGCACCCCTTTATCCCGCCCGACCTGGCCAAAGGGTCCATGGGATTTCGCTACGATCTTCCCCGAGCTAGTGTACCGTTGTGGTATTAAATCGGAGATGCATGCGATGGAAACCATTGGATTATCGGATGAGCAGATCAAGGAATACCACGAAAACGGCTATGTGATTGCCAGGGGCTACTTCCGTCCCGAGGAGATTGCGCGCCTGCAGGAGGCGGCCTTCAGCGACGACAGCCTCGATGAGCGCGCATGGCGGCGGAAGGATGCCACGGGCACGGTCAGCAAGGTCTGCCTCTGGCAAAAGACGGGCGACGATTTCTATAGCATGTTTTCGCGCAGTCGCCGGTTGGTCGATTCCTGCGAGCGCATCATTGGCGAGCCGACCTACCACACCAGCACCAAGATCATGATGAAGGAGCCCTTCGTCGGCGGCGCGTGGGAATGGCACCAGGATTTCGGCTACTGGCACCTCGACAACCTCATGCTCTACCCCAAGGCGATCAGCTGCATGGTCGCCATCAACCAGGCCACCGTGGAAAACGGATGCCTCCAGGTGCTCAAAGGTTCCCACCACATCGGCCGGCTCGACCACCAAAGCACCGGCGACCAAAAGGGCGCGGACATGCGGTTTGTCGAAGAAGCCATGAAATACCACGAGCTGGTCCATGTGGAACTCGATCCCGGCGACACCCTCTTCTTCCACTGCAACCTGCTGCACAAATCCAACCAGAACCGGAGTACGGAGCCTCGCTGGTCCATGATCTGCGCCTACAACGCCATCAGCAACCAGGCCTTCGCCGAAAACTCGGCCGTCTACTATCCGCTCGACCGCGTCGACGACGACGCCATCCTGGACTGGAAAGCTTGAAGCAGGGACGGTTCGACGAACCGTCCGCACGAACGCCACGGGATCCGACCCTCCGGGCAGCGTGCTCGGAAAAACCATTTAACCGAATAATATTTTACCACTGATGGGAACTTAGCTTGAATGGTCTCACCACAGAGGACCTAGCGCGGCATAGCCGCAACCAAATTTAGAACCACTGATGAACACCGAAGACACAGATTTTTTTTACCACAGAGAACTCAGAGACACAGAGCATCCTAATCCTCTGAGCCTCAGTGTCCTCTAGCGCAGCGGGTGGTGAAAACTTGTCAGGAAAACAAGAAATTGACGGATAGTAGTACGGAGGCACAGAGAAATATAGCAATCCCGCTCCTCTGTGCCTCAGTGCCCTCTGTGGTAAAAAAACGAATCAGTTTAATTAGGTATGAGTACACTGAGGCTCAGAGGAAAGACTGTTGCCCGGATGCTCTATTTCTGAAGTTCCCAATGTCGCATTACAATGGAAGCAAACTCAATCCCGCTACTCAATCCCCACCACGGTGTTGTACAAGCCGTAATGAGTTAAGCCTTTGTGGCTTTCGATTCCGGTGTAACGGAGCGATGCATCTTCATAGCGACGGAAGGCGAACACGGCCTGGTTCATTTGCTCGGTGTTGAAGACCCTTAACCGAACAAGCAGGTGGAAATCCTGCACGGTCAGGCAGGTGAGAATGTAGACGATGCCACAGAACTGAGCGGCGGGGCAGGCAGGCTGCCTGCGATACATATCGAGAATCCTGCGTAACGCAGTTGGACGCGCGTCTACGCAAAAAGGCGGCCCGGAGACCGCCTTTTTAAGTCACGAAGAAGTGCTTAGTTCGGCAACCAGTTGGGCAAGTCCCATGTAATAAACGGTATGTTCACCGTGTTTCCGGGAAAATGATCGGTCGATGTTGCCGGCAACAACAAACAATTCCGCATCGGGGTAGCTTCGGGCAAACGAAACGAGGTGCTTATGATCACCTTTGCCCGTGGAATTCCATTTCACTTCAATGGCCACCGGTGGTTTACCTCGCCGGACAATAACAAAGTCAATTTCCCGTCCCTGTTTTGTTCGCCAGTATCGAATCTGCTGCTTGAAACCGAAGGCAAGCAATTCATTCAAGACCACATGCTCCCAGAGGATTCCCCGGTCTTCCGGGCGGATATCCAGCCATCCCCGGTTGAAGGCCACAAAACCCGTGTCAAAGCCATACACCTTCGGGGCAGAGACAATCTCTTTCGTCTTGTTCGAAAAGTAGGGCTTGATCACCGTCATCGCATAGGTGTCTTCAAGCACGCGAAGATAGTTCTGCAAGGTTGTCCGGCTCACCCCGCAGGGCGAGGCCATGAAGCTGGCCTCGAAAACACTGCCGCTTTGCTGCATCAGCAGCTCGAAAAACTTCATGAACGAATCGCGCCGCTCCAACCGGTAGAGTTCCTGGATATCCTTTGCCCAGAATGCGTCCAACCATTCCTGGTAGTCCCGTTCGGGATATTCCCCGGCGAGGAAGAACGGAGGCAGTCCGCCACGCAGGAACCGATGATCCATTCCTTTATCACTGAATTCCTCGAGTTCCTGCTGAATAATCGGGGATAGCCAGATGTCGCGCTTCCGCCCGGCCAAGGTATCTTTGAATTTCGCAGAAGCGCCTAATGTCGAAGAGCCAGTGGCAACAATCCGAATATCCGGATAATGATCTGCCGCGATTTTAAGGAGTTCCGACGGATCAGGAAGACGATGGATTTCATCCAGTACCACCCTTGATTTTGAAAATTGCTCAAGAAACGCTTCGGGATCATCCAGCAAGCGCCGGATGCGGGGCAACTCGCAATCAAAGTATTCAACGCTATCAAGAGATTTGCACAAACAGGTTTTTCCGACCCGGCGAACACCGCTCAACCAGATTATGCTGCGCTCCCGCCACGCCTCTTCAATGCGTTCCATCCAGATCAACCGCTTAATCATGAAAGCAGTGTCGCACATAAAGTACCAAACGCAAGTCTATTTTCGTTTAGTAAAACCATATGCAATTATGATTTCAAATGGAAAGCCTTACCACCCGGGGAGCCGACCCTCAGGACGGCGCTTTCATCGGAACCGGCCTAGCCAAGGAAAAAGGCGGCCCGGAGAGGCCGCCTTTCACGTTTCACGAATCAATCGTCATGCGTTCATACCGAAAACTCGGTCATTTGGTGGAAGTTGAGGTATTTGTAGACATTCTCGGTTCGGCCTTCGAGTTTCGGGCCGACGATTTGCATGTATTCCGCCGGGGTCGGCAGCTTGCCCAGCAGCGCAACCGCGGCGGCGAGCTCGGCGGAACCCAGATAGACCTGGGCTCCGGTTCCCATGCGGTTGTTGAAGTTGCGGGTGGAGGTTGAAAACACAACCGCGTTGTCGCGAACCCGCGCCTGGTTGCCCATGCAGAGCGAGCATCCCGGAATCTCAATCCGTGCACCGGCGGCGCTGAATTTCGAGTAGTAGCCCTCGCGGGTCAGCTGGGCTTCATCCATCTTGGTCGGCGGGCAGACCCACAGGTTGACGTTGGCAAAGCCTTCGCCGTCGAGCACTTCACCGGCTGCGCGGAAGTGGCCGATGTTGGTCATGCAGCTGCCGATGAACACGTCGTCGATCTTGGCGCCCTGGACGTCGGAGAGCACCTTCACATCGTCCGGGTCGTTCGGGCAGCAGAGGATCGGCTCCTTGACTTCGTTGAGGTCGATCTCGATGACGGCGGCATATTCCGCGTTGGCATCGGCTTCCATCAGCTCGCCGTTTTCGATCCACTCCTTCACGTCCTCGATGCGCTTGGCGAGGGTCTCGGCATCGCCGTAGCCCCCCTTGATCATCTCTTGCATGAGGGTGACGTTCGACTGAAGGTATTCAACCGTCGATTCGCGGCCCAGCTTGATGGAGGCCGCGGCGGCGGAACGCTCGGCGGCGGCATCGGTCAGCTCGAAGGCCTGCTCGACCTTGAGATCCGGCAGGCCTTCCATCTCTAGGATGCGGCCGGCGAAGATGTTTTTCTTGTTCTTTTTCTCCACCGTCAGCAGGCCTTCCTGGATGGCCTGGTAGGGAATGGCGTTGACGATGTCGCGCAGGGTGACGCCCGGCTGCAGCTCGCCCTTGAAGCGAACGAGGACCGACTCGGGCATATCGAGCGGCATCACGCCGAGTGCGGCGGCAAAGGCCACCAGACCGGAACCGGCCGGGAACGAGATGCCCATCGGGAAGCGGGTGTGCGAGTCGCCGCCGGTGCCGACGGTGTCGGGCACCAGCAGGCGGTTGAGCCACGAGTGGATCACGCCGTCGCCCGGGCGGAGCGACACGCCCTTGCGGTCCATGATGTAGTCCGGAAGCGTGGCGTGGGTGATCACGTCGGACGGCTTCGGATAGGCCGCCGTGTGGCAGAACGACTGCATTACGAGGTCGGCATTGAACTTCAGGCAGGCGAGTTCGGTAATTTCCCCGGCGGTCATTGGGCCGGTGGTATCCTGGGAACCGACGGTGGTCATTTTCGGCAGGCAGGAGGTGCCCGGCAGAATGCCTGCGACGCCACAGGCTTTCCCCACCATTTTCTGGGCCAGCGTATAGCCCTGCCCTTCCTTCGGCTGCGGGTTGTTCGGCACCACGAAGATGCCGGATTCATCGATGGAGCTCATGCCCAGCACGTTGCGCGCGCGCTCGGTGAGCTGTTTGCCGATAATCAGCGGCACACGGCCGCCGGCGCGGTATTCGTCGAGAATCGTGTCGGGCTTTACGGCGTAGCTGGTGAGCTCGTTGCCGTCCGCATCGGTGATCAGCCCTTTGGCCGGATAAACGTTGATGACGGTTCCGGTGGTGAGTTTTGCGACATCGGTCTGGATCGGCAGGGAGCCGGAGTCCTCGGCGGTATTGAAGAAGATCGGGGCAATCGTGCTGCCGATCACCACCCCGCCGCGGCGCTTGTTGGGAATGCACGGGATGTCGTTGCCAATATGCCAGAGCAGGGAGTTGATCGCCGATTTGCGGGATGAACCGGTTCCGACCACATCGCCCACGAAAGTAACCGGCAGGCCGGTCTTTTCCTTCAGGTCGGCGATTTCCTGCGGACCGTTGGGGAAGAGCGATCCGCCCATGCAGGTGGAGTGCAGCGGGATATCCGCACGGGTGTAGGCGAAAGAGGCCGGGGAAAAATCGTCGGTGTTGATTTCGCCGTCGACCTTGTAGACCACGGTTTCAATTTTTTCGTCGATGGCCGGGAGCGAGGTGAACCATTCGCCGTTCGCCCACGAGGTAATGATTTCCTTGGCCACGCCATTGCCGCCGTCGGCCAGCGCCTGGATATCCTCGAAACGGTTGACGGAGAGCACCATGTTTTTCAGGGCGGTGGCGGCGGTGGCCGCCAGTTCGCCCTGCTCATCGACCAGACGGATCAGCCCGTCGAGGTTGTATCCGCCCACCATGGTTCCGAGCAACTCAACGGCGCGGTCGGGCGAAAGCAGCGAACTGGATTCCTCGCCATGGGCCACCTTGAACAAAAACTCGGCCTTCAACTGCGCGGCCGGGTCAACCCCCGGGTTCACCCGGTTGGTGATCAGCTCGATCAGCTCGTCCTCTTTGCCGGCCGGCGGCGCTTTCAGCAACTCAATCACTTCGACCGTCTGTTCCTGGCTCAGGGCAAGCGGCGGAATGCCCTCCTTGGCGCGTTCTTCCACATGTGCGTAATACTCTTCGAAGAATTGGCTCATAACACGATCATCCTTTTGTTAATTCGGAAATACAGCAAACCTAGTGATTGGGCGGCGGGGTGTCAATGAGCAGGGAAAAACAAACTTAACGGCCTTGGATCCATGAAGCCATCGTGGCCTTCACCCTGCCCAACCGATCCTCGGAAACATTGCCGATGGCACCCAGTACCACATCTTGACTCGGTAGACTGTAAATCAAACTGTCCGAAATTGGAGCAAGAAGAACCCCATGCCAGAATGAACCTTATTCTACATCGACCAAAACGAAGAAAAGGAGCATCGGCATGGGGAAACCGGAAAAGAACAACTTGACCAGGTTTAATCATGATTCATGCCTCGATAATGTCGTCCAAAGAGTAGAGGGAAGGCTCATCCTCCATTCCGTGCATCGCCGCACCAACCGACATTTCGCTCCAGTCGTTGTTTTCCGCAACGAAGGATCTGGCTTGATATTTTTGCTCTATGAATTCGACATAGTCCAAGACCTCAAGCTGCCCCGCATCGGAAAGCTTCTTTACTTGCTGGCTAATCAGTTCGGCAATCGTCATCACCTGCCTCCATCGAATTCACCGGTAGCGTAACGCACTCCGGCAGAATTGCCAGCAACTAATTCTAGTCGGGGCAAGGAACTTGCAAAACCTCTGGTTTTGCCGTTCCAGTTATCAGGTACTGGTTATTGGTTATCAGGACAAGTCATACGCAACCAGCGGGTTAGCCCAACAACCAATAACTTTTAACAAAAAACCGCCTCGCAAACTCGAAGGGTTTTGCAAGAGGCTCGGGGCGAAGGATTATTCCACCCGGAGCTTTTCGGGGGGATCGTTGAATGGGTTCATGATGGCGGGGTCGATTGGAAATCTTCATCCCGCGCACAGCAGTAGGCAATGCAATCGGAAATCGAGCTGGCCGGGATGCCGCGCCAGAAGATTTGCCACTTGCCGCAGGTGTGGTAGCCGTCGGCCTGTTTGTCGTACCAGGAGTTGAACGGGTTCGCCACGTTGGAACGCCAGAAGAGGGCCCCGTGGTTTTCGCACACCTCGCGCCAGAGCTCCAGCGCCAGCCCCTCGCCGCGCGCCTCGCGACCGACCGCGAACTTGGAAAGGTACAACCCGGCCGGATGCTCCTCGAGCAGCACCGCCCCGCGGTAGTCCTTTTCAATATAGGCATGGGAAACGTTTTCCAGAAACCCCGTGCTGGAAAGGTTTTTGCGGAAACTCGCCTCAAGCAGTACGAGCAAACGGGCGCGCTCCACCCCTTCCATGGCCACGAAGTGCCGCAGCTCGCTTCCCTTCCGGAAGAGCGTGCCGGCCCCCTTCACCGTAAAGATTTCCTGCAGCAGGTTGATCGGCGAGGTGACGGAAAGATGGACGCCCGGGCGCTGCTCGAGCAGCTTGCGCCCCAGTGCCGGATAGTCGAACTCCAGCTCCTCGATCTCCGGCGCGTTTTTCCGATGGGTGTAGATGTAGGGCAGCAGCTCGCCGGCCGGGTTTTTCAACCCGCCCGCCGCCCGGACAAAGTGAACGCGCGTTGCGGTTTCGGGCAGAAGCGTCAGCAACGATTCTTCAAGGCCATGGCGCTCGCCGACCAGCACCGGAACCTTTTCCGCCATGCGCGACTGCTGGATGAACAACGGCACCGAACCCTGCTCAAGCGGCTGGAAGGCGAAGATGGGTTCGGACGACAAGGCCTCTTTCATTTCGAGCGCCTTTTCGCCGCAAAGGAGGATGGCGGGAACCAGTTCCAGCCGCAGCAGGAAGTGCAGATCGAACGCCAGCACCTCGGCCCCGGCCTCGATGCTGCCGAGATCCGGGCACAACAGGGCAAAGCAGGCCGCCTTGTCGGACTGGAACTTGTTGAGGTAGAACTCATACTCGTCCCGGCGCCCAATGCTGTCGAGAAACAGCCGTATGGTTTTATTCAGCGCATTCATAGGAAGCCCCTAATTAGCACGAATCTTCACTAATTCGCCAGAACAGATTCATTAGTGCGGATTAGTGTCGATTAGTGGTTTGAATCAAAGCGCCTTCTTGGTTTCTTTGACGAGGCGCTTGAGCTTGCCGCCGATGGCAACCTTCTTGACGTGCGACATGCGGTCGACCAGCAGGACGCCATCGAGGTGGTCGAGCTCGTGCTGGATGGCGCGGGCGAGCAGCCCCTTGGCGTGGATGGTCCGCGGAAGGCCGTCGCGGTCGATGTATTCGGCGTCCACCTCGTACCAGCGCTCCACATTGGCGAAGATGTCCGGAAAGCTCAGGCAACCTTCCGGCCCCACCTGGATCTCTTCGGTGTGGCCCGTGATTTTCGGGTTGATGAAGACCAGCGGCATTTCCACCGCCGGGTTTTCGCGCCGCCCGTCGTCGCCAACATCGCTATCGGCCGGGATATCGACAATGAAGATGCGCTCGGTGCGGCCGACCTGCTCGGCGGCCAGGCCGACGCCCTTTTCGGCATACATGGTTTCGAACATGTCTTTGACCAGCTCGTGGATCTCGGCATCGACATTCATCACTTCCACGGCTTTCTGCCGCAGAACCGGGTTTCCGTAGGTGCAAATGGGTAAACTCATAGCCGCAAGGTTTTCGTGGAGATCACTTTGGATGTCAACATCGAATAGGTCAAAGAGAGATTAAAAACCCTTGTTGGCTGTATCCCTTTTAGTTTAAAACGTGTCTGAATGCGAGTCGCTTAGGGGTAGGCGCACTTGGTGAGTGATAAACACAAACCACATGGGGAAGTCCAATGAAAATTAAACTACTTCTGAATATCACATGGTCCTTAACTCTGTTTTTCGGGCTAAACTTTACTGCTCACGCGGCGACTATTACTATCACAACCGACACCTATATAGGGTTGGGCAACGCAGTAAATGATAATGCCGATATCGTGGTGTCGGGTTGCACGCTGACGGTCGACGGCTCGCACGCTTTTGCCAGCTTGACGCTCAATAACAGCGCGGTACTGACCCATTCCCCCTATGGGACAGGAAGTAATTCCACCCTCCGACTGGACCTGACGATCAGCGGCAACATGACGGTGGATGCCTCGAGCCGTGTGGACGCCAGCGGCCGGGGTTACGTGGGCACTTCGTCCACAGGCAACGGTCCGGGAGGCGGAACCGGAACCCGGGGTGACGGCAACGGCGGTGGCGGTGGCGGCGCCTTTGGCGGTAACGGCGGCGCACCGCAGAGTATCTTTGCGGGCGGGCAAGCCTATGGCAACGCAACCGAACCGGTACAGCACGGCTCTGCCGGCGGCGCAGGATATGCCGGCATTGGCGGCCCGGGCGGTGGCTACGTGCGGATCGATGTCGGCGGTACCCTGCAGCTCAATGGTCAGATTCTGGCTGATGGTTTGAGTGGTCTCAGCCATAGCTACGGCGCGGCGGGCGGCGGCGCGGGCGGCGGCATCTGGCTGAGCGCAAACCAGTTGGCCGGCTCCGGCCAAGTCTCGGCCAATGGCGGTGCGGGACATGAAGTGGGCGAAGAGGACAGCGGCGGCGGCGGCGGCGGACGCATTGCCGTGATCTGCCAGAGTTCCACCTTTAACGGAACAATGACTGCACACGGAGGGGCGTGTGGAATCCGGACCGAGGGCAGCGGTGGCGCAGGTACGGTTTTCTACAAGTCTTCAGCAGCCGATACCGGGCTGCTCCTGATCGAAAACGGCGGGCTGGAAGGCGGAATATCAACGTGGGTTCAGACCACCGGATTTGGTGACCTCAGTATTGATAATGCGGCCAATGTCGAACTGCTTGGCGCCGACAGCATGCTCGTTCCGGGCGACATTCTGATCGATGACACGGCTTCGATCCTTTGCCGCTCTGTTAATACTGATGCGCAGGTGGACAATGCGTGGCAGGGTACGGGCGTGACCATTACCGGCAGCACCCTGCGGGTCGAAGTCGGCGGTTTAATCTCGGCGAACGGCCAGGGCTACACCGGCACATCAACCACCGGTAACGGCCCCGGCGGCGGTACAGGAACCCGCAGCGACACGCCCGGCGGTGGCGGTGGCGGCGCACTGGGCGGTAATGGCGGTAACCCGCAAAGCCCCTACGCCGGAGGAATCGCCTATGGCTCTGTTACACAACCACTGGACCTTGGATCAGCCGGCGGTGCAGGCTATCCCGCCGACGGGGCTTCGGGCGGCGGGGCGATAAAGATCGTGGCCGAGACGCTCGAACTCGAAGGGGATATTCAGGCGAACGGATCGACTGGAGCCGCCCACAGTTATGGCGCCTCCGGCGGAGGAGCCGGCGGCAGCGTATGGCTGGAACTGGACACCTTTTCCGGCAGCGGCCTTCTTTCCGTTAACGGCGGCGATGCCTATATAGTAGGCGAAGAAGATGGCGGCGGCGGCGGTGGCGGACGTATTGCAATCCATTATGCATCGAATACCTTTGCGGGACAGCTCCAGGCCTATGGAGGTCTGTGCGGCAACGGTGTTACGGAAGGCCAGGCAGGCGGTGCCGGCACAATCTATCTGGAATCGGATGCACAAACTGCAGGCAACCTGATCGTTGACAATCTGGCCACAAATGGCGCAGCCACTCCATGGCCTTACGGTCTTGCACTGGACGAAACGACCGTGGGAAGCGGTGGTATTCTGGAGGTCAGCGGCACGAACTCATGGGCCGGCTCTTCGTTGAACATCACCGATGGCGGCACCATGCACATGCGCGATGCTGCGACCCTGGTTCTGGATTCCTTCATCATGGCCTCCAATGCGCTGGTCTATTGCCACGGCATGAACACATCTGCACTCGTTGATGGCGAATGGGCCGGCCGCGGCGTCACACTTGAAGCGCAGAGCGCCGACATTGGATCCGGTGCGGTCATCACGGCCGATGGCCTTGGCTATACGGGAACCAGCACCAATGGATTCGGTCCCGGCGGAGCCACCGGCACCCGGCAGGATTGGCCCGGCGGCGGAGGCGGAGGAGCCTACGGCGGCCATGGCGGCAATCCCGAAAGCCCGCTGGAAGGCGGCATCGGCTACGGCTCTGTGGCCCAACCGCTTGACCTCGGCTCGGCCGGCGGCGCCGGCTATGCCGGTGACGGTGTAAGCGGGGGCGGCGCATTCCGCCTGGTGGTCAGTGGAGTATGTTCACTTGACGGACTGATCACTGCCAGAGGCCTCAACGGACCCTCGCATAGTTTCGGCGGCGGGGGCGGCGGCGCGGGCGGAAGTGTCTGGATTGCGACCGGCTCCATTACGGGCAGCGGTTCGGTGGACGTACGCGGAGGAAATGGTGCCGTGGTCAGCGAACAGGATGGCGGCGGAGGAGGCGGCGGCCGCATTGCGGTTGAAGCGGATGCCAACACCTTTTCAGGCTCTCTTCTGGCACAAGGCGGAGGCGGGTTCGAGCGTGGGGGTGCCGGCACGATCTATATCCGGACAGCGCCGCAAACGGTCGGTGACGTGTTTGTTGATAATGGCGATCAGACCGGTGCGCGCACGGTGCTGAGTAATGACGAGTCGTATGACCATGTCCAGGTGCTAAATGCAGGCATTCTCGAACAAATGCCCGGAGTATCAAATTCAGTTGCAACCATGACGGTTAAGAGCAACGCAACGGTCGCCGTTCAGGGCGGTGCCGTGCTCTATGCGGATGCCTTGACCATCGAGGATGACGGAGTCGTTCTTTGCGAGTCTGCCGACAACTCAGCCACGGTCAACAGCAACTGGGTTGGATATGGTGCCGGGCTGCAGGTCGGCACGCTTACCATTGACGTCGGCGGTGTTCTTACGGCAACGGGACTGGGCTATACGAGCACAGATGCCAAAGGCAACGGTCCGGGCGGCGGCTCGGGAACGCGCTCCGACAATAACGGTGGCGGCGGCGGCGGTGGCTACGGCGGTGCCGGTTATCCGGGTCAAGGCCAGCCGGGCGGAGGAACCTACGGCTCGGAAACTGCACCGGTCGATCTGGGGTCAGCCGGCGGTGCCGGCTATGCCGGACGGGGCGGTGGCGGCGGCGGTGCAATCCGCATCATTGCCACAGACGAAGTCGTGGTTGAGGGACTTCTTTCCGCCAACGGTGTAGATGGCTTGGTTCACAGCTGGGGTGCCAGCGGCGGCGGTGCCGGCGGAAGCATCTGGATTACCACCCCGACCCTCTCCGGTTCCCTCGGTTCCATCCAGGCCGTTGGCGGCGCGGGCTGGGTTGTTGGCGAGGAAGACAGCGGCGGCGGCGGTGGCGGCCGTATTGCCATCTATTACCAGAGCAATCAGTTCTCCGGAATCCTCACCGCCGATGGAGGATCGAACGGCGGACAGGTTGGTACAGTGCATCTTGAGGAGGTCGTTATTTCGGTTAATCTGACCGTACAGTCTGCTCTCGGTAGCCCGGTTCCTTCGGTTGGCTCCCGCCCATACACCGGCGGATCGGTTGTCCCCTGCTCCGTGGCCGACGTCATCAGCGGCAATATGCAGTATGAATGCATCGGCTGGACTGGAACGGGTTCTGTCCCGGTATCCGGCAACAGCAACTCCGTGGAGGTGGTTATCACCCAGAACTCTTCCATCACCTGGCTCTGGCAGACCAATGTCTGGCTGGACGTCAATGTGACCGGCAACGGATCGGTCAGCCATTCTGATGGCTGGTATGCCGAGGGCTCCGTACAAAACCTCGTCGCGACTCCCGGTGAAGGCTGGCTCTTCATGGGCTGGAGCGGTGATGCTTCCGGAACCAACAATGCCGTTCTGACGATGGATGCCCCCAGGGTTGTGATGGCCGTCTTCTCGGATGATGCGGATGGAGACGGACTCACCAACATCGAGGAAGCAAACGTCGGCTCCAATCCGTGGTTGGTTGATACCGACGGCGATGGATTCGACGACAAGCAGGAAGTGGATCACAACTGGAACCCAACGGTGTCGGATCAGTGGGCGGTCGACCACATCGCCGCCAACGGATCCACCTTCGGCCTGTATCCGTCGAACGCGGTGCTCGATGTTGCCCTCGGTGAAATGCTGATGGATGTGGCGGGCACGGAAGCCACGCTGAGCCTCCAGCTCGAAACCTCCCAAGATTTGAACACGTGGAGTAATGCGGGTCCGGCGCAGATCTGGAGCTGGCCGGTGGACGGTGAGAAGAAATATTTCCGCGTTAAATCGTCAAAGTAGAATAAGCGAACTGTTTGCTTCAACCGGTTCGTAGCGCCGGTTAATCCAGTAGAGTCGCCGCTACGAGGCGGCTCTTCTTTGGAGTACAACAATGAAAGTAGCAACACTTATCGCTACTGCGCTGATCTGCGGCAACGCATCGGCAACCATTTTGACCTTCGATGCCGGATTGACCGACGGAGCCGCCATGCCGCAGAACTCTGGTGATAACGTGACGAACACAACGATGGGAGCCTATACCTACGGAGAAAACGGCGAGGGGTTTACCCCTACCTAATGTGACCGTGGATGGTGAAAAGAAATTCTTCCGTGTGAAGTCGTCAAAGGTGGAATTTGGATTGACAAAGAGAAGGAGCCTGAAATTCAGGTCATCCTGCCAGAAGAAACAATAGGAGCAGCAAAACTATGAGAATCGATAAAAAACTGATCGCCAGCATATTGTTTGGCTCTTGGGTTGGCGTGACCAGCGCAGCAGACTACGGGCATTTGATTTATACTGAAAGCGGCGGAGAGGTCACGATTACCGATTGTGAAACTGCGGCTACCGGGGCGATGGATATTCCGGCAACGATTTATGGCGATCCAGTAACCAGTATCGGCGTCAACGCGTTTGCAGACTGCACAGGAATAACATCGCTGACAATCCCGACCAGCGTGACAAGCATCGGCGATAGAGCGTTTAGCAATTGCGACGCGCTAACCTCGGTGACGATTCCCACGAGCGTAACTTCCATTGGTGTCTACTTATTTCAGTATTGCGACTTGCTGGACTCGGTGACCATTCCGGCCTGTGTAACCAGCTTTGGTGACACCTTCTACTGGTGCAACGCATTAACATCCGTAACGCTTCATGATGGCGTGACATCCATTGCTCCGAACCTTTGTGCTTCGGTCAGTACATTGACGTCGATCACGATTCCAAACAGTGTGACAAACATCGGGAGTTCCGCGTTTAGATACTGTAGCGGATTGGAGTCCCTGAGCATCCCGGCCAATGTATCCGCAATCGGCAACGTGGCATTTCAAGGGTGTACTTCGTTGGCATCATTGACGATCCCCGGGACAGTTAAGACGATCGGTGACGACGCGTTTGGAGGCTGTAATGGGCTCACATCGCTGACGCTCTCCCAGGGAATAACGACCATCAACACAAGAGCATTTGGTGATTGCGACGGATTGACGTCGGTGACCATTCCCACAAGTGTGACCAGCCTTGGCAGCTATGCATTTCAATATTGCGACCTACTGGAATCGGTGACCATTCCTGCGAGCGTAACTAGCGTTGGAAATATCTTTTATGCTTGCCCCGCATTAACATCGCTGACACTTCACGATGGCGTGACATCCGTTGCTCCAGGGCTTTGTAGTTCTGTCAGTACATTAACGTCGGTGACGATTCCAAACAGTGTAACAAATATCGGGAGTTCCGCGTTTAGATACTGTAGCGGATTGGATTCACTGTCCATCCCTGCCAGCGTAACAAAGATCGACGACGTAGCATTTCAGGGGTGCACTGCGTTGACCTCGTTGATGATCCCCGGGACGGTAAAGACGATCGGTGCCGATGCTTTTGGCACCTGCAGCGGGGCAACCAATCTAACGCTCTCTTCGGGTGTAGAAACCATCGGCCAAAGAGCATTTGGCGATTGCGACGCACTAACGACACTGGAAGTCCCTTTGAGTGTGACTAGTCTTGGTGTCTATGCGTTCCAATATTGCGATTTGCTGGAGTCGGTGACCATCCCTGCCAGTGTAACGAGTATCGATAATACCTTCTACTGGTGCAACGCGCTAAGATCTGTGACGCTTCACTATAGTATTTCATCCGTTAACCCAGGCCTCTGCAGTGGCAGAAGCGGGTTGACCTCCATCACGATTCCAAACACAGTTACGAATATTGGCGCATCCGCGTTTAACGGCTGTAGTGGATTGATGCAATTCTCTATTCCCACGAGCGTGAAGAACATTTCAGATAATGCTTTTCAGAATTGTAGCGCGTTGACATCGCTAACGATTCCGGGGAGCGTGACGACGCTTGGCAACAACGCCTTTGGCAACTGCAGCGGGCTGACCAATTTAACGGTCGCTTCGGGAGTCGCAACCATCGGTGTCAGGGCATTTCAAGAATGCGACGCGCTGACGTCGGTCATACTCCCCGCAAGTGTGACCCGACTTGATGATTATGCGTTTCAATTTTGCAACGTGCTGAGCGGAGTCTACTTCAGAGGAAATGCGCCATCCATAGGATCATCGCCTTTTTACAGTACATCCGCGACGGTTTACCGAACTGCGGAGTCTACCGGCTGGCCGGATGTTCCCGATGCGTGGGGCGGACGTCCGACCGCGTATTGGGTGCCGCCTGTCGAAGAGGTGCAGCTTCAAGTAAACTCCATTCTGGGTTCCCCTTCCCCGGTAGTCGGATCGCACACGATTGTCTACAACACCATCGTAACCTGTTCCGTCGCCAACGTGGAGTCATCCGGCACACAGTATGAATGTAATGGGTGGATTGGTACCGGATCGATTCCTGCATCCGGCCTCAGTAATGCCGTAGGCGTAACGCTGACCGAAGATTCCTCCATTACATGGCTCTGGCAAACCAACCATTACCTCGATGTCACCGTTGGAACCGGCGGATCATTGAGCCATGCGGATGGTTACTTCCTTGCAGGTTCAGACCAAACCATCATTGCCACACCGTCGGCGGGATATCTGTTCATGTATTGGGGAGGCGATGCATCAGGCACAAACCTCAGCACGATGGTAACCATGTCCTCTGCGAAGGCGATCTCAGCAACTTTCTCTGACGATGCCGATGGCGACGGCCTCACCAACACCGAGGAAGCTGGTTATGGCTCCAACCCATGGAAAGCGGATACGGACGGCGATGGATTTGACGACCTGTTTGAAGCGCAGCAAAGCATGCCGCTCACGATCGATAACTCCGAGGTCGCAACCTACATTCAGGACAACGACGAAACCTTCGGCCTTTATCCGTCGAACGTCGTTCTCGATGTGGCGGTCGGTGAGATGGTCATTGAAACAGCGGGCGGGACAGCCACCCTCAGCCTCCAGCTCGAGGAGTCGGAAGATCTCGTCACCTGGACCAATGCCGGCCCGGCGGAAGTCTGGAGCTGGCCGGTGGACGGTGAGAAGAAATACTTCCGCGTTAGATCGTCAAAGTAGGAATGGAAGGGCGGACGCTGTCCGCCCGGTCGCACGGCGTGCGACTCTCCACCAATAAGTTGTCAGTGCATATTACAGATCGGATAACAGGAAGCAGGAGAAAAACATGAATATAGTCAAACTACTGACCGCCCTGGCGGTACTGGCATGCGGAACCGCATCGGCAACCATTTTGACCTTCGATGCTGGGGTGAGTAACTATGAGCTGATGCCGCAGGATTATGGCGACAACGTAACCAGTACAAACATGGGGGCCTACTCCTACGGAGAAGCCGGTGAGGGCTTCACGCCGAATGTCACGGTGGAATATATCGGGGTCGGCGATGGATTGCATTATTGGCATAACAGCTATGGCGACCTGATCGGTGTGCTGGAAAACGAAGATGACGGCGAACGCTGGACCATCGTTCATTTTGAAGCCGAAACCGCGCATCAGGTTACCCTGCACAGTCTGGATATGGGCATCTATGGTACGGGGCTTATTCCGATTGACAGCATGACCATAACCAATGAAAGCGGAGCCGTTCCGTTCCAGCAGAACAATATGGCGATTGATGGAAGCACGAGTGGCCATACGAATATAAACTTCGGCGCGGTAACCGGGCAATCGTTGACGCTAATACTGGATCTTCAAACTGCGGCGGCAACCAGCGATAATGACACGATCGGGCTGGATAATATTATCATCAGCGAATCCTGGGATCCGGCAGTTGCGCGCTGGGTGGCTCCGGCGGAAGACGGCCTGTCCCGGGTGCGGGTTCAGGGAACGTATCCCGCCGGAGTGCAAGAGGTGCTGGTTAAATACAACAATACAACCCTCTATTCTTCCACCAACAGCCTGTCGTTCGATTTTGAACAAATGGTCGAGCCGGGCGATGAATTGCTGGTTTACGGCCTGAGTGCCTCCGGCATCGTCCAGACCGCTGAATCACTTTCGTTCACCACCCTCAAAGAAAATCTGACTTTCACCACGCTGGATGATTGTGATGGAGAATATATGTCTTGGGCCTGGGAGGCCGTGCCCGGTGAAACCTGGTCAGGACTGAAGCAGGTAACCGAGTCGCCCTCGAATTCGGTGATGACCGGGGCGGACTTTATGTACTACCGAAAGGCATCCTACCGGAACCTGCCCTTCAGCGTCACCACCAACACGCACATGTCGATCCAGTACTTCTCAAAACTGGGACCGAAAGTTAAAAGCGACAGTTCCGGTTTTAGTGGAATCACGTTGTCTGACCACTCCTTTACCAATGACGGAGCCCGTTTTTTTGAGTTTGGAATGGGAGCACATGCTCCCACAAGCGATGATGCCTATCTGCGCATCTACGATGCAGAAGAAACGCCTGTGCACAGCACCGTATCCCCGGATATTAATACCTGGGTTGAGTTTCGGCTGGACTTTGACTTCAGCTATGTCGGCCCAGACGGGAAGTATGGATTGTGCAGCGTTTTTATGAAAATGGAAGGCGCCACGCAGTGGTCTGCTGTCGCCGGCCTAACTCAGGTCGAGATGAAAATTGATGACCCGGCATCGATTACGAAGCTTGGTGGAATCGGGCACTGCTCCTGGTCATCCTATTGGGGTTATTTTGGGTTTCAACCGTTCCTGGATGACATTCGCTTCTGCACCGGAGAAAACGCCAACCGTGGTGCCGGAACCAATCTGCTGATCCGCCCCTCTTTCGACCTTTATGACACAACATGGCGTCGCGATGGTCAGGGGCGCACGGACATTTCTTATAGCTCTCTTCCTCACAACCTGCCTTATCATAATGGTCCGTACGTTACCTGCCGCAGCTCATATACCGCAGAGGTCTATCAGGTTATTAATTTGTTGAATGAGGGATTGACCGCTGAGGATATCGATGCCGGGATCTACCGCGCCTCATTTGGAGGATGGCAATTTGGCGGCAACGGCTCAGCGGGGCAGATTGAGATCGAATATCTGGACATGAACGAGCAGCCCATCAGTACAAACAGTCTGCCCGTTGTGGAAAATACAGGTGGGGCCTGGGTTGAGCAGATGGCCACCAACACAGTTCCGCCTTCAACACGATCCATCCGATACCGCACTGAGCTTTCAGGCTACGCCAGACTCGACGATGCCCATCTCTCCATCCTTGGCATCCCGATGGATGACGTCGCACTGACCGTTGCCTCCATTCACGGCTCGCCGGTTCCAAGCATTGGAACCACCTCGAATGCTTGGGGCACCGAAGTCACCTGCTCCGTCGCCCATGTAAATGCCGGCACCACGCAATACGAATGCATCGGCTGGACCGGTACCGGATCGGTTCCAACCTCTGGAACTTCCAACAGCGTTGAAGTCACCCTGACCGAAGATTCCTCTATCACCTGGAACTGGGCGACCAACTACCTACTCGATATCAACATTACGGGTAGCGGATCCGTGGACCCTGATGAAGCGTTCTTCCTCGCCGGTTCCGTGCAAACCTTAACTGCAACGAAGGATGAAGGCTGGCTCTTCATGGGCTGGAGCGGCGATGCCTCCGGAACCAACGACGCCTTCATCATGATGGACGGGCCGAAAGCCGTCACCGCCACCTTCTCCGACGATGCGGACGGCGATGGGTTGCTCAACTCTAATGAAACCGCCATCGGTTCCAATCCTTGGAAATCCGATACGGACGGCGATGGGTTTGATGACAAGCTGGAAGTGGATCATAACTGGAACCCGACGGTGTCGGATCAGTGGGTGGTCGACCACATCGCCGCCAACGTTGATGCCTTCGGCCTGTATCCGTCCAACGCGGTGCTCGATGTGGCGATGGGCGAAATGCTGATGGATGTGGCGGGCACGGAAGCCACGCTGAGCCTCCAGCTCGAAACCTCCGACGATCTTCAGTCCTGGTCGAACGCCGGCCCGGCGCAGGTCTGGAGCTGGACGGTGGACGGCGAGAAGAAATATTTCCGCGTGCGCTCTTCAAAATAACGATCAAACCCATTCACCGACCGGGCTGTTCGGTTCGGTCGGCTTCCACGAGGACGAGGTATGAAAAAGCGACTATTGGCAGCACTGCTCCTTGCTGCGGCACATCACAACGCGCAGGCCGCGAACACCGTACTGCTGACGGATGATTTCGAGGATGCCTCGATTGATCCGTCAAAATGGGCCCTGATTACAGCAAGCGGTCACACAGGTTTTGACGAATCCTCGGCCGGCGGCATCGTGACCGAGACGTCCGGCTACCTGTGGATCCAGAATGCCGCCGGCGCTTTTAAATCCATACTGCTCCCTGTAAACGGGTACGGGGAGATTGTCATTGATCGAAACCTTTATGTTTCGAGAGGCAGCGGCACACTCGTTTCCCGGCCGGACGAGATCGTGGCGGAAGATGGTACGGTTCTGCTTCGGTGGGGATATCATTACTACAGCGATGGCGGGACCAACCGCTATGGCTTTGGCGGCTTCGATGATACGCTGGTGCCGGCCACCTGGGACGCTTTCTTTGATGAAACCATCACCTACGATCCGGCCACAGGACAGGGTTCCTATTCGAGTGCAAACGGATCCACAACGATTACGGGAACCCCGCTTCCTGCCGGAACAACCCATGTTTACCTGCGGGGCAGCGCCTACGCAGTCGGAAGCGCAACGGACTACAAAGCCATCGTGGACTTTACGGCTTCGCAGGCAGAAGTGCATACGCTGACGGTGGCTTCCGCCTATGGAGCACCCTCTCCCTCCGTGGGCGATTCGGTCTATTCCGCAGGCACCGTTATCGACTGCTCGGCGACAAACCTGGCCTACACCGGCTTCTTCACCCCGACCCAGGTGCGCTACGCGTGTGTCGGCTGGAACGGAACCGGATCGGTGCCGGCCTCCGGCGCCACCAATGCGGTGGCGGTCGCGCTGAATGAAGACTCCTCCATTACCTGGAACTGGGAGCCCTTGGATGCTGTTCTTACGGTCAGCTCCGGTTTCGGGTCCCCGTACCCAACGGTCGGCAGCCGGTCGTATTCAATCGGCACAGAGCTGACCTGTTCGGTTCAGAATGAAGTGACGGTCAACGGCATTCGCTACCGGTGTGCCGGTTGGACCGGCTCCGGATCGGTGCCGGCCTCCGGCAGCGCCAATTCTGTGGTCGTCACCGTCGGAGCAACCTCGTCGATCACCTGGATCTGGGAGAATCTGGAATCCAGACTGGCGGTCGTTTCGGCCCATGGCGATCCGGTTCCGGCTGTTGGCGACGATATGTACGCCCCGGGAACCGTGGTGACCTGCTCGGTGGAGAATGTGGTCGGTCCGGAAACCCGCCATTATTGCACCGGCTGGCAAAAGCATGGCTACTCTCATTATATTGGCTCGTATTATTATATCACCGCCGGAACGACGAACTGGACGGAACTGGAGCTGAATTCCCCCGATCTCCGGCTAACCTGGCTGTGGGAGACCGACCACCGGCTGGATATTCAGGTGGAAGGAAGCGGAACGGTCAGCCAGGCCTCCGGTTTCTATGATGAGGGATCGGTCCAGACGCTGACCGCCACACCGGCCGAAGGCTGGGTGTTCGACGGCTGGAGCGGCGATGCCACCGGAACCGGCTCTGCGCCGCTGACGATGGATGCGCCAAAGAGCGCAATCGCCACGTTCTCGGTTCCAGCATCGATTGCCAACCTGTCCGTAGCGCAGGTTGAAGGCGCGCGTGAGGTGGAGGTGACCTACGATGTGGCCGGTACCCGCAGCCTGCTGGTTGACCTGGAGGTATTCCAAAACGGTTCGAACCTGAATGCCTCCGCGCTATCCGGCGCGGTCGGCATGGTAAGCGCCGGACCCAGCAATACAATCACCTGGAATGCCGGCACGGACTGGAATCTGAACGTGGACGAGCTGACGTTTAATCTGCTCTCCGAAGACGGCCTGCCGTTCTATGCGCCTTACACGCCAGGACCATGGGCTATCCCAAAAACTCAAATCACGCTGGACTATTATATGGGTATTGATGGTGAGGATGGCGATCTTCAGGCTGGTATGGTTTGGCCCTCGCCTCGTTTTGCAGATAACGGCGACGGCACGGTTACGGATAACATGACGGGTCTTCAGTGGGGCAAGACCGCCAGTTATACATCCTGGTATAACTCCATGAGCGCCTGTGAGAATCTTTCTTTGGCCGGACATGACGATTGGCGACTGCCCAATGTCCGCGAGATGCGCTCACTCCTTTCAAACTTCAGTCGCAGCTATCCCGTTGTGGAGCTCGGGGTGTTTTCTAATTTTTCAACCGGAAATAATTACTGGACCAGCACGCGGCTTGAATACAATACGGGATACGCGTATGCGGTCTATGGGAACTACGGCTATACACTCCCACTGAGCCTGGGGAGTTCGTATGGATACCTTCCGGTGCGCGGCTCTTCCACCGGAATGGTTGCCATTGCAAAAACCGGCCAGGCCAACAGTTGGGACGCTGCTCGGTCGACAGAAGACGGGGATCTTCAGACCGGGCAGGCGTGGCCCGAACCGCGCTTCACAGATCATGGCGACGGCACGGCCACCGATCATCTTACCGGGTTGATGTGGTGCAAAACCCAACTCGGCTCTACCTATTGGGCAGGGGCTCTTAATGCGTGTAATGGCCTGACGGCTGCTGGGCACACCGACTGGCGTCTTCCGAACATCAATGAGCTTGAAACGCTGGTGGATTACGGAGAGAAATACCCGAGCCCGACGCTTCCGGCGGACCATCCCTTCGTTAGCTTCCCGGGCGGCACGGCCGTTAGGGTATGGTCCAGTTCGACACCGTATAGCACCGGCTATGGATATATTGTTGATTTTTATAACGGCCATATTGATGCCTACTCGAAGGGCAACAGTTGCTATGTGATGGCCTGCCGCGGCGGGGTGGAAATTCAGGAAACGATTTCGGAGCCAACCACCTATGAACCGCTGCCGGTTACCGGGCAGACCAACAGCTTTGCGGTCGGCGACGACGGCGACCTGCAAAAAGGCGTGAAGGAATTCACAAACGAATATATTCCCCGCTTTGGCCATTCAGGCTCCGGCCGTTTCCATGACTCGCGGACCGGACTGGAATGGTACGTCTCCGACGGATACAACACCTCCTGGACTGCGGCCATAGTCGCCTGCGAATATTCAAGCTCGGCAGGTGCGACCGACTGGCGCCTTCCGAATGTGCGCGAAATGCTCAGCCTGCTCGACTACGGCCAATCCACCCCGATGCTGCCGGAAGGGCACCCGTTCGCGGATTGGACCAACGTCGTCTATTGGACCAGCACGGTTTCGCCGCACAGCACCGACTATGCGCTGACGGTGAACCTGAACGACGGAACCGTATTCTCCAGCCACCGGGGATTCGGCCAGAATTGCTTCTGTCTGGTCCGCTGGATGACGGAACCGGTCGATGTTGCCGCGGTCCCGAAAACCGGGCAGACCTTCTCGTTGAGGGACGGAGACGACGGCTTCTATCAGAAGGGCGTGGCCGTGGCCGGAGAGCGGTTCGCCGACAACGGGAATGGAACGGTGAATGACAACCAAACGGGACTGGTCTGGTTGAAGGATGCCGCCTCCCTGAACCGCATGAATTGGAGCAATGCGGTGGCCGCCTGCGAATCCATGCACTTCGGCAACTACAGCGACTGGCGGTTGCCCAATGCCCGCGAACTCGAAAGCCTGATCACTTATTCAACCAACGCGCCGGTCACTCCGGACATGTTTGACAACGTGAAATTCACCTCCGGGGCCGCGTATTGGTCCTCAACCACCGCTGCCGGCAATGCCGCCCTCGCCGTTGAATTCAAGTTCGATACCGGTCGGCAGGGCCCGCAGTATAAAGAAAACCCGCGGTATGTCTGGCCGGTTCGCGGCGGAAATTAAGCTGAGGAGATCCATCATCATGAAAAAAACAATATCCATCTTCGTCGCTCTCGGAGTAGCGCTGAGTGTCTCCGCCATGCATAACACCTACACGGTTTCGGGACCGGTGGACACCCGCGATTATATCCTGACGGTCACGTCGCCCTATGGAACGGTTTCCAATCCGGAAAGCGGGGTCTCGACCAACTCCTGGCACAGCATGGTCTATAGCTCGGTCAGCGGCTCGCCGGAATATGAACCCAGCGGAACCACGCTGCATAGCCTGGCCGGCTTTTCCGGAGAGGGAACCGATCCGGCCTCGGGAAGCGGAACCGCCTGGGTAAAGCTAACCAATGTGACATCGACGCTGACGTGGGATTGGAGCACACTCCATTGGATTACCTGGGCCGTTTCCGGCCTGGGCGAAATCCAGCCGGTCA
The DNA here is from genome assembly GCF_900890425.1 of Pontiella desulfatans. Lineage (NCBI taxonomy): Bacteria > Pseudomonadati > Kiritimatiellota > Kiritimatiellia > Kiritimatiellales > Pontiellaceae > Pontiella > Pontiella desulfatans. The sequence continues at coordinate 496,728 of NZ_CAAHFG010000004.1, read as the reverse complement.
ACATGGCCTATTCCGGAAACGGGGCCTGGTGCGCCGAAAACGACAGCCACCACCTCCGGGCAGTCCCGCAATATGGCTGGCTGCTGACCGGCTGGAGCGGCGGCTACACCACCGGGCCGGGAGCCACCGATATCTACTTCGTACCGACCGCACCAACCAACATCCTCGCCTCCTTCTCCGACGACCCGGACGGCGACGGCCTCAAAAACGTCGATGAATGGGAGTCCGGTGCCGATCCGTGGCTCGTGGATACCGACAGCGATGGATTTAACGATGCTTTCGAGTTCGCCCAGGGCCTCTCGCCCACCCGCGACAGCTCCGCGTTCCTGACCCACATCCAGGACAACCCGGAAACCTACGGACTCTACCCGTCGAACGCGGTGCTCGATGTTGCCCTCGGTGAAATGCTGATGGATGTGGCGGGCACGGAAGCCACGCTGAGCCTCCAGCTCGAAACCTCCGACGATCTTCAGTCCTGGTCGAACGCCGGCCCGGCGCAGGTCTGGAGCTGGACGGTTGACGGCGATAAGCAGTTTTTCCGCGTCAAATCGTCGAAGTAGAGCTTGTGGGGCAGGGTTGTCTTACGCGCAGCTCAGACTCGCTTCGCGTTCCAGCCTGCCCTGCGCAGGCAAGAAAGCCTGCGCCACATCACGCAAAGCCATACGGAGGGCGGTGCAAACCGCCCTCCGTTATGATGCCCGAAATCAGTTCGTTGGGCGTGACATCGAACGCGGGGTTATAAACCCGCACCCCCTCGGCCGCGCCGACTTCCGCCGGATCGCGGATCTCGATCGGGATCAGGTCGCCCGTCGCAAGGGATGAATCGATGGTCGAAGTCGGTGCGGCGACATAGAACGGAATGCCGTGGTGCTTCGCCAGCACCGCCAGGCCATAGGTGCCGATCTTGTTGGCCGCGTCGCCATTGGCCGCGATGCGGTCGGAACCGACAATAATCAGATCGATCCTCCCCTCCTTCATCACCTGCGCCGCCATGTTGTCGCAGATCGTCACCACGTCGATGCCGGCCCGCTGAAGCTCCCACGCGGTCAGGCGCGAGCCTTGGTTGAGCGGGCGCGTTTCGTCGGAATAGACCGTGAACTTGCGACCGGCGGTGTGCGCCACATACATGGGCGACAGCGCCGTTCCAAAGTCGCCGGTCGCCAAGGCCCCGGCATTGCAGTGGGTCAGCACGCCCATGCCCTCCTTGATCAAAGGCGCACCATGCGAACCAATGGCCCGGCACATCTGGATATCCTCTTCAAGGATGGCCAACCCCTCCCGCACCAGCTCCTCGGCCGTCGCTTTATCACACCTTGTGAGGTGTGATAAACACCGCTCCAGCGCCCAGAAGAGGTTGACCGCCGTCGGGCGCGAGGCCGCGAGTTGATCGGCGATCTCTTGGGCCTTTTCGAGCAGCTCCTTTTCCTCCAGATGTTGCGCACATGCCGCAAGGCCCAAGGCCGCCGCGCAACCGATGGCGGGCGCACCGCGAACGGAAAGGCGCCGGATGGCGGCCACGATTTCATCCACGTCGTCGAGTTCGAGATAGACGAGTTCCTGCGGCAACCGGGTTTGGTCGATGATGCGCAACTTGCCGGGCAATAGCGGCACTCCCTCCTCAAAACCGGCGAGCACGTTTCCTTCGGCAGTGATCCAGCGTACGGTTTCCAACATAGAATGGTTCCTTTCGTTAAGGATTCGCGTTATACCATTTCGGATTCGCAACGCGAAAGAAAGGTTCCAATGATTGACCTAAAACAAGCTGTGGCCGACTGCATGAACAGGCTCTACCGGCAGGGGCTCACCACCACCTCCGGCGGCAATATTTCCATGCGCGTTCCCGGCGACCTGATCCTACTCACCCCCTCGGCCACCGACAAAGGGAACATGAAGGCCGAGGAAATAGCGGAAATCGGCATGGACGGCACCAACCATACACCGAACCTGAAACCGAGCATCGAAACCTCGATGCACCTGGAAATCTACCGGCGCCACCCGCAGGTGCACGCCATCGTCCATGCGCACCCGCCGATGGCCAGCACCTTCGTGGCCGCCCGCAAGCCCATCAACGTCCGCCTGATCGCCGAGGCCTACGCCATCGTCGGCGAACCGGAATACGCCCCCTATGAACTGATGGGTTCGGATGCGCTGGCCGACTCCGTTGCCGGTAGTTTCAAGAAACACACCTGCTGCATCCTGATGGAAAACCACGGCGTACTCTGCACGGGCGCAACCCTGCTGCAGGCCTTCGACCGCATCGAGGTGCTTGAAAATATTGCCAAGATCAACTTGAACATCGGTCGGCTCGGAGGCGGCGTTGAGCTCGATAATGACCAGCTCCGCGAAATTGCAACCATGATGGGACGCAATGGCTGAGATTGTCCTAGCCGCATTCAACGCGCGCTACGCCCACACCTCGTTCGGCGCGCGCTACCTGCTCGCCAACCTGGGCGAACTGAAGGATCGGACGGAATTGATGGAGTTCGACCTCCAGGTGCAGCCGCGCGTCGCCGTTGAAAAGATCCTCGCGCACAAACCGCGCATCGTGGGCATCGGCTGCTATATCTGGAACATCGAGCTCGCCACCAAGGTGGCCGCCCTGCTCAAAAGCGTCAGCCCCGAAACCGTGGTTGTTCTCGGCGGCCCGGAAACCAGCCACGAAACCGAAGAGCAGGAAATCTTCCGATATGCCGACTACGTCATCTGCGGCGAAGGGGAAACCGAGTTCCCGAGGCTCTGCCGACGGGTTTTTAACCACAAAGACACAAAGAACTCTAAGAAGGGGAGGCTTGGTGCTCCTTCGTGCTCTTCGAGTCTTCGTGGTAAAATTATCCATGCCGAACCAGTGGATGTGGCGGAGGTCGAACTGCCGTACGATCTATACACGGACGAGGATATCAAGCACCGCGCCATCTATGTGGAGGCTTCGCGCGGGTGCCCGTTCCGCTGTGAATACTGCATGTCGTCGCTCGATCCGTGCGTACGCTACTTCCCGGAAAAAAAGCTGTTTGCCGCCTTCACCAACCTGCTCGACCGCGGGGCGCGCAACTTTAAGTTCGTCGACCGCACCTTCAACATCGACATTCCCTTTGCGCTCAAAGTGCTCGGCTTTTTCCACGAACGCTACGAGCCGGGCATGATGCTGCACTTCGAGGTGATCCCCGACCGTCTGCCGGACGAACTGATGGAAGCCGTTGCGGCTTGCCCCCCCGGCATGCTGCAATTCGAAATCGGCATCCAGACCTTCAACGAGGAAGTCGCGCACCGGATCAAACGGCCCCTCGACATCGAGAAGATCGAGGCCAACGTGCGGCGACTGCGCGAAGAGACCGGCGTGCATATCCATTCCGACCTGATCGCCGGCCTGCCGGGCGAAGACCTCGAAAGCTTCGAAGCCGGGTTCAACCGCCTGCTGACCCTCGACCCGCAGGAGATCCAGCTCGGCATCCTCAAACGGCTGCGGGGCGCGCCGATTGATCGGCATTCCACGGACTGGAAGATGGTCTACAGCCCCCATGCCCCCTACGAAATCCTCAGCACGAGCCAGATTCCCTTTGAGCAGATGCAGCGTGTCCAGCGCTTCGCACGCTACTGGAATTTGGTTGTGAACAACGGCCAGTTCATCAACACCGCACCGCTCATCTGGAGCAGGCGGGCCGCCTGCGATACGACCACTGTACCGCAGGCCGCCGGCCTGCCCGAAGCATCCGCCGTACCGCAGGCCGCCGGCCTGCTCCCGGACGAAGAACCGGTACACGGGGCCGCCGAGCCGGCGGTGGTACAACCCAACTCCCCCTTCGCGGAATTCATGGCCTTTTCCGACTGGCTCTACGCCACGACCCACACCACCGGCAACCTGCACATGGTGCGCCTCGCCAAGCTCCTGCTCGAATATCTGGTGGAGGAAAAGGGCTTGGATGAAAAAACGGTTGCGGAAGCGCTGTGGTTCGACTATCAACGCGGCAACCGTCCCGATGTTCCGGGCTTCCTTAAACCGTTTGAACCCAAAGAAGACCAGGCGGAGAGCAGGCGAGACGCCTGCGATACACATACCGCCCGCCTGCCGCGCCAGGCGCGCCATCAAAAGGATTAGTTTTATGAGCGAAGAAAACAAACACAGCGGCGGGCAATTGAACCTGCTGGTTGCCACCGAACAGGTCGATGCCGTTTGCGAATGGGTGCGCGGGGCGCTGGTAAAGGAGCCGGTCGAAGTCACCCGGCCGCTGGCCGAGGAATCGCTGCTCGAAATCTATTTTGATTCGCTGCTGGAAGCCGAGATTGCGCTGAAGGCCCTGCCGGAAACGCTCCCGGTCCAGACGGCGGAGGCGAAAGAATATCTGGAGCAGGACTGGACGACCTTTTGGCACCACCATTTTAAAACAATGGAGCTCGGGCAGAACCTGCGCATTGTTCCTGAATGGGAAGAGGCGCCGGTAGACGGAAAAACCAACATCATCATTAATCCCGGCCTGAGCTTTGGCACCGGAGGGCACTTTACAACGAAGTTTTGCCTGGAGGCGCTGGAGGATGCCTTTCGAACGCTGGACATCCAAACCATGATCGATGCCGGAACCGGCAGCGGGATTCTTTCGATCGCCGCCCGCAAGCTGGGCATCCCCGACATCGTTGCGTTCGACTACGATCCGGTTTGCGTTGAACAGTGCAACGAAAACGCCGCGCGCAACGGGGTCGGGGGCAAGATCCATTTTTTCCAGGCCGACGTGCTGGAACCCGGCTGGCATACCCAACCCGCCGACCTCGTCTGCGCCAACATCCTGACCTCGGTGCTGCTCGAAGCCGCGCCGTTGATCAAGCGCGCGGCGAAAAAGCGGATATTGCTCAGCGGCATCCGGGAAATCGAAGCCGACGCCGTGGCCGACACCTTCATCCAGCTCGGATGCAAGGAAGTGTCGCGCGATGGCGATGGCCAATGGTGCGGGATCGTGATCGATGTATAGGGTCTGCCCAACAAATGAAACGCCGTTTCTAAATCGACGGCCGTCGATTTAGAAACGGCGTTTAGATGGGGTGTTACACAATGAAAAAAACACGGATTGGTTTATTTGGAGCCCTTGATTTCCTGGCGATTAGCCTCGGCATTGCAACGCTGCTAGGTTTGCTCGGCCGGTTCGTTTGGTTCTTCGACCTATTCTCGCATTTCCGGGTGCAGTATATGCAGCTGTGCCTGCCCCTGGTCGGGATCGCGCTTTGGAAGCGGATGAATCAACGGGCGGTGGCCATCATCCTGCTGGCCCTGCTGAACTATGCCTTCGTGCTCCCGCTCTATTTCGGCAAGCCCGATCCGGGAACGGGCAAACCGATCCGCGCCATGCTGATGAACCTCAATGCCGGGAACGGGAACACGGAACAGGTGCTCGGAGCCATCCGCGAGGCCAACCCGGATCTACTGCTGCTCGAGGAAGTCACCCCGAAGTGGGCGGCGGAACTCGCCGTGCTGGACAGCGACTATGCATACCGCATCGCCGAACCGCAGGAGGGGTGTTTCGGGATCATGATGATTTCAAAATATCCGCTGGAGCACGCAACGGTGGTTGAAATCGGCACCGCAGGCGTTCCAACGATCATCGCCGAGGGCCATTTTCCGCAGGGCACGGTGTCCATTATCGGCACCCATCCCCTGCCGCCGATTGGCGCAACCTATTCCTCGCATCGGAACAGCCAGCTTGCCGATCTTCCCTACGTGGCCCAAAAACAGAAGCATCCGGTTTTGCTGCTCGGCGACCTGAACGTTACACCGTTTTCCTATTGGTTTAGGCGAGTGACGGAAATGGGATTGAAAAACAGCATGAAGGGATTCGGCTTCCAACCCACGTGGCCGGCGAACAACCGGTTCCTGCGCATCCCGCTCGACCATGTGCTCCACTCCCCGGAAATCACCATCCACAACCGGATGGTCGGGGGCGATGTGGGATCGGATCATTTCCCGGTGATGGTGGATTTTTCTGTGTCGAACTAACCGGCGGCAATATAGAGCCGCTTCATGATGGCGTCCTGCGCAATGAGCGTGCCGGAGATCGAAAGCGGTTCCCCCACCATCGCTCGAAGCGCTTCTTCTTTTTCAAGCGGGAACAGGACATTGGCCTCGACCTTGAATTGGGAATAGGGCCCGGACAGCTCGCAAATTTCGAGCGTGGCCTTGATGCCCGGGTGGTTGCCGAATATGGAATCGTAGCTGATCCTGCCGATCCGCTTGAGCACGCCGGATCCTTCAACCGAACGGCCCTTGTATTGCCCCTCGAAAACCTTCGATGCCTCCAACGAGCTCTTCGAATCTCCGCCAAACAGTTCCTTTGCGGCTTGCTCCAGGTTGAGAACCACCGGTTCGGCAACCGGCTCCGGTTCCTGATCGACGGGCTCTTCTTCGACGGCGGGGAGCTCGGGCTCCGGTTCTTCCGCTACCGGAATCATCGGCGGGTCGGGAACAACGGGGTTCGGTATCGTGTAGGGATCGAACGGCAGCTCAACGGGCTCAATCTCCACCAGCCCGGGCTCCGGCTCTTCGGCCGCGGGAATTGGGGGAGGCGGCGGAACTGGATCAACCACGCGCACATTCCCGGGCGGTTTGGCTGCCGGGAAAGAAGCATTCATTTGATCAGAGAATTGCAGTACGTGACGCGCGGTGCGGACGATGGCGGAGATTTCGGTATCCTTCCCCTTCTTGTTCACGCAGACATGCTCGTTCGTGATGGTGATGTCCGGGAAGGTGATGACCATGAGCCGGATGGCGTCGCGTAGGTCGGGGGTCAGCAGCTTGCGCACCGCCGCTGAATCGGCCCCGCGCACCAGCACCTGCTCATCGAAGGCCGCGTCGCCCACGGTAATATCCTCCAGCCCGAAAACCTTGCCCAGCTTATGCAGCGCCCCCTGCCGCGTCATCTTTACATCGGTCTTGATGCGGTGGCGGTATTCAACGGTATACTTCGTATAGGCTTGGCTGCTGTTGCCACTGCCCTTGGTGAACGTGGAAATGTTGATGCGGTGGCCATCGACCGACCCGGAAATCGTGCCCATCGAACCGAAACCGCCGCCATAGTAGGCCAGGTTCAACCGATCCGCCGCCGCCTGCCACGCCGCCTGGTTCTTCTTGTTGTTCGCCATCCCAAAATAGATAACGACGCCGACAATCACCAAAATAAATATAAAGCCCATTCCAATCCCCTATTTGCCAGTCAAAAGTCCGAAGGTCGTATGTCGAACGTCCCCTGCCCTTGGACATTCGACGCGGCATCGCCGCTAATAAAAACCGCCTCCATCATTGGATAGCAGATCCTCCGGGATCTCCGCAAGAAAACGCGAGGGATCGAGGAAGATCATACCGCCGTCGCGCTGGCGGCGCACCTTTGCCTGGTTCGCCGAACCACAACATTACAGCAACCGTCCAAGTTTCTGATTCAATTTGGTAAGCCACGCCTCGAAGCCTTCAGCATCATAATCGTGTTTAAAATGGGAAAAATTCCCGGGTTTGCTCGCTTTATATTTTGTCCGACCACCGAGCTTGGGGATCGACTCAATCTCCTTCAGCACCAACGCCATCTCCTCCGCATATCGATGAGGCTTGGTGGATAGTTCCATCAGCGATGCCGTGGATTTCCATAAATAGGTGGAAAGGTCGGCATCAAAGATTTCCCAAACAAAAAAGCAACCCTCCGCCCCCGCCAAAAGGCACAATACGGAATTCCCGTCCGTACCGACATTGATGGGCCCCAACGTCGCGAGATGCTCCTTTGCGAGATGGGCAATCTGTTCGGCATGGCGCGCGTCTGCACCCAACCGCTCAACAAGTTCCGATTCCGATTCAATTCCATCGCACTCCGCAAGCAACGTTTTCATGTCCACGAAATCGCGCCCCTTCTTCTCAAACGCTCCCAGCCGCTGGTTCAAATAGGCCGGCACCGCCTGCTCCAGGCGGGTTTCCAAATATTCCTTCAAATCGCAGGCGGTCACTTCGTATTCCGTCACGGAAAGCGCAGTGTATGAAACCGAAACCGACAGCAAAATGGTTCTCCCATCGGGCGCTTGGCGCAGTGCATCTTTCAGCGAATTGTAGATCGGCTCAAAAAGAGGATCCTCGACGCGAATGGTCTGTTTGATGGACGTGGTCAATCCCGGCAGATTGTGCTGATCAAAAGCCAGCTCCACTTCCGCCGCGCCGTCGGAAAACGTGAATTCGTCGATGTGCAGCCGGCAGCTATGCTCGCGCTCGCGTTCCCACGTTGGCGTGGTGCTTTGAGGTCGCGGCGCGGGCTTCGGCATGGGCCGCGAGGGCGGCTTGGGGCGGCGCGGCGGAGCACTCGGAGCTGAGTAGGTCTGGGAAGCGCTGAACCCGGAAACCTCGTCCAACATTTCCGGGGGGATCTCGGAGATGAAGCGCGAAGGATCGAGAAATATAATTCCGCCATCGCGCTGGCGGCGCACCGTCGGCGCGCAGATAAACAGCTCGTCCTCGGTGCGGGTCACGGCGACGTAGAAGAGGCGGCGCTCCTCTGCGTCGCCGGATTCCTCCGCGGCTTTTTTGCTCGGGAACATATCCTCGCACGCAAAGAGAATGAAGACGGCTTTCCACTCCAAACCCTTGGCCTGGTGCACCGTACTCAGGCGAATCGCATCCTCCGGTGCTTCCGCTTCCGAGGAGACTTCGCCATCGACATTGCTTTGCAACGCGATCTCGCTGAGGAACTCTTCGGTCGTTTCAAACTTCGCGGTAAACTCGATCAAGCCGTCGATGTCTTCCTGACGGTATTTGTGGTTATCGAAATTCTCGACCATGAACTCGGAATAGAACTCCTTCACGAAACGGAAGATGACCTCGCCGGGGTCGCCCTGAAGATTTTCCTCCCGATAGGCCGTGAAAATGGGTGCGATTTTTTCCCAATCCGGTAGCGCGGCCTTCGGCAGGGCCGCAGTGACTTCCTCGATGGTTTCGGCGCGCTGGAAATTACAGCGCCCGCCAAATTTGCGAAAGATTTTGAGCGCGGTTTTCGGCCCCACCTTCGGGAACATTTCCACCAGCCGCGTGAAGGCCATTTCATCGCTCGGGTTCGCGAGCAGTTTCAGTACGGCGCAAACGTCCTTGATGTGCGCCTGTTCGAAGAAGCGCACACCGGAGGTCAGCATGTAGGGCAGCGAGGCGCGGCTGAGCTCCATCTGTAGTTCCATCGCATGAAAGTGCGAACGATAGAGCACGCAGATATCAGCGAGCCTCATGCCCTTGCGCTGTAGCTCGCGCGCCTTTTCAATCACGTAGCGCGCCTGGATCGACCCATCGCGCGGTCGGAAAAGGTGCGGTCGGGCCTGCGACGCACGCACGGGACGCAGCTCTTTCTGGAACTGCTCCGGATTTCCCGCGATGACCGAGTTCGCGACCTCGAGGATCTCGGGCGTCGAGCGATAGTTGATCTGCAATTTATAGGTCGTGGCGTCCGGATATCGTTGTTCGAAATCGAGAAAGTTGCGGTAGTCCGCCCCGCGCCAGGAATAGATGCTCTGGAAATCGTCGCCGACCACCATCAGGTTACCATGGCCGCTGACCAGTTGCCGCACCAGCTGTTCCTGAATGGCATTGGTGTCCTGATATTCGTCCACCAGCACATAGCGGAAAAGGGTCTGATAGCGCAACCGAACATCTTCGTGCTCATTCAACAACTTGAGGGCGAATGCGAGCAGATCGTCGAAATCCATCGCATTCTGCTCTTTCTTGCGGGCGTTGTATCGCTCCAGCACCGCGAGCACCTGCTCCGCGTTGACGTCGGTCAGCTCAAAATGATCGGTCACGGCGGCGCCGAGGTCGCCCATGCGCCCGCTCGTCACCCCCAGCAAACTCAGGATCACTTCGGGCTTCGGGAAGTTTTTCTTCTCCACCTTCAGGTCGTCCATGCAGGAACGAACGAGCTTCTTGGAATCGTCGGAGTCCAGAATGGAGAAATCGTTGCCGAATCCAACCAGCCCCGCATGCCTTCGAAGTAGCCGGTTCGCGAAGGAGTGGAACGTGCCGCTCATGCCGCGGTCGAATCCGCGGTCGGATTCCGACTCGATCAACGAGGAGGCCCGTTCGATCATCTCCTTCGCCGCCTTATTGGTGAAGGTCAGCAAAAGGACTTCCCACGGCTGAACATTTTTCTCTTTGACCAGATAGGCCAGGCGATAAATCAGGGTGCGCGTTTTACCCGTGCCAGCGGCAGCGACGACGAGTGCCGGCCCGTCGGGAGCGGTGACGGCGGCGAGCTGCTCTTCGTTGAGTTCTTCTTGGAAATTCATGCGCGAGAACATGCCAGAACGTAGACGATGCCGCAATGACGTAGCGTGGATATCCGATCCGCGTTTCCCCGGCGACGGGAACTCGCATCGGATATGCGAGCTACTGTCCCGTTCCAGCGAAAAGCCACCGCATAGCGGCGGCTCTACTCCATGAACTTGCGGAGGTTGATGGCATCGAGGGTTTCGTCGAGCGAGACATCGACGGCGGAGAGCATTTCATTCGTGACCAGGTCATCGACGAGGCCGAGCTCCTCCGGCGAAGAGCCGTCGGAAATCATGAGATCATAGATTTTCTTGGCGGTGACGTGCTCGGGGGCCTGAAGCAGGGCATAGGTTTCCTGCCCTTCCGTTGCCACTTCGCCCAAGAGGCGCGCGCGGGAGAGAACCCCCACCACTTCATTCATGAGACGGATCGGGATGTTGTTCCTGCGGGCATAGTGCGTGGTGTTGAACGCGGGTTCGGTCCCTTGGAAAATGCGGACCGCCTCCTGCATGACGGAATAGGCGACCCACAGCTTCGCCACCATGCTGGCGCGGACGGCGGCCTGCTCCTCGGCATAGGTGTCGCGGTTCTGGATGGCAAAGGCCAATTCGGACCCCATCAGCAGGATCGTCCAATTGAGGTGCAGCCAGAACAGGAAGAGGGGAATGGAGGCGAAGGAGCCATAGATGGCGTATTTCTGGAAAAGGACGGAACTGAACTTCAGGATGACGTATTGGAGAATCAGCACCATCACCGCGCTGGTCAGACCGCCGATGGCGGCGGGCCGGAAGCCCACCTTGGTGTTGGGCAGGAACATGAAAACCGCCACGAACGCCAGCGCCAGCACGAAGATCGGGGCGAGCTGCATCGACAAGGTAACAAGGGATCCGAGCCATTCCACCTTTGCCGCGAACGCGAGGATGGCCGCCGAACCGGCATTGGCCAACAGCATGAGCGCGGGGGCGATGACCAAGACGGAGAGATAGTTGCGGATCTTGTCGGAGATGCCGCGCGAGGACTGCACGCCCCAGATCTGGTTGAACGATTCCTCGATCCCACTGAGCAACTTGAAAATGATATAGAGGAAAATGACGCCGCCCACCGCGCCGAGCGTTGCGGGATTGATGCCCTGTACAATATTGAGCACATTGTGGATGAATTCCTGGATGCCCTCGGGCATTTCCGTGGCAAACTCGAGCAACGATTCCTCAGCCGCGTTGTAGCCGATGGCCTTTGCGATGGAAAAGAGAATGACCATGAACGGCACCATCGCCATGAGCGTGGAATAGGTGAGCGCTGCCGCGTGCAGCTTGCAGTTGTCGTCCTTGACGCCCTTGAGCACCAAGTGGGTGACGCGCAACACCTCGACACCAATGGCGTGCAACTTCGAGTCGTGCACCAGGTCGATCCGCCACAGGTCGTGCTGCAGGAAATGCAGGAAGCGCTTTACACGGTCTATGAATTGTTTGGCCATACCCTATACCTCAGTCGTCCATGACTTTAGGCGGGTTGGCGCACAAATGGAAGCGGAACGTTGATCGGGATGCGTAATGCGTAATGCGTAATGCGTAATGCGTAATGCGTAAATTTTCAAAGCGATGCGAGATCGTCAATTACGTATTACGTGTTACCCGTTAAAACGAAACCGTCACCCCGGTGTAGAAGCCGCTCTGCTCGTCCACCATTCCGTCGTCCCAGATCCAGCGGTAGCCGCCGCGCAGCTGGAGAAAGCGGAGGCCGAGGGAGGCGGAGATATCGTAGTCGCCCATCCGAACCTTCTCCCACCGATACCAGGCCGGGCGGAATTCAAACCCGAGCCATTCGAAGGGATGATACTTGAGCGGGATGGTCAACGCCCCGGAGGAATCGTCGTCCACATCCCCGGCATGGTGCACCACGCCGAAACCGATGGCCGCCTCAAAGGTGCCCGGCAGAAAGTCGGGACGGTAGCCCCCGTAGCGCAGCAAGGCGTAGTATTGCCGCACGTCCAGGTTATCATCGAAATCATCCGTATGGCGTGTAAACCGCCCATGGAACGCAACGAATTTGTAGCCCAGTTCCAGCCGCGCATCATCCGTGTCCCAGTCGGCAAACTGGCGGTTGTAGTCGAACCGCACATAGGGAACCGTCGCTTCGCCGGGCAGATGCATGGGAAAGATGGAATGGGGTTCATCCGCCCAATCCTCTGCATCGGCGCCCCCTGCGGAGCCGGAGGTAGGATCGTCTGCGCGGTATTGGAACGGGGCGGCCACCAGCCAAACCAGGAAGTCGCCCAGAAAACTGCCTCCACCCCCGGAAGATGGATAGGTTCCCGATCCGAATGCCGAGTGGGCGCTAGGGCTGGATTGGGATGGGTTTTGCTCTTCCGACTTGGCGGCGGAACGCTCCTTGATCTCCGCTTCGCGCTCCTTGATGCTCCCGGCATGGGTCTGGAACACCAGCCCAACAACCAGGTAGCCAAGCAGAAGGGAATGACCGCAAAGACGCGAAGACGCAAGGAAACTGGAAACAACTTCTTCGTTTCTTTGCGCCTTGGCGGTCATTAACAGATCGGGAGGACTAGCCCTCCAGAACCGCGCCGTTGCTGGCGTTGGTGGCCATCTTGGCGTAGCGCGAGAGCCAACCCGTGGTGAAACGCGGTGCCGGCTCCTTCCAATCCTTCTTGCGCTCCGCCAGCTCCTCATCGGAAAGCTGCACGGCCAGCTTGTTGTTCGGGATATCGATCTCAATGATGTCGCCGGCCTTGATTAAACCGATCGGGCCGCCCTCCGCCGCCTCCGGCGAGATGTGGCCAATGCATGCGCCATGCGTGCCGCCGCTGAAGCGGCCGTCGGTGATCAACGCAACGCTGTCGCCCAGCCCCTGCCCCATGATGTAGGAGGTCGGCGCAAGCATTTCCTGCATGCCCGGCCCGCCCTTCGGGCCTTCGTAGCGGATCACGACAACGTCGCCCGCCTTCACCTTGCCATCGAGGATCCCTTCGCAGGCTTCTTCCTGCGACTCGAAGATGACCGCCGGCCCGGTGTGAACCAGCATTTTCGGATCGACGCCCGCCTTCTTCACCACACAGCCGCCTTCGGCCAGGTTGCCCCAAAGAATGGAAAGCCCGCCGGTTTCGGAATAGGCGTTTTCAACAACGCGGATACATTCGAGATCCTGGCTATCGCACCCAACGACCGTCTCGCCGAGCGTCTTGCCGCTGACGGTGGGGCAGTCGAGGTTCAGCAGGCCGTCCTTCTTGGCAATTTCGCCGAGGATCGCGCTGATTCCGCCGGCCGCATGCACGTCTTCGATGTGGTAGTGCGAAGAGGGCGAAACCTTGCAGATGTTCGGACACTTCTTGGAAACGGCGTTAATCCGTTCGAGATTGTAATCGACCCCCGCTTCCTTGGCGATGGCTAGCGTGTGCAACACGGTGTTCGTGCTGCCGCCCATCGCCATGTCCAGCGCAAAGGCGTTGTCGAGCGACTCCTGCGTAACGATGTCGCGCGGCAACGGGCCATCGGCGAAGGCCATTTCAACCGCACGCTTGGCGGCATCTTTCCAATACTGGTGCCGCGCCGGATCCAACGCAAGGATGGTTCCGTTGCCCGGCAGCGACAGGCCGATCGCCTCGCACAGGCAGTTCATGGAGTTGGCGGTGAACATGCCGGAGCACGAACCCTGGCCCGGGCAGCCCTTGCACTCCAGCTCCTCGAGCTCCTCGTCGGAGATCTTGCCCTGCTTGTGGGCGGCAACCCCTTCGAAAACACTGATCAAATCGACCACCTTGCCATCCTTGGTCTTGCCGGCCTTCATCGGTCCGCCGCTGGCAAAAATGGTCGGAATGTTGACGCGCATCGCGCCCATGATCATGCCGGGCACAATCTTGTCGCAGTTCGGGATGCAGATCATGGCATCGAACGCGTGGGCGCCAACCATGGTTTCGACCGAGTCGGCAATCAGCTCGCGGCTCGGCAGCGAATATTTCATGCCCGAGTGGCCCATCGCGATGCCGTCGCAAACGCCGATCATGTTAAACTCGATCGGGGTGCCGCCCGCTTCACGCACGGCATCCTTGATGATTTTCCCAACCTGGTCGAGGTGGGCGTGGCCCGGGATCACTTCATTGAAAGCATTGCAAACGGCGATGAACGGTTTCTTGATGTCTTCCGAAGACATTCCGGTGGCCCGCATCAGGCTGCGGTGCGGTGCCCGTTCCAATCCTTTTTTCGTCTTGTCGCTACGCATGGTCGTATCCTTTCGTTAAAGCGTTGAATGGAGGCGCATAATACCAGAGCCACCCCTGAAGTAAATACCCGCCTCCCACGAAAGCCGCTCCTCCCAGGGGCATTTAGTACGAAAGCCAAAAGTGTTAATCTTCTGCGAGAAACATCCACATTCCAGATCGTTGTTTTTGGAGGGCGAGGCTCTGTCCGAGCTGGAACCGAACCTCGGCAGCGGCTCGGACAGAGCCTCGCCCTCCAATGTTGAGCATTCGCATGAGCCAAACCTACGCTATTTCATACATAACCCCGCTGAACAGCAACTTTACTGCGGAGAAGCGAATAACCCCGCCACTCCTCCATACCCACCAGCGCAAGCAGGGCTGTGCCCAGAGCCACGTTTCGTCTGCAACGGCATCCCCCTTCTGCGAACCGCTCCCGATACCGTCACAGCGGGCGGACCCCACGGAAAAAATCACGATCGTGATTTTTTCCGTGGGGTCCGCAGCCTGTTTATCCCTGGATTTCTCTGCGTCAGACAGTGGCGCATGTTCCAGGAAACGACCTTCGGAATACGATTTTCCGGAAAACAGAATCCACTGCCAACCTTCAACCGGCCAACCCCATCCCACGCAAAGTATATCATCCAACCACCACGATCGTGGTGGTTGGATGATATACTTTTGCTAGGCGTTGACGAGGTGGCCGAGCTCGAATCCGGCGTCTTCGATCATCTGTTTGTCGGCCTCATAGCCGGAGCCGCCGGTGGTTAAATATCCGTTGGTGAACATGGAGTTTGCCGGGTAGAGGGAGAGCGGCTGGAGGTGGCGCAGGCAGGTTTCGCGACCGCCGGCAATGCGGACTTCGGCATGGGTGAGCACGAAGCGGAACATGGCGAGCGTGCGTAGGCAGTCGTTCGGGGTGAGTCGCTCCTGCCCTTCCAGCTCGGTGCCTTCGCGAGGGTCGAGGAAGTTGATCGGGGCGGAGTCGGCCTGGAGTTCCTTGAGCGCAAGCGCGAGGTCTACGCGGTCTTCGAGGGTTTCGCCCATGCCGATCAACCCGCCGCAGCAGAGGTCGAGGCCCACCTTTTTGACGGTTTTGGCGGTTTCGACCCGATCCTCGTATTGGTGGGTGGAGCAGATGGAGGGATAGAAATTGGCGGAGGTTTCGAGGTTGTGGTTGAAGCGGTCCACCCCGGAATCCTTGAGCCGTTGCGCCTTTTCCTCGGTGAGGAAGCCCATGGAGGCGCAAAGTTCGAGCTGCGGGTTTGCGGCCTTGATGCGCGAGGCGGCCTCGGTGATGATCTTGAGTTCGCCTTCGGACGGGGCGCGGGAGCTGGTAACCACGCAGTAGCGCAGGGCCTGCATTTCCATGGCCTCGGCGGCACCGGCGACGATTTCGTCGGCCGATTGCATCTCGTATTCCGCGACCTCCGCGGTGGAGGTTTTTGACTGGCTGCAAAACGAGCAGTCCTCCGGGCAAACGCCGCTTTTGGCATTTTTAAGCACGTGGAGGCTGACCTTTTTCCCGAACCAGTTCTTGCGGATCAGGTAGGCCGCCTGCAGCACCTCGAGCAGTTCGTCGTCCGATGAGTTGAGCACCGCCAGGGCCTCTTCCCGGCTGATCGGTTCACCCCCGTCCAAAATCCTGTTTGCCAACGCCTTCCAATTCATGACCTTATTCCTCACGTTTAAAGGCGCGGGACAGTACCTACCGATTTTCCAGAAGTAAACAAGGACTGTATCTAAATTGCGGGGACGGCCGGTTGCAGAGGCCGGCGCCCCTATTGCCTTAGCCCTGGGAGTCGCCGGCTTGTTGCTTCATCATGCCGATGATGACGCGGATGACGAGGAGGCTGACGAGGCCGACCGCCAGACCGGCGAGCAGTTTGGAATATTTGCGCCAGGGCTGGGCTTTGGCGGCTTCGTTGGGCCGGGTTTCCAAGGTTGGGTAGAGCGGCGCTTCGGCCATCGTTTGCTTCGAGAGCCGGGCTTCCAGGTCGTAGCGCGGCGTCGGCATGTCCCAGGCCCGGAAACAGAGGGAGGCCGAGGCGGCGGACGCCGCCTCGAAGACGAGGTGGCGCGGGATGGCTTCGAGCTTCACGGCTTCTACCGCCAGAGGCACATCGTCGTAGTGGTGGATATCGATTTTGAGGAAGCGCTTGTTGGCTCTGAGCGTGATTTCCGCCTTGGATTCGTCGCCATAGCGATGGATTCCGGCGCCGCCCAGCCGCTGCCACGGTTCGTTTTCGCGGTTGCGCCCCTGCACGGTGACACTACGAACGAAGGATGCGGTCTTCACATTGAAAGAAATAAACTCAACCGGCCGGTTTTCAAACCCGGTATCGAACAGGAATGTCTGCACGGTCTGGGTTGTTTCGTTCTCGGGAACGTCCAATGCCTTGTATTCGACGGTTTCGCGTTCCGCTGTGGTTGCTACCTTGTGGAGAACGTTTGCGCGGGTAACCGAGAATGTCTCGGTGGCGTCCTTGGCGTTGGCATAGACCCGCACGTGGAGGCGCGCGGCATCGGAGGCGGGATAGCGGACAAGCCGGTTCCCGGCATTGCGGTGGTGGGCCGACCGGATCAGGTAGCCTGTGGCCATATGGCCGCGCGGCTCACGGGCGGTGAACACCTCGACCCGCCGAACATAGCCGTTGCCGGAGGAACGCAGCTCGAGTTGATTGTGCGGCTGAACTTTTCCATCAACTGCGGGAATCACCAGGTCGAATTGCCAATAGCGCTCCTCCGCATCGACAAACGAGGCATTGACGATTTCGGCCAGCTGCCCGCGCGACTCGACCTGGCTGCGGGCGACCGAGAGGTAGAATGGCCACTGCTTTCCAGCCGCATCCAGAATACGCAGGTCGTCCGGGAACGACCGGCACTGGGCGAACACATCGCCGGGTAGCGAGACCCGCCCCACCTGCCCGGCGGTGAATTCGCCGTCGATCTGGCGGCACAGCTCGAAGCGGGAAGCCATGGAAGATTCGGCGGCGCAACATAGGGAGAGCGAGCCGAAGACGGCCAGTATCAGATTAGATTTCTTCATTGTTGTCCTCCAAGGAATGGAAATAGGCGGAGGCCTTTTGGTAGGCGAAGGAGAGGAGCAGCAGAAGCACGCCGGTGACGATGAAGGCCGAGATGCGTTCGAGCCCTTTCAGCTCGGAAGAATCGACGACCAGCACCTTGAGCGTGGTGAGGCCGATCAGGATGAGACCGAAATAGCGGTGCGCGCGGCGGCGGCGGGCAAGGCCAAAGATGGTCAACGTGATGGCACTCACCGCCCAGAGTATGGTGACGGCCGTGCCGGCCCAGTCGTTCGAGATCCGGAAGAGCTCGATGGTCAGCACCCCGAGGGCGCCGGCCAGCGAAAGGATGTTGAGCAGGGTGGAAAAGTCGGGCGAGGGCAGCATGTAGGTGGCGCTGTTGCCGGCCATGCGGCGCGGCAAAAGGAAGGCGACCACGGCGAGGGCAAACAGCTGGATGTAGACCGCCGGGTTGGCGAAGGCGCGCATGCGGTAGCCGCCGACATCGAAGCCGATCCACGAGTCGAGCAGGAAGAGCTTCAGCGGAACCAGGATCAGCAGGATTCCGCCCAGCAACTGAAGCGATGATTGGGCGGGCATGAAATAGACGAGAGCCGCGCCGGCCACCAGCAGCGCCAAGGAGGTCATCACCCAGGCCAGCGCCTCGTCGGGGCCGATGGTCCAGAAGGTGTCGGCGAAGAATACGGCCAGCGCCGAGAGCACGGCGACCCACCAGAGGCCCTCCTGCCACTTGGGCGTTGTCTCGTCGTCGAAGCGGCCGGCCAGCCAGCCCTGGACGCCGAGGAGCGCGGCGGAAAGAAGGCCGACCATGAAGCGGGCATTCAGGAACAGGTTGCCGGGGGCATCGTGCAACGAAACATCGAACACCAGCGATTTCATGATGCCGAAGAAGCCCAGCAGGAAGGCCGCGCATTGCAACAGGCGGGAACGTACCCGGCCGGCGAACCAGGCCAGCACGACGCCTTCGATGGCCCAGCCCAGCGATACCCATTCGCCATCGAGCTGCGCGGGGAGTGCGAGCGTGGCAAAGACAAGCCCTCCGGCGAGGAAGGCGAGGATTTCCTCGTTGAAGCGCGCCAGCACCTTGAAGGCGAAGGCCGCGAGGCCGATGTGAAGCAACGCCATGGCCAGGAAGGCGGTTCCGAGCCATCCGTCCATGCCGGCATCGTCGAGGATCCAATAGACCGCACCGAGCAACAACAGCGAGGCCAGCAACAAACGGACAATATCGATGCGGCGTCCGGCAATCCGCTGCTCGCAGCGCAGCTTCAGCAGGCCGAGGGCGGCATATTCGAGGAAGTAGCCGACGGCAAACGCCAGGCCAATCCACCATTCGCTGCGCCCGAACCAATCCAGCCAGATGCAGAAGATGATGACGGTGAGCACGAACGAGAGGTTGTATAGCACCTGCCAGTTGCGCTTGATGCCGAGCAGAATGACGGGCGCGTTGATGACGGCGATGTAGACCAGCGGAAAGACGCCCTTATCGAAGTCGCCGCCGATCAACAGGGGGGTGATGAACGCACCGAGCACGCCCAGCACGCCGACCGCTTGGGAGCGGTAGGCCATGGCCAAGCCAAACACCGCGAAGGCGCTGGCCACCAACCCAACACCCGCCATCCAGACACCGATCAGCTGATAGATGCTGTAGGCGGCGAAAACACAGAAATAGAAGAGTGCCCCGCCACCGCCGGTCAGGACGCGTGCGAACAGCTGGTAGCGGTCGTCCTTCCGCTCCACGAAATGGCCAATTCCAACCATCGCCCCGCCGCAGAGAAGGCCGAGAATGATCCGTGTGCCCGGGCCAATCCAGCCCTGCTGGATCGAGTAGCCGACCAGCAGGACAATGCCGATCACCAATATGGCAATCCCGGCAAAGCTCGCCGCCTTGCCGCCGAGCATGAATTCGATTCCGGCTTTTGGCTTGGGTGGCTTCGGGGCGGCCGGTGGCGGTTTGGCCGCCGCCGGGCGAATGGGGGGAGGCGACACAACGGGTTCCGGAACCTTGAACGCATCCGGAATCTCTTTTGCCGGCGTTTCTTCCGGTAGAGGCGGCTCTTTCCAGGCCGGCGGAATTTGTTCCGCCCTTCGGCTGGCCTCGTAATCCCGCCGCAACGAAGTCACTTTGACCAAGGCCACGATGGAAAGGATCAGCGGCAAAACAAACACCACGAATACCAGCAATATAATTAGCCCTTCCATCACGCTCTCCCGCTCCCTTAATAAATTTCGATCTTCACATCGTTCTCGAATGCAAAGTGCTCGTCCGTGCCGGCCACCTTCTTGAAAGAAGGTAGGATACGATAGTAGACCTGTAGCGACAATGTGCAAAAGCCGGTCGTATAGATGATGTCCTTCGACACGGCTTCACCGGCCTCCGAGGGCGGCTTCCAGGCGCCGGAGGCATCCTGCGCCTCGATGAGCATCGGCGCAAACCGGTTGTTCCAGCTCGACCATTTGGAACCGCCCTTCTGGAAAATGGCCTGCGTGTTGTAGTACCACTCGTAGGCAATGTTGAAGCTCTTGTTCTTGCCGGTCTTTTCCCAGCCCTCGTCCCAGTCGGAGCACTCCTTGTCCTTGAGAAAAGCAAGCCCGGCCTTGACCTCCTCCGCATCGCCCTGCCCGGCTAGTTGAAGGCAGAGCACCGCCACGCCGGTCATATAGTCGAGATCGGCGTTGGGCGTCTTGTTGCCGAGGCGATAATAGAATTGGCCCTCCTTCGCGTGCATGCCCTGCACAAAGGGAACCGACTTGGCCAGTGCCTCACCGATGCCTTCAACCTGAACCTCGGCCGACTGTGCCGCCTTGAGCGCCTGCACCTGCCAGCCACCGACCGAAAGATCGCTCCACTTGTCGTGCTGGTAGCGGTGGTCCCACCCTCCGCCGGCCTGCTGTCCGTCGATAATCACTTCCACCGCCCTTTCAACCGGTTGCCTCAATGCCGGGGAGCGGGTCAAGGCGAACGCTTCCGACAGCGCATAGGTGGCAATGGCGTGGCCATAGACCCCGATGTCGTCGTGCGAACCAACCGTTTTCGAGAGCGGGCAAAAGCGACCGGTTGCTGGATCCTGTTCATCCAGTAGATACTCGATGGCGCGTTGCACCGTCCCGCCATATTGTTCCGACTGCGACGTTTCGCCATGGGCGAGATAGCTGAGCAGCGCCAATCCTGTCAACCGCGCCCGTTCCTGTTTGGCGGTCATGCTCTTGCTTTTTCCCACGCCCCACGAGCCGTCCTCGCTCTGCACCGTCTGCAGCCAGTCCAATCCCTTGAGCACTGCCTTTTCGGCCTGCCCGCCATAGCGCCCGCCAAATTCACGCAATAGCTTTTTGCGCCCCGCTGCCGAGCGCCCGACCATCAGCCCCTTGATCACCAACGGACTTTCGATCTCCGCCACCGAATCCAACCCGCTTAAGTCCAGCTCCGACTCCAGCATGGAATCCTGAAGCCCGTCATCCGGCGGCAGCTCATCGGCCAGTTCTTCCGGCGCCTCCAGCAGTTCTTCCTCGGTCTCGATTTCCTCCGCCTTTTCCACCTCGCGCTCGATCTTGTCCAATTCCCGAACCTGTTCCTCCACCACCTGCACGTCGATGGCCCGCTCCTCCTCCGGGGCATGGAAGACCAGCACCTTCAGCAGCACCACGAAGATGATCCCATGCACCACCACCGAAACCGCCGGGCCACCGATCTTGCTGATTAAACTGTTCCCGCTTCTGCTCATGGGTTTATCGATGACCGCAAAGACGCGAAGAAACGAAGACTCCTGAACCTTTTCGTCTTCGCGTCTTTGCGGTCATACATATTCTTGTGGCTCATCCTATTTCCCGCTCATGACTGAAATCTGTGTGAGTTTGTTTTCGGCGCACAGGTCCAGGGCTTTGATGAGGCGCCCGTGGAGCGACTGGTCGTCGCAGGAGACGAGCACCGTTTGCCGGGTGCTGACGCTGGCCAGCTTCCTTAACATTACGGAGAGCTCCTCCTCCGTGACTTCCCTACCGTTGATCGCGAAACCCTGGGGAAGCACCGCAACACGGATCATATCGGCGGGAGGTTGCTGTTTCTGCGCCGCATCCGGCGATGGTCGGGAAATGTCCAGATGCGCCAGGATATCCGCCGTGCTGAACGTCACCAGGAAATAGATCAGCAACTGGAACACCACATCGATCATCGGCGTCATCGATAGTTCGATTTCTTCGTTGGTTCCTGCAAATCTTCTGGTCTTCTTCCGTCTCATTCTTGCGTTCTTTGCGTTCCTTCGCGGTTAATCAATACTGTCCTTTACGGCAACGAATGCGATTTTGTAGAGGCCGGATGACGTGCAGATATCCATCACGTTCTTTACGTGGCTGTGCTGCACGCCGGCATCCGCGCGAATCAGGATTGGAATCGTGATTCCGTGTTTTCCATAGTCGGCGACGGTCTTGTTCAACACGCTCCGGAGCCTGGCCATGGTCAAAGCCGTCCGGGCGATGGAGACCTTCCCTTTTTCATCGACTTCAATGGTGATGGTGCGGGGATCTTTTTCCTGCGCCATCGAGGGGGCGTTGGGCGAGTCGGGCAGGTTGATGAATTCCGAAAACATTTCCTGCTCCAGCTGCGCCGTGCAGACGAAGAAAATGATCATCTGGAACACCACGTCGATCATCGGCGTCATGTTGATGCCGCCGTTACCTCCTTTCTGGAAACTCCTTCTCATGCTTCTTTAACCACTAATTTTCACTAATCAGCACTAATTATCTTTATGGCTGATTAGTGTCCATTAGCGTGGATTAGTGGTTTGTCTCCTTATTCTTAAGTCCCTTCATGACCTCCATGGTCAGGCTTTCCATGGTGAGGATGACCTTGGCGGCGCGGTTGCGGAAAAAGAAGTAGGAGCCGATGGCCGGAACGGCGATGACGAGCCCGGCGGCGGTGGTGTAGAGCGCCTGCGAAATGTTGATGGCGAGCAGCGCGTTCTTGGCCGCGCCGGAGGTGGTGCCGAGCGTAGCAAAGGCGAGGATCATCCCCTGCACCGTGCCGAGCAGGCCGAGCATCGGGGCCAGGTTGCCGACCACGTTGAGATAGTTGACGCGCTGGAGCATCTTTTCGCTCTCCATGTCGGCGGCGATGCCGATGGCCTCCTGCGCGGTCTCGAAACCATCCTCAACGTTTTCAAACCCGGCCAGCAGAATATTGGAGTATGGCCCCGGCACGTCCTTGCAGCGTTGCGCCGCCTTTTTCAGGCTCCCCTCGTCGATCGCCTCGCGCACGAGCGACACCAGCGTCTTGGGAATAATCTTCGACTCGCGAATGTTGATGACCGAATCGACGATCAAGGTGCCCGCCGCCAGCGACAGCCCGGCCAGCCCGATCCAAAGCGCCATCCCGAACCCGCCGCCGCCCTTGACGACATCCATGAAGCCGGAAACCTCCTCCGGCGCGGCCTCGGCCGTCGCCACCGCCTCGCTCTTCACCACCTCCTGCGCAAACACAGGGGCCGCGCACACTAGCAAAACCAACATCATCCGTTTCATACCCACTTCTCCTTCTTAAAAACGATTAGCCACGAGAGAGCGCAAAGAACCCAGAGAATAGGTCTTTGCTTACTTTGCGTTCTTTTGTGGCAAATCCTCCTGTTGTCCGAGTTTTTGTTCCGCCGTTTTTGCGAGTTCCTGTTGTGCCTTGAAAAAGGTGGCGACCTTGAGCCAGTCGCGGCGCGCGCCTTGGGTGTCGCCTTGGGCGGCCTTGAGGTCGCCGCGCATGAGATAGGCCTGGGCCGCCGCCTCGCGAGTTCCCGTGGCGATATCCTGCTCCAAAACAGGGAGCACCGAACCGGTCTGGCCGGATTTGACCATGGCTTCCCTTAACTTGGCCTGAACATCCGCATCCTGTTTTTCCAACCGTTGGAACTCGGTGGCGGCCTGGGCAAACTGCCCGGTCGCATAGTAGTGGTTGGCCAGCAGGAGGATCGCATTTTGGTCCCACGCCAGGAAGCGGCAGTCGGCCTTCACTATTTCCAGCAAGGGAACGGCCTTTTCGCCCTGCCCTTCGAGCAGGAGCCTTTCCGCCTGCGCCAGCTCCGGCGGCCGATCGGCGGATGCGGAACGATACTGCCCTTTCCGGAAGGTCATCTTCTGGCCGGTTGCAGTAACAAGCGTAACTGAACCATCTTCGGCGGCGCTGATTTGCGTGCCGTTGATCTGCCGGCCGGATTGGGTGACGACATAGGCGGCCTCGGCGGAACCCGCCAAGAGCAGAAGCAGAAGGCTATTGCGCCAGCGCATCGGCAGCCTCCTTCCGGTATCCCGCCACCACGTTGAGTTGATCATGCTTGGGGAAGAGTTCCTCGAACTGGTCGCAGCTTTCGACGGCGAGTTGGTATTTCCGCAGCTCCAAAGCGATCGGTAGGCTGGCGACGATGCTATCGGCGATGAGCGGCCGGTTGGCCAGGGTGTCGGGGTCGGCCAGCAGGGCGATGCGCTGGAGGGCGGCGAGTTTTTCCTCCGGTTCCTGCAGCACCTGCGCCCACTCGTAGGCCACGGCATAGTCCTGCTTCAGGGCAACCACTTCGCCATAGGGCTCCGCCGCTTCATTGATCCGGCCGAGCCGGACCAACGAACGCGCCTGCATGAGGCGGGCATCGAAATAGCGCCCGCTGTTCGGATATTTCGCCAGCAGCGTTTCCAGGGTCTGGAAACTCTGCCCGAACTGTCCGCGGCCAAACTGCGCAGCGGCGGTTCCATACAGGGCGCGCTCAACGAATGCCCGCTTGGCGTTCAGCGGAACGGCGGCGAATGCGCGTTCGGCGAGCGTATGGCGCTGGGCAGAAAGCAGACCCTCGCCGGTGGAAAGATAGACCTCGTGGCCATAGGCTTTCCGGTCCGCGAGCATCCGGTCGAGCACCTGCCCGGCAATATCGAACCGTTCGGCCTCGACGGCCGCGACGATCAGGCCGGCCAAGGCGGTGCGCGATGCGGCGGCTTCCGGAAAACGTTCGCCGAGGGTTTCCAAGGTCTGGAAGGCGGCATCGAAGGCGCCCGCCACCAGAAGCGCCTGCGCCTTTTCCCCAAGCGCGGTTGGCACGAGGTTGGAGTCCGGGAATTCCGCAATGAACTGCTCGAGCCGGGCGGGATCGGCGGAACGGCTGGCCTGGATGTAGACCGCCTTTTGGAGCTCGGCGCCCGTTTCCCCTTTGGTGCGGAGCGCGGCTTCCAGCTGATGGAAGCGGTTGATGGCCTCTGGCCAATCCCCGGTCTTGTAGGCCTTCCACGCAAAATAGGAGAGGATATCGGTGCGGCGGGCGTCCGATGGGAAGGAAGCCAGATAGAGATCGAAAACGCCTTCCCCCATTTCCTCATGGCCCGACTCGATGTATTGCCGCCCAATGCCGAGCACGGCGACGGGTGCGTTGGTATCGGAGCCGAACCGCTCGCAAAGGTATTCCGCGGAGGCCATCGCCTCATCATCGCGCCCGAGGTTCAGGAAACAGACACCCAGATTGCGCAGGGCCTCGATGGTTTGGCCCGACTCCGGGAAAAAATTGATGGCGTCGAGAACCTGATCCACTGCGGCCCCATGGTTTCCTTCGGCGGTCAGCCGGGCCCCCAGCCTAAACTTGTTCCGAACGAAGGTGGCGCGGTGTTGGCCAAGGTCGATCCGCACCTCTTTGCCCCGGCCTTCAACAAAGGCCTTTGCGGCTTCCGCCTTTTGCTGCGCCTGCATTCCCCACGGGCTGTCCCCATATTTAATTTGGACGTTGTAGAAATGTTTGAGCGCCTCGATCGCCGGTTCGAGCTGGTTGGTTGCTTCGTATTCCATGCGGTAGGTCTCGCCGAGGGCATGGCGGCAACCCGCCACCGGGCTGATGGACGAAACCGGAATCCCGTTGGCCGCGAGGTTTTTCTCGATGTTCTGCAACACCTCGGCCTGGCCCCAGAGCAGGGAACGCGCCTCCTTCCAGTTGCCCTCGAGCAATAGCAACCGCCCCCAGGTCACGACCGAGTCGCCGAACCAAAGATCCATCGCCCCCAGCTGCACATCCGAGCAAAGCGCCAGCGCCTCGGCCTTGAGTTTTTTCCTTTCGGTTGCGGAGAGCTTTTCGGTTTCGAGCCGCCGCACGGCGGCCTGGGCCACCTGCGCCTTGAGCCGGTGGATCCCGGATTTTTCGGATGTCTCCGCCAAGGCCTTGGCCAAATCGGTGTAGGACTGCGCGAAACCCGTCCCGCACCACAGCAGCATCCCAAGAATACCCACCCGCAAAACCATTGCCAAAGCATATCAGTCTTGCAATAAACGTCAACGCCCCAATGCTTAATGATTGCTATTAAACCATTCCCATGTGGGCTCAAAAGCCTATGATCCCCCCCGATCCGGAGGATATACCCATGTGCTTGAAAAGCCTCTTCACGACGACCGCATGTTCAGTGGCACTATTCGCCCAGGCGATTCCCGAACCGACCTACACGGTGGCCATCACCTCCGCACCACCCTATTCGGCCTCCGGCGAATTGTTCATCCTCAAAGCCGACACCAACTCGGCGGCCTTGAACAATCCGGTTTTGGTGGTGGAGGGTTTCGATATCGGCAACAGCATGAACTGGCCGGAGCTGTATGGACTGCTGAACGAAGAAAACCTCGTGGCCGACCTGCAATCCTTCGGACGCGACCTGGCGGTGCTCAACTTTGGCGACTCGACGGCGGACATTCTGGGCAACATGGCCCTGAACGCAACCGCCATCGACTACGTCAACGCCAACCGCGCCGACGCGGCGGACAAGTTTGTGGCCGTCGGCGCCAGCCTCGGCGGGTTGACCCTGCGCAAGGCGCTGGTCGATGCGCCGAACCACGACGTGGATACCTGGATCAGCTTCGACGCCCCGCACGAGGGGGCGAACATTCCACTCGGCTTGCAGGAATACCTGGAGTTTTTCGGCCCGCAAGACGATGCCGCCGCCGAAATGCTGGCGGCGCTCGACAGCCCCGCCGCCCGCCAGATGCTGCTGTTGCACCACAGCCACCCGGATGGGTTGGCGGGCGGAAGCCTGCCGGAACGCCCGGATTTCGTGGCCACGATGGCCGCCGCCGGCTATCCGACCAACTGCAAAACGATTGCCATCTGCAACGGTTCCGGATTCGGGGAAACGTATCCGTTCAACGCGGGCGAGCGCATCATCCACTGGACGGATTCCGGCGGGTTGTTCGATCCCTCCATTGTTTCCGACGTTTATTCGTTGCCTGCTGCTCCGGCAACGGTGTTCTCGGGCAAGATCACGCTCCTCTTCATCACCGTGGATTCCGCCACGGTCGAGGCCTACCATCCGCTCTCGTTCGACAACGCGCCGGGCGGGGCCCGCTCCACCTTTCTCGACCTCTTCGCAAACCTCCCCACCAGCGGCGACGACTATTGCACCCAAACCAACCACTGCTTCATCCCGACGGTCAGCGCGCTGGGCATACCCATCGAAAACATTGCCTCCAACCTCGATGCCCATGCGGAGCTGCTGGCGCTTAGCCCGTTCGACGAAATCCACTAT
This sequence comes from Pontiella desulfatans, assembly GCF_900890425.1. Classification (NCBI taxonomy): domain Bacteria; kingdom Pseudomonadati; phylum Kiritimatiellota; class Kiritimatiellia; order Kiritimatiellales; family Pontiellaceae; genus Pontiella; species Pontiella desulfatans. Next base: position 469,703 of record NZ_CAAHFG010000004.1, on the reverse strand, counting down.
GCCGTCACCAACGAGCCGCATGTGCAGATCAATCCGCGAAACAAGCGCTGGCTCATGCGCGCCGTACTTGAGGACATCGATACCGACGGCGATGGCTACGACGACTACGAGGAATATTTGCTGGGAACCAACCCTGCCTCGCCGGACAGCACGCTGAACATTGTGGCGGTCATCGAGGTGGCGCTGGTGGAAGGCTCCGCATCGTTGGCGTGGAACGCCTTCCCGAACACCCGATACGAAGTGTGGTACTCGCCCGAACTGGGCGAGCCGTGGCAGCCGCTCGAAACCCTTCCGCCGACCTCCGATCCCGCCATCCTCCGGGAATACGCGGTTGATGGTTCGGAAGCCTCGGGCTTCTTCAAGATCAGTGCCAACCCCGTGGATCCGGTGGATGATTAATCAATGAAAAAGGGCGGGATCAAATGTCCCGCCCTTTGAATCATTCGCCGTTATGGCGCAATATTATTTCCCGATCTTGTAGGGGCCTTTCCCATTTCCGTTGTCGCCCCAGACACGCTTGCCCGTCCAGCAGTGGTCGGGACGAACCATTTCGCACATTTCCTTTTTCCATACGCGAGGCTTGCAGGGCTTCATGCAGGGATCGCCGTTTTCGAGCGGGTCGTAGAGGAATTCCTTCACCTTGGCGAACTGGCCATAGCTCTGCGGCCCCATTTCTTCGCCATCCTCGGTGTACCAGATGCCGTCGACCAGCACGGCGGTATCCGGAACTGCCACGATTTTCGAGTAGTAGTAGAGATAGACCGTCTTGGTTTTGCCTTTCTTGCACGTCACCTTGATGGGTTCGACCTGGAACTGGGTCAGCTCGGCGCCGGAATTGATGTAGGAGGGGAATCCATAGTGGCGGTCGAGGTTGCCGTCGGGTTCGTCGCCCATGCTGTCGTCGCCGCGGTCCTGGTTGCTGAGCCAGGCATCGTTCCAGCGCATGTAGAGGCGGACGTCGCGCAGGCCCCAGAACCATTCGCCGGAGAGCGCTTCCTCGGCGGCTTCAACGGAATCGAAATATCCATAGGCCACCAGCGCCTGGTAATATTTCTTGGCATTGCCGCCATAGGGGGGCAGGCCGTCGCCGCCGAGATAGACGTTGGCGAAATAGCCGACGAATTTGTGCTGCTGGTAGTTGTAGCCGAACATGTCGCGCTGCGCCGTCCGGGGCCAGCCTTCAAGATAGTGGCCTTCGGGGTAGAAAATGGTGGGGGGCTTGTCTTTCAGGGTATTCGCATCGGCCATGCCGGTGATGATTATGCATCCAATTGCAATAAGCAGTGTTCTTGTCTTCATCGTACTCTCCTTTTGGCTAAGTCCAATTTCTATAGAAAGTTACATGCCAACCATGCATGCAACGCCCGAACTGCATTTGAATTCTTTACGCCGAAAGCCGGGGAAAGTCAAACCATAGCTTGGTGGGCGCCATATTTTCCACGAACGCCTATTCGAGGGTTTCCGGAATTTCGCGGTAGAATAGAATCAGGATGATTCCAACCCCGATGGCCTCGTAGCCGATGGCCTGCAAGGCGGGATAGGGCCCGGCCTTCCAGGCATAGAGGCAGAACGAAATCCCGGTCACGAGAAGGACGCCCAGCGTGAAAACCGAGGTAATGCTGACGGGATCCCGCCACTCCTCCCGCAAATGGCGCAACCACCCGAAATATTGATAGGCCATCAGCACAAAGACCGTGGAGGAAAGGAAGGAATAATCCTCCACCGCCGGAACCATGATGAAGGCATCGTAGAGCCCGTGGATGGCAACGGCGGAGACGAAGGTGGTCAGCGCATGCTGGATCTCCTCGCCCCGGTGCGCAACGGCGCGCGTCAGCGTTAGGCCGCACATGGCCGTGAGCGCAATGTGCAGGAAGTTGGCGGTGGCAAAACGGCCCAGCGCGCTCACGCCCGCCGTGCTCTCGAAATAGTTGATGTTTTCCTCGATGGCAAATCCGAGCCCCACCAGCCCGGCAATCGTCAGGATCTCCAAATCGGTGCGCTTCAGCAGAAAGGGAATGAGGGGAACAAAAAGCAGCAGCTTCATCGCCTCCTCGCGCAATCCGATGCCGAGGATGCAGTAGACGATCTGCCCCACCGTCTCCTGCCCCATCGTGAAACCGAGCTGGTATTCCTGCCAATAGATGAACAGGAGGGTGGCATGGGTGGACAATGCACCGAGCAGCAGGGCCGGCACCGCGAGCTTCAGCACGGAAAGGCTTCCATTGAACCGGAAAAGAATCGTGGCCCAAACCAGCCCGGATAGCAGGGCCAGCACGGCCATCGCCAGGTTGGTGCCCTCGTAGGCCGACCTGAAATGCGCCTTGACCAACGCAGGCCAATCCATCCTGGAGAGGGCGACCTCCCGCAACACAAAGCTGGAGATGAAAGGTTTGTATTCCGGATCGGAGATGAGCTTTTCGAGTTCGTTGAATTGTTTTGCGTCGAGATAGGTGTTTACCAACCGCCTACGGGCCGGATCGGAGTTGTGGAATTCGATTTCCCGCTTCAGCGCGGCGATGGACTTGGAATTTTCCTGCCGGCTCTCGCGGAGCAGGGCCAGCGCATAGTTGGCGTGCGCAACCGGGGCATCGCCCCCCGCGAGGGCAACGAGCGCCGCTTCGTTCTTTTCGCCCGAGGCGGCCGCAACAAATGCCGACGCCACCGCATGCTCCTTCCCGGAAAGGTTGGGGAGCTCCGTTGCAACGGGCACGGAAACCCGATCATCCGGGGCGGCGAAATAGAGCAGGAACCGGATGTTTTCGAGCTTTTCGTGGAACGGCGCAGGACTCGCCAGCATGTCGCGGACGGCATCGGCCACCGCCGTGTTGTGCGCGGGCCGCGTATAGTCGCCATCGAGCTCTTCAGTGAACTCATCCACATAACGCGGCACCGACACGATGCGTTGATAGGAGTCCAGGCGCCCCGTGTTCAGGGAGCCGATCCCCATGCCCAGCAAAACAAAGACCACCGCCAACACCAACGTGCTCTTCCATAGGAAATCAACCTGCCTGGTAAGATGATACAGATCCCGCTTATTCATTGGCGCCTTAATCGTTGAGCCAGTCAGGTTCCCAAAGAAAGCGTTCGAGGTCAATCCTGCCCGCCTCGCCTAACTCCACGCCCTCGGCCTCCAGCAGGTCGCGCTGCTCCTCGTAGCCGTGGCCGGGCCTGAGGGAAATGGTTCCCTTGCTGCTGATCACCCGCCACCACGGCAGCTTTTCCTTCGAGCCAAACGTATGCAGCACCCGCACCACCTGCCGCGCCGCACGCGCGTTCCCGGCCAGCGCCGCGATCCCGCCATAGGTCGCCACCTTCCCGCGCGGGATGGAGCGGATGATTTCGATGATCTCTTCGGTGAACGGTTGCATGGTTTAGTCGAAGGTTATTCGCTCCCAACCGCTTTCATAAAGACAATAGGCAGCGACGGTGGCGGCAATGAAGGCAAGCAAAAGCGCCAAATGCAGGATGACCGTCTTGTGGCGATGCTCTCCCCTTGCCCAAAAGAATGCACTAAGGGAGGTTGAGCCCCAAACCGTGAGCCCAAGAATGTAAAACAGGTCGAGATAGTAAAACAGACACGGCACGAACGCGACGGCGAAGAATAAAATGAACGAAACGAGAAACAGCGCCCACTTTTTCCCGGGTGTGTCCAGCGGCGGCAACGTTCGAACCAAGACCCGGCCGAAAACCATCAGCCCGGCCGCCAGCGCCACGCCTCCAACCAACAGGCTCCATGCAAACATCGCCACGACCGGAACCAGGATCGTTGCAACGAAGGTTAGGACTACTTTAAGGGTTCGGTTCATCTGTATTTATCGGCCTTTTAGGGTGACCTTGAAACGCCCGCCTTCGATTTCCCCTCGTGAACGGAATTCGTCGAGCGCTTCAACCAGTCTTCCCGACGCCCGGCTCAATACCGGATGGTCTGACTCGCAGATCACCGCGATCCGCTGCGCCAGAAATAGATGGCCCTCGGTCGAGTTTGCCACGGCTTCCTTTCTTCATTGTTTCCCATGCAAGATCCTTGTTGATTCACCGGCTATCATGCACACGCGAGTGAATCATACAGCTGAAATCAAATGCCATCTTCAAATGCTAACGGTTGTGGCTACAACGCGGTAATCGCATGCAATGCTTCATCGACCGCGCCTCCCGCCAAGCACGGCGGGTCGATCCGCGTTGCATTTGAATTTGGGCAAGGTATAAAAACCCGATGAAGATTCCGAAACGACTCAACGATTTGATCGACGATGGCCTCGTGGATGAAGTCCTCCGCCAACTGATGAGCGGCAAGGAAGCCACCATATTTGTCGTCCGCTGCGGAACCGAAATCCGGTGCGCCAAGGTATATAAGGATGCGGCGAAGCGTAGCTTTAAGAAGGCCGTGGAATATCGCGAAGGACGCCATGTGCGCAACACCCGCCGTGGCCGCGCAATGGCCAAAGGCTCCAAGTTCGGGAAAAAGGAGCAGGAGGAAATCTGGCAAAACACCGAAGTCGATGCGCTCTACCTCCTGGCCCATGCCGGCGTCCGTGTTCCAAAACCCTACGGCTGCTTCGATGGCGTGTTGCTGATGGAGCTAATCACCGATGCCGAGGGAGGCGTTGCGCCACGGCTGAACGATGTCGCCATGGGAGCAGAACAAGCGCGGAAGGATCATGCGGTGGTCATGCAGCATATTGTTCGCATGCTTTGCGCCGGAATTGTGCATGGCGACCTGTCGGAATTCAATGTCCTGGTCGATGGGTCCGGCCCCGTCATCATCGATCTTCCGCAAGCGGTGAATGCCGCCGGCAACAACAATGCCCGTTCCATGCTGGCGCGCGACGTCAAAAACATGACCGCCTACTACGGCCGTTTTGCCCCCGACGTGCTCAAGAGCAAATATGCCAAGGAAATCTGGGCGCACTATGAAGCCGGCACCCTCACCCCCGAGACCCAGTTGACCGGACGCTTCAAGGAAAGCACCAAGCGCGCCGATGTGAAGGGCGTGCTGAACGAGGTCGAATTCGCCGCCGCGGAGCATGAAGAACGCCTGCGCCGGCAGCGCGAACGCGAACTGCTGGAAAAAGAGCAACACCACGAATTTCCACAAAAGAAGAAAAACCGGCGGCACCGGCATCGGAGATAGGTTTCCCCCTCCTTTTCCTCCATTTGCGGCTGAAACAAAAAAAAACAGCGCGCGGTAAGGGGGAGGAACCGCGCGCTGCTCCGGCGTGCAAGCACGCCGTCAGGGAGTTGTGTTGGTAGTTACGTAGACCCGGCTCCCCGGAAAGGGTTCAAAAAAAATCAGCGAAATTTTCCACCGCCTGGACATCCGTTATCCTTCACTCGGGAAGGAACCACGGGTGAACACCGATGGACGCTGATATTCAAGAAGATACGGAATGGGTCCACCCACCCTGTAGGTTGGATAGAAAACCTTGGGGTAGGCTTTCCAGCCTGCCCATCCCGGCCATGGGCAAGCAATAAGGCAGCAAGCGTTCAGCGATGGAAAGCAACGTAGTACCGATCAACAAAACGGGAAAATCAGCAGGCCGTTGAAAAACGACCATGGAAGGGGTTTTTGTGTTTGACCGGAACCTCTAATGGGTGACCCTTTTGCCCTTTTCCTGACCCCTTTTCTGCCTTCCACTGCAACACGGCAATACCGGAAGACGAATGCAGACAACCGATGTTTTCTTGAATAGGTAGCGCACAGGGATGTACCGCATGATTTTCTGGGACGTCATGGATCTTAGTAATCCGTGACAGCCGCCACCGACCGCAAGGTTGGAATCCTGGCCGCCCGAGCCCGCACGGTTGTTTGAGGGAGCCTTGCTTCACTCGCCCATGTAGAAATAAAAACGGCACGCATTGAGACCAGGTTGGACAGTTCAATCGATAGTGGTAGTTGGAAAAACACGAAGATTGAGACAGGGGAATTTTTGTCTTTACTCAGAGGGACTTAATGGTGGTTCGATTTGTTTTACATTTCTTTAAGTGCGAAGGCTTGAAGTATAATGAAAGCTAAATAAGACGACCCCGTGAACACTATACCTGCAATTAAGCTGAAAATAGTGCCGATTGAAATTATAGGTTCCAATATAGCCTCTTCTGGATTGTCGGGATTATAGATAACAGTAACATCACTTCCTAATGGGTATTTCGACAATAGCGATTCAATTCTAGATTTGTTGGATGATGTATATTCACCGAAGAAGATTTTGTTGGATGATAAAACTTGGTCATTTGCAATGAATTCATATCTAATTCTCGGTTTGTATTGATATTGAATTCCAGTCTTCTGAGATCGTAATTTATGCAATTCTGAATAGCTAACAGAACCAATGGTCGTAGGCCATGATCTGCTCTTCAATGATTTGATTAAGCGAGATATTCCATATTTAAAAGCACTATAGCCGAAGAGGATGAATCCTAGTGGAAGAACAAATGACATTATTTGTGCGTATAAATTCATTTTCTTTTATCGAACGTCTCGGTGACCGGTGGACCGGTCACCGCGACGTTGATCTGGCGGAGCCAGATCAACGTTCAGCCTGACCTGCCGTGCGCAAGCCATTCGGGTCAGGCCGCCTATTTCGTCATTTCGGCTTTCAACTTCCATAACGGCCCCTCTTTGGATCCATCTACCGCCCGAAAAAAGAGTCAGGCCGCCTAAATCGTCATTTTGATTTCAGCTTCCCCCCCTCCGTTGAGGCCAACGACCGACCACCTTTACCTTCCGTACTACTATCCGTCAATTTCTAGTTTTCCTGACCAGTTTTCACCCCCGCTGCGGTAGAGGACACTGAGCACAGAGGATTAGGATGCTCTGTTTCTCTGGGATCTCTGTGGTAAAAAAATCCGTGTTTTCGGTTTTCATCTGTGGTTGGTTGCGGCTATGCGACGCTAGGTTTATCCGTGTTCATCTGTGGTTCATTTACGTTTGCAGGGTTATTTTTTCTTTTTCGCCTTCCCGCTCTGGCCCTGGTATTCGGGGCGCTTAAGGAGGGCGTCGAGATAGGGTTCGTAGGCCGGATCCTCCACCCAGAAGCGGCGGCCGGGATCGGGGCCGACCACCTTGCCTTCGGGATAGTCCGCGCCGGCATCGCTCTTGGCGATCGACTCGGCCAGCGCAACCACCTGCTTTTTCAGCCTTGCGGCGATCTCCGGCTGCCCACCCAGGATATCGGTGGTTTCCTTCGGATCGGTTTTCAGGTCGTAGAGTTCGAACCGGTTCTTTTTTCGGTTGAAGATGATCTTGTGGTCGTTGTCGATCAGCAGCGTATTGTCGCCAAACTGGAACGGCAGCGGCTTTTTGCGAAGCCCCGGTTCCTGTCCAAAGAGCGGAACCAGGCTTTCTCCGTCGATCGGGCCGCCCATGCTTTGCCTTGGAAGGCCAAGCAATTCCACCAGTGTTGGGAACATATCCACCGCGCCCGCCGGATATTTCGTGATGCGCGGTTTGATGCCCACCGGCCATTCGATGATGCCGGGGACGCGCAGCCCGCCTTCGTAGACCGTACCCTTCTTCCCGCGCAGGCCCCCGACCGAGTCGCACCCCACGCCGCCGAGGCCGCCGTTGTCGCTGGAGAACCAAACGAGCGTTTCGTCGGAAAGGCCCATTTTGCGCAATCCGGAGCGGAGCGTCCCGACGCTGCGGTCCATGGCCACCAGCTCGCCGTGGTGCTGCTTTCCCTTGGCGTCCAAGCTTTCGAACGCCTTGGAATCCCCATCGGTGGCGATGAAGGGGCTGTGGGGCGAGCCATACCAAATGACCGCGAACGATGGTTTTCCGTCGGCGTTCTGCTGCTCGATAAACTTTAGCGCCTCGGCAACGATCACTTCCGAGGAGTCACCCTTGAATTCCTCGAACGTACCCTTGCGGCTCATGATCGGGTTCATGTCGAAAAAGTTGGTCACGGTGAGCCACTCGTCGAAGCCGAAGGTTCCGGGATGGTGCGAGTCGGAACCCAGCACGGGGGCGCCGGGGCCGCGCAGGCCGTTGAGGTGCCATTTGCCGAAATGGCCGGTGGCATAGCCGGCGGCCTTCAGCGCCTGGGGCAGGGTCTTTTCCTGATGGCGCAGCGGATGGCCGTGGGAATAGACACCGGTGCGGTCGTGCGTGCGGCCGGTCAGCACCGTTGCGCGGGTCGGCGAGCAGACGGGGCCGCCGGCGTAGAAGCGGTCGAACCGCAGGCCGCTGGCCGCCATGGCATCGAGGTTGGGGGTTTTGAGCAACGGATGGTTGTTGTAGCCGGTCTGGCCCCAGCCCTGGTCGTCGGACATCACCAAGACAATATGCCGAGGCTTGGCCGTTGCCTGCGCGAGCGCCGGAACCGCCGCGAACGCAACGGCGGATTTCAAACAAGAGCGTCTGTTCATTTTGGATTCCCCTTGGGTTATCCAACAAACGCCGGCAAACGCTGTATTCAGGACACCACGGACTGCGGGGAGGTTTGCTATTCCCCTAAATAGGCTTCGGTGGAGACCACCTCGCGGTAGGACTCCCCGGCGGGGGTCGGCATTCCGTCGATGATGACCTGGCGGTGATGGGCCTTGTCGCCGAGGTTGAAAACGGCGTAGCGCTCGATGAAGTCGGCCTTTTCCATTGCTTCGCAATATTCTTCGATGCGCTTGGCATTTTCCTTGGGCGAGGGGTTGTGGTTCTTGGTCCAGCTGGCGCCGTTGTTGAATTCGGTCAGCCAGATGGGGCGGCCGGTGCGTTCGTGAATGGCCCTCAACCACCCGACCAGCTTTTCCGCACTCCAGTTGGCCTTGTAATAGTGCACCGCAACAAAATCCACCCGCAGTCCACGCTCATCGGCTTTTTCGATGAATTCATACAGCCAGTCCACCTTGCCGTCGGTCGGGCACGGGCTGCCGAGCCGCAAGCCGGAGGCCTGCAGCTTCGGCCACATGTCCAGGCACTGTTCGAGGGTCATGTTGCCCTGGTCTTTCTGCATCGGCTCGTTGAAGCCCAGCAGGTGGGTTACGTTCTGCTTGGCATTGATCTTCGAAAAGCTATCCCACGATTTATTGTGCCGCATCGGGACAAACTCCATATCGAGCGTCGATTCGCCGTTCGCGCTCCAGTCGTATTTCCAGTGGGCCCCCAGCTTTTCGGCGGTGGTGAGCTTGCCGCCGAAGCCTTTCTTGGCCGTCCAGTTCCATGGGAAAACCCGCACGAACGAAACCTTGCCCACGAGTTCGTTCGGCAGTTTCGAGACCCGTAGATCCGCGTCGCGCGCGATGAATACCTGGCTTGCACCGGAACCGTCCCCGTTTTCGGCCAAGGTGGCCATGTAGCCCTTTTTCAGGACGAACGACATGATCCGGTCGTCGTCCTTCCCGAGCTCCTTGGCCCGGTGGTATGCGTGGACCTTGAAGCTTCTCGCGCCGCCACCGAACGACATCCGTTCATAGGTCTGCAAGGCCGGATAATCCGGCCCATGCGGAATGACCAACGTTCCGCCAACATGGGGGGCCAGGCGGACGTTTTCGCCAACCTTCGCCGCAACGCCCCGCACCTTTAAAAACCGCAGAAACCGTTCATTCACCTCGGAAGGCCGCAGTGCGGGAAAGGAGACCCAGGCATCGGGCGACCTGAAATCGATCTCGCCGCGCAAGATTGGATCCTCGGCGTCCTCCAGCGTCAACCAGGTTTCCCCCTCCAGCGCGATCCGCCAGCCATTGACCTGCCGCAGCGAGCGGCTCCCCCCCTTGACAACGGTTTCTTTCAAGCCACCGGCGGCCAGGGAAGAGGCGGTTAGCAGCGCCATGGCTCCCGCACATAGATAAAGCATGGATGGTTTCATGGGGCATGTTTTTATCAGCAAGCTCGGCCGGTCGCCACGCCAAGCCGCACAATTTTTTGTTCGCGGCGCCATTTTAATGAAGTTCGTTGGAATTTCTGATTGATGTTGCGGGGGTAGAACGGTTCCAATCGATGCATGACGCCTGCCTTCCTCACCACCCTGCTCTGGAGCTACTGCCTCATTCCCGCCCGCCAGTCCGTGGCCCAGATCGGCGAGAATGCGGCCAATTTCTGGCGGCTGCTGGTGGCCGTGGTGGCCATGGGGCTGCTTTCGGCCTGGGGAGGAATCAGGCTGGGCAACGAAGCCTTCGCCTGGTTTTTCCTGAGCGGCATCATCGGCTTTGGATTCGGGGACATCGGCGTCTGGTTTGCGCTTCCGCGGATCGGGAGCCGACTGACCCTGCTGATGGTGCATTGCATCGCGGCGCCGCTGGCGGGATTGGCGGAATGGCTGTGGCTGGGCACCACGGTCGGCGCCACGCAGCTGGTTGCCTTGGCCGTTATCCTGGGCGGCATCTCCCTGGCCCTGTTTCCGGAACATGAACGGGAACATGCCGAACAACGCAAATATACATCCGGCATCCTTTTCGGAGTGCTCGCGGCCCTCGGCCAGAGCCTGGGCGCGGTTTGCAGCCGGAAAGCCTTCACCATGCCCGGAGCCGCGGACTTCCAGGGGATCGGCGACTATGTTTTCCTGGGCACCACCTCCGGCTTTGCACGGTTGGTCGGGGGCATCCTGATCGCCGGTTCGTTCTGGCTGATCAGCCGTTGGCACAAAGCCTGGCGGACGCCCCCCGAACAGGAGCGCCGTAACGATCCGCTGGCCGGAAAAGCCAAGAACATCCTGCTCTGCGCCACCGCCGGGCCCATCCTCGGGGTGATCTGCTACCAATGGGCGCTGGCAACAACGCCGAGCATCATCGTCCAGCTGATCGTTTCCATCTCGCCGCTGGTCATTCTGCCCATGACCTGGTTCATCGAACATGACCGCCCGTCGAAACGCTCACTGGCCGGCACGCTAATCGCGGTGGTCGGCGTAGGCATCCTTGTATTTGCCGCGGCCTAGTCCAGACCTCGCATTCCCGGTTTTTTCTTCGTGCCCATTCGGTGGCTACACGTCTATTCTTCCGGAGATTGCCAACGAAGGAGAGCATGCGATGAGAATTGAGTATGACATTAAGCTGGGGTTCAAGGATGTGATGTTTCGGCCGAAACGGTCGACCCTGAAGAGCCGCGCACAGGTCGACCTCGACCGAACCTTCCGATTTTTGCATACCGGTAGCGTCTGGACGGGCGTCCCGATCATGGCGGCCAACATGGATACGGTCGGCACCTTCGAGATGGCCCTCGCCCTGGCGGAACGCAACCTGTTCTCCGCCATCCACAAGCACTATACCGCCGGGGAGTGGCAGCAGTTCCTCGCCAACGCCCCCGAAGGCATCGAAAACCATGTTTCGGTCAGCACGGGTACCAGCGACGAGGATTTCAAGAAGCTCGTTGCGATCAAGGACGCCAACCCCCAACTCAAATTTATCTGCATCGATGTCGCCAACGGCTATTCCGAGCATTTTGTCGCCTTCCTCAAAAAGACGCGCGAGCAGTTTCCGGAAAAGGTCATCCTGGCCGGCAACGTGGTGACCGGCGAAATGGTGGAGGAGCTGCTGCTGGCCGGCGCCGACCTGGTGAAGGTGGGCATCGGCCCCGGCTCGGTTTGCACCACCCGCGTGAAGACCGGCGTGGGCTATCCCCAGCTCTCGGCCATCATCGAATGCGCCGACGCGGCGCACGGCCTGGGCGGCCAGATTATCTCGGATGGCGGCTGCGCCATTCCCGGCGACGTGGCCAAGGCCTTCGGGGCCGGCGCCGACTTCGTGATGCTCGGCGGAATGCTGGCCGGGCACGACGAATCGGGCGGCGAGGTGGTGGAAAAGGAGGGCGGGCAGTTCAAGCAGTTCTATGGCATGAGCTCCTCCACCGCGATGGAAAAGCATGTCGGCGGGGTGGCGAACTACCGCGCCAGCGAAGGCAAGACCGTCGAGGTGCCCTACCGCGGCGCGGTGGAAGGCACGCTCAACGACATTCTAGGCGGCCTGCGCAGCACCTGCACCTATGTCGGCGCCGCAACGCTCAAGGAGCTCACCAAGCGCACCACCTTCATCCGCGTCGCCGAGCAGGAAAACCGGATCTATACGAAACCGTAGGCGGCGCGGGGCCCTGCGCTTCCTTAAAAAAAAATCCATGCCCATATTGCACTCCGGCCGCCTTACGGCCCTCCCCTCCTCATCGAAGAGCAATACCCAGGCCCGGATTGCTCGAAGCGAGTTTGGAGCGGGCGATTGAGCAGGTGGGATATGTCTATTCTGATATTGTGTAGCGAGCCCGTTCAGACGAACGGATTTTTCTTTGCCTCAGATTACAAAAGTATTTATAGTTTCATCGTCTTTCCTGAATAGTGCGGTGGCGCCGGCAAGGTACGGGAAAAATAGGGTTGCATAAATATTCCAATATGGAATAAATGGGGGTGTTGCATGTGGGGACTGGCGAAAGCAGAAGGATTTGACAACAACTTCAAGAAATTTGCCCGAAAGCATAGAGCCGAATCAGCAGCCGTTATGGCCAACCTCGAAACCGCTCTCGCCGTCCTGAACGAAACGAACAACGTGCAAGCAGTCAGAGAACTGAGTTTCTCGCGCAAGGAACCAGATGGAATCCTAGCGCTGGATTCGCGGGGCGCAAAACGTGAACGAACCGGAACGAAGTTAAAAACAACCAGGCTTTACATTTACACCGTCGAGATAAACTCGACGTTGTACCTACTCCGGATCGGCGACAAGGACTCGCAACAACAGGATTTAAAGACCTGTAGAAATGCTATACGGCGTATCAAACGGGAACTGGAACGATGAGCAAAAAATACCAGAGTGTATCGGATTTGATCAAATCCATGGATCTGCCGGAGGAACGGAAACAAGAGCAGATCGACTATATCAACGCGCGGCGCCTTTCGCGCTTGCTAACGGTCATGCGCGCCAAGCAGGGCATGAACCAGCAGCAGGCCGCGGAAAAGTGCGGATGCTCCCAAAGCCGTATCTCCAAGCTCGAATATAAGGAGGATCGCAAAATCACGGTTGGTGAACTGCTCGATTATTCCGACGCCCTCGGTTTGGATCTGTCCGTACAGTTCACCCCGAAAAAAATGAAGATTGTCGACCGCGTGAAAATGCACGCCTTCCAAATCGAGCAGTTGCTCCAGCGCTTGGTAAAACTGAGCAAAGGCGACAAGAAAATGGAAAAAGCGGCATCTTCATTCCACGGGGAATGCTTGGTCAACTTGCTTTCGATTGTGGGTGAAAGTCAAAAGGCCATTCGTCCACATAAGGAAAAGGAACTTACCGTTGTGGGGCCCCCTGAAATCGAACAGATGATCGAGGAAGAGTGTATGCGAGCCTGATCATGACCAACCTCAACCTCCCCACCTCATCGAAGTGGAATACATTAAAAACCACCGCCGAAATGCTCGAAGCCTGCCTGGAGCGGGCGAGCGGGCTGGTGAAATAAGTATCAGTCAGCTTATCGCCAAAAAACCTGGAGAGCTGTATGCAACCTGCGACAATCAAAATTTTTTTAACAGAAGGTACTCCAGATGGCTTAAGAACTGCCGAAATATCCAACTGGAATGGAAAAGCCATCGCATGTCCGCGAGCGAATATTAATGGTTTTAGAACGCGACCTGAAATAGATAGCCCCGGGGTTTATATCTTATCGGGATCCGATCCAGATACTGGAAAGCCCACTATCTATATCGGCGAAGCAGAATCAGTGCGATCCAGAATCGCCAATCATACCAATAAAGACTTTTGGGTTAGTGTGACCTGCTTCATCAGCAAGGATGAAAACCTGACCAAAGCACACGTGAAGTACATTGAAGGACAATTAATCAAGCAAGCAAATGATAGTGGCAAAGTTTGTCTAATGAATTCCAGCTCAAGCGGTGCACGGTTGCCAGAAGCTGATGCAGCTGAGATGGACGTATTTCTTGAAAAAATCTATCAGCTGTTACCCATATTAGGGATCGCACATTTCACTCAGATTGAAGAGGAACCTTCACCAAGAGAGCTATTTTCTTGCAAAATCGGATCTTTGGTTGCTCATGGTCGTCGCACGACAAATGGCTTCGTCGTGTACAAGGAGTCGCAAGCGGTTCTTAAACATCGCAAATCTGCAGTGCACACGAAACGGATGCGTGAGTCGCTCGTCGAAAACGGAATCTTAAAAGAGCTCAATGACCACTGCATTTTCACTTTAGATCATGAGTTCAGTAGTCCAAGCGCTGCTGGCGCAGCAGTAAGAGGCGGATCAACCAATGGGTTAACCGCTTGGAAGAATTCTAACGGTAAGAGTCTCAAGGAAATTGAAGCCTCATAGCAAGGTCTACTGCGAAACCAGGGCATTCTGGCATTCGGAAATAAGTGCGGCTTTTGCGTAGTAACGATCCCCAAAGGGCATTCGGGCTAAAGCATGCGGCCAATTCTGTAGCCAGGGGTGGTGACCCCGGGCAACCGAAGGACGACACAGAGCCCCTCTTAGTTTCTATCCCTTTTGTGTTCCTAAACGAACCACCCTTAACCTCTTCTCGTGCAATTTGTTTAACGAAGAATTAGGACAAAATAATTCATGGCTACGGCATCAAGGAAATCATTCTGTCCTAATTATTCTGTTACATTCTCTGCTGCGAAGCCACTTTGGGTGAACCTGCGATGTGCCGGGAAGAGCCCTTGTCATTTGACCGGAGGGGCATTATGGAAGCGAAAAGGTGAATGCGATCCGGCAAGTGCTAGGCCAACTCGTTTCGATATTGTTCAACGATTTGGTCGATGGCGCGGGCGCTTGCCAGAATCACCTTCCGGCATCCTTCTTTTTCCGTGCGGTGGTCTTCCTTTAGCGGAGCGCAGTCGATGTGGCCCATCTCTTTTTCAAACAAAGCGAAATAGTCCTTCGTAATCGTTTTAATCAAGTCCGACTCATGCCCCCGGTCGCGCACGAACAGTTTGCCCAGCGCCATGACCCCGCCCGTCAGCGCGCCGCAGAGCAGTTCCTGCCCGCCGACTCCGCCACCGAACCCAGCCGACAGCAACAGCGCGTCGTGCGACATATTCCAACCATGCACTTCATTCGCGGCATGTAGAATCGTCTCCGCACAGTTTAGATCCCTGTCCGAAAAAAACCCCTCTTCAATTAGCTTTTCCATTCTGTCCCCTCATAAGTTTTCCCGCACAGTTTCATCTATTCCTCAGGCAACGTCAAACCTCCACCACGCTCTTGCAATCGGTTGGGCCGAGGGGGCAGCCGTCCTGCCCAAACACAGGACGACACAGAGGTCGCGGTTCTGCGAACCGACGCTACGATGCCCAACCACGACCGTAAAAATGTCGCCCGCGGTTTCGAATTTGTATAAAACTGCGGCATGCAACAGATCATCGCGCATCGGGGGGCGTCGCATGAGGCGCCGGAAAATACGTTGGAGGCCTTCCAGCTTGGGCTAGACCAGGGCGCCGATGCACTGGAGTGCGACATCCACCTTTCAAGCGACGGCGAGCTGATGGCGATCCATGATGAAACGGTCGATCGCACCTCAAACGGATCGGGTGCCGTGGCCGCGCTGTCGCGGGTGGAACTGGCCGCGCTGGATGCGGGCAGTTGGAAGGCACCGAAGTGGGGCGGCGCGCGGATTCCGACGCTGGCGGAGGTTTTGGATCTGGTTCCGCCCGACCGGCGGATCCTCATCGAGGTGAAGGTTGGCCAGACCGCCCTGCCCCGTTTGAAGGCAGTGCTGGCCGCATCCAAACTTGCCCGCGAGCAGATCGTTGTGATGGAATTCGATCTGGAGACGGTGATTGCGGCGCGGGAAGCCTTTCCCGACCTCGAGGTATTGTGGCTCATTGGATTTCCTTCATGGCTTCCTTCATGGACAAGACGGGCCGTATTGAAACACCGGATCAAACAAGCCGTGCACCTGGGTTTCGATGGCGTCAATGTCCAGGATATCCCGCAGCTCGATGCGGACAGCATTGCGGAGTGCGGCACGCGGCAGTTGAAAAGCTATTGCTGGACGGTCGACGATGCCCACCGAACCGCGCAGCTGTTCAAGGGCGGGATCGACGGCGTGGCGACCAACCGGCCGGGTTGGACGCGGGAACAACTGGGTGGTTTGGTGGCGTGAAGAAGATCATTATTGCGGTGCATGGCCTCGGCAACAAGCCGCCCCCCGACGTGCTTGAAGAGGGTTGGCTGCAAGCCATCCATGAAGGGCTGGAGCGCTTCGGCAAACCCCGGAAAAAGATCCCGTTCGAAATGGTCCACTGGGCTGACATATCGTATCCCGTCCCGCTCGACCCTGCGGAGGAGGATCCCGAAGCACCACTATTCCTGAGCGAGCCCTATACGGCGAGCGCCACCCGCGCGCCCCTAAAACCCAAACGCATCTATTTGGCTTTGCTGCGGTTCCTGGAAAAGAACATCGACCGTTGGTTCCTGCGGGAAGACCTGAGTGAAACCTTTCCGGGGGCGAGCGCCAAAATGATGGAGCGCTATTTCTCGGATCTGGACACCTACTATACGGACAGTTGCCAAACGCTGGATCAGAAAGATTGCTCCGCAAAGGCCGCGATCCAGGAACGGTTGGTTCAGGCGCTCGAAAAACATGCCCGCAAGGATATCCTGCTGATCACCCATTCGATGGGATCGATCATCGCGTTCGACACGCTCTCCAACCCGGAGAACAAAACCGCGATCAACACCTTCGTCACCATGGGTTCCCCGCTCGGCCTGCCGCCCATCATGGCGCGGAATTTCGAAAACCAAAAGCAAGGGAACCCCGATTTGAAGCGCCCCGTAACCCCGGACAACATCTGGCCGCATTGGTACAACCTATCCGACCCACGCGACCACGTGGCGCTCGACCAAACACTCCGCGACGATTATGGGCCGAACGCGCGTGGAGCACGGGCGTTGGATTTGCGGGTTGCCAACGACTATTCAACTACCCGCGAGGCCAACCCGCACAAGAGCTACGGCTACCTCCGCGCAACGGAAACGGCGGACATTATCGACGCGTTCCTATCCGAAGAACTGAAGGGTACCGTCCGCAGAACCTGCCGCCTCATCACCAGCAACCTGCTCGCCGCCCCCCACCGTCTGTGGAAAAAGTTATCTTAGCAAAGCCACAAATCACTATTTGGGCAAAGCTTCAATCCCCCTGACCATCAGTGCAAACGCCCCCTCCTGCTTGTCGGCAATCAAGAAACCGATCTGCTCTATGGCGCCGGGAACCAACTTGGGGGCATTCGGCACTTTCCTGCCGCGGAAAGTCGCGGAAAAGTCCGACCACTTGAGGTTGAGTTCGTTCCACTCGCCCTTCATCGTCTTAAACGCGTGCTTGTAGGAAACCCCATCAAACTTACGGGACGTGCGTACCCTGAATTGGTATGTTTTACCGTCACCTTTCACCCGCAGTTTGATGCCATCGGATCTCTCGAGCTGTAGAAAACCCGCGGAGTTCCGTATGGATGCAAACCCTCCGTTGTTCTCGAATGAAACGATTCCTGAAAACCGGAGGTCACCCTCATCGGTGTATTCGGCCAGGCTCTGGGAGAGGCCGCCCATGACGCCGTCGTTCACCTCGTACCAACTCGAATTCATTGCACTCTTTCCCGATGCAGATCCCATCCACGCGATAGTCGTTACGGCACCGGTCATCCATATTTTCAATCCAAATCTATCCATATTTACTTTCATGCCTTCTGTTCGCACACGCCCGGAAATCCTTACAAGGTTTTGAAGGATGGTTGAAAATGCGGTTCCCTCGGCGAACCCCGGTGAGGCGTCTTGACTTCATTCCCTTTTTTGCCTATGCCTTGGGCGACGGGAATCGGTATTGGCTGATCGTGACGGACGTGCGCCCGTGTCGGCCGAAAACGGTTCCCGCAAAACGACGGGGAGCGGGAAATGGTTAATCTGGTAAGTCTGGACGAAGTATTCGCGATTGCAGTACAGATCGAAGACAATGCGGGAAAGTTCTACCGCAAGGCCGATGAGCTGCACGGCGCCGAAACGGGCGTATTCTCCAAATTGGCCGCCATGGAGGACGGGCATAAAGCCAAGTTCGAAAACATGCGCTCGGCCGCACCAACGGGCGGTGCGAAGGAGCTACAGGCCGAAGGTGCCATGTACCTCGAGGCCATTGCTTCCGGGTACCGCGTGGAGGGTTCGCCCACCGCCACAGCCGCACTGACAGCCGCCGACAGCGTGGCCGATATCCTGCGCACCGGCACCGAGTTGGAAAAGCAGGCCATCCTGTTTTATGAAGGCCTCAAAAAGGTGGTTGCCGATGAACCCACCCAACAGGCGTTGGACGGCATCATCGAACAGGAGCGCGAACATCTCGTGGCGCTGATGGCCGAGCTTAAGAAATCCGGAGCCTGAGCTTTACCAAAAACCAAGCCGTTCCCCGATGGGAATTCCCGTACATGCGTATGCACATATTTTTTTACGCTAACGTTTGCTTTCTCGGACATCGAGGAGTAGTTGTTAATGATCTCAGTAGAAGGATTGTCGCCAATGCGCGGGTGCTTCGTGGCTGAGTGAAAGGGTACTTTTTATTTGTCAGGGATAAAGAAAGCCGAGAAAAGGAGAAGTGATGAAGAAAATCCTTAGCGTCGCAGCCCTCATGGCGTTGGTGTTCCCATCCATGGGCGCGGATGGAACATATACCAATGTCGCAAGTGGCGGGAACTGGAGTGATTCGGCAAACTGGTCGGGAGGCTCGGTTGCGGACGGTTCCGGCTTTACCGCCAATTTCAACACCCTTGACCTAACCGAAGACAACCTCGTGCATATGGATACGGCGCGCATCATTGGGAATCTGGTTTTCGGCGACACCATCCCAGATGTATCGGGTTCGAGAAGACATTGGACGTTGGATAACAATGGCAATGCAGCGAATGTCCTGACCTTGGCCGGCACCACGCCAACCATCACCGTCAACCAGCTGGGCGCGTTGTCCGGCAGCAACCAACGATGGGCAACGATAAGCGCGGAAATCGCCGGGACATCGGGTTTGACCAAAGACGGGGTCGGCATGTTGGTTTTGACTGGTGCAAACACCTACACCGGCACCACGGCCATCGATGAAGGGGAATTGAAGCTGCAGGGAGATGCGTTCTCCGGAACGGCCCGCGACTATTCGATCGCTGCCGGCGCGGTGCTCAATCTGGATGGGAACAACACCTGGGCCACCGGCACCTCCACCATCAACGGCACCGGAACCCTGCGCCTCACCGGAGGCCTGCTCGGAGCGGCCTCAAATGGACGCAAAGTCAACATGGAGCTGGGCTCGGATGCCCTGATCGATATCCAATCCGGCGCCGAACTCAGAAACGGCGGTTGGTCGGGGATCAACTGGGACAACAATCTGGCGGACATGAATGTGGACGGCACCCTCGATATCTGGGATGGCACAGCGGTCAAAGTGGATGCCCTTACCGGAAGTGGAACCATAACCCATACGTCATATGGGGTTTCGACGGATTTGCATGTGGGGGTCGACGGGGGCTCGGGCACCTTCGACGGTACAATCACGGAACAGGCGAGTAACAGGAAGGTGAATTTCATCAAGGAGGGAGCCGGGACGCAGACGCTGACGGGAGCAAACACGTACTCCGGCGGCACCACCGTTTCCGGGGGAACCCTGGCACTAAGCGGCGGCGGCTCTCTCTCCGACACGACCGCCGTGAACGTAGGCGCCTCGGGAGCCTCCTTCGATATTTCCGGCATCACCGCGGCCGGGGAAACCATCGGCTCACTCGCCGGCGCGTCTGGATCCTCCGTCGTGCTTGGAGCAAAGAACCTGACCGTGGGCGGCACCGGCGCCAGCAGCACCTTCACGGGTGGAATCGGCGGAACCGGTGGTTTGACCGTAACGGGCACCAACACGCTCACCCTGAATGGCGGTGCCAATACCTATGAAGGCGGAACCACCATTAACGACGGCGCAACGGTTCGGATCCGGCATAACGATGCCCTCGGTTCGGGCGACATCACCATTGATGGCGGAACCTTGGCTCCCCTCAGCAAAACCGTGAGCCTTTTCAGCCGGAATATCACGGTGGGCGCAGGCGGCGCCACGATGTATGCCTCCGGCGGCTATTTGAGCCTCCGCGACAGCACCATCTTCAACGGCGCCGGAACCCTTACCATCGCCGACGGGAACGGCCAAAAGGTCTATATGGACTCCGACAACTCCGCCACCTTTACCGGCGATGTCCACCTTAACGGAGCCAGCGCACTCCTCTCTATCAAGTCGGACAGTATCGCCCTCGACAGTGGAACGGCCAACCTGATCCTCGAGGATGGCGGAAGGCTGGAGGCCAACAATGCCGACCTCAATCTCACGGGCCGCAACCTTCAACTGAACGGAACCGGCGGTACGATCCATACGGGCAACCGGCCGATGACCATGACGGGATCCACCCTCTCCGGCTCGGGAGAATTGAACCTTATCGGCGGCACCACCTTAATCACAACCAAAGACAACACCCTGTCGGGAGCCGTCACCCTCGATGGCATCCATGTGGGCTTGGGCGCTTCGAAGGATAACGGTGCGGATGTTCTGGGAACCGGCGATGTCACCCTCAATAACGGTGCCCGGTTGAAAAACAACGACAACGTGCAAACACTCAACAACAACCTCGTCATCGGTTCCGGCGGTGGGCGCATGATGGCGGGCTGGGGCAAGAACGTGACCGTCGAAGGCGCCGTTTCCGGCTCCGGAACCCTGACCATCGACGGCGACAGCGGGTTCATTGTCCTGAACAACGCCAACAACACCTTCAACGGCGATATTGCTTTCACCAACTCCTTTGGCTACGGCGGCGGGAAGCTGAGACTCGAATCGCTGGCTGGCGGCGGCTCCTATGACGGAACCATCAGCGGCATCGATGCCGGCGCAAATCTTGAACTCACCGGGGAAATCCTCCTTGGGGGCGACAACACCTTCGTGGGGTTGACCGAGGTTCTCGCCGGCGGGGCAATCGGCGGCAACGGTTCGCTCGACGGAGACCTCACCCTCCACGCCGGCGCGGGATTCGTCTTCGACGGGGACGACATCGGGCTTTCAGTGGCCGGCACGGTCACCCTCGACAGCACCTTCGGCATCGACGACCTGCTAGGCATCTCTTCGGCTACGGCGGATGGCACCTACACGCTGATCGATGAAACCGCAACCGTGTTCACTAGCGGTTTCGAGAACATCGGCAGCGGCAATGCCTACGACCTGGGTGATGGCAAGAGCGCCTACTTCCAGGATGGCAGCCTACAGGTTGTCGTTATTCCGGAACCGGCCACGCTGAGTTTGATTGCGGCATTTGGTGTCGCGGTGCTCTTTGTCCGCCGCCGGTTCAAGATCTAGGATCCGGCATCATCATGCCGTAGGAAATGCGCCTCCCGATGGAGGCTCATTTTCCAAGTACACGCCCCAGAAAATGGGTTCTCCATTTTTGCGCCCGCTTTTCGACCCTTTTACCAAGCCGCTGCTGAGTGATTACCTGATTGCGGGTACCCCCTCAGGTTTCCGCCGATCACCAACGCGGCGGAAATGATAATGATATTCTTTATGATGTACTGCCCTTCCAGGGAGGGAAGGAACGGCACCCCATTGGGCTGAAAGGTAATCTCGGGAAGAATAAACAGGGGCATGAATGTTCCGGTCATTTGCAGAAACAGAAGCGCGATGGCCAGCCTGGTGGTTTTGCGCGTCAGGAAGAAGAGGCCGATGGCCATTTCCCACCAACCGATCACGGCCAGCCACTGAACGGGCGAGAGCAACGGCATCCAGTCCACGGTTTTGAGCACCAGCGGCTCCGCAGAGGACACGCCCAGCGGCTTGAGGATACCGAACCAGAAAAAAACCACAAACAGCGAACACCTCGCCGCCGGCTCGCCGACCGCTCTCATCGCACGCCGGACCAGTCGATCGATGTTTTGAATATTCATGGTTTTCTCCGGCATTAAGTCATATTTCCAACCGCTGAACGGCCGCCATCGAGCCCGATCACCTGTCCAGTCATCCAGCTGCTCGCCGGCGATAGGAGAAAGGCGGCCATCGCGGCCACCTCTTCGGGGTCTCCCAGCCGCTTCAGCGGATGCATCCCTGCGATGGATCGGACGACTTGATCGTTGCACAGCAACCCGGCCGATAACGGCGTTTGCGTGAGCGATGGCGCAATGGCATTGATCCGTATACACGGCGCGAGTTCGGCCGCCAGTGAAACAACCAATCCATTCAACGCCCCTTTGGCCATGGCCACCGAAGCATGCATCGGAAACCCCGTGGTGGCCGCAATGCTCGAAAAGAGAACAACTGATGCCGGCGGTTTCGCCGCTTGTTGCATCGCCTTGATCGCCGCCTGCACGGCCAGGGCAGCCCCCAGCGCATTAATCCGAAAATCATTCAGGTAATCGGTCTCATTCAATCGTGACAAACTCTTTAGGTTGATGGTTCCCACGCAATACGCCAGTCCATCAAGTCGGTCTCCGGCATACGCCATGATGTCCGAGAAGGAATCAGGATTGCAGACATCGCCCGTGATGCAGTCAGCGCCGGTTTCATCGGAAACAACCTGCAAGCGCTTTTCATCTCGAGCCGTCAGAATCAGACGGCACTCTTCCGAGGTCAGTTTCCTTGCCAACGCCGATCCTATTCCACCGTCCGCTCCATATATCAGTATAGTTCTCATGTTTTTTGTTCGTTTGGCGGCCGGGAACATTACAGCTTATTTTCCGGCATCTGCACTGCCGCCATTTCAACCTTGCTGGAGTAAAGCCCCGCGGTAAACTCCCTGCATGACGATGAACGAATTATCGATACTCCGGCTTGTTATGGACACCGCCATGCTCATGGTGATCTGGCTGGTGCAGCTGGTGATCTATCCCGCCTTCAGAGCCATCGAGCGGGCGCGCTTCATCGACTGGCATCACCGTTATATGCGAACATTTTCGTTCATCGTGATTCCGCCCATGCTGCTTCAGGCCGGCATCATTGCGTTTCAATGCATACATGCACCGTCCCCGGCAGCTGTGGCCAGCGCGGTTGCGGTTGCGACCGCCTGGCTCACCACCTTCACGCTATCGGTTCCCTGCCATCGCAAACTCCAGCTCCTAGGCAACACACCGGATTGGACAGACCGCCTGATCCACACCAACTGGATCCGCACCGCCGCCTGGAGCCTGGCGTGGCTGCTCAACGGGTTTCAGCGGGGATGAAACACGAATCGATCCATTGACTTACCCCGCCGAAGTGCCGATGATTGAGGCTGATCAGTCGACGAAAACATGAATGATAGTCAAAGGTTAACTGCACATGACCACCCTTGAAGAGCGCAAGTCCTCCCTGGCCCGGTTGCTGGCCAACCAGCGATTCGCCGTATTGTCCACGCAGACGGAAGACGGCATACACTCCTGCCTCGTCGCCTTTTCCGCCAACGCTTCCCTGCGCACGCTACTTCTCTGCACCCCGAAGGCAACGCGAAAATATACCAACCTCCAGGGTAACCCGAATGTTACGCTACTGGTTCACAACAGCTCGAATCAGGGGGGCGACATCACGCAGGCGATGGCCGTAAGCATTACCGGTAGCGCACGTGAAGTGGACGACGCCGACCGGCAGGCGTCGCTGGATCTGTTTCTCTCGAAGCATCCCCATATGGCGGAGTTTGCACGAACCCCGTCGGTGGCGATGATTGAAGTAAAGATTAAGCGCTTCGACATGGTCACCGATTTTCAAGATGTTGCCATTCTGTATGAGAAGGATCTGGATTGAGTATACCGCCATGAACGCCGTGATAGATCTGCGGGATATTCCCGATCACCACGCAACGGCGTTGGGTGGTAAGAGCCTTACCTGGCTCGATCCATCCGCTTACGTACACCGATCGCTTAGAGTGGCCAGTCTTTCAGGATCCGTTGGATCTCCTCTTTGTGCCCTGCTTCATCACGAACCATGTCTTCCAATTGAAGCGCGAGGGCTTTGTCGCCGAATTCCTCGGCTTCGCGTGCGCGTTGGGTATAGCTTTTTTCGGCGGTGATTTCGGCTGCCAGGACGGCCTCCATCATCTCCCGGTTCGAGTGGGCTTCGGCAACCGGGCTGGCTATGGTTGTGGGTTCCCCGCCGAGTGCCACAACCTTGTTGGCGAGATACTGGGCGTGTAGCTGCTCATCGGGCACCTCGGCGAGGAAAAACTGCATGAGTTGCGGGCGGTAGGGGCCGCTGACCTTGGCGGCATAGGTCAAGTATTGGGTGATGGCA
Source organism: Pontiella desulfatans (assembly GCF_900890425.1). NCBI lineage: Bacteria > Pseudomonadati > Kiritimatiellota > Kiritimatiellia > Kiritimatiellales > Pontiellaceae > Pontiella > Pontiella desulfatans. The sequence goes on along the minus strand of NZ_CAAHFG010000004.1, from coordinate 445,545 downwards.
CTGAGTTCGTTGGCCAGATCCTGGTTGAGCTTTCCGATTATGTTTTCATTGTTCATGGCTAATCCTTTGTTCGATTTTAAACGGTTCGGTTCTGCCGGCGAGACCTTACAGGCTTGCATTGATCCATGCGGGTGCTGGACGTCGGGTCCAGGTGGCGAACCGCATTTTTTCGGCGCGGTAGAAACGCCTGTAGGCCGCCACGGCATTGCCGGGGACCTTGTATTGATCGGGCATGGCCTGGGCAAAGGGTTGCAGCCCGGCGCGGGCGTATTCCATGCCTTCGATCTGCTGAAGAACGGCGATCGATGCGTGGTCTTTTTCGTTCCCGTAGCGGTATCGGTATTCCTGGTTCAGTAGGGTGGTGAGCTGGACGAGCCACATGAAGTTGTCGTAGGAGGACTCCACCCACAGCACACAGGGGTGTTTGCTGTGCGTCGATCTGTACGGCGTCTCGAACCCTTTTTTGTTCAAGGCCGTGCAGAGCAGCTGCACGCTTTCAAGTATCATCTTAACCACATGTTGGTCGCAGTGGTTTTGCGCGCAGGTTTCGATATCCCGGTCGAGTACAAAAATATTCATGTCGTCAATGTGGGTTGTTTTTTGGAATGAGGTCAGGCGGCAATGGCGCCGGGGAATTCCTCGTGTTTCTCGGCTTCACGCATGATGGCCTTGTGCATGCCGCGGAAGACCATGGCGTGGGCGGGATAGGTGAGGAGCCAGTATAAGCGACCGCTGAATCCCTTGGGTTCGTAGATGACCGCGTGGTGCAGTTGGGTTCCGCGGTCGGTTTCCTGGATCAGGAACTCAAGCCAGGCGGAACCGGGCAGCTTCATATCGGTCTTCAGGCGGATTCGCCGGTTGGGATCCACATGCTCGATCCGGAAAAAGTCTACGGCATCGCCCTCGGCAAGGGGCTCATTCCCGGTTCGTGGCCGCTGTATGTTACCGCCGCCGGCGAGCCTGTCCAACCACGCCCGTATGCCCCATAGTGTGCTGCAGGCAAACATCCCGTTGGATCCACCAATGGAGGACACGGTTTTGAACAGGTTGTCCGGTGTGCTGGCCACATTGGTGCAACGGTGATCGATGAGCCGGTTTTTGTCGTGTAATACCCGGTGGGGTGTGGAGCCCCAACGCACCAATACCTTTTCGAGCCAGTCGGGCTGTGCGAACTCTTCCTGCTCGGCGGAGATCGCTTCGGCAATGGCTTCGGGTATTCCCCCGGGCTTGATGTCGAAAAGCTGCAGGGCGGAATAATCCTCCACCACCGTGGGGTTGCGGATGCTCTCAATCAGTTTGCGTCCGATCGCCGCATAGAGTGGTGTAATCAGGCCCAGCCAATGGCTGCTGAGCCATGGAGTGAGGAGGGGGATGGGAACCATTGTTCGTTTGAGACCCCGCTGTAGCGCATACTCTTCCATGAGCTCGCGGTACGAAACCCGGTCGGCTCCGCCGATTTCCAGCACCTGGCTGCTTGAAACCTCCAGATCCATGGATTGGACGAGGTAATCCAGTAAATCACGGATGCCGATGGGCTGGGCTTTCACGGACACCCATTTGGGCATCACCATAAAGGGCAGGTGCTCCGTGAGCGCACGGATCATTTCAAAGGAAAGGCTACCGGCTCCCAGGACAATTGAGGCGCGTAACTCGATGGTTAATAGGCCCGAGGAGCGGAGGATGCGTCCCACATCCTGACGGCTTTGCAGATGCGGGGAAAGTCCACCGGCTTCATTCCCGAGCCCGCCAAGATAGATGATGCGTTTAACGCCGCTTACGCGGGCGGCATCGGCAAAGTTCCGGGCAGCCTCTTTCTCGTGCTGCTCAAAGTTTTTCTTATCGCTGAGTGAATGAATCAGATAATAGGCCGTGTCCACGCCTTCGAAGGCCTCGGTCATACTATCCCGGTCTCGCACATCGCCCCGGAATATTTGAGTTCTCGATCCCGCTTCGTTAATTTTGTGGGGATCACGGGCCAGGCAGTTGATCTCATGACCCAATGCTTCGAGCCTTTTGAGTAGTTTTCCACCTACATATCCGGTTGCGCCGGTGAGTAAGATTTTTCGATGAATGCCCATAAGTAACTCCTTTGTGCCAATGTTCGCGCCTAAGCCGGAAACCTTTCGAGAAATTGATGGGAAATCGCTTTTCCAGCGATTGGGCTACTCGCCCCGAGAGGCCGTTTGGGGGCATAAGGTGTAAGGTCCGGGGGTTTGCCAAGGTTGGGGTCTGCCTGCCGGAGCCTGCCCTGGACAGGCAGATTCGTCACTGTCAGATTCAAAACTCGCCTGTTTTGTACAAAATTTCCGCCATTGCGCTCGACTGCGGCTTCTACGACCACTCTCCCTCTTCATTCGCAACTTCCGCAATATCATGGGCGTCTCGCCCAAGGAATATCGGAAGCAGTACATGGGGCAGGAAATTAAGAATGCGGATTAAAGAATGTCGTTTTTTCGAATGCAGCCGGGGGCGGCCTAAACCTCACCCACACCCTTGCAGTCGGAATAGGCGGAGCAGCCCCAAAATTGATGCCCCGCGGTCTTCCCGGTTTTCGCGGTGCGCAAGACCATCGGCTTTCCGCATTTCGGGCAGTCGGGAACCGGATCGGTGGCTTTGTGCTCCTGCCGCTCCTTCAACCGTTCCGCCGCAAGCTTTTCGCTATAACCGCCCTCGGTAACAAACTGCTCTTCAAGCGCGGCAATCTGCTGATCGAGCAGAAAGTTGGTTTGGTTGATCAGACAGATGACCAAAATAGGGGTCAGCCCGCAAAATAGGCAAATAGGGGTCAAATAGGGGTCAGCCCGCACAAATAGGAAATAGGGGTCAGCCCGAAATAGGGGTCAGCCCGCACATTGCGTCATCTTCTGCTTTAGTTCTTTTCGCACTTCATCAACCTCATTGCTTAGAGCAGATAAGGCGCGGGATATATTGGCCCGGGAACCCATTTTCAGACGATCTGCAATCCAGACTCCTGTAACCGTTGTAGATTTTTTCATCAACCAAGCCACGGCCTGCTTTTCCGGCCGGTTGTTTTTCATTCCCAACAGGTCCGACTCACTCAATCGTAATTCGGACAACGCCCGCTGCAACAACCGTTCTGCCTCCGCCTCATCATGCGCCTTCCTCTGCTCTCCACGCAGATTATCCGTTCGATCCGGCAACTGAAGAGCCAACCTTTTTCGGAAATCCTCACCCCCAACAAACCATCCCCGCTTCAATTGCTTTTTTCCTGACCATGACAATACGACGATTAAAATGTGAAAATGCGTAAATACCAAGATGGGTGACGCATGGTTCTTCGATTTTAAAATTTTTTAATTGCGAGCATACGCTAATAATGAAATGATCCACTCGAATTTAAGGAGATTACGATGGGTTTCGAGAAAATAGAGAGCACCAGATCATCTAGTAAAGGTTACTCTGCAAGATTTAAAAAAACGAAAACGGGAGGAGTTCTCAGGATTTCATCCGCAGGTGTTGCCGAAATGGCTATCAAACATGTGACATATAACAAAGATGACACAGTAGATATGTTCTACGATTCTGATACAGAAATGGTAGCAATTACAAAAGGTGGGAGTTTGAGAGTAACATCACCATCTACGAAAAATAAAACTCTCGTTATTAATTCCAAGGCATTAGCCGACAAAATTCCTCACGAGGTTGTAGAATACAGCATGGATTTCTCAAACAGCGACTTTGAAGTAGTACTAGTTCCCATCAAACCAAAGGATGTACCTATTGAAATACCATTTGGATGATAAAAAAGGGATGTTGATAGCTGTAACTATCAACATCCCCTGTCGGGCTCGGAAAACTTGTGGCCAAGTTTTCATGAGCGTAATCAACCTACGCAGGCGTAAGCCAATCGAACTATGCTTAAGGTCTACCTTAAGAACCCTCCTGCGTCAATCGCAATCCCAGAACACAGGAGGTCTAAAATGGCTACCAAACGCATCGAAGTTCCACCTGGGTACAAGCTGATTTTCCGACCGTATATTACGGATCCGAAAACTGGCAAACGTAAGTACCCAGTGAATTCCCGCTGCTTTCCGATCCTAGTGAAAGCGTAATCATGAAACTCCGTCTAGGAGTATCGCTCCTAGGCGGAAATTTAGTGGAGAACTAAAATGGCTAATGCAAAAGGCAAAGCAAGGTCAGCGATCTCTGGCCGATACGTGACGAAGAACTTCGCAAAGAAGCATCCTCGAACCACGGTGGTTGAAAAACCAAAGAAGAGGAAATAGAGATACAGCGAGGGCTACCAATGATTGGAAGCCCTCTTCTTTTTACGAAACCGCAATGTTGACCAGGCGGCCGGGGACGACGATGACTTTGCGGATGGTTTTGCCTTCGAGCCAGGTTTGGATCTTTTCGGAGGCCATGGCGGCGGCTTCGATCTCTTCCTTGGAAGCGGTGGCGGAAACCTTGATCTGGTCGCGGACTTTGCCGTTGACCTGTACGGCCATGTCGAGCTCGTCGCGCTTGAGGGCCTCTTCGTTCACGGTCGGCCAGTCGGCATTCATGATGCCGGCTTCGTGGCCGAGCTCAACCCACAGCTCTTCGGCAATGTGCGGCGCGAAGGGCGAAATGAGCAGGACAACGTTAACCATGGCATCGCGGAAGACCGCCTTGGCGGAGGTGGAAGAGGCGTCCGAGATCTTCAAGTGGTCGATGGCGTTCATCAGTTCCATGATGGCGGCGATGGCGGTGTTGAAGGTGAAGGCGCCGTCGAGCCCGCGGGTAATCTGCTGGATCGTCTCGTTGGTTTTGCGATAGAGGTCGCGCTCGGCATCGGCCATGGCCGACAAGTCAAGCGACGAGGGCGTCGCTTCTACAAGAAGTGCTTTGTTGAGCGCCACGCTGCGCCAGATGCGCTTGAGGAATTTGAAGGCGCCGGTGACGCCGGAATCCTGCCATTCGGCTTCTTTTTCGGGCGGGCCGATGAAGAGGGTGTAGAGGCGGACGGTGTCGGCGCCATACGTTGACAGCAGCTCTTCCGGGCTGACGACGTTGCCTTTGGACTTTGACATTTTGTGCAGGTTGCCGTCGGGGCCCTTCTTGCAGATCATGCCCTGGGTGAAGAGGTGCTTGAACGGCTCGTCGAAATCGATGAGGCCGAGATCCTTCACCACCTTGGTGAAGAAGCGCGCGTAGAGCAGATGCAGGATGGCGTGCTCGATGCCGCCGATATATTGATCGACCGGCATCCATTTGTTGGTGATGGCGGAATCGACGGCCTGGGTTGAATCCTGTGCGCTGAGGTAGCGCAGGAAGTACCAGGAGGAGTCGACGAACGTATCCATCGTATCGGACTCGCGGGTGGCGGGCTTGCCGCAGCTCGGGCACGGGCAGTTCATGAAGGCTTCAGAGCCCTTGAGCGGCGATTCGCCCTCGGCCTTGAACTCGACATCGGTCGGGAGCAGCACGGGCAGCTCGGATTCGGGAACGGGCACCATGCCGCAGTCGGCGCAGTAGACCATCGGAATCGGTGCGCCCCAGTAGCGCTGGCGCGAAATCAGCCAGTCGCGCAGGCGGAAGTTGATTTTTCCTTTGCCGAATTCTTTTTCCTCGGCCAGCGCAATCATGGCCTTGATCGCTTCGCGGTTGTCCATGCCGGAAAAGTCGCCGGAGTCGACGCAGGTTCCGTCTTCGGTGTAGGCGTCTTCCATTTCGGCCAGCACGAGCGTGCCTTCCGGGTTCTGGATGGAAAGCTTGATGGGCAGGTCGTATTTTTTGGCAAAGGCAAAGTCGCGCGTGTCGTGCGCCGGAACGGCCATTACCGCGCCGGTGCCGTACATGAGGACGTAGTTACCCACCCAAAGCTCAATCTGTTCGCCGTTGTAGGGGTTGATCAGGTAGCGGCCGGTAAAGCGGCCTTCCTTTTCCACTTCATCGGCTTCACGATCGAGGTTGGTGAGCTTGGAGCTGGCCTTGATGAATTCAAGCACCTCTTCTTCCTGCGGCAGGCCTTTAACCAGGTTTTTCAGCTCAGGGTGTTCGGGAGCCAGTGCCATATAGGTACAGCCGTAGATGGTGTCGACGCGGGTGGTGTAGCAGGAAATTTTATCGGTGTTGTCCCCTGCCCCGTCTTCGCGCGGCACGATCGGGAAATCGATTTCGGCGCCTTCAGAACGGCCGATCCAGTTTTTCTGCATGGTCTTCACGCGGGTCGGCCAGCCATCGAGCGTGTCGAGGTCGTCGAGCAGGCGCTGGGCATAGTCCGTGATTTTGAAGAACCACTGGTCCATCGATTTCTGGTCGACTTCGGAATCGCAGCGCTCGCACGCGCCGTCGACGACCTGCTCGTTGGCGAGCACGGTGGCGCAGGAGGGACACCAGTTGACATTGGAATTTTGCTTGTAGGCGAGGCCTTTTTTGTAGAACTGGAGGAAGAGCCACTGCGTCCATTGATAGTAGTCCGGCATGCAGGAGGTGACCTCCTTGTCCCAGTCATACATGCAGCCCCAGGCGCGGAGCTGCTCCTTCATGGTGGCAATGTTGGCGGCGGTGTATTCGGCGGGCGGCGTGCCGGTTTTGATGGCGGCGTTTTCGGCGGGCAGCCCGAACGAGTCCCACCCCATCGGCGTGAGCACGTCGAAGCCCTGCATCTTCTTATAGCGCGCAACGGCATCGCCGATGATGTAGTTGCGGCCGTGGCCGACGTGCAGCTTGCCCGACGGATACGGGAACATCATCAGGCAGTAGTATGGATTTTCCGCCGCCGCCAGATCGGTATTGAAATCGCCGTTCTCGTCCCAGAAATGCTGCCACTTGGTTTCAATGTCGTTAAATGGATACTCTTCTCTCATCCTACCTGCTCCGTTCAAAAATGAATGATCGCGAAGACGCAAAGAAACGAAGAACCTGTCTTCGTGTCTTTGCGGTCAAAATACACCGCCTCTGCGAAAGAGGGGGAATATTAGGGATTGGCCTAAGCTTTTCCACCTTCAAAGGTTGGAAAATTCGTGGCTACCTGCGCCGGGTGCCACCACCGGAACCGCCGCCGCCACTTCCACCCCCGCCGCTTTTCTTGCCGTCGGACTTCTTGCCGGACGAACCTCCGTTGTTGTTCTGTTGCGAAGATTCGCCGTTTTTCTTGGCGGAGGCGGCGTTTTGCTTCTGGAGCTGCTGCATGAACTGCTGGCGTTGCTCGGGGGAAAGGCGTTGCATGTATTGGCCAACGCGCCCGGCAATCGCCTGGGTGCTACCCCCCGGGGGGGCCTGCGATTTCGCGGGCTGCGAAGCCGAAGCGGGCTTGCCCGCAGAAGTCTTTGCGGCAACGGAGATTGCTTCGTCCAGATAGCCCTGGCCATAGCCTGCCCCGGCGCTCGCCTTGGCGTGCTTCAGCGGTTTGTAGTCCACCTCGTAGGTTTCCACCTCGCCGGTGATGGCCTGCTCGAGGGTGACCCCGGCAAAGTCGATCGATTTAATATGCCATTCGCTGAGAAAATCCACAATCGGCTGGCGCGGGTCGCGTTCGTCTGTCACCTGCGCCATCGCCGCGTCTTCGTCGCCCTGCCAAACGCGCAGGTTGGCCTCGGGCTTGGACTTCAGCGAAAAGACGGCATTGCGCTGGGTTTCGCCCACATAGACGCCCTTGACCAACAGGTCGGGGAAGGCGTTTTCTCCGGTGGCCACGCGCTCGGGCACAAACAGGTGCTTGGCCACAACCTGCTCCATGGTGGGGATGTAGCCGCTGAGCACCAGGTCTTTCGGAACCCGTGCCTCGGCGGCCTCCGCCGCATCGGTCGGCTCCAGCCCGACCGGCGGGCGCATGCCGGAGCCCGCCAATAGGGCCCCGCCGACGCAGGCGACCCCCAGGGCGGGCACCAGATATTTGGAAATGTCGGGTAATTTGATCATGCCCCCCCCTCCTCTCCGGCGCGCGTGTGGATCTGGATCGACAACCGGAACTGCATGCTCGGATCCTTGGTCTTTTCGGGCGCTTTCTTTGTTTTACCGGAAGAATCCTTCGGCTTCTTGGGTTTCGGCGCCATCAGCGACATCGAATCGACCAGGATGAGCGGTCGATAGGTTTCCATTCGGTGCAGGAACTTGAGGATTTCGGGGTAGCGGCCGCGGCCGCGGACGGAAAGGTTGATCTGGGTGGCCGAATCGTCGATCGAGGAGCGGCCGGCGGTCACCTCCAGATCGAGGTCGGGCCCCATGTCGTTGAGCAGCTTGATCATCTTCGTCTGCATCATGATCTGGTTTTCCACGGGCGGGAAGAGCAGCTCGTCGGCCCCCTTGAGCGCATCGCGCAGCATTTCGTTCTCCTGCTGGATGGCGCGGGCATCGACCAGCAATCCGTTCAAATCCTCGAGCAATGCGATTTCGTCGTGGAGGGCTTCAACCTGCTCCTCGCGGAAGGCGGAAGCGGCCTTGAGCGCAGGGTAGACCCCCCCCCCGACCAGCAGGGCAATCCCGCCGGCGATCAGGTAGATCTTTTCGCGGCGCGAGATTCTAAATGTCGGTTTCTTCATCACGGTTCCTCAGTGTAACGCTCATGCTAATGGAGTGGTAGTCGCCCTCTTTCTTGCCAATTTCCGACTTGCTGATCGCCTCGACAAAGGGGGAGGCCATCAGCCGTTCCGGCAGGAGGTCGGGTTCTTTCGAGGAACCCCGGAAGGAGAGCAGTCCGTTTTTATAATAGGCCATCTGCAGGTAGGTGTCTTCGGGGAGCAGCTCGCTCAGCCCGCCCCAAATCTGCATGGCGCTGACGTGCGAGCTGCAAATTTCGTCGAGCCGGTAGAGTTGTTTGCGCATTTCGCGGTTTTTATCCTTCATGCGCTGGATGGGCGCGGCGCGGCGGCGCACCTTGGAAATCTCCTCGGCCACCCGCTTGCGCTGCACGGCCGGGGCGGCGGTCTTGAAGCCGACCCAGGCGATGAGCTCGATCGCCAGTAGCGCACAGAGCGATGCGGTCAGGACCGTACGCTTGCTGATCGGCACCTTGCGGGCCGAATGCTCGACCAGGTTCAAATCCATGGGCAGCTCGGTCGAGGCCGCGAGCAACGCATCGGTCAAAGGCTCTTCGAGCGCGGCGAACTCGATCGGCGCTTCCAAGGGCTGGGCCTGCAGCCCGAACGCGGTTCCGAGATCGACCTCCAGCGGTGCGGGGCCGGTCAGCAACACGCGCGCGATCCCCTCCATGCCCAGCCAGCCCTTGTTCTTGGCCGCCATCTGGCGCGCGGCCGTGAGCACCCGCGCGGGGCTGAAGCCGGGCGCATTGACCGGCAGCACCTGCGAATCCTGCAGCTGCCCGCCGCCATAGAGGCAGAGCTCCACGTGCCGGGCATCGGAAATCGCCAGCAGGGTTGGAGCGGTTCCCAGAACGGGATATACGGCGGCGCTGAAGGGCAGCGCCTCGTCGATCGGCACCCCGGCCTGCTCAAAACGGTCGACCAGCTCGCGGATGTCGGCATCGCGTGCCGCAACCAGGTTGAGCACGACCTGCTTTTCCTCCACCGCCTCCACGGCGGCCCAGGCCAGCGTACGGTCGGCCTCGGCCAGCGGAACGTGGCGCGTGGCCTCGAACTGGATCATGTTGGCAATGTCGGCCGGCGCCATGGCGGGGTAGCGCAGTGTTCGCTGCATCGCCAGGTCGCGCGGGACGCAAAGCAGTACGCGCGCCGGGGTCTTTTCGACCGACTTCATCCGCTCGGCAACGTTCCCGAACACGAGCTCGTCGCGCGGTAGCCGCTCCATGAATTTGATTTGCGCACCCAGCAGGGTCCGGTCCACGAAAACGGCATCCACCGTCTCGTCCCGGAACAGGATGCACAAGGTTGATTTTGCACTCATAGGCTTCGCCTGTTTTTACGTGTTAAGTGAATGGATCGTCCCAGAAGAATTCCAAGTTCCACAAAACCTACTGCTGCGGAACGGGGCGTTTCTTCGTCCCCTTCGAGTCTGGGTGGTAAAAATTTCATCATAGATCCTCCTCGGGGATTCCGTAGGCCAAAATGCGCTCGATGGTTTCGGCGGCGGCGTTTTCGAGCAGGTCGCCGATGCGGTAGGCATCCTTCGACTGCTCCAACCGCATGAGGATGATGTGACGCGATTGATAGACCGGTTCCGGGAGCTGTTCGTCTGCTTCGACCTCGTTGAAGTCGTCTTCCTCGCCATGGAAGGGGTCGTCGGGAACGAAGCCCTGGGCAACCAGGTGGAGCTGCTCGGGCTTTTGCTGCACCTGGCGGAAGCGTTGCGCGTCCTCCGGGCGGCGCGAGGGCTCGGAGGGCAATATGCCATCGACGATGTATTTGCGGGAAGCGCGCGCCTCGGGCGAGTTGTCGCCGATGAAGTAGCGCAGCAGCCCTCCGCCTACCATAATGTTGTCTTCGATGCGCACCGGATTGTTGTAGCCATAGAGCATTTCCGGCGTGAAACCATGGACCAGCAGGATTTCCTCGTAGTTCGAGAGCGGCCCGTTCTTGACGTGGCGCGGCCGGTCCAGATCCTGGTAGAACTCCTCCTCGGCCCCGTTGGCGCGCGTGAGGTTGTCGGAATCGATCCAATCGTGGAAGGCATCGACCAGTGCGTTGCGCTCCTCGCCCTCTTCGATGCCGCAGGCCACTTCCAGCAGGCGGTGCCAGTCGTTCTGGCTCACCTCGTTGGGATCGAGCGCATTGGGCTTGTGGATTATGCGGTAGGAAGCGAGGCCGCGCCCGATTTCCAGCCCCTGGCGGTACAGCATCATTTCCTCGATCTGCGATTCGTAGTCCTCTTTGCCCGCAATGAAGAAGGCGTTGCCAAAGTCGTCGGAATAGAGGGTGGTGTTCTTGCGGTTGAGCTCCATGCGCGCGAGGGCAACGGCCGAACGGGCCAGCTGGAAGTTGAGCGCCTCTTCATAGTGGCCGCCGGCCGCCTTCACCTCGCCCTTCATGTTGGAACCGAAGCCCGTGATCAACACCGCCAGCACCACCACCACCGCCAGCACCATGATGAGGGCGGAACCCGATTTTTGGGTGGGGGTGAAAGGGAGATGGGGGGGTGGGGAGCAAAAAGCCCCTGTTCGCCCGTTCGCCCGTTCGTCCACCCGAGCGGAAATGTTCTTGAACAGTTGCGCTCTCATATCCCTTTCCTCCGGATCGAATAGTCGAACATGAGCGATTCGGTGCCGAGATTGGGGATGGTCATGACCATCTCGATCAGATCGGGAAGGCGGACGGAATAGTCGGTGTCGATGTCGTCGAACTCCATCTCTTCCTTTTCCGGCTCGTCGGTCATGCTGGTTTGCTCGAGCTCCCAATAACGGAAAAAGATCTCCTTCGTGTTCCCCAGCAGCATCACTTCCTTGACCGGCTTCCAATCGTCGTCCAGCCCGTCCGAGCTCCAGTCGGGGCCGACCGGGTTGTCGATGCCCGGCAGGTAGGAGGTGTCGGTCATCCACAGGTTTTGCTGTTCGGTCTCCTCGTCGATCCGCACTTCGACGTTGATCCAGTGCCAAAAGCCATCGCGCTCGGCTTCCAGGAACGGCCGGTCCATCACGAATCCGAGCAGCAGCTCCTCGCCGCGGAAGCGGTAGCGCCCATCCGCCCCGTCGTAGGAGGGGTCGTCGGCCAGCCGGTTGCGCTCCAGCTGGGAGACCTCGGCAATCCGGGCATCGCGTATCGCGCCGCCCAGCACCGTTTCCAGCGACCGCAGCCGCGTCAGCTGATCCATTGCCGCCGAGCCCTGCGCCACGGAATCCGCCGAATTCTTCAGCACGCCCGCAATGGAAGCGCCGAGGATGCCGAGCAGGGTCAAGGCCACCAACAATTCCAAAAGCGTAAATCCTTGTTTACGAGAGGGGGCAATGGGCCGATGGGGCGAGCGGGAGAAAACGCGATGGAGGGATAGGGCACGCACTCGCCCTATCGCCCACTCACCCACTCTGGTTGGTTTGCCCATCCTCATCGTCTTTGAAATAGCTCCATGCCCTGGAACAAAACGCGTCTTCTCAATTCCCCGCCGGCGGAGTCGCTCCACTGCACCAGCACGCTCATGGTGCAGGGTCTTAGGGCGCGGGAGTTGCTGACTTCGTCGGAATCGACCCCCGGCAGCTCGTCATAGTCGGCCTCTTCGACCGTTGCCGTCCAAACATAGCGGCCTTCCTCGCCGGTCATTTCCATGGCCGGGAAATAGCGCAGGCGCCGCAGGGCATTCATTTCGCGCTGGGCAATGCGCACCCCGCGCGCGTGATCCTCCGCAAGCGACACCTCCTTCATGTGGTGCCCCAGCGCCCCCAGCATCCCGGTTACCCCGATGGCGAAAACCAGCAGGGCAATCAGGATCTCGAGAATGGTGAAGCCCTTTTTCATGGTTCCCCCACCCTTCGATTCACCACCTTGGGCCTGCCCGTAAGAATGTCGGCGGCAATGTTGAGCGAGGTTTCCTTGAAGCGGAGCGTCATCCCGCCCCCGTCGCTGCCGCCGAAGTGGGAAAAGGTGAGCGCCACGGTCTCGGCCTCCGCGTCTTCCGCGCCATCGTATTGCGTTTCGGGCAGATCCAGGCGCTGGAACGCATCGTCCTCGTCGAACGGCACTTCGATCTCCTCGATCGAAAAGCCCTCCAGCGAGATTTCCTCGCCAAATGAAACAGCGCGTTCGAACCGGTTGCTCATGAACGCGATCCATTCCTCGTCCTCGCGGTCAACGAGTCCGTCGGGATAGTTGGCCATCAGCGCACGATAGGCGTGCGACTCCACCGCACGGATCTCGTTCAACACGGGATCGATGCGGATTTCGACGCGCACCTTGCGGCTCATCGCCACCTGCCGCGCCTCGTTCATCAGCCGCATCACCCGCCGCCCCTCCTTGCGAAGGGTCTCCTTCGGAGAGCCGAATGCGGCAATGGCCGGCACACTGATGCCCACCAAGACGGCAACGATCGCCAGCACCACGATGAGCTCAACCAGCGTAAACGCTTGTTTCGTAGCTCGCTTCCTGATGCTTGATGCTTGGCCGTCCTTCGACATTCCGGAGTCCTTGTTCGATATTCCTTATTCGTCGATCGACGAGAGATCCGCCATGAAACCTTCTCCGCCTTCCGCGCCGTCGGCGCCGAGGCAGATGATTTCATAGTCGGTGCCGTCGGAGGCGGGAACCTTGAGGAGATAGTCGTTGCCCCACGGGTCGCTGATATCCTTGGCTTTGCGCATGTAGGGGCCGCCCCAGGAGCCGTCGTTCTCTTCCGGCGCGGAGACGAGCGCATTCAGCCCGGCCTCTTCGGTGGGATAGGTGCCCATGTCGAGCTTGTAGCGCTCGAGGGCGGTTTCGAGCTGGCTGAACGAGGTGCGCGCCGCCTGCACCCGCGCCTTGTCGGGCTCCTTGCGGAAGGTCTGCATCGAAATGGTGCCGATCACCATCAGGATCACGATCACTACGAGTAGTTCGACCAACGTAAAGCCGGCTTTCTTCTGTTTCTTTTTCTCATTCATGTTTTTCTCCATTTCACTATCTTCCGCTCGTACTCATGGCCATCATGCCCTGCATCATGCCGATGACGATGAAGGCAACAAAGATCCCCATGACGACGATCATGATCGGTTCGAGCACACTCACAAAACGGTCGGTGGTGGCGGACACCTTGTCCTCATAGCGGTCGGCCACCTTGTTGAGCATGGTGCCGAGCTCGCCGGAATCCTCCCCCATGGTGACCATGCGCGAGGCGAGCTGCGGGAATTCGGGATGCTGCTGGAGCAGCGGCCCCATCGGCTTGCCGGCCTGCACGGTTTCGTAGACTTTGCCCATGAGGCTGCGCAGCGCGGCGTTGGAAAGCGTTCCTCCGGTGATGGAAATGGCCTGGAGGATCGGAACCTGCCCATCGAGCAGCGCGCTGAGCATGCGGCAGAAGCGGCTGGTTTCGGCCTCGGCGATCAAGCGGCCCATCATCGGGATCTTCAGCACCTTGAGCCCCCACTTGGTTTTGCCTTCCTCCGTGCGGGTGGAAAACTTGAATGCACCGAATCCGCCCAACACCAGCATGGGCGTGAGCCACCAATAGTTGCGGTTGAATTCGCTCATGGCGATGACCGCGCGGGTGGAGGCCGGAAGCAGCTGGCCGCTTTCGGCAAACATTTCGGTGAGCTTGGGGATGAGGAACAGCATGAGGCCGGCGACCACGGCAATGCCCATGATGAGCAGGAGCGAGGGATAGATCATCGCGCTGGTCACCTTGGCGCGTAGCGCCTGGCGCCGCTCCATCAGGGCGGCGATGCGCTGCATGATCAGCTCCAGCGAGCCCGAGGCCTCGCCGCCGCGCACCATGTTGGAATAAAAGCGCTCGAACACTTTCGGATGCCGGGCCAACGCATCGGCGAAGGAGGCGCCCCCGTTGACATCCTTCCAAACCTCGGTGAGGATTTCCTTGAATTTGGGGTGGGTGCAGAGGTCGGCCTGCGTCTTTAGCGCCTCTTCGAGCGGAATCTTGGCATCGAGCAAGGCCGAGGTTTCGGATGAAAACTCCATCAGCTGCTGCGCCGAGATCCGGCCTCCGAGCGATTTCGAAACCGAGACGGAGCTTTCCGCGGAAGCGGAATTTGAAATGTTCAGAACCACCAGGCCATTTTGCTGGAGCATCAGTGCGGCACGCGCAGGAGTCGGCGCTTCGATCACCCCGTTGCGCGCTTCGCCCGTTGGCGTCATGGCTTTGTAGGAAAACTTGATCATTGCCTAACTCCACTGCGTGACGCGGCGGATCTCTTCCACGGTGCTTGTGCCGGCGATGATGGCCTCCCAGCCGCTCTCGCGGAGGAGGCGGGTGCCGTGCTGGCGGGCCATGGCGCGGATGGGGCCGGATTCGGGCGACTTTTGGATCAGCTCGCGCATTTCATCGTTGGTGCCCATGAGTTCGTAGAGTCCCATGCGGCCGTAAAAGCCGGTGCCGTCGCAATGCTCGCAGCCTTTGCCGTGGTAGAGCGTGTATTCGGGCTCGACCGCTTCGGGAAAATCGGAGAGGTGCGAGCGCGACACCACGGTGGCTTCGGCGCACTTGGGGCAGACGCGGCGGCAGAGCCGCTGGGCGAGCGCGCCGGTGAGGGCGGAGGCGATGAGGTACGACTCGACCCCCATGTCGGCCAAGCGGGCCACGCTGCCGGCGGCATCGTTGGTATGCAGGGTGGAGAGCACCATATGGCCGGTGAGCGAGGCCTGGATGGCGATGTCGGCCGTCTCGGCATCGCGGATTTCGCCGACCATCACGATGTCCGGGTCCTGGCGGACGATGGAGCGGAGGCCGTTGGCGAAGGTCATGCCGATCTTGGGGTTCATCTGGATCTGGTTGATGCCCTGCAGGCGGATTTCGACGGGATCCTCGATGGTGATGATCTTGACCTTGTCGGAATTCAGGTGCGTGAGCGCCGTGTGCAGCGTGGTGGTCTTGCCGCTACCGGTCGGGCCGGTGACGAGGATGAAGCCCTGCGGCTGCTCGACCATTTTGGAGAAGAGGCCTTCCTCATGCGCGGGCATTCCGAGGCTGCCGAAATTGAGCTCGACGTGTTGCTGGTTGAGCAGGCGGATGACGACGTTTTCGCCGTAGATCGTTGGCGTGGTGGCAACGCGCATGTCGAGATCGTGCCCGTGGACCTGCATCTTGATGCGGCCATCCTGCGGGATGCGGCGCTCGGCAATATCGAGCTTGGCGAGCAGCTTCATACGCGAAATGACGGCGGCGTGGTGTTTGCGGTCGATCATCTCGGCGGCGTGGAGGACACCGTCGACGCGGTAGCGGACGCGCAGGTTGTATTCGCCGATCTCGACGTGGATGTCGGACGCACGTTTTTCAACGGCCTGGGTGATGATGAGGTTGACCATGCGAACGACGGGCGCCTCGAGCGCGAGGTCGCGCAGGTGCTCCTCCTCGTCGCCCCACTCGCCGGCCTGGAAAACCTCGGCCTCGGCCATCATCGACTTCAGGTTGTTTTCGGCAAAGGCCTGCACCTTGCCCAAGGCTTCGTCCATCTGCGCCTCGGTCACCAGGTGGACTGGAAGCGCCTCGCCGTGGTGCAGGCGCGCGGCCTCGATGGACGACCAGTCGGAGGGGTCGTCGGTGATGGCGGAGATGGCCTCTTCGACCATTTGGAAGAGCACGCGGTGCTCGATCATGAACGGAAACGGCAGGTTTTCGTCGAGGAAAAGGTGGTCGGCCGGTTTTTCGTGGGGACTGGCGGGCAGATCGTATTGCTCGGAGAGCGCCTTGAGGAGTTCGGCGGGCTGGATGGCCCCGTCCTCCACGAGGATCCGGCCAAGCTTGGGCAGTCCCCCACCCTCGTTCTGCTTGCGCAGGGCGGCCTCGACGGCATCGCGGTTGACGCACCCGTTCGCGACGAGGATATCGCCTATGGGACGGTAGGCCATCAGTTCGCCTCCTCGGGCGCTTCTTCCTGAAGATCGTAGAGTGTTCGGATGTCGGCGCTGGTTTTGTTCAGGCCGCCGAGCACCTTGCGGCGGAAGTCGCGCGTGAGCAGGTCGGTTTCATCGCGCGAATCAACGACATAGGGGGTCATGATCATCAGGATTTCGGTGCCCTCCTTCGTGACCGAGGTGCGGCCGAAGAGAAAACCGATGAAGGGGATATCCATCAGGAATGGAATGCCGACGCGTTCTTCGCGGTCGCCGCGTTCGATCAAGCCGCCGAGGATGATGGTCTGGCCATCGTCGACCTGGAGGTTGGAGCGGATTTCGCGGGTGCGGAAGACGGGGGCGTCGTTATCGGTGGAAATGGTGTTTTCGACGACGCGGCGTACGGTTTGCTCCAGGTTGAGGGTAACCATTTGGTCGTCGTCGATGTGCGGGGTTACGGTGAGGGTGATCTTGGCGTCGCGGTAGTCGTATGAAAAGTTTTCCTTGCCCGCGTCGGTGACGCTGCTCTGCTGGATGGGCACTTCGGAGCCAAAGGAAACCTCGGCTTCCATGCCATCGCGCGTGAGTACGGTCGGGGAGGAGAGCACCTGCAGGCGGTCTTCGTCCTTGGCGGCCTGGATGAGCGCCCACTTTTCGTCGTTCGATTTGACGAAATAGGTGAAGCCGTTGGCGGCCTCGGTCAGCGGGGTGGTTCCGGCGGCGAGCGCGCCGAGCTCGAGACCGCTCATCTGGGCGCCGGCGTGCGCCGGGTTGCCCCCGCCCTGCACGGCCCATTCGACGCCGAAGTCCATGCCGTCGTCGAGCACCACCTCGACCATGGCGGTTTCGATGAGGACCTGGCGGCGGGATTTATCGAGTTCCTTGATGGTTTTCTCGATTTCGCGGTGCATTTCGGCGGGTGCGTTGATGATGAGGGTGTTGGTATCCTTGTCGGAATGGATGATGACTTCTTCATCCATCGAGGATGCGATTCCATCCATTCCGCCATTCCCGCCTCCGGAGGTTTGGTTCGGGGAGGGGGCGGCCGGCTTGGCGGCCTGGTTTTTCGGGGAACCTTTGGAATCCGCGCTGGGCGCCGCAGACTTGCCCCCGCCGTTTGCGCCGGCACCGGCCTTGGCAATCTTGGTGGCGGTTTTTCCGCGCTCGCGTTCGCGCAGCTGGGATTGTTTGTACAGGTCGGAATAGAGGTTGGAGAGGGTTTTTCCAATGACATCGGCTTCAATGACCTGCATGCGGTAGACCTTGGTGACGCGCTCGTTGAGGTTGTCGGTTTCATCGAGGAACTTCACCCATTTCTCCACTTCCTGCTCGATACCGGATGCAATGTTCTGCGCGACGACGGCGTTGCGGCGGGCCACGGCGAAAAAGCGGATGGGCTGGCCGTTGCTGCCGATCTGGCGGTAGAACACATTGCCCAGTTCAGTCGCCACGTCTTCGGCATCGGCGTTCTTCAACACATAGTGCGACATGACCGACGGCGGAACATCCACCATGGCGATGAGTTCCTCGACCTGGCGCAGGAACGCCTTGGTTCCGATCACGATGATGGTCTGCGTGCCGCCCATGGCGAATACGCGCTGGGGCTTGCCGCCAAT
This sequence comes from Pontiella desulfatans, assembly GCF_900890425.1. Lineage (NCBI taxonomy): Bacteria > Pseudomonadati > Kiritimatiellota > Kiritimatiellia > Kiritimatiellales > Pontiellaceae > Pontiella > Pontiella desulfatans. The sequence goes on along the minus strand of NZ_CAAHFG010000004.1, from coordinate 427,604 downwards.
GGTTCCAAGGAATTGCTGCGCCTGCGCGCCGCTGATGCTTTTGAGCTGTATGACGCCGATGACGGGCTGGCCGTCGGCCAGGTCGGATCCGGCACTTCCGGTGATGACCGGGCGGATATCGGACGGGGCGAACACCCAGACGCGGCCGCGCTGGATGCGCTGGACGCCGGCGGTGTCGAGAATGGCATCGAAGAGTTCGAGCTTGTTTTCGCGGTTCCACGAGGTGACATCGCCGGCGCGGATGCTGACCTCCTGGGTGACGTTGACGGAGGGGGAAATGATGAATTCCATGCCGAGATCGCGGGAAAGCACCTCGATGCAGTCCTTGAGGGTGACGTTTTCCCAATTGATGGCCACCTCGGATTTGGAGGCATCGCGCGTGACGCCGGTTTGGACGGGGGGGATGGAGGTGGAGGAATCGCGCCTGCTGGTGATGGCCGTTCCCGGTGGAACGTTTTCAGCTGAAACCGCCTGGGTTTGGTTTGTCTCCTCCTGGGCCACCGCGCCCGGGAGGTTGAGCGAAAACATGGATGCAATCAAAAGCCAGCTGACCGGCTTGCCGGGTGTGTTCATTCCCCTACCTCGTATGTGTTGGTCTTTATTATAAAATCATAGGATATACGCCCATGTGACGCTTTGCTGAAAGGGATTTCAGACAGGTCGGGCCACAATAATGCGCCTACGAGCCAGGAGGGAGATGAAAGGGGCATGCCTGAAGCAGGGAATCCGGCAGGTTACATGGACCTGAAGAGGGATCTTTGATCCCCCCTGGCCTTTCAGTAGCCGAAGACGGAAACCGAGGTATTGAAGGAATACTTTTCAGACAACATGCCGCCGGGTTGGGCGGCATGAACGCCTAATCGGCGGAAACCGGGCATGCCGATGGCTTTTTGGGGCGGAAGGGCTGGATGAACGCTTCGTGGAAATCGTAGCCCTCCATGAAATCCTCGATGGAGTCCTCTTCTGTCTTCCCCAGCAACCCTTCGTTCACCAGGTTGAAGACGATATGGCCAAAGTCGACGCATTCATTGATTCCCCACTCGGAAAGCACCCGCTTGGTTACGGGACCGTATTCCTGGAGGGCGTATTCGCGCATGCCCTCGAGCAGTTCACCGCCGCTTACGTGGCGGGGCTTTTCGAGTTTGCGCACGGTGTGGTCGAGCCCTTCGCGCACAAACACATAGGCCTGGGCCTGGTAGCGGTCGTCCTTCAGGAGGATCGGGGCGAGTAAATCGTCTAGGCTTGGATTGTTCATGGTTCTAAAGTTGTTCCCGCAATTGATCGGCCAATTTGGCCATTTCATCGAAATCATCGTATCTTTTTGGATTCCAGTTCCAGTGGTGCCCGTCCTCTTCGAAACGCGGTATGACGTGCACGTGGATATGTTCAACTTCCTGTCCAGCCGCCCTTCCGTTGTTTTGCATGATATTGACCCCTTGTGCACCGAATGCGTTCATTTGTGCCTTCGCGATTTTCTTAGCCGTGAGAAAAAGCTTGGCCAAAACCTCATCCGGCGTTTCGGTTACCGGATCATGGTGTTGCTTGGGAATCACAAGGGCATGTCCTTTTACAATGGGGCCAATATCCATGAACGCGAGCACATCCGCGTCCTCAAAGACGATGGTGGATGGGATTTCCTTTTCAACGATTTTGCAGAAAATGCAATCACTCATGGTTCGGCTCCAATTCTTCAATTCCGGCGGGTGTGTATACCTCGGGCTTTTGGTTTTTCAAGTATAAATAGCGGGCAGCGAGTCCTGTAATGAACAAGGCGCATATAATCAGGATATAGCGCTGTTCTTCATTCGTTAGCCAGAAACTGGCCTGCAATGGACTGGGGGGTTTTTCCGCCATGCAGTGAATGTAGCAAAACAGAACCGCTTTTGCAGAAAAAACGGATTCTACTTCAAAACGCCGAAGGTGGGACCGTCCGTGGTGCAGGTTCCGGGTTCTATCTTCATTTGCGGGATTAGTTTTTCGGGGATTTCCTGCGTTTTGAAGATGGGAAGCAAGGGGCGCCCCCCCTCCCCTTTTGGATATTCGACTCCATCCTGCTCAATCAGCAGGTGGCAAAAGAAAAAGCCGCCGGGACGCTCACCAACCAATACTTCCATTTCGGTCGGTTTGCCCTTGGTCAGGTGGAACCAGTCGCCTATTCGCACATTTTGGCCGGACATTTTCCATTTTTTATCGCGGTCGTCATTGCTCGTCCAACCGGTGATGCCCATGCTCGGCCAGTTGGCGTCTATGACCAAGCGATTCTTGACGCGAACCATAAGAACATCGTCGGCAATACCCCAAAACCGGTAGCGCCCGGTTTCGGGAGCGGCTATTACCCCTTTATAGTAGGCCACCCATTGTTTGGGCTGAACGACATCCTGCACGGCATACGCCTTGGGAGCTTCTTCGGCCTTCATCTTAGGCAACATGAAGGTGGTCGCGAATTTTTTCTTTGGGGCCTTGAAATATTTTTTTTCGAACCGGCTGATGTTCCAGGAACCATCGAAATTACGCAGCACTTCCTTGTAGTAGTTTTCGTCCATTTTGGCTGGTTTTCCATCGGGGTCCATCTTCAGGTCGAAGAAGGTGCCTTCGAATTCGTTACCAGTGCCTTTATTGGCGCCGAACAGGTCGATTTCGAGTCCGAAGCCCAAGCCACCGAGCCCGCCGCCCCCATCCATATACCCCATTCCCCCCTTAACACCGGACACTTCCGGCATTTTGATGTCCATCGACTTTATTTCTTTTTTGACGACAATGGTTTTACGGAGTTTGGGTTTCTGCACCTTCTTCTTCTTTACATTCACGGGAACAGTGAGCTTCTTGAGTTGCATTTTGGGCCGTTTTACTTTTTGCGCCTCGAAGGTTTGCTCATCCTTCACAATGACCTGAACGGCTACGAACGACAGTGCAACGACCAGCAAAACCGCATGGATTGCCAAACTGACAAGCGCAGCGCTCGATTTTGCATGTTTCCCGAAATACCCCGGTTTCCCCTTATTACCCATAGCTATATCTCCACATATAATGGAAACACAGGTTCTGTAACCTGTCTTTTATATTCACCGCATGGATTGGTATAAAATCGGCATTAACAAAAAAGCCGCACTATGGAAATGCGGCTTCATTGTTCCTTCGGGGGTTACCCTAGATTGAAGGTGGTGGCGGAGTTCGCGGAACTTTCACCGTATCCGGCAGAGGTGGCTCTTGATTTGGATTTCCTTCGCCGGGTGTGGGCGGAATGCCGGGACGGGGCGGAATGCCGGCGCCACCGCGTCGACCATGTTTCCGATACTGGTTTCGGGCGGCATCCATGAACTGCTTGTATTTTTCCTTTCCAAGGATCCTCTCCATGGCCATCCGGTTTCTGGTCAGGATTTTCATCGTCTCCGCCTGGGAGTCCGAAACGGCATCGATGGCGGCATAGATTTCTTCTTCGGAAGCGCCGGCTTTCTCAAGGTCTGAAAGGTTTTTGCGCACCAGGTCGGCTTTGACCTGGGCTACGGACAAATCTTCTTTTAGTTTTTTCTGAACTTCAAGAATGCGGGTTTTCTGTTCTTCATTGATTCCAATTTCTTGAAGGGTTTTTTCCATCAGCTGAAGCCGGCGTTCCTGCCGTTCGGCTTTTTCTTCGGGGGATATCTCACGATAGCGCTCCAGATGGCCATACTCACCTTCACCCTTACGGCCTCCTTGTTCGCCCCTCATCCATTCCGAGCGCTGGCGATCGCCCTGCTCTTTCCGAAATTCATTGGTTTGTGCCATCGCGGGGATGGCGAGACCGCATGCGGCAAGAATTGATAGTGTGCTTTTCATAGGTTATCTCCCGAACTTGTCGTTCGGCCTGTATAACGAAAGGTATCAGCCAGCTATTGCCTACAAAAGCCCAATCTTTTTCAGACGGGCCGCCAACCTGCGCCGGCGCGTCTACATTCCGTCCACCGCATCCACGGTCGAGACGCCAATTTCGATGGCGAACCCCAGCAGGATTACCACTTCAACCAGGCTATTCATGGCTTTGGGGCCAATCTTCAACGCTAAACGAGTCCTGTTAATTGAATCATTTGGGCACAACCTGCTCAAATTCCTTGTGTTACAACAGTTCTATTCCCCAACAGTACATTTTTGTTTTAACATTTCCTAAACATGGACACGCCTATCTTGTGTCTGTTCCTGTGTATGCAACTACATTTAGTGGTATTGAAAAAATATGCCTCAATGAATCTCTAATGCCTTGAGGATGCAAACCGCTTTAACTACCTTTCAACATCGCATTATGGAATGGGAACTTACTGGCTGTTAATAACTTGTCAATAAGTACAGGAGACCTGTTAAGGGGACAGAATTTAGGGAACATGGACAAGAATATCTGCAATATTTGGGAAGAGGCTTGCAAACAGCTCAAAGGGATTCTCTCCGGTGATATTTATGACCGATGGATCGCTGTGATCCAGTGCATGGAAATCAAAGGCGAGCGCATGCGTCTGGCGGTTGCCAACGATTTCTACAAGGATTGGCTGGAGGAAAACTATTTCCCCATGATCCGAAAAGCCGTGATGGTCGTGAGTGGGAAAGAGATGGAAATCTCGCTGGAAGTGGACTCCAGTTGTTTCGATTCCGTTAAACCGGAACCGGAGCCGGAAGCTCCGTCGCCGATTTCGCTTCCGACGCTCGGTTTTGGGAACAAGAAACCGAGTCATAACCTTAATCCCAACTATACATTTGAATCCTATGTGGTTGGAGCGGCGAACCAGTTTGCCCATGCTGCGGCCATGGCGGCGGCCAATTCGCCTTCGCGCACCTACAACCCGCTTTTCATCTATGGCGGTGTCGGATTGGGAAAAACCCACCTGATGCAGGCGATCGGAAACCATATCGCAACCAAAAAACCGCGGGCAAAGATTTGCTACACCACATGCGAAACCTTCCTGAACGAATACATCGATGCGCTTCAGAACAATAACGTGGCAGCGTTCAGGAAGAAATACCGCAAAATCGACATGCTGATGATCGACGACATCCAGTTTCTCGATGGAAAAGCGCGTATACAGGAGGAATTCTTCCACACGTTCAACACACTTTTTGAAAGCCATAAGCAAATTGTCCTGACTTCCGACCGCACACCAAGCGAAATGGCAGGATTGGCACCCCGCCTCATTTCCCGTTTCGAATGGGGGTTGGTTACGGAACTCGGCAAGCCCGATGTGGAAACCCGAACGGCAATCCTTCGCAAGAAAGCCGAACTACTCAACCTTAACATCGGCCATGATTTGCTGGATTACCTAGCGGAACGTGTTTCTTCAAATATCCGCAGTCTGGAAGGCGCTTTGATCCGCGTCGCCACATTCATGTCGCTTACCAACCAGCAAGTGGACGTTCAAAAGGTGGAAGAACTATTGCACGATCTCCTCGATAAGGAATCCCAGGCCGCGATCAGCGTCGATGTTATCCAGCGCACCGTTGCCGAGCACTTCGACCTGCGCCAGTCCGACCTGACCGGAAAGAGACGCTCGAGGGATATTGCCTGGCCGCGGCAGATTGCCATGCATCTTTCCAGAACCATGACCACGCAGTCGTTCCCTGTGATTGGCGAGCAGTTCAGCCGTAACCATGCAACCATCCTTTATGCACATGAACAGGTCTCTGAAAAGGCCAAGGCCGATCGTGGATTGCAACAAACGATCTCTATTCTCAAGGATAAGGTGAGCAAGAATTGTGTGAAAGCGGTTCAGTAGAGTTGGATGGCATTTGATTTTCAAATGGGAACCGTCTCGACTGGGACGGTTTTTTTCTTATGCAAAGGTATTCATTTTGACAGAGGGCGCGGACTCCCCCTACGCTTACGGCCTGTTAATGAATCCTTGATAACCTGTGGAGTTTCTGATGATGGAATTAACAACTCGGGGTTGTGAACAGACACCTGTTTTTATGCCCAGCTTATTAACAGGGTTGTTGATTTTTTCAAACTTTTACGGGTGACGGGGTTACGGTAAATCGGTAGGTTTTTGAACGGTTATCCACAACTAATACTAATAGTGAATTTATAAATAGAGTATATCTATATAACAGGAGGCTTGTTAATGAAGTTCAGCATCGAGAAGGATCAAATTCTGGAAGCGTTGCAAAAGGTGCAGTCGATCGTTGGCCAACGAACCACGCTACCGATTCTTTCGAATGTCCTGCTCGAAGCGGGCAACGGGAAGCTGACGCTCACAACAACCGATATGGAGGTCAGTGTTAGAACCAGTATCGAGGCTGACATCGATGAGGATGGAGCAACAACCCTTCCGGCCCGTCGGTTCTTCAGTATTTGCCGAGACTTGCCCAGCCATCAGGTTGACATCGGCGTGAGCAATGAAGATGTGGCCACGATCATCTCCGGTTCCTACACATGCAAACTCGAAGGGCTTTCCCGGGATGATTTTCCGCCTATGCCCACATTCGAAGAGAGTTTCTCCTATACGCTCGTTCAAGGCACGCTGAAGGATATCCTTCAGAAAACATCCTACGCGGCCTCTACGGACGAATCCCGGGCGATTTTGAATGGTTCCCTGATGGCATTCCGGGACAACAAGCTCACAACCGTATGCACGGATGGTAGGCGCCTTGCTCTTGTGGAGCAGGAAATCGACATGCCAGACGATGCAGAAGTTGATATTGTGGTGCCCACCAAGACCGTTAATGAGTTAATCAAAACACTCGGCGATGAAGGTGAAGCCATCATCAAGACCTCCGCAACGCAGGTGGCCTTCGAATTCGGAAATATTTTTATTATTTCGAAGCTGATCGACGGAACCTACCCGAATTATCGCCAGGTTATTCCTTCCCAATGCGAAGAGCGGATTGCCATTGATCGCGAAATGCTGCTGAGCGCCGTTCGTCGTGTCTCGCTCATGCTTGATGACCAGGCTGCCTCGGTGAAGGTTCAAATTACTGAAAACCGCATGGAACTTTTGACTTCCTCTCCGGAAATCGGTGAATCGCGTGAAGCGGTTCCTGTGAAATATTCTGGAAAGGATATCACGATTGCATTTAACCCGGCCTTCCTGATGGCGCCGCTGAAGCATCTTGATAGCGATGAAATCTTCCTGGAACTCTCGGACGAACTCAGCCCCGGCGTGATTAAGACGAATGTCCCGTTCCTTTACGTGATCATGCCGATCCGCGTGAGTTAACGCGTGGAAAACCGAATGGTGGGATGGTGGTTGGGAAGCTTGCCAGTTAACCAGCAGTCCACTTATCCAGTGGTTTGGGGAAAATGGTTGCCGAACAAGGACTCGAACCTTGACTAAGCGAGTCAGAGTCGCTTGTGCTGCCAATTACACCATTCGGCAATGAATGAGGGCAGAAAGTATCCATTTCCCCTTGTTGGATCAAGCAGGTTTATCAAAAAAATGTCTAAGGCTAACCAGAAGAAAATCATTCGTCTGCTAGGTGTAGGGTTCGATGCCGAGGATGGGCATGTTCGGATCACAAAAGGGGAAAAATATGATGTTTTTATGGGATCCGATGAAAGTCATGCGTATATTCAGCAACTTATCCGAAAAATAGAGGATGAACTGGATAAGCGTGGAATGTCGCTGGATGATGTTTCACCCGATGAATTCGGTGAATTCGTTAAGTCGGTCAAATGAGTTTTAATTGAGTGAATAGGCAAGGGAGTTCACCAAACTCCATGTATGCCTGTTTTGCAATCAGGGCATTCTCCATTCACTAGCCCGTTTTTTACTATTCGGTAACCATACCGTTCAATAAGGCATACGCCGCAGCCCGGACACCGGGTGGACTCCCCTTCCCCATCATGCATGTTTCCGACGTATACAAATTGCAGGCCAGTTCCAAGGGCAATTTCCCTGGCACGAATAATGGTTTCCATCGGGGTTGGAGGAAGGTGACGCAATTGGTTTTGCGGAAAGAATCGTGAAAAATGAAGTGGGGTTTCAATCCCTAGGTTTTCGGCAATCCAAGCGCATAGCTGTTTCGTTTCCTCTTCAGAGTCGTTTAGGGTTGGAATGAGTAGATTGGTGATTTCCAGGAACACGCCGGAATCTTGCATGATTTTCAGTGCATTGAGTACCGGCTTTAACCGGGCATCGCAAATCTCTTCGTAGAAGCGATTCGAAAATGACTTTAAGTCAACATTGGCAGCATCAATATATCCGCATAACTTCCGTAATGGGTCGGGATTGATGTAGGCAGCCGTGACCAGTACGTTTTTAATTCCCGCGTCGGCCGCCTCTTTACAGCAATCCAGGGTGTATTCATAAGATACGAGCGGTTCTGCATAGGTGTAGGCTATCGACGGACACACTTTGTGAACCGCAAGCTTAACGATTTCCCCGGGCGATGTCGTATTGGGCGAAGTTGGATTGGATTGGGAAATCTGCCAGTTCTGGCATTGCTTGCAATGGAGGTTGCATCCGGCGGTTCCAATGGAAAGAATCGGTGAACCTGGAAGAAAGTGATATAGCGGTTTTTTTTCAACAGGGTCGATGTTCATTGAGCAGGGGCGACTGTAGGTTACACTACTAATTAATCCGTCAATATTTGTCCGAACCTGACAGTCTCCGGTTTCGCCATGTTCGAGTTCGCACCCTTTTGGGCAGATCCCGCATCTAATCTTTGCTGTCTTCATCCTTTCCACTGGTTGGAAACAGGGCATCCAACCCCTCAAAAGCACTGAATCCCCCACCCTTGAAAGCTTCTTCGGTTCCATTGCCGAAACCCTTCATCTTATGCTTTTCATGCTCATGGTCGTGGCAATATACACAAAGCAGTTCCCAGTTGGATCCATCAGGGGGATTGTTTTGATGATTGTGATCTTTGTGGTGGACGGTGAGTTCTTTCAGTTTCAGACCTTCGAATTCGCGGGCACAGCTGCCGCAGATATGTGGAAACATTTTTAGCGCCTTGGCGCGATACCCCTTTTCTTTTTCCGAAATTTGTTTATGGATTCTATCCAGTGCATCATTTTGTTTCATCTCAATATATCCTCTAAAGCTTCCCTCAAATCCTCATGTTTGTACTTAAAACCAGCCTCCATTAGTTTTTTTGGTATTACTTTGGTGCTGGAAAGCAATAGCGCTTCCGCCATTTCTCCGAACATAATCTTTGCAGCAAATGCAGGCAACGGCATTATGGTTGGCCTATGAAGTACATGGCCCAAGGTTTTCGTGAATTCATGATTTGTTATTGGTTTGGGCGAAACTAAATTAATGGCACCTACTGATTCATCGTCGTTAATTAGAAAGGTTATCGCTTCAACCAGATCATGTAGGCTGATCCAACTCATGAATTGTTTACCGTTTCCAATAATTCCCCCCGCACCAATTTTAAATGGAGGAAGCATTTTGGATAGTGCTCCACCCTTTTCGCTTAGGACAATTCCCGTTCTTATGTTGACGGTTCTAATTCCGGCTTTCCTTGCAGGAAGACTCACCGCCTCCCATTTCCGGCATACTTCTGCAAGAAATCCCGTTCCAGCTGAACTACATTCATCGAGTATTTCATTTCCTCTTTCGCCGTAATATCCGATGGCCGATGCGGTAATGAAAACACGAGGTTTATGTGGGCTTTCGGCTATTTGTTGAGAGAGTAAGGTGGTTCCAGCAACCCTACTCTCTTCAATGCGCTTCTTCTTTTCAGTAGTCCACCGTCCCTTGGCTATGCTCTCACCCGCAAGATGGATTACTGCGTCTATATCGTTGAAATCCATATCCTTTGTAAAATCTCTTCCCAACGCTTTAACTTCATGTCCTTTTTCGTGCAGCGAGCGCATCAATTGGGTTCCGATTAATCCATGCGAGCCAGACAATAGAATTTTCATTGGCAGTCCTTCCTTAATTAGTGTTTCCCCGTATCAATATACTCAACTTACGCCTGATCTCGCAACTTGAACAGCGCTTACAGCATATATCTACATTCATAGAACGCTCGTTTTAAAGGTGATCCGTTATTTTGTCCAAAAGCTATCGTTGACCATTCTATTGCTGAGTGCAACTATCCACGACCCGATAAGTATAAATGGTGTAATTATGTATAAGACTTTATATGATGTTATTGTTGTTGGTGGTGGTCATGCAGGCTATGAGGCTGCTTTGGCTTCGGCAAGAATGGGTGTTAATACACTATTGATAACACTAAACAAAAAACTTATTGGAAGATTACCTTGTAATCCAGCAGTGGGCGGAATTGCGAAATCACATTTAGTTTCTGAATTGGATGCGCTCGGTGGTGAATTAGGTCGTAATTCTGACTATACGGGGATTCAATACCGTATGTTAAACACGCGCAAGGGGCCGGCAGTTCAATCTAACCGCATCCAGTGCGACAAAGACCTTTTTCCTGTACGAATTCAAGCGGTGCTTGGGATGCAGAAGCATCTCGACATACATGATGATATTGTCACGGAAATCCGAACAAAAGGATCAAAAATATGTGGTGTGACGACTAGAGGAAGTGGAGACATCGATGCTAGTGCTGTTGTAATCTGTACCGGAACATTTCTTCGTGGACGTGTCCTTATTGGTATGAAAAGTATTAACGAAGGTCGGATGGGTGAGGAATCGGCTGAGGAATTAAGCACATCATTTGATCGGTTCGGTTTTGAATTGGGTAGATTGAAGACGGGAACGCCACCTCGGATACATAGGGATTCTGTCGATTATTCCAAGATGGAGATACAGCCAGGCGATAACCCTCCCCCTTTCTTTTCTAGAATGGCACGTAAAGAGTGGAAAATGTTCCACGTGGAACACCAGAAGGAAAGTTCCATTGGGATGAATGCTATGTTCCACGTGGAACAACCTGGAATGCACCCGTGGATGCCTGGTACAGACCAGATCCCTTGTTGGCTAACCCATACAAATGAAAATACCCATCAGATCATTGCTGAAAACCTAAAAAAAAGTGCGATGTATGGTGGGTTGGTTGAAGGAACCGGAGTCCGATACTGCCCATCTATTGAAGATAAGATTGTGAAGTTCTCCGGTAGAGATTCCCATCATGTCTTTGTTGAACCTGAAGGCCGGAACAATATCCGCCTCTATCCAAATGGAACCTCCAATAGTCTTCCTGAGGATGTTCAAGGGCAAATGATCCATTCCATCCATGGTTTAGAGAATGCCGAAATTATTCGCCCTGGCTATGCGATAGAGTATGACTACTCAAATCCAACCCAGCTTTTCCATACACTGGAAACTAAACTCGTCGAAAATCTTTTCTTTGCCGGTCAATTGAATGGAACAACAGGATATGAGGAAGCTGCGGCTCAGGGGTTTGTTGCTGGTGCTAACGCTGCAATAAAGGTTCTTGGAGGCGGCCCTTTCACATTGAGTCGTAGTGAAAGCTATATTGGTGTCCTGATAGATGATTTAGTCACTAAAGGAACAGATGAACCCTATAGAATGTTTACCTCTCGCTCGGAGCATCGATTGACGTTACGTCAGGATAATGTCTATTATCGGCTATTTGAAAAGACAAAGAAGCTGGGTATTGTCGATATTTCTGAAATTGAGGAAATATCAGATCAAGGCAAACAAATTCAGGCGGAATGCGATCGACTAGAGACCATATATTTTGATGGGAAATCGCTAGGACAAATGCTTCGCCAACCAAACTTTTCCTATAAGGATTTACCGCATAATGTTTCATCTCTTAGCGACGAGGTGATAAAGCAAGTTGAAATTGAGGTGAAATATGCTGGATACATTAAACGCGAAAAAGAGCGTATTGATGCAGCCAGGAGGAAGGAAGACCAGCATATACCATCAGATTTTGACTATGATAATGTTAAAAGCCTACGCTACGAAGCCAGAGAAAAACTTAAAAATATACGCCCGGAAAACTTGGGCCAGGCCTCTAGAATTTCTGGCGTCAATCCATCTGATGTTTCAATTCTTATGATGTTTATCAAACGTGAAACCGGTCAAAACTAACAAAGTTAGTTCATGAGTTTCAGTCTATTATTGCTTTAAGGTTTCGGACACCTCTGCGGTACATATTATATGTTTTCTTCATATCAGCAGCTTAAGTACACCTTATTACAATGGAATAAAATCAACATAATAAACACTTAATGCATCTGAAATGAATTTATGTGGTTTTTGAATTGGTTGTGTATAACCACGTAAAATATTACAAAAAACATCACCTTAAGCATATATATGCGGCTCCGCTTTGAGACCTACCCCCTAATCACAATCAATATTTTGTATAAATATATCGATAAAAATAGAGAGTAGTTGAATCTTCGGGTTTTTTAAGTATTTTGGAGAGTGGACTTTCCGTATGTAGCACTTGAGAACCCTAGCAATGGAGACGTAGTATGCTGAATGAAGCTAAATCCGTAAGCTGTTCCTGTGGAATGGAATCCAGTGATGAAAATCTGTTTAAGAAGCTTGATGAGATTCTTGAGGAGTATAAATATAAGGATGGGGGATTGATCCCGGTTTTGCAGATTGCGCAAGGCCTGTTCGGTTTTCTTCCTGAGGATGTGCTTCGCCATATTGCGAAGAAAATGGACAAACCATATAGCGAAGTCGCGGGCGTGGTCGGTTTCTATTCCTTTTTCTCGACCCAGCCGCGAGGGGACAATGTCATAAGAGTCTGTCTTGGAACGGCATGTTATGTCAGAGGAGGAAAACAAGTCCTCGATTCAATCAAAAAGGAACTTAGTATCGATGTAGGGGAAACAACCGAGGATAAAGCTTTTTCACTGGAAGTAGCCCGGTGTTTCGGTGCATGTGGCTTAGCCCCGGCAATCATGATCAATGACGATGTTCACCAGCGCGTGAAGCCAGCACGAATTAAACAGATTCTTGCTCCCTATTATGAAACGCAAATGGAGGAGGCCTAACCATGTATGAAAAAATAGAATCAGCGCAAGCGTTGGATAAATTGCAGAATCTTGAAATTCAAAAACTTGGATTGCGTGCAGATCACTCATTATCGAAATCGCACGACGACTCAACACGGGAGATTCTTGTCTGTGTCGGGGGAGGGTGCCTGGCTTCAGGTGCGCTCGAAATTTGCAAGGCATTCAAAAATTACATTGAAGAAAATGAACTCTCTCATAAGGCGACCTTGGTAGAAACCGGGTGCATGGGGCCATGTGCAGCAGGACCGGTTGCGAAAATCATGCCGGATAATGTTTTTTACCAAGGCATAACGGTTGAAGACGCGAAAACAATTGTTAAAGAGCATATTATGAAGGGCAACGTGGTTTCGCACCTGTTGCATAAGGATGCTGCAAGCGGAAAGCCGGTTGCGGATGTTGATGAAATCGAGTACTTCAAGCGCCAAAAAAAGCTGGTGCTTCGTAATTGTGGAAATATTGATCCTCTTAAAATTAACGAATACATAGCGGCTAAAGGATATAAGGCACTTGCCAAAGCGATCACCTCGATGTCATCGGAAGATGTAGTAAATAGTATTCTCGAATCGGGACTTCGCGGGCGGGGTGGGGGAGGTTTTCCAACCGGCCTGAAATGGAAATTCACCCGGGAAGCGGAATCGGACACTAAGAGCGTGGTATGCAACGCGGACGAGGGGGATCCCGGCGCATTCATGGATCGTAGTGTGCTAGAAGGCGATCCCCATAGCGTAATCGAAGGTATGGCAATCGCCGGTTATGCGGTTGGTGCCCAACGGGGTTATGTCTATTGCCGTGCCGAATACCCGGTTGCAATTGAACGTTTGCAGAAGGCCATAAACCAGGCCCGCCAAACGGGATTGCTAGGGGAAAATATCCTAGGTTCAGGTTTCAGTTTCGATCTTGAAATCCGCATGGGTTCGGGCGCTTTTGTATGTGGCGAAGAAACCGCGCTGATGACCTCCATCGAAGGGAACCGCGGTGAGCCGCGTCCTCGTCCTCCGTTCCCGGCAATCAAGGGGCTTTGGGGAAAACCAACCTTACTCAATAATGTGGAAACATTTGCAAGCGTTCCGGTTATCATTCTTGATGGCGCGGAGTCCTATGCCCAGCTTGGAACCGAGAAGAGCAAGGGAACAAAGGTATTTGCTTTGGCCGGGGCCGTAAACAACACCGGCCTGGTCGAAGTTCCGATTGGAATATCGCTTGGCGAGCTACTTTATGACATTGGCGGCGGAATTGTTGATGGAAAACCCTTCAAGGCTGCGCAACTGGGTGGTCCTTCGGGAGGTTGTATTCCGAAGGAACACCTCAATGTGGCCCTCGATTATGAGTCGCTCAATGAGCTCGGTGCCATTATGGGATCGGGTGGCCTGATCGTCATGGACGAAGAAAGTTGCATGGTGGACGTCGCCCGTTTCTTCCTCGAATTTGTTCAGGAAGAATCATGCGGTAAATGCACACCCTGCCGTGTGGGAACCAAACGTTTGCTCGAAATCCTGGAACGCATCTGCGATGGCAAAGGGAAGGAGGGCGATATTGAACGACTCATATCCCTTGGTGAGCAGATCAAGGAAACCGCCTTGTGCGGCCTTGGAAAAACCGCGGCCAACCCCGTACTCTCCACCATTCGGCATTTCCGTGTGGAATACGAGGAACACATCCGCGAGCACAAATGCCGCGCCGGGGTATGTGCCGGATTGGTCAGGGCTCCTTGCCAAAGCGCTTGCCCCGCTTCGGTTGATGTGCCCGGCTTCGTATCGTTGGTCGGTGAAAAACGTTATGCCGATGCACTGAAACTGCACCGGGAACGCAATCCATTCGCTGCGGCTTGTGCAAGAATCTGTTTCCATGCGTGCGAAGAGCATTGCCGTCGCTCGTCGCTCGATAGTCCATTATCCATCCGGGGCGTAAAGCGTTTCATGGTGGAGCAGGAAATGATTATCCAGGTTCCGGACTGCAAGGAAAACGCCAAGAATGCCGCCAAGAAAATCGCCATTGTCGGTGCAGGTCCGGCGGGCCTTTCCTGCGCATTCTTCCTGGCACGTCTTGGCTACAAGCCAAAGGTCTTCGAGGCGGCACCCCGCCCGGGTGGCATGATGGCGCAAACAATTCCTGCCTACAGGTTACCGCGCGAAATTCTTGCCCGCGAAGTCCGTATGATCGAACGCCTCGGGGTGGATATCGAATGCGACAAGGCTCTGGGTGTCGATTTCACATTGGAGAGTCTGAAAGAGGAGGGCTACGAAGCCGTATTCCTTGCAGTCGGTGCACCCGATGGTCTCAAACTTGGTTTGCCGGGCGAAGAGGCCGAGGGCGTTTATGAAGCCATGACCTTCCTGCGCGACTACAACATCCGCGGTTCTGTACCGGTCGGGCGGCATGTGGTCATCATCGGGGGCGGGAACGCCGCCATCGATGCGGCCCGTACCGCCGCCCGCCTGGATGCGGAAACCGTTACCGTGCTATACCGTCGAACACGGGAGCAGATGCCGGCCTACGAAGAGGAAATCGAAGAGGCCGAAGCTGAAGGCGTTAAGCTTCAATTGCTCACTTCCCCGGAAGAAATCCTGGTTGAGGATGGAAAGGTGGTAGGCATTCGGTGCAAGCCCATGGAACTGGGCGCATTCGACCGTTCCGGCCGTCGGCGCCCGGTGGCCGGCGAGGATGAGGACTTCATTGTTCCGTGCGATCAGGTGATTGCGGCAATCGGTCAGAGCGTCGATCTTCCAGCACTCACCGGAAACCTCAACCTCAACGTACAGCGGAATGGCTATGTGGCGACGGATGCACTCTCCAAAGGAACCTCCGAGGATTGGATTTTCGCTGGTGGCGATGTTGCCACCGGCCCGTCGTCCGTCATCGAAGCGGTGGCCGATGGAGAAAAGGCCGCCGCCGGAATCGACCAATTCCTGACCGGGAAAAACAACGCCTTCTGGCGCGAGGAGAAGAGAAACGACACGCCCTTCGATCCCGATGCGGATCCCGTTATGTTTGAACGTGAAAAGCAACCGCTGATTCCGGTGGAACGCCGCCGCTGCAACTTCGATGAAGTCGAACAACCGTGGGACGAAGCCACGGCCACCCGGCAGGCAAAGCGTTGTCTGCGTTGCGACTATCGCGAAGAAGTTCACACTTGGTAATGGGATTTAACGAGGATTTAAAAATGATTGATATCACCATTGATTACAAACCGTACTCGGTCGAAGAGGGAACCACCGTCCTTGAGGCGTGCAAGCAGGCGGGCATCAAAATACCGACACTCTGCTATCTCGAAAAAATACAGGCCATTGGCGCATGCCGCGTCTGCCTGGTCGAGATCGAGGGTGTAAAGGATTTGGTCGCCTCCTGCGTCATGCCGGTTTCCGACGAAATGAAGATCCACACCAACAACCGGCGCGTGCGCGAGGCGCGCAAACTGGTCGTTGAGCTTTTGCTCTCCGAGCACGAGGGCGACTGCCAGATCTGCGACCGGAACGAGGATTGCGAGCTCCAGTCCATTGCACGCGACCTCGGTATTCGCGAACTGCGATACGAAGGGGAAAAGGCGCCGCGTTGCCAGGATGAAAGCACGGCCGGGCTAGTGCGCGATAGCGCCAAGTGCATTTCCTGTCGCCGCTGCGTAACCGTATGTACGGCAACCCAGAGTGTTTCAGCTCTTTTTCCGCAGAGCCGCGGTTTCAAAACCACCATTGGCCCGGCCTTCGGCAAGGGGCTGGATACGGTAACCTGTGTGCAGTGCGGCCAATGCTCCGCCGTCTGCCCGGTCGGTGCAATCTCCGAACGCGACCAGACCGCCGAGGTATGGGCGGCACTGGACAATCCGGATCTGACCGTGGTCGTTCAGACCGCACCGGCCATCCGTGCCGCGCTCGGTGAATGCTTTGGAATGGAACCGGGCACCCTGGTGACCGGAAAGATGACCACCGCATTGCGCCGCATGAAATTCGATGCCATCTTCGATACCAACTTTTCGGCCGACCTCACCATCATGGAGGAAGGCACTGAATTGCTGACCCGCCTCAAGAAGGCGCTGGTCGATGGCGAAGAGGTGGCGTTGCCCATGTTCACCAGCTGCTCGCCCGGATGGATCCAGTTCATGGAATTCTACTATCCCGACATGCTCGCCAATCTTTCCACCTGCAAATCGCCGCAGCAGATGATGGGCGCCATGGTGAAAACCTACTATGCCCAGAAGCTAGGCAAAAAGCCGGAAGAAATGTTCATGGTTTCCGTAATGCCCTGCACCGCCAAGAAATACGAGGCCGCCCGCCCCGAAATGAACGGCAGCGGCGCGCAGGATGTGGATGTCGTGCTCACCACCCGCGAGTTGGGCCGGATGATCACCGAAGCCGGCATCGACTTCGTTTCGTTGGAAGATTCCGAAATGGATGCACCGCTCGGACTCGGTTCCGGCGCCGCCGACATCTTCGCCAACTCAGGCGGGGTGATGGAAGCCGCACTGCGTACCGCCTACGAGCTGGTGACGGGCCGCGAGCTGCCTTTCGAAAACCTGCATGTCACGCCTGTTGTTGGGCTCGAGGGCATCAAGGAGGCCGCCATCACCATCGAAGGAACCGTCCCGGCATGGAGCTTCCTCGAAGGGGTCACCGCAAAGGTTGCCGTGGCGCATTCGCTGGCCAATGCTCGCGCACTGGTCGAAAAGATCCGCGCCGGCGAAGCCGAATACCACTTCATCGAAGTCATGACCTGCCCGGGTGGGTGCATCGGGGGTGGGGGACAGCCCCGCATCACGACCGATGAAGTGCGCAAGGCGCGCATCAAGGCCATCTATGCCGAGGACGAAGGAAAAACCCTGCGCAAGTCGCACGAGAACGAGGCCGTCGCCAAGCTATACGAAGATTTCCTCGGTGCCCCGCTCGGCCACAAATCGCACGAACTGCTCCACACGAAATATTTCGAAAAAGAGCGGATCTAGCGTCCAATGGCGGGGAGGATCCATGGTAAACAAAGGTAATCCTTATACGGTTTACCTTTGACAGGGTTGGTCAACCAAGGTAAACCTAACCTTGTTTACTGAAAGGAATGCCATGGAGCTTACGCAGAACTTGTGGGAGCGGTACGGGTTTACCGATAATCCCTACGATACGAAGGCGTTGTCGCTCAGCAAGGCGGCCCCGCTCTCGGTGCAGGATGCCTATGTGGAACGCGATATTTCTTCATCGGCTTCCCGCTTGCTGATGAATTTCCTGCGGAATCCGGGCGGCGGGAGGATGGTCGTGGAAGGCGAACCGGGGGTCGGAAAGACCACGTTTGTCAACTATCACCGGCAGCTGTGGGAGTCGTCCAAGGACCATCGGTTGCTTTCCCCGCTGACGGAGATCTCGGTTAGGGAAGAGTGGGGGGAGCGCGATTTTCTCCTGAGCCTTCTCGCTTCGCTCTCGGCGCGCCTGCGCCTGGAAATGGGGGAAAAGGCCTTCGACAAAAACAAGATCCTGCGCAAGATCACAGCAATCACCGGCGTGCATGTTGAAAAAGGGCACGGGTTTTCCGGCAGCATCTCGGTGATTGGAACCGGAGGCGGGTTTGGGCGAACCAGCAATTCCTCCGTCAAGGTCGGCGAGGTGACCAACGACCAACTCCGGGAGCTTCTTTCCGGTTTGATAGCCCTCATTCAAACCCGCGGATTTTCCGGCGTCGTTTTCCATCTGGACAACCTGGAACTTTTGGCCCGGCGAACGCCTGAAAAACTGCGCGACTTTTTCGAAAACATCCGCGATGTCCTGCAGGAACCCGGCGCATATTTCGTGTTCGTGGGCTATGAAGGCATGTTCCAGCAGGTCATCATCCCGTTGCCCCGGGTGCGCAGCATCTTCTTCGACACGCCGGTGCATCTGGAACCGCTGTCGCACGAGGCGGTAAGAAAAGTGATGGAAAAGCGCTATGCGTTGCTCGCGGTTCCGCGGATGCAATGGATCAAGCCGGTCGACTACGATGTGGTCTTCTATCTCTACGAAACCTTCTCGGGAAAAATACGCTATGTCATGAATGCCATCACCTCCCTCATCAGCCACCTGCCCGATAGCTATGCCCAACCGCTCGGTCTGGAGGATGCACAGGCGGGACTGCACGAGATTGTCTTTGGCGAATTGAAGCGCACGCTCCACGGCATGGAGCTGGAAGTCTTCCTTGCCGCCGTCCGGCAACGACGCTTCACCAACAGCTCGCTCGCCGCCACCATGGGAAAGAGCAAGCAGCAGATCCAGAAATACCTCAAGAACTGGGTCGATCTTTGCCTGGCCGCCCACGCGGAAAAAGAGGGGCGCAACCAATTCTACGAAGTCGATCCGCGCTTTCTCGTACTCAACGAATCACCAACCAACCAGGAGAATGGAAATGGATAAGCATATTATCGTAGGCGTTCACATTGTCGACCGCGAGGCCCATGCCGTGAAGGTTCAGGCGGTCTTCACGCAATTCGGCGAACAGATTAAAACCCGCTTGGGCATGCACGACGATATCTGCCCATCGAACGGCCTGATCCTGCTGGAAATGGCCGATACGCCCGAAACCTGCCAGATGATCGAAGCCGTCCAAGCCATTGGTGGCGTCGATTGCAAAACCATGGTGTTCGAGCACTAGAGCATTTTAAATAATTCTATAGCCATTAGATGAGTCATTGTGTAGAGTTCTTTGCATGAGCACTCTATCACTGGATCTACGCCAGAGAATTCTGGCCACCTACGATGCCGGAGAAGGAACCCGGCAGGACATTGCTGACCGATACAAGGTATCGCTTGGTATGGTAAAGAAGCTCCTCTCGCAACGGAAGCGAACCGGCGATATCGCCCCGCTTCACAGCCATTCAGGAAGAAAACCCTACTTCACCCAAGAGCACCGGAAGCAGATGAAAACGCTGATTGATCGGCAACCTGATATCACGTTGTGGGAGATCCGAGAGCAACTGGAGCTCGATTGCACGCTGCCTGCCATTCACTATGTACTCAAGGACATGGGGATGAGCTTTAAAAAAAACGCTTCACGCCAGCGAGCAAGGGCGCGAAGACGTGAAACTCGCACGGGCTGAGTGGATGGCCATGCAAGGGCAACTTGACATTGCTCGGTTGGTCTTTATTGATGAGGCTGGAGCCAAGACCAATATGACTCGGCTGTACGGACGCTCGCCGAAAAATGAGCGGGCTTACGATCACGCCCCGCATGGCCATTGGTGTACCACCACCATGATCTCCTCCATTCGTTTCAACGGAGAAACAGCCTGCATGGCGATTGATGCCGCCACAAGCGGCGATGTATTCCGTGCCTATGTCGAACAGGTTCTAGCTCCGACTCTTCGAGTGGGCGATATCGTTGTGCTTGATAACCTCTCGGCTCATAAGGACAAGGCTTCGTTACAGTTGATCGAAGAAGCTGGGGCAGAGGTTTGGTTCCTTCCGCCCTACAGTCCTGATCTCAATCCCATCGAAAAGATGTGGAGCAAAGTAAAGCAATTGCTTCGCGGGGAAAAAGCGCGCTCCCTGGAATCTCTGTTTGATGCGATCGGCGCTG
Source organism: Pontiella desulfatans (assembly GCF_900890425.1). Taxonomy (NCBI): domain Bacteria; kingdom Pseudomonadati; phylum Kiritimatiellota; class Kiritimatiellia; order Kiritimatiellales; family Pontiellaceae; genus Pontiella; species Pontiella desulfatans. Next base: position 407,206 of record NZ_CAAHFG010000004.1, on the reverse strand, counting down.
CCTTAGGGTGCGTTAGTGCGGCGGATGCTCAAGGTTGGTTTGCCTCATGCGGCTACAGTTTAAATTAAATTGCTCTAGCATTGCATGAATGATATTGAATGGATGTAGTACTCGCGGGAGTTGAGATTGCCACGAAAAGGTGCAAGAAGCATGAAGACACTACAGTCCGGGTCTTTGTGCATTTTGAGCCTCTTTGTGGCAATTAAGTCCAGCCAGGTTTAAAGGCTCTGGAGAATTTCCAGCACCTTGGCGGGGTGCGCATCGGCCTTCGGCACCTTGCGCCAATGTTTGATGATCTTCCCCTTTTCATCGACGATCACCGTCGAGCGGATGCAGCCGATGCTGGTTTTGCCATAGAGCACCTTTTCGCCCCATGCGCCATACTTGGCCATCATCTTCGTTTCCGGATCGGAAAGCAACGTGAAGGGCAGGTTGAACTTTTCGATAAACGTATCGTGCGAGGCGAGGCTATCCTTGCTCACGCCCAGCACCACCGTGTTCAGATCGCCGATCTCCTGGTGCAGGTCGCGGAATCCACACGATTCCTTTGTGCAACCCGGCGTATTGTCGCGCGGGTAAAAATAGATCACTATCCGCTTGCCGAGATAATCCTTGATCGAATGCTTCTTTCCGTCGCTACCTTCCAGCGTGAACGCTGGCGCTTTCTTTCCTTCGAGTGAATCCATAACAGTTCCTTTCTTTGGCTATAATGGCGAAAGCATAGGCCAATTTCCCCGCATTGAAAACTCCTCTTGCCAGTTTTAAGTATATCATCCAACCACCACGATCGTGGTGGTTGGATGATATACTTAAAAAAGAAAACGGGTTGGATGGTTGTTCGAATTGAGGTCATTTGGGTTGAACCGGGATCGATGAATGAGGTTGGAACCACGGAATACCTAGCGTGGCACCGCTGCTCCAGGTATTTCGTGGTTCATTACCGGGTTAAGGATTAGCGCAGGGGATCGAAGAGGTGCTCGAGGCCGTTGGCTTTGATGACGTAGATGGTTTCGAGCTGTTTGCCGAGCTTGCCGTGGGGAAAGCCCTTTTGCTTGAACCAGACGACGTAGGGTTCGGGGAGGTCGATGAGCAACCAGCCCTGGTGCTTGCCGAACGGCATACGGGCTTCGGCGAGTTCGAGCAGGAATTTGGGATCGGGGAATAGTTCTTCCATGGGACGTAATTCGTAACGAGTGATGCGTAATCATTCCTTTGGAGGGCGAGGCTCTGTCCGAGCTGTTTCTGCCGGGGTTGGCTCGCCCTCCAAGGCCAGTTCGGTCAGCATGAGCTGGTGGATGTGCTGGATTTTGGTGATGGATTCGGGGATGGGCTTGTTCGATGAGAGCGACGCGAGCGAATCGGGATCGTCAGGGTGGTAGCCGTGCATGCCTTTGCAGGGCTTGGCGCCCATGAAACTTGGAATAATCTGGGTGCCGGAGTTCATGAGGAACACCAGGTCGCCATATTGGCCATCCTCGAACCAGACGCCGAACTTTTTGAGCTCTGCATCGGTCAGCAACCGACCCTGTGAATGCCCGTTCAGGTATTCCGTGATGGGGGCGCGAGCCTTTTCATCGAGGATCCAGAAGCGGGCCATGGTGGAGTCGTAGAAGGCGGCATAGTCCTTGTTCCATTCCAGGCCCAGGGCTTCGATGTCGGTGATGAGGTCGTAGGAACGGGCGACGTTGTGCATGCCGTGGTCGGTGAAGAGGTAGAAGGACACCGTTTCATACTGTTCTTCCGCCGTGGCCATCAATTTGCGCAACTGCGCGTCGTACCAGTCCATCAATGGCCCAATCTTCGGGGAGTCGATGCCTTCGGCATGCATCAGGCCGTCGAGTTTTCCGAGGGAGCAGTAGGCGAAGTCGATGGACTGCTGTTCGATGTGTTGGAGCAGTTTTTCGATGCGAACCTCGTCCGGAAACGCGCTGTCATGGGTGGAGTAGGGGATGCCTTTGCGGGCCATGCGGTCGAAGATGGAGTCGCCTTGCGGGAGGCCTCCGGGCTCCCAGATACGTTTTTGCTCGGCATAGTTGAACAGGTGCAGTTGCTTGAAGGGGACGGCGTAAAGCTGGAAATAGCCGGTGAAGCCGCACCGTTTCTTGATCCATTTGCTTAGCTGGTTGCGCACGCGGCCGCGCCGGAAAATGAAGTCGGGCAAAAGGGCGAGGGGACGCGTCCACTTGAAGGGGGAGCCTTCCGGATCGTAGTAGTAGGACGACCACAGCTTGTGGTCGGCCGGGGTGAGGCCGGAGATGATGGAGGGGTCGCAGGCGGAGGAGTAGCCCAGGATGGTTTCGAGCGGCTTGCTCTCCAGGATCAGGCCTTGCAGGAATTCGGGATGGCGCTGCTTCACTTCCCAGCCAAAGGCATCGATGAACAGGAACAGGCTGAGCTTTTCCTTTTTCATCAGGAAAACCTCCGTTGCAGTTCATAGAAGCGTTGGTGCGACATGGCGGCCTTATCCTGCAAAAGCTCGATGATCGCATCGTAGAGCTGAACGCGCGGATGTTGCGTGCAAAGGCGCCGGTTCCATTTCAGGTTCAGTGCAACCGCCTTGGGGATGGAGCACTCCCGCCTTGAATATTGATGTCGGTACCACGGCATGAAGCGCAGGAATTGTTCGCAAACCCCGCTGAATTCGGATTCGATGCCGTACTCGTCCAAGGCTTGGAAGTCGCCCCATTCCTTGAGTTCAACCGCCTGGAGGTAGCCTTGGACAATCCGCTCTCGACCCGGGCATTCCCCGATTTTAAGGATCCGCTCTTTTTTGACGGAATAGGAAATGTCGTATTGCCCGGCGGCGAGCAGGGCGGCGTCGCCGAAGGCCAGCAGCGCCTTGTGGATAAACTTGATGAGGCGGATCCTCTCCACCGCGAAGAGGGGCTCGGGATTGGAAAGGCGCCGCTTGATGTCGAGCAGCAGCTTGCCGCGGTTGAGCAGCAGGCGCGCGCCTTCCGAAAGCGGAATGGCATCGTGGGCATAGTTCGGCATGGCGTCCAGCACATGTTCATCGCCCCGGATGACCATGTGGCCATGTTTCATTTCATAGTTCAGCAGGGAAAACTCGCGGGAGGGCAGCTCCGCCTTGGCATAGGGGCAGAGATCGACGGGCAGGCCGAGATCCTCGGTCAGCTGTTTTTCCAGCGTGTTGAACTGTAGGCGCACCGCCGTGTTGAGCGTATCGACAATGACGACCAGGTCATAGTCGTTGAACGGGGCCTGCGAACCATCGGGTTTGATGAACGGCGTGCCTTCGCCCCGCCCATAGCCGCCCAGCAGCACGACGGCCTCGCAATAGGGCGCCACGGTTTTGGCGATATGTTCGAGATGAATATCGATCCGCGCATCCAATGCTTCCGATCCCCTGATGGTATATTTGCTCATCGGTGCTTGTGCCCTTGGTGGATTGCGCGGTGGATGGTGATGCGGTAGGCGAGGTTGTAGGGGACGGTGTGGAGCTTGAGTTTCCGGGTGGCATGGAGCAGGTCGCGGACAAGTTCCCGGAAGCACTTCGCAACCTGTTTGCCGAGGTTCGGCACCTCGTTGAAGGTGACCGCCTGGCGGCGCCGCTTTTCAAACAAACCCTTGAGGGAGTAGTTGTGCGAGTGCTCGACCACCGAATCTCCCAATAGCTGGAACCGGGCGCCATCGGCAACACATGCCTTCGCCCAGGCAACGTCTTCGGCGTAGCCCTCCTCCCGGAACCGGTGCTTTTCCCAAAGCCCGCGCCGGAACGCACAGGCGACGGCGGAGAAGAAGCCGGGTTCGATCCTGGCCGGGTTGTAGGCCCGCTCATAGTCGTAGGCCACAATGAACCGTGCATCGGCCCGGGCAACCTGCTTGCTGAAGGTGGCATCGGCCCGGCCTTCGTGCAACGGGGCCAGCAGGCGTTCGAGCCAATCGTCGGATTGGGGAACGGCATCGGCATTCAGGAAAACAACGATGCCCGACGAGGTTCGCGCAATGGCGTCGTTGAGCACTTTTCCCGGGGCATAGTCGCCCGGGGCAATACGGACAAGGTTTCCGCAATGGGTTTCGAGTTCCTCGAGCGTTCCGTCGGTGGAGCCCGAATCAACGGCGCAGAGTTCGAAATCGGTGAAGGTTTGCCGCTTGAGCATGTCCAGGGCCTGCCGGACATACGGCATTTCGTCCTTTGCGCGCATGATGATGGCTACGGAGTCGGGCATGGCGGACTAGTCGAGCAGGGAGGGATCTTCGTCGATGATTTGCGGCGACTTGTATTGGGGCTCCCGCCCGAGTTCAACCTGCAGGTTGTTGATTTGCCGTTTGAGCTCGATGATGCGCCGTTCGCGCCCCACCGCCATGCGGTTGAAGCGGGTCAGTTCCTCCACCTTCGCGTTCAGTTCGCGTGTACGCTCCTCAACCCGTATTTCGAGCCCTTTTTGGTATTCGCGGTTTTCCGCGATCAGCCGGGCGCGCTCGAGCGCCGCCGTAATGGCGTGGTCGAGCATGTCGAGATCGGCCACCGGTTTGAGCAGGTAGTCCCACGCACCGAGGTGCAGCGCCTCGATGGTATCGCCGATGTGCCCGGTGCCGGAGATAATGATCAGGGGGGTGTCCGGAGCTTTCGGGGCCAGCCGTTCAAGCACCTGCTGCCCGTTCATGACCGGCATGCGCAGGTCGATCAAAACGACGTCGGGCTGGCATTGGTCGAACTGTTCGATTCCTTCGCGCCCATTGGTTGCCTCGAAAACGGCATAGCCCTGGTCTTCGAGGAAATTGTGGAAACTATCGCGGACGGGGGCTTCGTCTTCGATCACCAGCACTTTGGTCTGTGGTTGTTCCGGGGTCATTTCGCCTGGGTGTCGGGCGCGAGTTCCTTGATGCATTTGACGAGCAGGGAGAGTACGCGGACCGGCTTCAGGAAGACGTGCTCCGGGCGCATGCCCAGCTCCTTGAGTTTTTCGGAAAGGTTGTAGGAGATCGAACCGGTATAGATGATGTGGCGTTGCTCCGGGTAGCGCTCGCGCGCCTGGATGATCATGTCTTCCCCGCTCATGCCCGGCAGGCGCATATCGACGATGCAGACGTCGTAGACGTTGCTTTTCATCAGGTCGAGAGCTTCCTCGGCACTTTCCGCCGTGGATGCGCGGAAACCATAGTCCTCGAGAAAGGCGGACAAGCTGGAGCAGATCGCCGGCTCGTCATCGATCACCAGAACACGTATTGAAGAGTAGTCAGCCATCAAGATTCCTTTATTGAACCTCGAGACTATAATGTTCGGTGGTCACAACCCAAGTCCATAGTGGGACTATTCGGCTTGCTGGAGTTTGGGCAAAGGCAGTTGGGCCGCAGGGTTTTCAGCCAGCTCCTTGATGCGCTTCACCAGCATGCTCAAGACCCGCACCGGTTTGTGGAACACATGTTCCGGCCTCATGCCGATGGCCCGGAGCTCTTGGGGAAGATTATAGGAAATCGAACCGGTATGGATGATGTAGCGCTGGCTGGGGAAGCGTTTGCTGGCCAGCAGGATCAAATCCTCGCCGCTCAGGCCCGGCAGGCGAAGGTCTACCACGCAGACATCGAAGGTATTCTCGATCATCAGATCGCGCGCCTCCTCGGTGCTTCCGCAGCCCATGGCATCGAAGCCATAATCGTCCAGGAAGGCGGACAGGCTATCGCGAATGCCCGGCTCATCGTCCACCACCAGCACCCGTATGTTTGAATAGTCGTTCATGCGCATAATCTCCAGCAGCCCGGCATGCTAAAACGAACCATCGGGCAAACCCAAGCCATTTCTCATGGGCGTCACAGGCGCAACCCCCAACGTTCCATGCGGTGTTCATACGGAATCCGGATGCTGAAACGGGCGCCGCGGCCCGGGGCGGAGTGCACATTCATGGTTCCGCCGTGGTTTTCGGTGATGATGAAATAGGAGACCGACAAGCCCAATCCAGTACCGTGCCCCACCTCCTTGGTGGTGAAGAACGGCTCGAATGCGCGCTTGCGGGTTTCCTCATCCATGCCGGGGCCGTTGTCCTCCACCTCGATCAGCGCCATGTCCTTCTCTTTTTTCAACCGAACCACAATCCGGGGTTCCGGGGCCTCATCCGGGCGGGCGGCCATGGCCTGGGCGCTGTTCGACAGCAGGTTGAGCATCACCTGCTGCACCTGGCTGCCCTCGCACGGGATGGGTTCGAGCTCATCGAAATCCCGATCGATGCGGATATGCCTGAAATCGAACCGTTTTTTCAGGTTGTAGTCGTTCGAGGCCAGCTCGATGCTCCGCTCGATGATCTCCTCGAGATCGTTCGGGGCAAAGTGCGCCTCGTCCTTGCGGCTAAAGCTGAGCATGTTGTCGACAATCTTGGCGGCACGCCGTCCGGCCTCGGAGATGGATTCCATCATCTTCAGCAAGCCGCGCGCCTCCATATAGTTCTGGATGGCTTCGAGCGATGTGCCTGCATCCCGCGCCGCGTCCATATTGCGGTCGGTGTTGTGCGTCACCCGGTTGCGCATCACCTGCAGGTTCTGGAGGATGCCCGCCAACGGATTGTTGATCTCGTGTGCCATGCCGGCCGCCAGGCCGCCGACCGACATCATCTTTTCCGATTGGATCATCATTTCCTCGATGCGCACGCGGTCGGTCACATCGTCGATCCGGATCACGGCGCCTTCCGAACCATCGGTGGTAATCGGATAGATCGTGACATCGACCATGTGCGGCTCGCCCTTCATGGAGCAGTGGATCCGCTCGTGGTGCTGCACACCGTGGGAGCCCATGGTTTCGAGCACGCGGTTCATTTCGTTGCCGAGGTCGGGGAAAACGCGGTCGAGGGGTTGGCCGTGCGCCCGCGCCGCATCCATTCCGGAAAGGCTTTCGGCTTGGTGGTTCCATTGCATCACGCGGCGATCCGCGTCCACACCGACAATGATCGAAGGCATGGAGTTGATGATGTTTTCCATCAGGTTCTGCAGCGCAACGAGTTCCTTTGTTGCCTGGAGGCGCTCCAGCTCGGCCGCGGTGCGCCCGGCGAAAACCTGCATGATCGAAGTGGCGAACTCAACCTGTTCCACCGGTTTGCGATACATGGCCACCATCATTCCCAGCGCATTCTCCTCGGAATCGACCAGCGGGATGCCGATGTATCCATCAATGTCCAGGTTATGCAGCATCTGGGTGTCGGGATAGCGCTCCTGCGCCCGTTCGATATAGAGGCACGAATCGCCCTTCAGCACGAGCTCGCAAGGGGTGTTGGCGAGATCGAACTCGAAGTTCGCGCCCGTTTGCGCCCTGTCGGAAACCGCGATGGTGCGCATGGCCGTCCGTTCTTCGCCGATGAATTCGCTGATGAAGGTAAAATCGGCATCGAGGGTCTTGGCCAGCTGGTCGACCATCGATTTGAAGAAGCGGCGGCCAACGGCGGCGACCCCCTCGACAATGTTTCGGATGCTGTCTTCGATCATGACGCGGTCGGTCACGTCGTCGACTCGGATGACGGCGCCCTCGGTTTCGCCGTCGAGCAGGGGGAATACGGTGATATCGTTGTAGCGGGTGCGCCCGTTCTCCTGGATGCGGATGCGTTCCTCCTGTTGCGGCGCTCGCTCGCGCAGGGCCCGTTCCACCTTGACCATTTCCTTGACCAAGCCGGGGAAGGCCTCGCGCAGGGGCCTCCCGATGGCATCGACCGGTTGAATTCCGGTAATCGATACCGCCTGACGGTTCCATTGGATCACCGTGCCTCCCGAATCGACCCCGACCAGGATGGAGGGCATGGAGTCAATCGTGTTGCTGAGCAGGGCGCGGAGCTGGCGGAGCTGTTCTTCGGCCAGTTTGCGGTAGGTAATGTTCCAGGAGGTGCCGAACGTGCCAACCACGTTTCCTTCCCCGTCATGGTGCGGCACCTTGGTTGTGAGATACCAGCAATCCCCGCTGGGTGTGGTGGCAAGCTCCTCCTTCTGGAGCGGCTTGCGGGTCCGCATGACCTCCCGTTCATCCTCCAGCCGCACCTGCGCCTGTTCCTGCGGAAGATAGTCGAAATCGGTATGGCCGATCAAATCCTCGGGGCTGAGTTGCACTTCCTTGGCCTTGGCGGAGTTAACCTCGATGAAGCGCCCCTTCGCGTCCTTGAAATAGATCAGGTCGGGCGCATGTTCCATGAAGGTGCGGAAGAGGTTGCGCTCGAATTCGAGCTCCTTCTCGAAAGCGACGCGGTCGGTGATGTCGCGGACAATGCCGCGGTAACCCTGGATGTTCCAATCCTTGTCGTAGAACGGCACCGCGCTCGTCTCCAGCATAACCGTTCGCCCGTCCTTGTGCCGGTTGGTGGAAACGCTGGCATGGATGGCCCCGCCCCGGGCAACGATCCCGGCAAACTGCGACCGGGATGATTCGGCATCCTGCGGGGGCATGTTTTCCGTGAAGTGGCGGCCGATCAGCTCGTTCGGCGCAAAGCCCAGCAGGGTTTCGACCTGCGGGCTGGCATAGGTGTAGTTGCCGGCGTTATCGACCTCCCAGATCCAGTCGGAAGAGGTTTCCACCAGGTTGCGGAACCGCTCCTCCGAACGCCGCAGGGCGCCCTCGTTTTCGATGCGCTCGGTGATGTTGCGCGCCACGCCCCGGAAACCGGCCACTTCGCCCTTGTTGTTTGCAAAGGCCCGGCCGCTCGATTCGAGGATCACCTTTTGCCCGTTCTTATGGATGAAGGTGTTGATTTCACAGTCGAAGGTGTAGTTGACGGTACTCGTTCGCAAGGCGGCCAGGTTGCGGGCGGATTCCTCCTTGTCCATGAACGAAAACGAGCTCTTGCCAATCAGCTCCTCGGGGGTGTAGCCGAGGATTTCGCGCACACGCGGGCTCACATAAAGATAGCTGCCGAAAAAATCCATTTCCCAGATCATGTCGCTCGACGATTCCACTAGGGCCCGGAAGCGCTCTTCGCTTTCGCCGAGCGCGCGTGTGGCCTGCGCGTGGCTCTGGCGGACCTGCCCCAGCTCCTCGGTGCGGTGGGTCACCTGCTTGCGCAGGGTCTGGTTCCAGAACATCACCGAGCCAATCGCCAGCAAGGTGACAATCAGGATGCCTCCGACCACCTTCAGATAATCTTCGCGCGGAATGCGTACCGTGTCGTCGAGGGTGATCCACTGCTTTTTGATGGCGCGCCGCTGCTCGAGGGTGATGTGCGCCAGCGCCTTGTTGAGAATGGAGTTGAGCAGGGGCCAATCCTTGCGCGAGGCCAGGCAAAGATCCCACGGATAGTCGATATCGCCGGCGACCCGCAGGTTGGCGATGGCATAGGTGTCGATATAGTGCGAGGCCACGCCCAGGTCGGCCACCATCGCGTCGGCTTCGCTGAACGAAACCATCCGGAACCCCGAGCCGGCATCCTTGACCGGAACCAGGTTGTATTCCGGGTGGAGCTTGGCGACGTGCCCGTGGATCGCCGAACCTTCCACCACCACCACCGGCATGCCCTGCAGGTTGTCGATGTTGAATTCCTCGCTCCAGTCCTGGCGGGTCAGGATGACGGTCGGCAGGCGGAAATAGGGCTCGGTGAAGCGCAGGAAACCCTGCCGTTCGGGCGTGTTCTGCACGGAGCCAACCAGATCGATCTCCTGATTGCGCAGTTTTTCGAGGATCTCGGCCCAGTTTTCGCACTGGACAATCCTGAAGCGGAGCCCCAGCTTGTTTTCGATCAGCCGGAGGTAGTCGGCCGTCAGCCCGGCGTGCCGTCCTTTATCGTCGATGAAATCGACCGGCCGGGAATCAGGCAACGGGGCAAGGCGGATGTTTTCGGCATTTTCCTGCAGCCAGGTGAACTCCTTGCGGGTGAGTTCGAGCTTCGGTTGCTCCTTCGGCATTTCCAGATAGACGAGCACGCCCGTCACGACCAGTGCCGCGACGACAATCATCCATAAAAGGGTTGTGGCTCCCCGTTTCATACAACAAACCCGGTCAGGTCAGCGACCGATATACCTCCAAAACACGTTCGGCGGTTTTCCGCCAATCGAACGTAAGAGCATAATCCGTGCCGCGAGTCCGCATTTCGGGGCTCCAGCCTTGTGCAACCGTTCGTTCCATGCTCCGGAATAGCGCCTCCGGATCGGTTGGGTCGAAGGTAGGGAGGAGGTCGCCGGCAATCTCCTTCATCGAGGACGTGTTCGAGCACGCCACCGGCGCGCCACAGGCCAGCGCTTCCACGATCGGGAACCCGAAACCCTCGAACAACGAGGGGAAGACCATCAGGTCGCACCCGGAGTAGAGCAGGGGGAGCGATTTAACCGGAACGAAGCCGAGGAACACGATGTCGTCCTTCACCGGGCTCTCCGCCGCCCGCGCCTTGATGGCATCCGCCCCGTTCCAGTCGGCCCCCGCCAGCACCAGCTGGTGCGAACTGTCGTTCTGCAACTTGAAGCGTTCGAAGGCTTCGATCAGCCGGACGTGGTTCTTGGCCGGGTGCTCCAGCCGCGAAACATAGACGAAGAACGGTTTATCCAATCCGTGGAGCACCTGCAGCCTGTCGCGCGCCTCTTCGGCCGCAACCGGCTGGAACAGGTCGCGGTTGATGCCCGAATAGATCACCGAGATGCGCTCCTCGGGATAGCCGACATGTTTCACGATGTCGCTTTTAGTGAATTCGCTCACGGTGATGACGTGGTCGGCGTTGCGGATCATGGCCGGCACGAGCTTGCGGTTGAAGAGCATGCGGGCAGGATCGTATTTCGCCTCCACCGCAAACGCCGCCAGGTCGTGCACCGTAGCCACCACCTTGGTGCCCTTCACCAGCGGGACGCGCCGCGCGCTCGGGACGTGCAGGACATCGAGCTTCCTGCCCGCCGCCGCCAACGCCGTGTTGTGCCAAACCAGGTTGACCAGCGGCTGGCCGATGATCGAGGGAACCACCGTTTTGCTGAAGTTGGGATTTGTGAGCGGAACCAGGTCGGCATCCCTCTGTGCCATCAGCAGGTCATACGTGTTTTCCGTATCCTCCAATTGCAGAAAGCGCAACAGCTCACAGATATACGTCGCAACCCCCGTCTGCCCCCCATCCAATACAAATGTCGAAAAACCGATCCTCATTGCTGTTAGTCTGGATTTTAAGCATGGGCTTAACAAGCTTCAATTCCCCGCCGTGCCGAGGAAATGCCTTGCCATTCTTCTTTCGGGTTTTAAACTGCCGCTCGACATAAGGTGTTGTGGTTTCAATTTATTAGGCATTTTCGAAAGGAGTGCAGGATGAGCAAAACATGGATGGTTGTCGCGTCGTTGGTTCCTTTATTTGTAGCATCCACGTTCGGGCAGTCGATTGCCGATCAGTTGGCGGTCGCCGTGTGCTCTTTCCGTCTATACGACAGCCATACCGAAGTGGAGGTTCTTGACCAGATGGTCACAACCCGGGCGGTTAAGAGTTCAAACCCTGAACTCAATACCTCGGGGCATACCTATTTCATTGAGTTCACCTACAAGGGCAAGGAAATCAAACTGGCAAATGCCCAGGTTGAATTTCTGGATGAGCACAAGCGGCCGTTGCATGCCATTCAGCTGGATGATGCGGGCGGCTATATGAAGGTGGATCCACTCGGGAATCGACCCAATCCCCAAACCCGGTATATCGCGATAAGCCTTCAGGCATTCCGTTGCGACTTCTTGACGAGGTGGTGAGTCTGCGGATCTCAAGGTAGCAAGAGCACCGGTTCCGGCGATCAAGCGATTCCAAACTTATAGATGCAGGTCTGCTTGTAGGTTTCGCCGGGGGCCAGCAAGGTGGAAGGGAAGCCGGGCTGGTTGGGGCTGTCGGGGAAATGCTGGGTCTCGAGGCAAAAGCTCTCCTGCTTGTTGTAGACGGCGCCGCCCTTGCCCACAACGTGGTCGACATAGTTGGCGGTGTAGAACTGCACGCCGGGTTCGGTGGTCCAGCACTCCATTGAGCGGCCGCTTTCCGGATCCGTTGCAACGGCCGCCAGCGAAAGTTCGCCTTCGGCACTCTTGTTCAAACAATAGTTATGGTCGTAACCCAGGCCTTGCACCTCGTCGATGCGCTGGCCGATCGGCGTCGGTTCAATCAAATCCATCTCGGTTCCGGCAACCGGCAACAGCCTGCCCGAGGGAATCGAATCGTCGTCCACCTCGGTATAGTGGTCGGCATTGATGCGGATCAGTTGCGGATGAACCGACCCGCCGGCGGCGCCGGCCAGGTTGAAATAGCTGTGGTTTGTCAGGTTGAGGACGGTTTTCTTATCCGTCGTGGCCGAATAGTCGAGCTGCAATCCGCCATCGTCGTTCAGGCTGTAGGTCAGTTCAACCGTCAGCGTGCCCGGATAGCCTTCCTCGCCGTCGGGGCTGACGAGGGTCATCTTGACGGTGTCGCCGACCATCTCGGCCGCCCACACTTTCTTGTCGAAGCCGATGTGCCCTCCGTGCAGCCCGTTCGGGCCATTGTTGACGGCCAGGGTGTATTCGACACCGTCGATGCTGAATTTCCCTTCCGCCATGCGGTTGGCGTAGCGACCGCAGCACGCACCGAAATAGGGGTTCGCGTCGCTCTGGTAGCCCGCCATGTCGTCGAAGCCGCAAACCACATCCGCAACCTTGCCGTCCTTGTCCGGCGCCTCGATCGAAACGATCGTTGCGCCATAGTTGATAACCTTGGCCTTCATGCCCTTGGCGTTTTCCAAAACGAATGCGTCGACGGCCTGCCCGTCGTTGGTCTGCCCGAATGATTCTTTAACGATTCCCATGCCTCTTTCTCCCGGATGCTCTAAAGGTTCCAAATTGCAGTTTCCAACATTTCTGCATTCATTGGAAAAAAGCAATGGATTAGATTGCCAGAATCATGGACAAACCGCTCAACGTTGCACAGAATCCCGCCGCGTTTACGGCGTTCCAACGCGATAGAAGGCGGCGGGGTTGGTGGTGGGCAGGGTGACGGCCATTGGCGATGCGGGCAGGGCGCTCCAGTTGGTGACCGTGTTCCATGCGTTGGTGTCGGTCAGATCGTCGGTGAACTCGATCGTGTACGGACCGCCGACGGTTCCGGCGAACGATACAACGAGGTTTCCGTTGGAAACGGTCACGCCACCCGGCACAAATTCGGGTGCGTCGGCATCGGACTCCAGCATCACCGAAATATTATCCACCCAGATAATGGAGTTTCCGCTGCCGGTGTAGGTTGCGGAGAGGTCAATTCTGAGATCTTCCCCGGCGGTTACGCCCGCATCGATCAGCTCCGTGCCCGTGATGGTCAGTTCGTGGGTCTGGTTGCCGGTCCAGGTCGTGTAAGGTTCGTCGTCGGCATCGTAGGTGCCATCCAGGTTGAGATAGACCGATACGGCATTGCCGCCATCCTGATCGCCCAGGGACACGGTGACCCCGTCATTATCGGCACCTCCGGCCTTCCAATAGACTTCGGAGGCATTGAAGCTGATGATGAACGTATGCGCGCTATTCCAGGTTCCAGCGTAAAAATCCTGATATACGCCTCGGTCTCCCGTGGTGCTGGTCGCGATCAGCCGCGGCATGATCGAAGTACCCACGACATTGTCGCCATTGCCCAGATCATTACGGATATTCACTGCGTCGCCGTCGTTGTATCCCACCCAGCTGTTAAAGTTGGCAAAGGTGTTGCCTCCGGTGGCGCCATCGTTGGTCTCAAAATCCCCGTTGAGGATCAAATCGTCCCCGGCCACCTCTCCTTGGACGACAACCGTCACGGTTGCCGTTGCGGAGAGGGCACCATCGAAGGCGGCATACTCAAAGGAATCGTATCCGGCAAAGCCGGCAACGGCGGTATAGGTGAACGAGCCGTCGGGTGCCAGCGCCAGTGTGCCATATGCTGCATCCGACACCAGCGAAGCGGAAAGATCGTCGCGGTTGAGATCGATATCGTTTTCCAGAATTCCTGGGGCGGGAACACTGAGCAGTTCATCGGTGAATGCGGCAAAGCGGTCATTCACGGCCATCGGTGCCTGGTCGCCCAGGTCGGTCGGTGTCCAATCATCGGTGCGGAAGGGGGCGGCGGGCAGGCCGTCGCTGTTGATCAGGTTTACCGTGTTCACCGGGGCGGGCGACCATGCATAGCGCACCGCCACGGGAGCAGCGACCGAACTGGAACTGACGGTCACGTTCGTGCCGCTGATGGAAGAGCTGGTCGCGGCGTACCAGACCTGATCGGCGCCCGCCAACTCAAACTCGGCGGGATCCAATCCGTCGTCGGTCGTCAGGCCGTCGGCGTGGCCGAAGCCGAGCGTGGCTTCGTTGCCGCTGATGGAAATGGACTCGAACGTTGGGCCGTGCGCCACGATATCTTGGCCGAGCGCATATTTGCGGCCCAGCAGCGCAAGGCGCTGGCCGATCGGCTCCTTGTCGTAGGGGTGGATGTTGTTCTCCAATCCCGTATCGATGGTTACGGCCACAAAGGCGTTGCTCAGCGCCGAGACGCGACTCTGCGATTCGCGGAACCAAGCCCAGTAGGTGCTGTTGTACGAGGGAAGCTGCACGCCCAGGAAAGGCAGGTCGCCCTGATCGAAGAGTTCGCGGTATTCCGTCACGAATGCGGGCAGCGTGAAGCCGTATTGGGCAACGTTTTCCGGGGTGCCGCTGTTGGCCTCGCCCTGATACCAGACAAACCCGGAAATGCCCAGGTTGAGCAACGGGTGGATCCGCTGGTTGTAGATAATGTTGGGGCGCGTGCGGATGAAAATTTCGGCATTATCATCCCACGTGGCCTCGCCGTTCAGCACGGCCGTGATAAATTCAAGATTCGAGGCATATCCTGATGGCACCCGCGACGAGATCGTATCGCCGGTGGTGTATTCGCCGATGCTTTGATACAGATCCAGCATCTCGTCGAAGTGCGGAAAGTCGTCGGTCATCTGGCTCGGCATCCAGCCTTCGATCGACGAGCTGCCCCAGCCCGCCCAGATCACGGCGGTCGGCACGCCGCTGCCCGCATGCATCTGGTGGGCGAATACGGCCGCGACCGAACCCCAGGCTCCTGGGTTGGAATTGTCGAGCCAGGTCATGTCTCCCTCGCTCTGGGGCGTCAAGGCGGCATCCAGGGCAATCTTAAGGCAGCGGATCATGCGGTTGGTGGAAATATCATCGATATAGCTCTGCTTATTGGTCATTTCGCTCAACGGGCGCACCATGTTGGACTGGCCGAAGGCAATCCAGACGTCACCCACCAGCACATCCGACAGCGTATTGGTTTTGCCATTGCTGCTCGCGCCCAGCTCATACGGGCCTCCCGCCGTCATGGCCGGAAGTTCAACCAGCCAGTCGCCGTTTTCATCGGCCACGCACTGGGCGCTGTTGCCGTTGATCGACACCGTCACGGTGTTGGCTGGATCGTCCGTTCCCCAGATCTTGATCGGTTTGCCGCGCTGCAGCACCATGCCGTTTTGGAACGGAGAGCCATAGCCCACGGTCGGCGGATCCCCGGCTTCCGCGCCGGTCAGCGCAATGTTGTCGACCCAGTTAATATCCCCCGAATATATATTCAGCCTGAGCTCCTCTCCGGCGGTTGCGCCGGCATCGATGAGATCCTGCCCCGAAAACTGGACGGTGTGCGTCTGGTTGGATTGCCACTCGGCATAGGTGACGCCGCTCCCGCCGTGCGTGCCTTGAAGATCGATCGAAACCGCGCCATATTCCGTGCCCGCGGCGCTTCTCAGCGAAACCCACAGCAGATTAGCGCCCGCGGCGCCGGATCTCCAATAGACTTCGCAGGCGTTAAGAGTGACCGTGAACGTGTTGGTTGCCCCCCAATTCGCGTAGAAATTCTGCCAGACACTCGTCGTGTCCTGCATCCGGAACACCGTGTTCGGGGCCTCCGGAATCGTGTTGTTGTCGCCCGTGGTGCTGATTTTCGTGGTGCCGGACCAATTGGTAATGGTCGTGGTAAAGTTATTCACCCCGGTGCCTGTATACCCATCGGCCTCCAAATCGCTGTTCTGGATCAGGTTGCCATGCGCCGAGGCCAGCAGCCCCACAGCGGCCAGGGCCAAAATGGTTGTTTTGATTTTCATTTCTCTTCCTTTACTAGCTTTTTTTCTTCGACGAACTCTACATCGCTACCTGTTCGACGGGGCAGGGCGGGCCGCCGGTCGTCGGCAACCAAAAGAAAAGGCCGCCACATGCTGTAGCGGCCCCTTCCAACCAACAGGAATGGTTTCTGATTAGATCATGAAACGACGGCGGATAAACAGAACCGCTCCGCCAAATGCACTCACCAAACCGAGTGTCGCCGGTTCCGGGATGACTGACAAAGTGAAGGTTGCCTGAATGGTATCGACACCGAAGCCACCGCCAGCACTAGAAACGACTTTGAAGTCTGACTGTGGGCTTTCGAAGGCATAAGGATCATAAGAACCGCCATCGAGGGTTGAACTAGTGGTAATCTCCTCGCCAGCCAAGGTGGTCACATTGTACACATCACCACCCCCCGGATAGCGTAACCCAAAGTACGTGAAAGCCGCAGAATTGATGACAAGCGTGTCCGTGGTGGCGTCTCCAAAAACAACCGTTGCCGTCAGGTTGTCGAAGATCAGACCCTCGCCCGGATCGATTTCGTGGTCGGTGGGATCACCCGTTCCATCGACGCCGATTGAAAATGCGTTACCGGTAATATTCTGGATATTGCCATTAATCGCAGTCACATCGTAATAAAACGTCACGGTGTCATTGGCAGTGCTGTCCTCGGCAACGTCCAAGCCGCTGACCGTGAACGAGTGTGTCGCCGAAGTGCCGCCCAACGGGACGGACACCGCACCTACGGTGCCAGTGCTGGTGCCGAACGATGAGTTAACATCGAGGGAATCAAGGTTGACGATGATCTCGGCGTTTGCCGAGGCCAACAGGCCGGACACCGCTATGAGTGCTACTATTGTTTTTTTCATTGTTCTCCTTTTCCTTATTTCACCGGGCGGATGCTGCGTCCGCCCGGTTGATTACTACTTGTTTAAATGGAATTAGTTATCGAGATAAGCGCGGTAGAACTCGACGTCATCCGTTGCAGGGATGGTGATGGTCACGTCGCCGCCATTTCCGGGAACGCCATTGGTGATGTCGGTGGCGGTATCCCAGCTTCCGATCACCAGGCTTGATCTTGCCACCACGCCATAGTTCCAACCAGCCGCGGTTGGCCAGGTGAGGGCCACTTCGGTTCCGCCGGAGACGACTTCGATGGAGATGTCGCCGACTTCCGACGGCGGAGGAAGCTCGCCGACTTCCAGGGCCAACGAGACATTGTCGAGCCAGTTAATCGAGTTGTTGTTGTTCTTAGACCAGAAGTTGAGCCGCAATTCGTCATTGGGGCTCGCACCTGCCGCGACTAGGTTGGAGCAGGCAAATTCAAAGCTCCAGGTCATATCTTGCGTCCAGTCTGCATAGGTGGTGTTCGCATGGGTCTGGGCCGTGGCGGCCAACTGTGCGGCATATTCCGTGCCCGTGGCGCTGCGCATGGACACCCAGATGCCGGGCTCGGTACCCGTTTTCCACCACACATTGCAGGCATTGAAGGTAAGCTTGAACGTATCGTTCGAGCTCCAGGTCGTGGTGAAATTTTGGTATACGGTGGAATTTCCCGTCAACCGCACGACGGTATTCGGGTTCCCCGGGGTTTTGGAGTCCGAGGCATCGATTCTGATGTTGGCGCCGTCATTCCAGCCCGTAACGGGCCCAAGTACATTGTTGCCTGCGATCTCATCCGCTTCAAAATCGCCATTGATGATCAATGTGTCATCAGACACTTCGATGACCGTGATGGAGACGATGGCCGGGGCGCTGTCTTGTGCGCCGTCGTTGACGGTGTAGGTAAAGCTATCGGAACCAAAAAAGTCCGCATCCGGCGTGTAGGTGAGCACCTGCCCGGTGGTGTCGCTCAAGCTGCCGTTGCCGGGGCCGGAGACCACGGCATAGGTCAGGTTGCTGCCTTCGGGATCGGAACCACTCAGCGTGATCTCGACCGAGCCATTTTCGAGGACGGTGACTTCCTTGTCATCGGCAACGGGCGCATCGTCGTTGCCCGGATCGACCGTGATCGAGACCGTGGCTACCGTACTGTCAAGCGTTCCGTCATTGACGTAATAGGTAAAGCTGTCGTCGCCGACATAGTTTGCATCCGGGGTGTAGGTGACATCCGGGAGCGTACCGTTCGTCGTCAGCGTGCCGTTGGCCGGCATGGACTGAATACGGTAGGTCAACTCGTCGCCATCGGTATCGTCACCGCTCAAGGTGATGTTTACACTTCCGTCCTCGACAACATTGGTCGAGATGGCATCGGCGCTCGGCGGTGCACCGCTAACGGTAACGGCCTCCAGCGAAGCAAAGGCGAGCCAGATGTTTTTCCAGCTACCGCCGGACGTATTCGCGCTGGTCAGTTGAATCGTGCCTCCGACCGGCACGACCGACGTCCAATCAAGCGTGTTCGACGTGTTTACAACGGTAGGATAGGCTACAGCGCTTGCATCCCCTGCACCGGTCGTCACAGACCAGGTTCCGGCGCCGGAAGATGTCGCGGTCAGCAGTGAAATGTTGTATGCGGATCCGGTCAAATTGCTGAACGTCAAAACCAGACCAAAGTCGCTGCCGGCCGTTCCTTGATCGTTGCACCAGAGCGCATCACTTGACGCATTGGTGGCAATCCCGCTGATTTCGCCGATGGCGACATTCCCGCCGCCGGCAGATGTATTTCCGTCGTTATTATAGGAGATGAGATGAGCATCGACGGGGGTCGCGCCATTTCCCGTGTCCACCATATTCATTATGCTCAGCCCCGAACTAGCCGAAGCCAAGGGGTGGCTTCCGCCCTGCCCGGCGCCGGAATGCAATACGTTATAGGTTTCCGTCGCGGAATTAACGGTTCCGTTATCGTAGAAATCGATGTAAATCGTTTCGGCGTTTGAAATACCAACGATCCCCGCCGCCAAAGCGGCTATCCATGTTGTTTTCCTCATTTTAATCTCCTGTTCTTCTCTTTGTTTGATGTTCAGCCCAATCCGATGCCGAAAACGCAGGCAGGCGGATTGAGAGCCCTACTTCTTATAGGCAATAACACCGCTGAAAATCCCGGAGGGACTCCGGTGGGAAAAAAGAAATAGGAATCAGGTGGCAGGAGGTTTTATCAACTTCGGCCTTGGTGCCCCAACGATGGTCTTGAAAAATCACGTATCACGTATCACGTATCACGTATCACGCCTCAGCGGATGGAAACGCTGATCGTTGACGGCAAAGCGGCCAGCTGCGCGTCCGTAAACTGGTTTGGGGCCACAATCAGCGTTTTCAATGCTGGAAAAAGGCTTATGGGTTTTAGGTCAACCACTTCGGTGTTGCTGATATCGAGCGACTGAATCCGCAGTGTTTTAATCTGATTCAGATCCTGAAGCCCCGTGTGGTGGACATCCAGCGTCCGGATATTGATAAACCGCAACGGGCTTTCGCCGGAGTTGACATTGGATTGGATCACGAACCTCTTTAAGTTGATTCCCGATAGTTCGAGCGAAGCGTTTTCGGGATCATATTCAAATCTGCCTTCGGTCCACCGGTTGTTCCACCCGCGCAGAACGGCCTCCACGACTTTTTCATACCCGGTCTTGTCCTCACGTACGGCATCGTCGTAGACGAGCATCCGCTCCATCAATGCCGTGCGGTACATTTTGGACGCTTTCAGATCCCCGATCAACTCCGCGAACCAGTCGAGGTTCAACAAGTGGCCGGATTTTCGGTTTTTATATTTCCGGCTTAGCTCCCACAGATCAATGTGGCTCTTGCCGCCCCTTTTAAGATGGTCTTCCGCAACGGCGAACTCCTGCCGGATAAAATGGCGGAACCCGATCTCCCCGGAGTAATAGGGCGAGGGCGCCTCCCTCGCAAGCAGGTTGAGTTGCTGCAGGGAGAGCTCGATCGCCAAAACCGGATCCAAATAGATAAAGTCGAGGTTTTGCCTGAACAACTGTTGCTCCCGGTTTTCGGCCACGCTTCCGATCAACCGCAGATTGCGATCCAGCTCTTCGCGATAGAGGGCGGATGCCGTTTCGGCTTCGATCCGCAGGGCTTCGGCTTCCTGCCGTTGCGTGTCGGCTTCCTCGCGCCGGATTTCGGCCAACTCATGAGCCTGTCGGGTGTCTACCAGACTGCCCTGTAGCTGCTGAATAAACAGAACGGTGGTTGCAACCACCACCAGCAGAGCCATCAGTCCAACCAGGCAGGCCGCTCGGTTACGCTTAAAAAAGAGCGCCGATTCCTTGATCAACCCGGCATTTTCGGCCGAGGTGGAAAATCCCGACAAAAAGTTTTTCACATCGTCGCGCAGCTCCGCCGCGGATGTGTAGCGATGGGCAGGTTTTGGATTCAGGGCCTTCATCACCACGGCGTTCAAGCCCGCCGGTACATTTTTTTTCGGAAAGGCCTTGGCCGGGGAAACAACCTTGCCGGCCAAGGTTTGTTCCCGGATTTCCTCCAGGTTCCCTTTGAACGGGGGTTGCTGGGTGAGAATCGCATACAGCATGCAGCCCAGGGCAAAGACATCCGTTTGGAAGGTTTTCACGCCGCCCTTCTCGAACTGTTCCGGCGCCATGTAGCCGGGCGTCCCTTTCAGCTCGCCGGAGAGGGTCATATTGTTCAGCAGGTCGGGGTTGAACAGCATGAGATCAAACTCCTGCCCATCGCTTTCATCCCCGTCGGCGATCTTCCCCAGCCCCCAGTCGCAAATAAACACTTCACCGAAGCGGCCCACCTGGATGTTTTCCGGTTTAAGGTCAAGATGCAGCACCTTTTGCGAGTGGGCATAGGAAAGCGCATCGCACAGCTTTACGAAAATTTCGAGCAGCTGCTCGCGCGGCATCTTGTTTTTCCTCAGGATATTCGCCAGCGAATCGCCGCGCTTCAAATCCATGGTAAAGAACGGTCGACCATCGGGGAACAGGCCGATGTCGTGGATGGAGATAATGTTGGGATGTTCCAGCAGGGCCGTCAGGCGCGCTTCGCGCAGAAAAGGTTCGTAGAGTTCCGCCGGCGCATGGGCGCGTAGCTCGGCCATGGCCACCTGCCGCCCGGTTTTGGTGTCGAACACCCGGCTGACCTTCTTCATGCCGCCGCGCGCCAGCACCTCGGCATCCGTGTAGCGGTCGCCCGAAGCTCTCAGCTCGGCATGGATCGTCCCTTCGGAATCTTCCGCCGAGACCCGCTCCCCGTACATGGAGCTGAGCATGCGGGCCATGCCGTCCAGCTCATCATTGTTGAAGGGCGCTTCGCTCACACCGACTCCAACTCGTTTCGGAGGTGTTGGATTTCCTGCGCAAGCCGAACCTTCACCCGGTTCTTCAGCTTGATGACCGAGTTCGGCTTCACGCCGAGATGCGCGGCAATCTGCGCGGAGCTTTTCCCTTCCACGCTCAGGGTAAACGCCTTGATGGCGCCTTCGGAAAACAGGGCGGATATATTCTTGAGGGCCAGCTTCACCACGTAGACTTCCCACTCCTGTTGGATAATCTTTTCGATTTCCGGTTCCTCGTTGGTGAAGAGGCCCCCAACGGATTCATCGCGGGTGGCCACGGCGTGCCTGGTGTCGCGGCGCTGGTTGGCCCGGATATGGTTCAGCACCTGGTTGCGGATCACGTGGCTGAGCCACGAGCGGAACTTCGCTCTGTCCTGGTCATAGATATGGTTCGGCAGGCTTTTCCAGATCCTGACCAGGACCTCCTGCGTCAGGTCATCAAGATCCACCGAATAGAGGTTCATCTTGCGCAGGATCATCACAATAAAATCGCGGTAGTACGCAACGAACTCCTCCCAGGCCGCCTCGTCGTCCTGGTTCTTCGCCCGCATCAGCAGGCTTTGCCGTGTTTTCCACTTCGTACCCATTGGTATAACACGTAAACACATCTACATGGTTTTGTATACCACCCATAAAGGTAGGCGCGTTGGGCCGCAACTCATTTCCCGCGTCCTTCATAGCGGTCTGGCGGGGTTTATGAATATATAGGCTCAGATGCTTTTGCTGCCTAGCATACCAAATGAAAGAGAGTTGGTTTTGACCATGAAATGTTCCCTCGTCCGTTCCTCGGTTTTGCTTCTGTTTGTTGTCAGCTGTGCAGTCGCAGAGCGTCAAAGGCTGTCGGCCGATTTTGATTGGAAATTTATCCAGGCGGATGTTTCCGGTGCGGAGGCCTTGGGCTTCGACGACGCCTCGTGGCGGTCGCTGAACGTTCCGCACGACTGGAGCATCGAGGGCGAATACAGCGCATCGGCCAACGGCGGCGGCAAGATCGGCTACCTGCCGACGGGCGTCGGGTGGTACCGCAAAAACCTGGCGATTCCTCCGGCGTGGCAGGGCCAACACGTTTCGATCCAGTTCGACGGCGTCTTCCGCAAAAGCACGGTCTATGCGGACGGGGCCGAGTTGGGGCACCGGCCCTACGGCTACATTTCGTTCGCCTACGATCTCACCGACCATATCGCCGGCAAAACCAATCTGGTGATCGCGGTGCGGGTGGACAACAGCCTGCAGCCCGCCGCGCGCTGGTACACCGGCTCCGGAATCTACGGCCACGTCTGGACCTCCGTCGCCAACAAGGTGCATGTGGACCGTTGGGGAACCCAGGTGGTCTCCTCCTACGACGGCTCCGATGCAACCGTGGATGTCGAGACGCGGATGGTGAACCAACATGGCGCCACAACCAATGTCAGCTGCCAGGTGGAGCTCTACGATGCGGCCGGCACGCTCGTCGGCCAAAGCTCAGCGCAAACGTTGAGCGTATCGCCGGGCGGAACCAATACCTTTTCACAGCAGGCCCACATCCCGAATCCAGACCTTTGGTCGCCCGGTTCGCCCAACCTCTACACGGTTCACAGCGTGCTCAAGGCTGCCGGCGTGGAAATCGACCGCTACGAAACCACCATCGGTGTGCGTACGCTCGCCTGGGATCGCAACTCCGGGTTCGAGCTCAATGGCGAGCCCCTCAAAATCCACGGCATGTGCAACCACTGGGCCCACGGCCCGCTCGGCGCCGCCGTGCCGGACGCGGTGGTGCGCAACCGTCTGCAAATGCTGAAGGATATGGGCGCCAATGCCGTGCGCACCTCGCACTATCCGCGCCCCCCGATCTTCTATGAACTGTGCGACCGCATCGGCCTGATGGTGATGGACGAGATTTTCGACGGCTGGAAGCAAAAGGCGGCGCAGGATTACGGCGCGCTCGATTTTAACGACTGGTGGGAAACCGACATCACCGACTGGCTGATGCGCGACCGCAACCACCCGAGCGTCATTCTCTGGAGCCTCGGCAACGAAACCTCCGGATCCACCGCCGCCGCAAACATGCTCGCCGTCTGCCATGCCATGGATCCGTCCCGCCTTGTGACCAGCGGTAGCTCCAACGAGGAGATGATGGATGTCTACGGCGAAAACGGCGCCACCGAACGAATCAACTTCACGTCCAATCCCAGCTCCACCGCGCCCTTCATCGGTACGGAATGCACGCATAGCTGGATGGCGCGCGGCGTGTACCGCACACAAACCTGGTACCGCGACGGCTACAACGCAACCACCGTGCTCGAAACGCCGAATCTGACCCCGTCGGAAATCTTCACCTACGACTGGGCCGGGAGCCACACCTATAAACGGGCCTTCAACTCGTCCTACGACAACGCCTACGTGCGCGACAACATCCGCCATTTCCAGCAAAAGGTGCAGGAGTCGGACTGGCTCAGCGGCGCCTTCCGCTGGACGGGCTTCGACTATCTCGGCGAAGCCGACTATATCTACGGTGGCTGGCCGTTCCGCCTGTTCAGCTCCGGCGTCATCGACGTCGCCGGCTTCCCGAAGGACGCCTGCTATCTCTACCAAAGCCTCTGGACCGACGGCAACGAGTCGCCGATGATCCACATCCTGCCAAGCTGGACCCACCCCGTGATGGTCGAGGGGACGGAGGTTCCCGTGGCCGTCTATTCCAACTGCGAAGAGGTGCGGCTCTACAAGGACGGCGGCCTGCTGGGAACCAAGGCCCTCGGCGGCCTCGATGGCGGTTGGGATCAAATGGCGGCCGAGTGGCTGGTGCAATGGCTTCCGGGAACCCTGAGGGCCGAGGGCTACATCGGCGGAACCAAGGTGGTCGAAAAATCCATCGAAACAGCAGACCTTCCCGCCTGCATCCAACTCGAAAGCAACAACACGAATCTTTTGGCGGACGCGCGCGACATGGCCGAGGTCGTTGTCTCCATCAACGACACCAACCACGTGTTCTACCCCTACGGCGAAAACCGCGTCTGGTTCGAACTCTTCGGCCCCGCCACCCTCAAATCCGTGGGCAACGGCGGCCCGACCGACACCGATCCGCACCGGGCGGATAACCGCCGCGCCTTTATGGGCAAGGCCAAGGCTTTCGTGGAATCCACAACGGACGACGGCGAGATCCTGCTGCTGGCCGCCGCGATCCTCGGCGAGCGGCGGCAGATTACATCCGACCGGGTTTCCATCCATGTGGACCAACTCGCCCTCCGGGGTGCGCCCGCCAACAAAACCATCGCCATCTACTACACGGTCGACGGCTCAGAACCGGACGATAGTTCCACACCCTACACGGAAAGCTTTTCCGTCAACCTCGGCACAACCGTGAAGGCCGCCATCTATGCCGACGGCGCAAAGGTCGTCTCCTGCGAAGAGCTGTTCGATGAGGACGAAGGGCTCTATTGGGGCGCGCCCGCCATCTCCGCCGTCGGAACGCTCTATCAAGCCGAAGACGCGGATTCCGCCGGAGCGGCCGTGGCCGCCAGCGGTTCCGGCTGGAAGGGGACGGGCTTCCTCGACTTCTCCAACGGCGAAGGATTCATCGAATGGTCGGTCACCACCGACGGCGATGACGAAGAGGTGGTGCTGGCCTTCCACTATGCCGGCGCCGATCCCGACGGCGGCCGTCCGATGCGCTTCGAATTCAACGGCGAACGGATCGACGATGCGTTGGAGTTCCCCAACACCGGGGATTGGGACACGACGTGGGCAACGGTGCGCTCGACCCGCAAACTCAAGAACGGCTCAAACCTCATCCGGCTTTCAACCTCCGGTCAAAGCGGAATGAATTTCGACCAGCTCGAAGTCATCTATCCAAGCACGGGACCCTACGAGGCGGAGGATGCAGCGCTTTCCGGCCCCGTTGTCAAAACCGGCGGCAGCGGCTGGACCGGATCCGGATTCGCCGATTTCAGCAGCTCCGAGGGGAGCATCACTTGGATGGTCTACGCATCGCAACCGGGCGATTATGAAATCCAAGTGCGCTACACCAGTGGCGATTCTAATCGCAACCGCCCGATGGACCTCACTATCAACGGCACTACGGTGGCGACGGATTGGGAATTCCCCAGCTCAGGGGGTTGGACCTCCAGTTGGACCACCCAATCCTCCGAGCAACACCTACAGGCCGGCAACAACACCATCCTGCTCGAAACCACGGGCCAAAGCGGCGTCAACATCGATTCGCTGGACGTCGTTTTGGTCCGCCTCGATATTCCGCCGCCCTCCACCTACGGGAACTATGTGCAGACCGCTTTCGCCGGAAACTCCGGCGCCGATACCAACCTGCTCGGCGATGCGGAAGGGGATGGACTCCTGAACATCTGGGAATACATGCAGCTCACCGATCCGCTGGCCAGCAACGACAGCCCCTTCGGAATCTTCCTCGGCAACGACGGCGAGCCGCGCCTTTGGTACAGGCGGAACACGCAGGCCACCGACTACGCCATTTCCATCCAGAGCAGCGCAACGCCCACCCAATGGATCGCCGCCGCCTATTCCGAAGAATCCACCGCGCCCGACGGCGCTGCCCAAGAGGTTGTCGTCAAACCCGCAAGCACCAACGAACCCGCGCTCATGTTCCGCCTGCAGCTGGCCCCGGCTCCATGAGCCCATGCGTCTAATTAGAATTGACGGCCGTCAATTCTAATTAGACGCATGGGGGGTGGCAGGGTTGGGTTGGGCGCCTGTTACCGTGGCCTAGTTTTCAATGCTGGTGAAGAGCACGCGGCCGTTGTCGTCGTTGGTGATGGTGAATTCCTCGATGTGGAAGTGGCCATCGGAGACGAAGGTGAGGTGCCCCTGGAACTCCTTCTCCATGTCGATGAGCGCCTGCTCGTCTTCCTTGCGCAGGCGGTCGAGCACGAGCGGGTTGACGGTGACGCGCATGGAGTGCGTGCCGTTGCGGTCCTTGCGCATGCACTCGCTGACGCGGCGCTGGATCTCGACGCTCATGGAGAGCGAGGATTTGACGCGTCCGCGTCCGCTGCAGTAGTTGCAGTCGGTGTAGCCGGAGGTGAAGATGGACTCCTCCACGCGCTGGCGGGTCATTTCGAGCAAGCCGAGCTGGGAGATCTGCAGCACGTTGGTGCGGGCGCGGTCTTTCTTGAGGGCTTCCTTGAGGCAGCGGTAGACCGCGTTCTGGTCGCGCTTGGACTTCATGTCGATGAAGTCGACGATCACCAGTCCGCCGACGTTGCGCAGGCGCAGCTGGCGGGCGACTTCCTCGGCCGACTCGAGGTTGACCTGCAGGATGGATTCCTCCTGGCTCTTGCTGCCCTTGTGGCGGCCGGTGTTGACGTCGATGGCGATGAGCGCTTCGGTTTCGTCGAAGATCAGGTAGGCGCCGGACTTCATCCAGACCTTGCGGCGGTAGGCGGACTCGATCTGCTTCTCGACCTCGAAATAGTCGAAGATCGGCTCCTCGCCGCCATACATCTGCACCCAGTTGCGCGAGCGGCGCGAAAACTTGGCGATGATCTGGCGGGTGGCATCGAACATTTCGCGGTTGTCGATGTAGATGCGGTCGATGTCTTCGGTGAGGTAGTCGCGCACCACGCGCTCGGCGAGCTTGGGCTCGGAATAGAGGCAGGTGGGGGCGGCATCGTTCTTGATGCCGGATTCGATGTCGTTCCAGATTTCGAACAGCGTACGGGCGTCGCGCGCAAAGCTGACCTTGCGCGTGCCGGAGCCGGCGGTGCGGACGATCAGGCCAATGTTTTCCGGGATCGGCAGGCGGCTCAGGATTTTCTTGAGGCGGTTGCGCTCCTTCACATCGTCGATCTTGCGCGAGATGCCTTTGAGGTGCGTGCCGGGCATCATGACCAGGAAGCGGCCGGGGATGCTCAGGTTGGCGGTCACGCGCGGGCCCTTGGTGCCGATGGCATCCTTGGTGACCTGCACGATGATCTCGGAACCGACCGGGAAAATCTTCTGCATTTCGCCGGGCTTGTATTTCTTGCGGCGGCGGGTGGAGCTCTTGGCGCGGATGCCTTCCTCGCGTTCGAGGCGCGCGGCGTCTTCCGGAATCATGTCCCAGTAGTGGATGAAGGCGTTCTTTTTCAGGCCGATGTCGACGAAGGCGGCCTGGAGGCCGTCCTCGAGGTTCTGGATCTTGCCCTTGAAGATGCTGCCGACGATACGGTTGTCTTCCTGGCGTTCAATGTGGAAATTGTCGAGTTTGCCATCCTCCAGCACCGCAACGCGCGTTTCGAGCGTTTCGATGTTGATGATGATCTCTTTCTTTTCCCGCTTATTGCCACCGATGGCTTTTAGTTTCTTAAGCATGGTACTCTCTCCTTATCTAATTCTCCGGCGCTGGTACACGCTTTGCACCAGCCCGAGCGCGATCATGGTACTCACCATGAAGGACCCGCCGTAGCTCATCAGAGGCAGCGGCAGGCCCGTGATCGGCAGAATGCCGATCGTCATCGCAATATTCACAAACACATGGCAGAACAACATGACGCCGATTCCCAGTGCCACGAGCCGCCCAAACTCATCGCGGGATCGCATCGATACCCGCATACATCTTGCTAACAGTACGGTGTAGAGCGCGATGATGAACGCCCCACCCATAAATCCAGTCTCCTCCGCAATGACGCAGAAAATAAAATCCGATTGCGCAACGGCGGCCGGCAGGAACCCCAGAATATTCTGCGTTCCCTGCAAATAGCCTTTGCCTCCCAGTCCGCCGGAGCCCACGGCAATCTGGGATTGTAGCTTGTTCCACCCCACGCCGGCGACATCATAATCCTTTTCCAGGAAAACCTTGATGCGGTCCTTCTGGTAATCCTCCATGAACGGAATGCTGGGCAGCACCTGGCGACTGGTGGCCACGACGCCTTTCTTCTGCTGCTCTTCCGAAGGTTTTTCAAACTTGATCCAGGTGCAGGCCACCACGGCGACCAGCATAACGAATGCAAGGCCGCCGAGCAGCAGCTTCCGCTTCACCCCCATGTAGAGCAGGATGGCCAGCGTGATCGGCGCGAGGGTGAGCGACGTGCTCAAGTCCGGTTCGGCCGCAATCAATAGGAACGGAAGCCCGGCAATGGCGGCGCACATGATAAGGGTTTTCCACTCGTCCATGTCGCGGTCGGGGGCCGAGAGGTAGGCGCCCAGCTTGATGGCCACCGCGATCTTCGCCAGTTCGGAGGGCTGGAGGGTGAAGCCCGGCAGCGGGATCCAGCGCTGGGCCCCGTTGTTGGCCGGAAAAAGGAAGACCAGGAGGAGCAATACGATCGACCCCGCATAGACCCACCAGGAAAGGGCGGAGAAAATCTTGTAGTCGAACCAGACCAACGCGGCATAGACGCATAATCCAATCCCGGCAAACAGCAACTGCTTCACCCAGCTGTTGCCGTAGCTTTCGGCCGACTTGAACTGGGCGCTGTAGACAAACGCCACACTCATCGCCACCAGCAATAGGATGGTGCCCAGCATGGTCCAGTCGATGCGCTTGGGATTAATGCCGTCCATCACAGCACCTCCTCTTTGAGCGTGCCATCGTAGTGGAAAATCTTCGAATAGAGCTCGTGCAGGCGCGGGGCCACCGTGGTGCCGCCGTAGACGCCGTCCTGGACAATGAAGGCAATGGCGTAGCGCGGGAAGTGGAACGGCGCGTAGGAAATCATCCAGGTGTTCTTTTTTCCCAGCTCCTTCGGGCCGTATTCCGCCGTGCCGGTCTTTCCGGCAATGATGATGTCGTCCACCTGGACGCACTTCGCGGCCTCCTCGCCGCCCATCACCACGTCGTGCATGCCGCCGCGAACCTGCGCGAGGGCTTCGTCCGGAATGGGGATGTAGCGGATTTTCGAGGTGGGGTTGGGATCGTAGGGCCGTTCGGGATCGAACCTGAATTTCTTGATCAGGCGGGGCCGGTAGAGGTGGCCGCCGTTGGCGATCGTTGCGGCGACCATCGCCATCTGCAGCGGGGCCACGATCAGTTCGCCCTGGCCGATGGAAAGGTTGCAGGCGCCCGCCAGCCCGACCGCTTTTTCCGGCAGGTTGCCGTATTTGTTGCCCTTGGTCATGAACGTGCCGGAGAGATCCTCGACGTCCGGGAAGAGGCCAACGGGCTGGCCCAGGCCAAAATCCTTCGCCATGCGGTAGATCGGTTCATAGCCGACTTCGATCGCCATCTTGAACATGTAGACGTTGCACGATTTTTCCAGCGTTTGCCGGATGGAGAGGTCGTCCCCGTGGCCGTAGCGGGCATGGCAGCGCATCTTGCGCTTGCCGATCATGTGGTATCCGGGGCAGTCGTGGTGCACGTCGGCATACTCCGGGTGCTCGCGCAGGACGCCCAGGCAGGCGATGGGCTTGAAGGTGCTGCCCGGGGCATACTGCCCGTAGACCGCGCGGTTGAGCGTCGGGGCGTTCGTATCGGTCATCAGCTTTTGCACATATTCGCTCGAAGCCATGTATTCGTTGGGGTCGAACAAGGGCGAACTGACCATGGCGAGCACATCGCCGTTGTTCGGGTCGAGCACCACCACGGCGCCTTTCACCGGCCCCTCGAACGGATCGGTGTCGAGGTGCATGGTGAGGGCTTCCTTGGCGAACTGCTGGATGCTGCGGTCGATGGTGAGCTGGAGGTCGCCGCCGGGGCGCGACGGCAGGGTTTGCAGGTCGCGGTGGCGGAAGCCGTCGGCATCGATCTGGACGAGCTGGTAGCCCGGTTCGCCCTCGAGCAGCTCGTTGTATAGCCCTTCCAGGCCTTTCTTTCCCTTGATTCCGCGGACATCGAAGTGGAATTGTTCGCCCGGTTGCTCGTCCGGTTTCCCCGTGTCGGCTTCGCGGGTGAAACCGATGAGGTGGGCCAGGTTTTCGCCTTCGGGGTAGGTGCGGTCGGGCAGGCAATAGATGTCGGTGGCGGTCAGGTCGGAGCAGGTGTCGGCCCATTTGGCGATGGTTTTCTGGTCGAGGCGCTTCCAGGCCAGCAGGGGCACGGGACGCTGGGAGTTGATGTGCCGCTTGATGGCTTGCAGGCCAATGGGAAGCTTTTCCATGTCGACCCGGCCGTGGAGGCGTTCATGGATCTTGTAGACCAGCTCCAGCGTGTTGGCGGCCGTGGAGGTCGCCCGTTCTTCCAGCTCCGCCGTATGGATCACGATGCCGCCGTCGACCACCGGATTCTTCAGTTCCAGGCCGGGCACCTCATAGCGTTTGTTCCAGCCCTTGGGCGGGGCCGTCCACTGCTCGAACCCGATGCGCCATTTGCGGATCTCGTCCGGGGTGAGGTTTTTGTAGACGGCCAAGGGTTTATCGGGGGCAAAATGCAGATGGCGCTTGATGTCGTTGTAGCTCACATCCGGCTTGCGGCCGACGCGCAGCCAGATTTCGTGCACGAGTTCGAGGGTTTTGGCCACCATGGATTTCGGGGCATAGAGCTCCTCGGTGTAGATGGCGATGCAATAGTTCGGGACGCTATCGGCCAGCACGGCGCCGTTGCGGTCGTAGATCATGCCGCGCACGGCGGGCAGGCGGATGCGCCGGACGCTCTGCTTGAACAGCTGGTCGTCGAACGATCCCTTGGCACGCACCTGCAGCTTCCACAAATTGGTGGCCAGCACGCCCATGGCGAAAACCATCAGGCCGAAGACGGCCCAGATGACGTGGTTGCTCGAAGCGCGTTTTTGTTGCCTCACCTTCATTGCCATCCGTACCCCCGTCGTTTGGGGAGGGCGGCCTCCAGCTTGTTGATCGAAAACGAGACGAGCGGCAGCGTGGCCATGCCGAGCCAGAAGGAGCCGCCCAGCCGCAGCAGCGTAAGGCCGAAATGCATCGGCCGTTGCCCGGTGGCGGAGTAGATCAGCAACGAGGCGAACGCGGTGAACAGCCCGACGGCCGCTCCGAAGATCAACTGCGAAACCAGGCCGTCGGCAAACACTTCGCTGCGTATCTTGTTGGCTAGGATACCGATGACCGGGAAGGCCAGCAGGGCGGGGCCGAACGCGCCGAGGTTGAGGCCATCCTGCAGCAGCGCGGCGGCAAAGACGACCAGCCACATGTCGCGGTTGTCGCGCCGCAGGGCATAGTAGAGCACCATCGCGGCGAGGATCGGCGGCTTCATGGAGCCGAAGAGCGGCCAGGCCGGCAGCACCTGCTGGAGCAGGGCGCCGAGCATCAGCAGCAACGCCATGAGAATGCGGCGCTTCATCCTTCACCTCCCGTATTGGAGACCACGAAGACATAGTCGAGCAGCCCCACGGTGGCGCCCGGAATGAGCTCGGCATGCTGGAACAGGCCCGTCTTGTCCATATAGACCTTATCAACATAGCCGATGTGCACGCCCTTGGGGAACTGCCCTTCGCCTTCTCGGCTGGAGAGTCCGGAGGTGACGACCTCGTCGCCGACCTTGATTTCGATGTCTTTGTTGATGAATTCCATTCGAGCCTTGGGGTAGCCCTTGAGTGTGCTGCCGGCGCCGCGCACCAGGCCGTAGCCGCCATCCTTGATGCGGGCGATCCGCGCCGAAACGCGGCAGGCGGGATCGGAAACGAGCAGGACTTCGCTGGTCAGTTTCGAAATTTCCTTGGTGCGGCCAACCAGGCCGTCGGGGCTAATGACCGCCAGGTTGGCCTCGATGCCGTCGGCGCTGCCCTTGCCGATGCGCACGGAGTTCCACCAGCCGGAAATATTGCGGCTGATGACATCGCAGGGGATCATGGTGTAGGAATTGATGCTGCGGAACTTGAAGGCGCGGCGCAGGCGGGCGTTGTTTTCCTCGGCGTCGCGCAGGTGGTTGAGTTCGGCCTGGATGCGCACGAGTTCATGCCGCAGCTCGCGGTTTTTTTCCACCGCGCCGCCTATGCCGCGGATGGCCGCGGTGGCCTCGGACAGCCGCTGCCAAACGCCGGAAACGCCGCGTTCCGCCGGTGCCATGGCGTCACGAACCGCCCCCTTTCCCTTTTGGGTCAAGGAGGGTAGCGGAACGAACACCACGAGCAGCAGCAGGGCTGTTGCTCCGGCATAGATAAGTTTTTTGTTCCTCAGCACTATCCGTCCCTAACGGGAGGACAGGCGAAAGCCGCACATGGGCGGGGAAAATCGGTCGGATAAAGAGCCCTAGTTGTTGGGCCCCGCCATCTTGCGTAGGAAATTGATTTCGTGCAGGACAATTCCGGTGCCTTCCGCGACTGCGCTCAGCGGATCGTCCGCCACATGCACGGGCAGGGCGGTTTTCTCCGAAATGAGCACATCGAGCCCGCGCAGCAATGCGCCGCCGCCGGCCAGGACCATGCCCCGGTCGACGAGGTCGGCCGAGAGCTCGGGCAGGCAGCGTTCGAGCGTCACGCGGACCGCCTCGACAATTGCATTCACCGGTTCCTGCAGGGCCTGTCGCACTTCCTCGGAGCTGATTGTCAGCGTCCGCGGCAACCCGGCCACCAGATCCCGTCCCTTCACTTCCATGGTGCTTTCGTCACCGGTTGCCAGGGCGGATCCCATCGTAATCTTTATTTCCTCGGCGGTTCTTTCTCCAATCAACAAATTATATTCCCGCTTAATGTGCTGGATTATCGCCTCGTCCATCTCATCGCCGCCAACGCGCACACTCCGGCTGTAAACAATGCCGGCAAGGGAGATCACGGCCACTTCGGTCGTTCCCCCCCCAATATCCACGATCATGTTGCCGGCGGGTTCCTGTACAGGCAGGCCCACCCCGATCGCGGCGGCCATCGGCTCTTCAATTAAAAACACATCGCGCGCGCCCGCATGCATCGCGGAATCCTTTACTGCGCGCTTCTCCACTTCGGTGATGCCGCTGGGCACTGCAATAACCACCCGGGGCCTCACCATCCGTCTTCTGTTATGCACCTTCTGGATAAAATAGCGCAGCATCGCCTCGGTCACTTCGAAATCGGCGATCACCCCGCTCTTCAGAGGGCGGATGGCCACAATGTTCCCTGGCGTACGGCCGAGCATTCTCTTTGCCTCGTCGCCGACCGCCAAAACCCGGTTCGTGCCGGCCTGCACCGCCACGACCGAGGGTTCGCGGATCACGATCCCGCGATCCCGCGCGTATACCAGAGTATTCGCTGTTCCCAGATCGATTCCAATGTCGCTGGAGAACATCCCCATGGCCCGGTTGAACATATTGGTTTTCCTTTAAGTAAAATTGCTTCGTGTAAAATCGGGAAACAATGTGACAAATCGCCCCGCGGGGTCAAGGGCAAAGCGTTAGCATCCTGTGTGCCATTTGGAATTCCGGCGGGGGCCGGCCCGACGGCGTGTTACAATCTTTGGCCTCTTTGCAATCGTTGGGGGAAAGCGGCGTTGATCTGCCTACTTGCAAAGTTCCTTGTTGCATGTGTTTAATGCGAAAAACTAGACTTTGGCTGTATGGATCGTGCTGAAAAATTATTGAATGGAAGCCTGCTGCTGGACTTGGAGACGGCCCCCGATGGAAGGATTCTTAAAGTTGGTGCCATTTTCGGTGCCGAGGCACGGTTTTTTAAGGGGCGGTTCCGGCCATCCGATGTGGTGCAGGCATTGGATGGAATGGCCGGGAATGCCCGTTTCGTGCTCGGCCACAACATCCTCGACCACGACCTCCCGCTGCTGAAGAAGCAGTTTCCCCATCTGGTTCTCCACGAGATTCCGGTCATCGACACGCTGTTGCTTTCGCCGATCGCCTTTCCGGAAAATCCCTACCACCACTTGGTGAAGGACTACAAACTCGTCAGCACCGCCTTGAACGATCCGGTTGCCGATGCCCGGAACGCCGCCCTTCTATTCAAGGACCAGCTCGAGGCGTTCGACCCGCTGCGGGAATCCGATGCCGGGCTCTTGCGGTTCTATGCATGGGCCTTTACGGCAACGATGGAGCCTTTGTTCCAGGCGCTGGGGGTCGCGCCTTTCGGGGATCGGGAGGCTGCGGATTTCTTTGCCGAACATGCGGCGGGGTTCGGATGCGCCACAGCGGCTCGGTCGGCGGATTCGGAAAATCGTGAAGCGGCGGCCTATGCATTGGCGTGGCTGCGGGTGGCCGGTTCCAATTCCATTCTGCCGCCCTGGGTTCGGTACCGGTTCCCCGAAGTGGTGAAGCTCGTGCGTACCTTGCGGGAGACCGCATGCGATGACCCCGGGTGCGCATACTGCCGCGCCAACCACAACCCGCAGGAGCAGCTGAAGCGCTTCTTCGGGTTCGACGATTTCCGCCCGGAGCCTTCGCTGCCCGAGGGCGGGAGCTTGCAGGAGGCCATTGTCCGCAGCGGCATGAACAACGAGCCGTTGCTGGCCATCCTGCCGACCGGCGGCGGGAAGTCGCTCTGCTACCAGTTGCCTGCGTTGGTGCGCAACCAGCGCCGGGGCGTCCTGACCGTCGTCATCTCCCCCTTGCAGGCACTGATGAAGGATCAGGTCGACAACCTCAACCGCCTGACGGAATCGAACTTTGCCGCGGCGCTCTACGGCATGCTCACCCCGCCCGAGCGGGGCAGCGTGCTGGAGCGCGTGCGCCTGGGGGATATCGCCTTATTGTATGTTTCCCCGGAGCAGCTGCGCAACGTCTCGTTCAGGAACATGGTGAAGCAGCGGGAGATCGGATGCTGGGTTTTCGACGAGGCGCACTGCCTGTCGCGCTGGGGGCACTCGTTCCGCCCGGACTACCTCTACGCCTCGCGCTTCATCCGCGAACTGGCGGAACAGCAGCGCGTCGAGTGCCCGCCGGTGGCCTGCTTCACGGCCACCGCCAAGTGCGATGTGGTCGAGGAAATCCTGCAGCATTTTGAAAAGGAGCTCTCGCAAGACCTGTGCGTGTTCGATGGCGGCGCCGAACGAACCAACCTGCGGTTCGAAGTTCAGATGATCAATTCGGCGGAGAAGGAAACGCGCGTCTTGCAGCTGCTGAGGGATCGGGTGCCGGAAAACGGCGCATCGGTGGTCTATTGCGCAACGCGCGCCCGAACCGAGGAGATGGCGGAGTGGCTCCAGCTGGCCGGCCTCTCGGCCGAGGCGTTCCATGCCGGTTTGGAAGCGCCCGAAAAACGGCGGATTCAGGATCAATTCATTGCCGGAGACATCCAGCATATCTGCGCCACGAATGCGTTCGGCATGGGGATCGATAAGGAAAACGTGCGCTTGGTCGTCCATGCGGACATCCCCGGATCGCTCGAAAACTACCTGCAAGAGGCCGGCCGCGCCGGCCGCGACAGAAAAGCGGCCCAGTGCGTGCTGCTCTTCGACGAGCAGGACATCGAAACCCAGTTTTCCATGAGTGCCTTTTCGCGGCTCACGCGCAACGACATTGCCCAGATCCTGCGCGGCCTCCGCCGCGCCAAGCGCAACGAGGACAACGAGGTCGTCATCACCGCCGGCGAAATCCTCCGCGACGAGGAGGTGGAAACGGAATTCAACACCACCGATCCCATGGCGGCGACCAAGGTCAATACGGCGGTCTCGATGCTGGAGCGCGGCAACTTTGTCCAGCGCGACGAAAATAAAACCGCCGTGATGCAGGTCAAGCCGTTGATGCAAACCCGCGAGGAAGCCATCGAAAAGATCAACGCGCTGGATCTTGCGGATCGGGTTAAAAGGCAGTGGCACGAAATCATGGCGCAGCTCTTCGACCGCGATCCCGACGAGGCGATTAGCGCCGACGAGCTGGCCGAGCTGCCCTCCATGGCCGTGGCGGAGGAGATCGCGCAGTATCGCACCTTGCGACACGATACACTGCCGGTGTTGCGGATTTTGAAGGACATGGTCGATGCCGGGCTGGTGAAGAAAGACACCCTCCTGAGCGCCTACGTCAAGGTGCGCTGCGCCAATTCCGCCGAGAAGGCGCTGGCGGAGGTCTGCGCGTTGGAGAAGGCGATGATCGCCCTGCTGCGTGAGGAGGAGCCGGATGGCGAGGGCTGGATGGCGCTGAGCCTGCGGCGGCTGAACCAGCGGCTGCTCGACGACGACCACGCCTCCGCCCCCGAATCCCTGCGCAACCTGCTCAAAAGTCTGGCGATGGACGGGCAGGGGCTGGCTGGGCGCAGGGGAAGCATCGAATTGAAATACCGCGACCGCGACCACTACCGCGTCAAGCTGCAGCGCAGCTGGGAAGCCTTGCAGGAAACCGCGGAAAAACGCCAGGCGGTTGCGGGCATTGTGCTGAAGGCCATTGCGGGAAAGGTCCCGGAGGGGACGGGCGGCGAGCATTTGGTGGAATTCAGCGAGAGCGAGCTGGTCACCGCGTTGAAGACGGACATGTTCGTTGCGGCGCAGATCAAGGATTTTAGCTCGGCGATCGAGCGCGGGTTGCTTTTCCTCCATGAGCAACGCTGTATCATCCTCCAGCAGGGGCTGGCCGTGTTCCGTTCGGCCATGACGATCACGATCCTGCCGGAAGCAAAGGGAAGGCGCTTTACCACGGGCGACTTTTCATCGCTCAAGGAGCACTACCGCGAGCGCAATTTCCAAATCCATGTGATGAACCGCTACGCCGCTCTCGGATTGGAAAAGATCCAGGGTGCGCTGGCGTTGGTCGCCGCCTACTTCACGATGGATAAGACCGGGTTCGTGAAGACGTTCTTTCCCGGCGAACAGAAGATGATCGAGCGCGCAACCAGCGCGGAATCCTACCAAAAGATCGTCGACCAGCTGAACAACGGCGTGCAGGTGGCCGTGGTCTCGGCCAGGACGGACGACAATATGCTGGTGCTGGCCGGCCCCGGATCGGGGAAGACCCGGGTGATCGCGCACCGGTGCGCCTATCTGCTGCGCGTCGAGCGCGTGCGGCCGCGCGAAATCCTGGTGGTGTGCTTCAACCGCGCGGCGGCGCTTAGCCTGCGGACGCGCATCCGCGAACTGGCCGGGAAGGATGCCGCCGGCGTAACCGTGCAAACCTACCACGGTTTGGCCATGCGGCTGGTCGGCGCCTCCTTGGCCGAACATTCCGAAAAGAAGGAGGACAATCCCGATTTCGACCAGATGATCCGCGACGCCACCCGTCTGCTGCGGGGTGAGTGCGACCTGCCCGGCCTCGAGCGCGACGAAATGCGCGAGCGCCTGCTGGCCGGATGCCGCCATATCCTGATCGACGAATACCAGGATATCAACCAGGACCAGTACGACATGGTCTCGGCCATCGCCGGCCGGACGCTGGAATCGGACAACGAGGATGCCAGGCTTTCCATCCTGGCGGTCGGCGACGACGACCAAAACATTTACTCCTTCCAGGGCGCGAATATCCGCTTCATCCGGCAGTTCGAGCAGGACTATGCCGCGCGTACCCACTTCCTCGTCGAAAACTACCGCTCCACCCAAAACATTATCGCCGCCGCTAACCAGCTCATCGCGCTGAACCGCGACCGCATGAAAACCAGCCACCCGATCCAAATCAACAAGGCGCGGCGCTCCGACCCACCCGGCGAACCCGTGCGTATTGTGGCCTGTTCCGATGCGTTGCTCCAGGCGCGCTTCGTTCTCGAAGAGATCCGGGCTCGCGGCGGCGGAAGCATCGCCGTGTTCGCCCGCACCAACCAGGAGCTGCACCCCATCCGCGCCGCGCTGGAATCCGAGGGCATTCCGGTGGCCATGGCCGCCGGGCGCAAAAGCAACGTTCCGCTCCATCGCCTGCGCGAGCCGCAGGCGTTGATTGCGTTCATCAAGGGATTGGGCCAGGCCACGGTGTCGGCCAGCCGCTTGCGCCGGGCATTCCGCGACATGGAAATCTACGAATCGAACAGCCCTTGGTGCCGCATGGTGGACGGCATCCTGGCCGAGTGGGAAGAGGCAACCGGGAACCATGCCCGCATGCCAGGCGATGCCGTCGATTTCATCTACGAAGCGCTGCACGAACTCCAGCGTGCTCCCTGCGTGGGCGACGAAGTCTACCTTTCCACCGTGCACGCCGCCAAAGGGCTGGAATTCGACCATGTAATCATGCTCGGAAAATGGAACGGGCAGGTGGCAACGGATCAGCAGGAAGAGGAACGGCGGCTCTATTACGTGGGCATGACGCGTGCGCGCCAAACATTGACGCTGTGCACGCTGGAAGGGCACAGCAACCCGTTCACGGAAAAATTGGCTTTGGCGGGAACCAGAAGGCTGCGGGCAGGCGCGTTGGAGCATCCCGATGCCGCGGTTTTGCAGACACAATATGCACTACTCGATCTAAAGCAGGTTTATATCGGTTACCCCGTCTATTCCCCTGCAACGCGGCGGCGAATTGCAGCGCTAAAGGTGGGTTCGGTGGTGGGCCTGGAAAAACACGCCGATGAAAACAGGATTTTCCTGCGCAACGAAGCCGG
This sequence comes from Pontiella desulfatans, assembly GCF_900890425.1. Lineage (NCBI taxonomy): Bacteria > Pseudomonadati > Kiritimatiellota > Kiritimatiellia > Kiritimatiellales > Pontiellaceae > Pontiella > Pontiella desulfatans. Next base: position 368,718 of record NZ_CAAHFG010000004.1, on the reverse strand, counting down.
GCTGAAGGTGGGGGCCTTGTCCCAGGCGGCAAGCCTCGATTGGCACGGCAAGCTCCCGCTCGTCAAGGAAGCGCGGGTCCATTCCATCATCACCTGGCGGAAGGAATACCTCGACGAGGTTCCCAAAGGCTGCCCCGATGAATGGGAGATCCCATTGGTGGAGGTTTGTTCACATCCCGGAGACCGGTATCGCGAGGACTAGCAACCCGCACCAAAACATTATTTCATAGGACTGATATCCATAAAGAGGTTCTTGGAAAGATGTTGCTGGATCGTGGAAGCGTCCATCTTGCAACCCGGTCTCAATAAGGTTTGGTTGCCGCGCCTCTTGACCTTTCGGGGGGTGAACGCTTAGATTGTTCCGTTGTTTTTTAACGCAATTCATCAACCACATGGGGGTGCACACATGAGTGAACAAATCAAAGTTACCTTGACCGAAGACGAGCTGCCGAGGCAGTGGTACAACCTGAACGCGGATTTCGCCAAGCCGATGCCTCCACCGGTGGGCATGGATGGAAACCCGATCGGCCCTGAAGCACTGGCCCCGGTTTTCCCGATGAACCTGATCGAGCAGGAAATGTGCACCGACCGCTGGGTCGATATTCCGGAAGACATCCTGGGCTACTATAAGATCTGGCGCCCGACCCCGCTCTACCGCGCCCGCCGCCTGGAAAAGGCGCTCGGCACCCCCGCCAAGATCTACTACAAAAACGAAGGCGTTTCGCCGGCCGGCTCGCACAAGCCCAACACCGCCGTGGCCCAGGCGTGGTACAACAAGCAATTCGGCATCAAGAAGCTCACCACCGAAACCGGCGCCGGCCAGTGGGGCTCGGCCCTTTCGTTCGCCTGTTCGCTCGTCGGCGGCATCGAGTGCAAGGTCTTCATGGTGCGGATCAGCTTCGACCAAAAACCATTCCGCAAGGTGATGATGCGCACCTGGGGCGGCAACTGCGTCCCCAGCCCGAGCATGGATACGGAAACCGGACGCAAGATCCTGGCGGAAGATCCGGACACCCCCGGCAGCCTCGGCATCGCCATTTCCGAAGCGATCGAGGAGTGCGTGCAGCGCGAGGATACCCGCTACGCCCTCGGCTCCGTCCTCAACCACGTGATGCTGCACCAATCGATTATTGGCCTGGAATCGCAGGCGCAGATGAAGAAGATCGGCGCTTCCCCGGACATCGTGATCGGTTGCGCGGGCGGCGGTTCCAACTTTGCCGGCCTGGCCTTCCCCTATGCGAACGAAAAGATCCACGGCGCGGACATGCGCATCATCGGTACCGAGCCCGAGGCCTGCCCGACGCTCACGCGCGCGAAATACCGTTACGACTCCGGCGATGTGGCCATGATGACCCCGCTGTTGCCGATGCACAGCCTCGGCCACACCTTCGTGCCGCCGCCGCTGCACGCCGGCGGCCTGCGCTACCACGGCATGGCGCCGATGGTCAGCCACGCGCTCAACGAAGGGCTTATCGAAGCGGCATCGATCGGCCAGACCGAGTGCTACGAAGCGGCGATCCAGTTCGCCCGTACCGAGGGCTTCATTTCCGCGCCGGAAACCTCGCACGCCATTGCGCAGGCGATCCGCGAAGCGAAGCAGGCCAAAGAAGAAGGCAAGGAAAAGACCATCCTCTTCAACTGGTCGGGACACGGCCTGATGGATCTGAAGGGCTACGAGGCCTATCTCGACGGCAACCTGCAGGACTATCCGTTGCCCGACGAGCTGCTCGAAAAATCGCAGCACTCCATGGACGGACTGCCGATGCCGTAAGGGGATGCATGACGATTAAGCCGTGACTGCGAGCTGCGGGAAACCGCGGCTCGCTTTCTAATTGCCCGAATAAACGGCACGGCTCCTGCTTTAAACCCAGGCTAGGCAACACAAAGGAAACCAGATGTATCCCGGACAGAAGAAAAGTGCAATGACATGGCTGGCCCAGATTTTTGTTGGAATCTCGGTCTTGGTATTAATCGGGGCCGTGGTTTTCGGCATCATGGTCACGCGCGACGGGGGCCGGGGATACCGTAACGGCGTTTCCCACGATTCCAACAACCCTCTCAGCATAGGAAAATAGCGGGAATCCGCCTTCTTCCTTCGTTTTTTTTGTGGCGCCCCGTTTCGTGGCTTTGCTCTAATTCCGCGTTCCTCGACGGCTAAAGCATTGATTTGTCGTTGGACGTGGGCATAATCCCCCGTTCAATTTCAAACAGGAGAGATCGCCATGTCGAAAATCGAAAACCTCAAACTCGAAAACCTAGATTCCCTCTTCCCGGAAGCGTTCACGCCCGACCAGGTCGCCAAGGGCAAAACCCTCTTCCTCAAGGAAGTCGCCGAAACCATGCACGAATTCTACGGCGGCAAGATGCAGACCGTTCCGAAGGCGGGCTACTATGGCTTCAACTGGTTCAACGTCTGGTATTCCCCCGGCGTCTCCAAGGTTTCCACCGAAATCCGCGACAACCCGGAGCGCTCGTTCGACCTCTCCAACCGCGGCAACCTGATTGCGGTCGTCTCCGACTCCACGCGCGTGCTGGGCGACGGCGACTGCGGCCCGTCCGGCGGCCTCGGCGTGATGGAAGGCAAAGCCTACCTCATGAAATACCTCGGCGGCGTCGATGCCATTGCGCTCTGCGTGGATTCCCGCAATGAAAAGGGCGAGCACGACCCGAAGAAAATCATCGAGTTCGTCAAGATGCTCCAGCCCAGCGTGGGCGGCGTCAACCTCGAAGACATTTCCCAGCCCAACTGCTTTGAAGTCCTCGACACCCTGCGCGACGAATGCGAGATCCCGGTTTGGCACGACGATGCCCAGGGCACCGGCTGCGTCACCCTCGCCGGCCTGATCAACGCCGTAAAGGTGGCCGGCAAAAAGATGGAAAACGTCAAGATCGCCATGCTTGGCGCCGGAGCTTCCAACACCACCATCGCCAGCCTCATCATCCAGGCCGGCGGTGATCCGCAGAAAATGATCATCTGCGATTCCAAGGGCGGGCTGCACACCGACCGCGCCGATATCGAGGCCGACAAGGCGTTCTACAAAAAATGGGATCTCTGCCAGACCACCAACCCCGGCAAGGTCAACTCCATCGACGAAGCCATGAAAGGCGCCGACGTGCTCATCGCCCTGTCCCGCCCCGGCCCCGACGTGATCAAGCCCGAGTGGGTCTCCACCATGGCCGAAAAATCCATCTGCTTCGTCTGCGCCAACCCCGTGCCGGAAATCTACCCGCACGCCGCCAAGGCCGCCGGTGCCTACATTGTCGCAACCGGCCGCGGCGACTTCCCGAACCAGGTCAACAACTCCCTCTGCTTCCCCGGGCTGCTCAAAGGCGCGCTACTGGTGAAAGCCAGGAAGATTACCGACAAGATGGCCATCGCCGCCGCCTACGCCATTGCCGAGACCGCCGAGAAGAACGGACTGCATGCCGACTACATCGCGCCGCTGATGGACGAAACCGAAACCTTCCCCGCCGTCGCCAAAGCCGTTGCCTTGCAGGCCATCGAAGACGGTGTTGCCCGTGTCCAGATGACAGGCGACGAGGTCTATGCCAAGGCCAAGGCCGACATCGACGAAGCGCGCAACCTCACCCAGCATCTCATCGACAACCGGTTCATCAAGGAACCCACCACCGAAATGATCGAGGCCTGCCTGGAGAAGGCCATCGCGCAGGTGGGTTAACAGACCTTGATCGCCACATCCCTCCCTGTGTGGAGCAGGCTTTCTTGCATGGTCAAGGGCGGACAGGAATGCCCGCCCTACAGTTGCTTTGCCGGAGGGGCGCACGGCGTCCGCCCCTCCACGAAACAACCTTGCGGTAGCTCATAGGCTAGATGTTCTAGTCATCGTCGCCGTCATCGTTGCTTTTGTTTTTCTCGTCCTTTTTCTTTTCGGCGAGGCGCTTGCGCTCTTCTTTCTTTTTCTCCTCCTCCTTTTTCTTCTTGGCCTCTTCCTCGGCCTTGGCTTTTTTCGCGGCCTCGATCTTTTGCTTTTGCTCGGCGAGCGTCATTTTCTTGTTCTGGGGCGGTTTCTTGGCCGCGAGTTCCGCCGGGGACAAGTATCCGTCCTGATCGGTATCTCGCTTATCGAAGGATGCACCGGCGGCGGCTTCATCGAACGGTTTTCCGGCGGTTTCCTTGAGGTTTTTGCCGTAGGCCATGAACTCGTCCTTCGACACGCGTTCGTCGGCATCCTGGTCCATGTCCTGGAAGGTGTTGGACGGAGCGGCCGCTGAGGCTTGCAGGGTTGCGCAGGTCAGGGCGAAGGAAAGCGAAAGGGACATGACGACCCTTTCATGGAGGTTCTTCTTCATTCTGTTCTCCTGGAAGAAGTGTTCTTGCCGCCGTACTCACTGCCCTCCCACACGGGTGGACTCTCGAAAGCCTTTATGCGACGGTGGAGTAGATAATTCGCCCGAGAGGGGTTGGCAAACTTATTTTATCCAATTCGGGGGCAGGCCATGGCCGATTCGCGCAGCAGGAGAACACGCGTTGTATGAATGAATAATGACGAAGCACCCAAACACCTAAAGAAAAACCAAAAACGAAACCCGAAATGCCGCCCATCCGAACCAAACCCTTCGGGCATTCGAACTTCGGCATTCGTTCGGGCTTGTATGACGCTAGCTGAATCTGCCCTGGGGCAGGATCCGGGGCTATGCCGCCGGGCTGCCGGACAGGCCTGGCATGGTTTCGGCAGCGGGATTCCTGGAAGCGCGGGGTTGGTATTCGCCAATCGGCAGAACAACGGTTCCGTGGGCTTCGTTGATGATCTCGGCCATGGCCAAATAGATTGCGCTCGCGCCGCAGACGATACCCTCGAAGCCGGCGACGATTCCAACCGTGTGCGCCGTGTGTTCCGGAAGCCAATGCTCCAGCGCGAGTAGGAAAAACAAAACCGTCAGCGACGCGAAGATAAACTGGAGCGCCTTGTTGGCCTTAAGCGTCCCGACGAACATCAGCGCGGTGAACAGGCCCCACATAAAAAGATAACATCCAACGAAACCGGCTGGAGGCGCGGTCGCGAGCCCCAGCTTCGGCATAACCATCATCGCAACGAGCGTCAGCCAGAACGCGCCGTAGGAGGTGAACGCGGTCATCCCAAAGGTATTGCCTTTTTTATATTCAAGGATCCCCGCGATCATCTGGGCAATGCCGCCGAAGAAAATCCCCATCCCCAGGATCATGCTCCCGACGTCCGGGAAAAACCCGGCGTTGTGAATGTTGAGGAGGACGGTCGTCATGCCGAAGCCCATGAGGCCAAGCGGGGCGGGATTCGCCAACGGATCTTTTTGGGTCATTTTCAAGTGCCTGTTTTTTCGTTGTTAAGGGATTAAAACCACCAGGAAGCCGGACGTTGTAGAACAAAGGCGCCGGTTTACCAAGCGTTAGATTCATAAAACACACATATTATGGGGTTGTTTATATGCATGGTCTCTACGCACCAGGTGTGCCACTCCCGAAGAGGCAGCCCTCCAACTGTCACAAAGTCCTTGTTCGCTTGGTTTAGCAAGGGTTTCGCCATTGGGCCATTCCGGCGGATGGCGCGTTGCCGGTTCGGAAATAATCGTCATGGAAAGCGCTTTTTCGAACGGGGAATCGAACTAACTGGATCAAGGGCAGGCGGATCTGAATTAACTGACGAATATTTCCGGTTCACCCCGATATCTTGCAATGGTTGCCGGGTCGGCTTGCGCTTTAAAAAGCCGGTGCGGCGGTGAGGGATTCCGGAAAAACAAAAGGCTCTACATAGAATTTTGGCCTCTTCACGGAAGAGCGTCTTGAGCTGGAAAAACAGGGAGCTGTTTCCGGCCGGGGATCCCTGCATGCCCTTCCGAACCCCTTTGAATTCGACCCGGGCACAGATCGAAACCCACCACAGGATGTTGCAGTTATGCTGACGGCCGTCAGCATAACTGCAACATCGGGGTGGGGTGGGCTTTTCCAGCTTAGATGAAACAAAACGGCGAGGAGCACCGTTCCGCGGCACTTGGACGACAGGGGGCCGAAATGCTTTTCATAGTGCTTCAGCCAGTGGGGCATGGTGGGCTTGAGGCGTTTTCCGCAGAGTTGGCCGGACCGAAGCCTCAGGGTTTTCAGGGCCTTTTGCAGTTCCGGCGAGTCATACTCGCCTTTGCGTCCGCGTTTGCCCCTGGAGGGCTTCAGCGAGCCGTTGAGCAGCCGCATACCGTGCAGACCTCGTCGAGCAGGCGGGGCTTGAAGGCCTATTTCGCGCGCTTGTAGCGGCGTGTTTGCACCGCGATGTATTCCATTCTGGTTTCGCAACTCATCTTGTATGCAGGGTGTGATTTTTTGTGAGTCAACGAATCCTTTCCGCCCGCATCCTATCGGATGCTTCGGTGTCATTTAATTTGAGGCAACTCGGTACCAAACAAAACCATCAATTATCATTGCGTTAACCGGGCTGAGTCTCTACTTTCCTGCCTTTGCGTTGGAAGCGTAGCTCAGTCGGTAGAGCAGCTGACTCTTAATCAGCGGGTCTGGGGTTCGAACCCCCACGCTTCTACCACTATAAAAACCTCGTAATTAACAAGTTACGAGGTTTTATTTTTGTATTCGTAAAGGGCCGGGTAGTGCAATAACGGCATTAAATGCAACCAATATACGGTATTTCGTTGCATTTTAGGTTGCATCGGGATTTCCTGATTCTAATTCTCTGATACTTCAATTTGTGGTAACGGTATGGGATCAAGGGAGAGCATTTGTGTCTGAAAACTATATTCGGAAATATGCTGCAAGAGTTCTTACGTACAAGGATCTGGTGGCAAAATATGCTGGTAGTGACGCTTTGGCTTTAAGTCCGGGCAGAAAGACATTTCAGCAGGTCTTCAGGGAGGTTGAGATATCGTTGACGAAGCCTCGCCTTCCGTGGGATGCCACCGAGGTATTCGAGGAGTTGGAACAACTGCTTCAGAGTTCTGCGTATGACTGGAACAAAGAGGTCGAGATCTATGTTAGTAGTATCTTCCCCTCCGTCCCTCCAACATGTCCGAATGAGGATGGGGATGGTGCTCGGGTCGCACACTCGGTTGGTGCGGGCAGAGCTTTTACGCTGGCGAAGCAAATGGTTCAGCTTGACTACATGTTCACAAAGCCTCCGAAGAAGTGGAGGGAGTGGAATCTGTTGACGCCCACGGCCTATAATGCAGTCGCCACAGAGGATGCGGTTCGGTCTCTCATAGAAGACCACGGGAAATACCTTCTGCCGTTTTGTGATGGGAAAGGGTGCCTTCACGCACCTTCGTATAACGAGCTGCTTGGTTATATGGAATTCGAGTTATCGGCAAATTCTTCCGACGTGCATCTGCAGAAAGAGGCATTGTTCAAGGCGGTATCAGTCTTCCAGGAGTACGGGCTATATTGCATCCGGCTAGGAGAAAAATCAGAATGGGACCGGGATTTTTTTAGGTTTGAGCGCCCCGATCTTATTAATGGCCGTACTGTTGTTGGAGTAACCGGTACTGTGCGGATCGTAATGCCCTCAGGATACGCCGGAGTTGGATTGAAGAATCACTTTCCGCATGAAGCCTATAGGGTTGTATGTGCCCAGGTGAATTCAGTGACCGGTATTGAAAAAGCTGCTACCAAATCGGGGAAGCTTTCTGATGATCAGCTATTGGAAGTTGTTAATATTGTTTACCGCTCTTTGGAGGGGCGTGACAGCAAACTTCGGAAATCGCAGGTAATAAGAGAACTAGACGCTGTATCCAACGAAATGTGGAAGAAGACAGTGTCCTCATCGTCTATCCCCGAGGTCAGGACGAGACAGTATTGCGTACGGTTAAGGCGGATCGATGCTCGGTATGAGCAGGCCTTCAAGGCTTGGTTATCCAAGCTGAAACACGGGTAATCCATTTAGGGTGATGCGTATTTCGGTGCATCTAAAAATATGCATAACCATGCCGATATAGTGCATATATGCATGATATTGAAATGCCGAGAACAGCCCCTATTGTCCTTCATCAGTTGAACGCGTTGTTCAACGTAACCCCGAAAGGACAAAGTAATGAAAATAGAACCGAAGTACCTAAAAACGGTATCACTGGCAAAGATGCTGAACCTATCCCCCCGGTATATCCGGCAGCTTGTTGCAGATGGACGGCTGCCCTATGTGAGGGTTGGTGTCAGAACGATCCTTTTCGATCTCGAGCAAGTCAGAAGCTGGATTGATGAACATCGGATTGGAGCGGCGTAATGAGCGGACAGAGTAAAATACGTAGTAACAATCGATACGCATTTGAACTTAAAGGAGTTATCCATGAGTAAGTCCAAGAAAAATCAGTCAGCAGCAACGGAAGCGGTCAAAAGTGAATATCGGCCTTTGCTGCTAGAATTAGAGGTCGATGTCTATGACCTAGATCATTATGTGATCCGGGAATTAGATGAAGGTGATGAGTACACGTGTACGAGCCTTGAGCAGCTTCGTAATACTGTGGAGGCCCTAACAGACCATGTTATAGGGAATTCTGACCGTATCTGCGGTTCAATAGCATTAGGAGATCTCTAATGGCTGTAGAATGGAAAGAAAACCCAAAAGCTAAGTCTCTCGTCCCTACACAGGAAGCATTGTTGTTTGCGGGTCATATTGGAGGCCGGCTCAGGGAGGAGGCTGTATTCTCATTTGTTGCCAGTAAAAGGTCTGATGGCAGAATGGCAACTAGACAGCTAGTTAAAAGCTACGTCGAAAATGGTTCCTCCGTCTTACATATCCAATATGTGGGAAATAGGTGGATTTTTGAAAAGGAGTTTCCCTTGTCAAAGGGGTGGAAATCCGACAAGCCACCGACGCGCGTTCAATTCACCATTACTGACAATTCCGGTGTACTTGGTCCCATAGTCCCATCGGTGAAGATATTTCGGCCAGGATCTGAGTTCCACCTGAAGTACCTCATTACCTCTCAGTTTTTTGAGGTGATCATCATTGAATGTATTGGTGATGTGCTGGATGAATCGGATCAGAAAAATTTCCACTACCGCCAGCTGGCCAGGGATCTCCTTTACGCTGCCAGAGGGAACCGCGTAACGATCATAACTGTAAATGAGATCAGGGAGAGTCTTCTGGATGCATCACCCACGGAAATGCCGCAGAAAAACTGGGCGAAGGGAGTGTCGCCATATGCCGAAAAGCTTACCGATGAATGTCTCTTCATCGGTAACAGCGGGGGAGATGACAGTCCGCAATGGCTATGTAATCCGGTGCGCGGTTCCAGTGAGCTTGTTTGGGCTGATAAGTCTGAAGGTGTGTTCAAAAGCGTGGGGCAGCTCGGTGATTATTATGAAATCGATGGCGATGATTTCGTGCTGACCGAAAAAGCGCGTCAGTTGGGGCTGTTGTCCTGCGCCGACGTCGCCGACCACATTGAGCTCGAATCCGGTTCGTGGAAGGAGGTGGCGTAGTGAGTGCTCCTCTGTTCAAAATTACCGTAGACCCTGTTGGTCCAGGGCTCATGGGGGTGAAAGCGTCCCATCGCGGCAGAAACGTACATAAAGCCGTTTTTGACTGCGCCGGTTGCCTGACGCATGAACTCGAAGCCCTTGTCGCGGTTATCGGCGAGGCGGTTGCCCCGTCATCGGCGGGTTGTTCCCCTAACGCAGGAGGGCTGATACATGATTCATAATCCAGACTATGACATGTATACCGGCCTCCGTCGGTTGGATGAAAGCACCGGGATACATGATATCCCGCGGGATGAGCGCATCGATATTGCTACGAGGGGGTTCGTTCCCCCCTTCGCAGCTCTGATTGCATGTGCTTACCACCGGAACCTGCACATGCATAAAAGGCTGCGCATAGGAGTGATCAAGGGGGCCTGCCAATACCGGGAGTCGCTCCTCCGTCTGGGCGGTGACAACAAGGCCTTGTTGGATGAATTCTTCTGGGAACCGGATGGAAATGTCGCTGCAGAACAACAGGCGTGGTTTGAAGAACTGCTGGATTTATCCAGAGAGGGTGCAGATCCCTGTCAGTGGCCTCTCCAGCGTTTCGAAGACGAGGTTGCCGAGGTGATTGAAATGTACCTAGCGGCTCGTGGTAAGGGTCTGGCAACGGAACCGGCAACCGTTCTCGCTGTGAACGACGATGTTATCGATGCAATGTACGAGGCACATGCCTGGTTGCGTCGATATTATCCAGAGCTTCTTGAATCCAAACCCAAAGCGGCCGTTGCTGCGTAACCATGGAGAATATGATGGATAATCAAAATGACCATGATACGCAGGTGTCGCCGGGCGGTGACGTAACCGTGGTGGAGGAGGCCGTTGTCGGCCCCTCCGCCGACTTCAGTGTCGGGGCCGATGAACCGGCTCCGGTGCCGCTGTCGGCCAGCATGGCGGATTACGCACTTGATCAGGATTGCGCTGCCGGCATCACTGAAACCGTGCAGTGTACCGTGTCGATCGCGAAGCCGAAGAAGCAGGAGTTTGTCAGCCCCTGCCCAGATTCCGGCGCGCGTATGACGTGCTACATCATGACCGATGACGAATCCGGTGAGCACTACGTTCTCCATCCTAAACTGATGGATGAGTTCGCTGATGAGTGCCGGAAGATGGTGCTGGTGCCCTATAAGCTGGTTGATGGCAGTGTGCGCCTGTGGCCGGTCGGGCTGCCGGATGAAACCGGCAACTGGAACACCTGGCATAAAAGCGCGCATGTCATCGCCGGTAAATACGCGGGGAAATGGGTTCGTGTCATAGCCGTGCGGGGTATCGGTGCGTACAAAGCGCAGGAACCGGCTTCCCGTCCACAAGCCCCCGATTGGTCGGATGTCGATATCGCAGGGTTGTACGATGATGTGCTGCGGGCGTCCGCCATCGATAACGAGGATCATCCATTCCTTAAAAAGTTGAGGGGAGCAGATTTCTGATGGCGTGGTGTGACCCGTACGACGAGATCTGGGTGGTCGACTTTGAATACCGGTGTCCTTCGGGGCACCGGCCCTTCGTGGTATGCATGGTGGCTAAGGAGCTGCGGTCGGGGAGGGTGATACGTCTGTGGCGTGATGATCTCCTTAAACTTGACCGTGCTCCTTTTGCTGCTGGCCGCTCGTCGTTGGTCATCGCGTATTACGCGGCGGCCGAGATGTCATGCTTTTTGGAGCTGGGATGGCCGCTACCGGTCAATGTTGTCGATCTTCATGTCGAATTCCGCTGTGCCACTAACGGCGTACCAGTTGCTCATGGCAACGGCCTGGTCGGTGCCTTGATATATTTTGGTTTGCCGGTTACGGGCCTCGATGACAAAGACGAGATCCGCTCACTCATTATAGATAACTGTATCTACACCGGTGACCAGCGTAAACGTATACTCGAATACTGCGAGAGTGATGTTAGCGCAGCTGCCCGGCTTTGGGAGGTTTTGTGCGATAGCCTGACAGATCCGTACTGTCGGTGGCGCGGTGAATACACCAAGTCCATTGCGGCCATGGAGCGCCGGGGCATTCCCGTCGATGTCGAAAAACTGGATTACATTTCAGAACACCGTTCGGAAATCGTAACGGCGTTGATAACCGAGGCTGAACAGCGGTTGGGATGCCGCTTTTTTATTGATGACTGCTTCAATACCCGGTTGTTCACTGAGTGGGTTCGTGTAAGGGGCATCGACTGGCCGCGCCTGGAATCCGGTGCGCTGGCACTAAACGATGGTGTTTTCCGCGATATGGCTAAGGTTCACCCGGACGTCGATGTCGTACGCACATTGCGCCGTACCCTGATTCAACTGAGAAATAACAAACTCGCTGTAGGCCCCGATGGCCGTAACCGCTGCATACTCTCGCCATTCGCGTCGGTTACAGGTCGTAACCAACCATCGTCCTCAAAGTTTATCTTCGGGCAATCAAAGTGGCTGAGGTCTGTTATCCGTCCTGAACCCGGTAAGGCCCTGGCCTATATCGATTGGGATCAGCAGGAATTCGGCATTGCGGCGGCTCTGTCCGGGGATAAGGCGATGATGACGGCCTATGACAGTGGCGATCCCTATTTGGGTTTTGCCAAGCTTGTGGGAGCTGTGTCGCCGTCGGCAACTCGGGAGACGCATGGTGCTGAACGCGACATCTATAAGACCGTTGTTCTTGGTGTGCAGTACTCCATGGGCGAGGCCGGTTTGGCTGCGCGGTTGGCATGCAGTCGGCTCGAAGCCCGTAACTTGCTTAAACAGCACCGTGCGGCCTTTTCCCGGTTCTGGCAGTGGCAGGAGCGCGTTGTGAACTCGGCGATACTCACAGGGCGTTTGCGGACGGTATTTGACTGGCAGCGTGCGGTACCGGCCGATGCCAACCCCCGTTCCCTCGCCAATTTCCCCATGCAGGGTAACGGCGCGGAGATGATGAGGATGGCGGCGGTGCTGGCGACAGAGGCCGGTATCGGTATCTGTGCGCCCGTGCATGATGCATTCCTTATCGAGGCCGATGCCGATAGCGTTGATAGCGACGTGGCTTGTATGCAGTCGTGTATGACGAAGGCATCCGCCGCTGTACTCGGTGGATTCAAGCTGCGCAGCGACGCCGAGATCGTGCGGTACCCAGACCGATTTGATTTTGGTGGCGAGTGGGTGTGGGACGTCATCAACCGGAGCCTCGACCCCTATCAGATCTGATAGGGGACCCCTATCAATTCTGATACCCCCGCCCAATCTTATAATATATCTATTAGATAGTAGAGAGTGTGATGGAAGGCCTGAGAGATAAATTTGCTTTAGATGACGTGGTTGATACCGGTGCCGGTAACGATGTCGATACCGCTGTCGGCGGCGGTGATGTCGGTAACGTGGCGGACGCCCCGAAGACGGATAACGAACTCTTCATCAAAGGACCTCTGCCGTTGTCGTGGGTGACCGCGGCAGGGGCACTGGGAGGAAAATGCCTGCATACGGGGATGATCCTGTGGCACCACCATGGCCTTAACCGCGGGGAATCCTTCCAGATCAGCCACAGGCGTCTTTCAGAGCACGGGGTGGGCACGGAGCTGACTGCGAAGCGGTCGTTGGACAGGCTTGAAGCCAGCGGCCTTATCACCGTCCGGTTAAAGAGCGGTCAAAGAAAAGAGATTGTCATTAACGCTGCCGGATAGATCCGTGCAGCCGAAAACAGATTACATAGAAAGTAGAGAAGACGAATGAAGAAGAAACAGACATGGATATGCGAGACGTGCGGCGGCGAAATAACCGATGCCAAAGACGGGTGGGTGGAGGCACGGTTGTTCCACATGAAGTTGTTGCCGCCACGATTATGCCATAGGAGGCAGGGGTGTATGCCTACTCCGCGTAATACAGCTTGGAGCCACCACCTGGATCGTTTCCTCGGGCGCTCGGGCGTACGGGTGATTGATGACGCTGTTGACACCGGCTTTCTGGCGAAGGGTGACGCCTGTGATCTGAAGAAAAAGCTGGGAATCGACGGCATTTACGTCCCGAAAACGCGTAAAACGGGCAGAATAACGCCTAAAACAGGCTGCCTAGAGCATTTTAAATAATTCTATAGCCATTAGATGAGTCATTGTGTAGAGTTCTTTGCATGAGCACTCTATCACTGGATCTACGCCAGAGAATTCTGGCCACCTACGATGCCGGAGAAGGAACCCGGCAGGACATTGCTGACCGATACAAGGTATCGCTTGGTATGGTAAAGAAGCTCCTCTCGCAACGGAAGCGAACCGGCGATATCGCCCCGCTTCACAGCCATTCAGGAAGAAAACCCTACTTCACCCAAGAGCACCGGAAGCAGATGAAAACGCTGATTGATCGGCAACCTGATATCACGTTGTGGGAGATCCGAGAGCAACTGGAGCTCGATTGCACGCTGCCTGCCATTCACTATGTACTCAAGGACATGGGGATGAGCTTTAAAAAAAACGCTTCACGCCAGCGAGCAAGGGCGCGAAGACGTGAAACTCGCACGGGCTGAGTGGATGGCCATGCAAGGGCAACTTGACATTGCTCGGTTGGTCTTTATTGATGAGGCTGGAGCCAAGACCAATATGACTCGGCTGTACGGACGCTCGCCGAAAAATGAGCGGGCTTACGATCACGCCCCGCATGGCCATTGGTGTACCACCACCATGATCTCCTCCATTCGTTTCAACGGAGAAACAGCCTGCATGGCGATTGATGCCGCCACAAGCGGCGATGTATTCCGTGCCTATGTCGAACAGGTTCTAGCTCCGACTCTTCGAGTGGGCGATATCGTTGTGCTTGATAACCTCTCGGCTCATAAGGACAAGGCTTCGTTACAGTTGATCGAAGAAGCTGGGGCAGAGGTTTGGTTCCTTCCGCCCTACAGTCCTGATCTCAATCCCATCGAAAAGATGTGGAGCAAAGTAAAGCAATTGCTTCGCGGGGAAAAAGCGCGCTCCCTGGAATCTCTGTTTGATGCGATCGGCGCTGCCTTAGGGTGCGTTAGTGCGGCGGATGCTCAAGGTTGGTTTGCCTCATGCGGCTACAGTTTAAATTAAATTGCTCTAGGTTAAATTGGAGAGCAAAACGGGAAAAATAATATAGAGAGGTTCTGCACACAGAATCTCAGTGAGTGGGCTGTTCGGCATTGGTGCCAGCAGCCCTTTTTCGTAATTAACCATGGAGGTAATATCATGCCTACGAGATTGACGGCGTCGGTAGGGCGCAAGGAGCCTGGAGATCGTGAGTTCTCCAGTAAAAGCTATCATGCATCGTTGGAAAAAGAATTGCCGAGTGACCTGAATGCGGAGCAGTTAAAGTCTGAAATTCATCAGACATATGCACGGTTGGAGCAGGCCATTGACGAGCAGATATCCGGAAAAGTAACGCGGCTCCCGCAACGGCAGGGGCAGCAAAGGCGTCAGCGTGCGCCTGAAGGGCCAGCCAGTCAAAAGCAGACCGCCTACCTGCTCGATTTGGCAACCGCGCGGAATGTGACGCTGGCGCAGCTGAATGCCGAGGTGCAGCAGCGGTTCGGGGTCGATTCAATTTACATGCTGGATAGAGTTTCATGCAGTAAAATGATTGATCACATGCAGCAGCAGAAGGCGGCGTAGTTAATAACATGACTGTAACAGCCCCGTTGTCCCCAGTGGACGGCGGGGCTGTTATGTATATGGAGAAAACAAATGAAGTTGGAAGAGTTAAGAAAACGCCCGCATTGGAGCTACAGCAGTTTGCAGTCCTTGTTGTTTATCTGTTCGTTGGCCTGGAAATTCCAGAAGGTGGATAAACTGAAACCCAGCCATACTCCGGTCAGCCTTGCGTATGGAAGCTGTTATCATAGGGTGTTGACGACGATGTATAACGGTATAATGAAAGGTTCGCCGTTGTCGGTAGATGACGTGGCCGAGCTCTTTACCAGTGACTGGCGCAGTACGGTGGGTAAGGAGAATGTCCGGTATGGCAAACTGGATGCCGATGGCATAGAGGAGCAGGGCAGGAAGCTCGTGAGGCTCGCGTATGACCACGTTGATCCCGATGAGGAGGTCATTAGCATCAGCGAGGTGTTCGCGGTACCCGTGAGGTATAATGGCCGTTTCATGTCCAAGCCTCTAGTAGGGGAATTCGACTTGGTAATACGTGGTAAGGATGGCGCTCCGGTGGTGGTTGACTGGAAGACGAGTGCGACCCGTTGGGCCAAGAACCGGGCAGGAAAATCCCTGCAGGCCACGGCCTACTCCTATGCCTATAGCATGAAGCACGGGGAGAACGTTGGTGTCCGTTTTGACGTGGCCGTTAAAAATGTCCGACCTGTATTCGAACAGCACAGTACGATGAGAGGCACCGGAGATTGGAACCTGTTGTCGAAGCTGGTGGCTAAAGCGGATGCCATAGTGGAGCATGGATTGCATTACGCGAATCTGGATTCGTTTGGGTGCAGTGGATGCCCCTATGCCGGAGCGTGTGCGGAGTGGTGCAGGTCTGCGGAAGAACCGGCGGTCATGGCCGCGTAGGCAAAATGCCAAAACCTTCTGGACCACTTACACAAAACCTTCGAAATCGCGGTTTCCGGCATGCGATTTCGTGCATTTTTCGGGGCTGAGTGGGTTTTATTTGTCACGGATGACAGGCGTTTTCGGCGTTTGTCATCCGTTTTTCTTCTCATCGGCCTCCGAAATGTTCCGGGATCACCGTGTTTGACCCGAAGATTCACCAGTGAACATGGGGGTAAACGCGAGTTTCCTCGAAAACGGTTGGTTTAGCCCTCCCGGAACCCGCCTAGGAATTGGTGCGTTGATAAAAACGTCAGCTGCTCAAAAATTCCAATATGCCAAAACCTTGGCTCCATTCACCGATCACGGTTTCTACGCATCGATTTCATAAACATAACATAAGGAGAAAAATAAGATGGTCCTACGACTGGAAACTGAACTGATGGTTCGTGAATCGGAGATAGACGGTACGCTGATTACATCACCGGAACATGTGGAGAATTGCCTGGGGGAACTGAAGAGCGCTGCCCAGGAATGCTTCTGCCTTTTGGCCATCAACGCGAAGCAGCGGCTCATTGAGAAGCATATCGTTTCGCTGGGCACATTGACCTCTGCACTCGTACATCCAAGAGAGGTGTTCCGATGTCTGCTAATGTGCAGCGCGGCGTCCGTGATCCTGGTCCACAACCACCCGTCTGGAGATCCAGCTCCGAGCGCCGAGGACATCAAGATTACCAGGCAGCTGGTGAGTGCCGGGGAGATTATGGGGATCAAAGTTTTGGATCATGTGATCCTAGGCGAGACCGCGCTGTCCCTGCGTGAAGCAGGTCTCGTAAAGTTCTAGGTTATTATGTCGAGACTTGTTCTAAGCAAGGCAGACTTTTGGAACGCGTTCCAAAGTTTAGTACAGGACACGAGGCCGTCCCCAGGGGCGGCCTCACCCTTATTCCGCCAAGCGTGACTACCCCTGGGAGACATGAGGAAGCCGGCGGCCATCCCCGATGGAGGGATGGCCGCCTTTAATTTTAACAACCAATGAAAGGAGGCGCCATGAGCGCTAAGATTAACGAAATGGTCGTGCAGCGTTTGATCGACCGCATCAATGAAACGGGCGAGTTGCCCTGGAAGAAGCCGTGGACATCGGTATCGACGATGCCACGGAACCTGGTGAGTAAGAAAAACTACCGGGGCGTGAACGTGTTCCTGTTGCACATGATGGGGTTCAGCTCACCTTGGTTTTTGTCGCTGAAGCAGGTCAACGCACTCGGTGGTCGGATCCGTAAGCATGAAAAAGGCAATGTTGTCACATTCTTCAAGATTATTGAGAAGGACGATGACACGGCTGATGACGGTAAACGGTCATTCGCAATGTTGAGGTATTACAAGGTTTGGAATGCAGCGGAGCAGTGCGAAGGGCTCGACGGCAAGGTACCTGAAGTGGAAGTGCCGAAGCGGGTACATACGCCGATTTCCGAGGTGGAAGCGGTGGTCGCGAATATGCCGTGTCCTCCGCACATTGTACATGGCCGGAGGCAGGCGGCATCGTACTGCCCGCCGACCGATACGGTCAGTATGCCGTCACCGGAAACATTCGTTAGTGGAGAAAGCTATTTTTCAGCTCTCCTGCACGAATGTGTTCATGCGACCGGCTCTGCGAAGCGATTGGCCCGCAAGGCCATCATGGAGCCCAATCGGTTCGGCAGTGATCCGTATGCCAAGGAAGAGCTTGTTGCCGAACTCGGCGCGGCGTTCCTCTGTGGCCACTGCGGCATTCTGCCGAAGACCGAAGAGAACTCCACTGCCTACCTGAAGGGCTGGCTGGCTCGGTTGAAAGCCGATCCATCCATGCTGATCACCGCCGGTAGTCAGGCACAGAAAGCCTATGACTATGTCCTTGGCAATCTCGAGGAAAAGGCTATGGCAGCTCAACCGGTTGCAGACGGCATGGTGGCCGAAAGGAAGGCGGCTTAATGGACTACGAAAAGCAACTGCTGATCGAAGCCCGTGCCGCCATCCGGCAATTCCCCGGCCACCGTTGCGAGATCATCGATCTCTATACGCTGGCTGTCGGGGAGATAGAAGAGGGGGGATCTGCCGCCCATGAATATGAACTGTTCATGGACAGCATCTCCGCCATCAGAAAAGAAACGTTAACAGGAGCATAAAATGAAAACAGAAACAGTTAGTGGGGTTTGCCATGTACGACGATGATTACGACGAATATGGCGATTATCCTCCGCGTCCGCGGCGGCCGGTGCGAAGGCTGCGCGTTTCCCTCCAATGGAAATTCGCCCTCGGCGCACTGCTGGTGCTCATGCTGGTCTCGCTGCGTTTCTGCAGTAGAGGTCGTCAGAAGCCGAATACGGAGCTTCCGCGCACGCAGACCGTTAAAGTGGTCAGCTGGCAGGAGGTCGATGTCCGTATCCGGGCGGCTGTGCTTTCCGCCCATGACAAGGCGGTCAGGCATGCAGAGACCGCAGTGGGTCAGTGGATAAGGCAACTGCGTTCCAGGACGGACGGGTATTGTGAATATGTACTGTCATACTGGAACCAGAATGCCTGGGCCATGAAAAGTATTGGGTATGTATTGGCTGATCTCCCGCCGGTTGAAGCATTGGCAGGAGAGCAACCGAGTGCCCGTGAGCGGTTGGGGAAGCAGATTGAGGAGGCGTATGCCGCCCGCGTCCTGCAACCCCAATCCGCCCAGCTCAAGGTCGAGGCCGTTACCCGTGAATGTATTGAGGTCTACTTGTTGGAATTGAGCACCCAGCTCAAAGGCCTTCAGGCTGATTTTATGATACCGGATATGGAATGGGAAAGGCACCTCGCCAACGTCTCCGACCTCACGTTGGCCATAATAGAGGGCGGGCCTAGGCAGGTGCCGGTTGTTACCAAGGCCACCATTGCCGGTGGCGGTCTGGCCGTGGCGCGGGTCGCCCGGGCATCCGCCGGACAGGTAAGGGCGTTGGTCTTGAGGACGACCGGCAAACACCTAGTTGAAGGCGGAGCGGGAATGGTAGGGCGAAAGGTGGTCCGCGGTGGAGCCTGGTGGCTGGCTGTTGGATTGATGGCCTGGGACGTGGTGGACCACGCCCGGCTCCGTCATGAGAATGAACCGGTTCTCAGGGCCGCGCTCAATGGCTACCTGGATGAACTCGAGTTGTATGTCCTGCATGACCCCGATGCCGGAATCATCCAGACCCTGGAACGGGTACAAAGGGAAATGCTGCGTGAACTCGAAGAGTCCGAAAGCGGGAAAGGAGAACCATGAAAGCCATTGCATGGTGGACAGCGCTGATGAAGCGCAAGGCGGCCTAGGCCGCCGGGAAGAAGGCGGTGGAATACCCATCCCTTCTTTTTTGCTGACAAAAGATGGGGTATGGGTTTGTAGGCACCCTAAGTTCAAATCCAATCAGGTCGACCAGTTGTAGGCAACCGAAGTTAAAATCCAACTAGACCGAACACTTAAGGCATTATAAAACACTGAATAAGACCTTTGGGCTATTGAAGATCAATGAGCCGCTTTTTTTGATTTTGAAGGCGCTGCTTTTTTCCAGCTGGTGACCGGATCGTTGTAGTCGAGCGGGTCGTTCAGGTCGGTACTGAGGGCAAGAAGTCCGGACCGCAGCTCCTTCATTTTGGCGGCATATTCAGGATTCGTGGATAGATCCTTCATTTCGAAGGGGTCTGATTTAATGTTGTAGAGACGTTCACCATCGCAGGTGGGATAGGCGATATATTTCCAGTCGCCTTTCTGAATCATACGCTGCTGATTTTTATAGGCACCGTAAATGGAGTCATAGTGCTCCGCTTTTTTACCTTCAAGCAGCGCTTTCAGACTTTTGAATTCGACATAATCGGGAATCGGCGCACCGGCCAGCTCCAAGCTGGTCGGCATGATATCCTGGAGGTAGATCGGATTTGTATTTTCGGTCCCTTTGTCAATATTCGGACCAACGACCATGAATGGAACGCGGACACTGTGATCATACATATTCTGTTTGCCGATCAGCCCGTGTCGTCCAACGGCCAGTCCATGGTCGGCGGTAAAAACGATATAGGTATTGTCGGCTTTTCCTGATTCTTCCAGGGCTTGGAGAATGCGACCGATCTGGTCATCCATGTGTGTGATGAGGGCAAAATATTCCTGACGATGTACTTTTACAGCGAACTCGGTGCGCGGGAAGGGGGCGAGGGCCGCATCGCGCAGACTTTTTCCACAGCCGATTTCATCCTGGTATTTATAGGCCGGAACAAAGTTTTCCGGCAACTTAATGCGATCAAGTGGGTAGCGATCAATATATTCTTTCGGAGCCTGCCGCGGATCGTGGGCTGCGTTGAATGCGACATACATAAAGAAGGGTTCTTCGTGTTCTTTTGCATCGGCAATGAAATCGAGTGCATCATCAGCCACCACTTCGCTCCAGTGTTTTCCGCCTTCCCAGAAGCCGCCGTTCGAGGTATCCCAGGGTTTCCAGCCGTTTTTATAATCCTCTTCATCCACCGGACGGAAGTATCCGTAATGCTTTGGCTTGATCCCATCGGCGGATCCCTGACGCCAGAAGTCTCTCGGCATGCCGGGGCGGTCATTGGCCGCTACATCGAAAATGTCCGAAGGCTGGGCTTTAACATGCCACTTACCGGTCATATAGGTGCGGTAGCCGGCTTTATTCATCAGCTGCGACCACATGCGACCGCCTTCGACTTCTGCTTTCATTTTCGGGCCGGTGTCGTGCTGATAGGTGCCCCAGACGAAACGGCCGGTGTTGAGCATGGCACGGCTGGCCACACAGACGGCCCCGTTGTAGGCGCCCATGTTGTAGGCATGCGTGAAGGTGGTGCCGGCCTCAACCAGGCTGTCCAAATGGGGGGTGTCAATGTCGAGTATGTCGAAAGCACCGATCGTTTCATAGGAGAGGTCATCGGCAAAAATAAACAGGATGTTGGGTTTTTCGGTTTCAGCCACGGCGCAGATACTTGCGGCGGCCACTGCGGCAATCAACAGGTGTTTAAACATGGTGCTCTCCTAACGGTGTTAAATTAAAAATTCCAACCTTTGGATAGTCCAAAGGCTGGAAATGCCACGAGGGCGATGAGATGTAATTAAACTATTTTTTGAACCCGATTTTCAAGGCATAAGCATAGTCACACGGTTTTTCATTGGGGAACCAGACCTGGAGCCCATCGGCATGATTTTCCCATTTCAGATCGCCTTCATGCCCGAGCATTTCAACGGAAACCACTTCGGTTATCCGGGTATTCATGGCGGTAAGGTTTGGAAGTACAACCGGTTTTTTCTTCGCGTTGTGCCAATCCAAAACAAAGGCATAAAGGGTATCGCCTTTCGTGGTATAGCGGAAATCTTTGGCAGTCATCGGTGATTCCAGGTCTTTGTGTCCGATTTCATTATGCCCTTCGCCGAACATATACCAGGGACGGGTGCCGTAGATCGCTTCGCCGTTGACATCAAACCAATCGCCGACCTTGTTCAGCAGTTCGGTGGCTTCTGCATCCAATGTGCCATCGGCTTTAATCGGAATATTCAGCAGCATATTTCCGTTTTTGGAAACGATATCGATCAGCTTGTCGACGACGAGGTCGGGTGTCATATAAGGGGTGCCTGCTTTATAGCCCCAGGACCCGATGGAATCATCGGTCTGCCAGGGCTGTTCGAGAATGCTTGCGGCTTTACCGCGCTCATAGTCGAGGGTGGCAATGCCGTCGGCATAGAGTCCCTGCCATGGACGCTCTTTGATGCACATGACGCCTTCCGGCCGGTTATTATAAAAATGAGCAATGACATCCATGCCGGTTGCTCCGGCGTCTTCACCGCGGAAGGGAACGGCACAGTCATAATAAAGATGATCCGGTTCATAGTCATCGATCAGCTGTTTAATGCGCTTGGCCCAGTTGTCGCGCCACTCCTGTGGAGCATCGAACGGGGCACGCGGGTGGGTGCTCTGTCCGTCATTGGACGGATAAAGGCCTTTGGCTTTGCCCTGGGCTCCATCATACGGAACGCCTTTTTTGGGTCCTTCTGTGTCCGACTGGTTTGCCGTATTCAGCCAGCTGTAGGAGCGGGAGAGGTGGGTGGTGACCCCGAAACGGAGACCGGCTTTGTGCGTGGCATCTTTCCACATCTGAATCAGGTCTTTTTTCGGACCTTTTTTGACCGAATTCCATACATGATACTTCGAGTCCCAGAGGTCAAAGTTATCGTGGTGCACCGCGCAGGGGGTGAAATATTTAGCTCCTGACCGCTTAAACAGAGCCAACAGCGCATCGGGATCAAAGTTTTCGGCTTTCCACATCGGGATGAAATCGGCGTAGCCGAATTCAGAAGGGTGACCGTAGGTCTTCAGATGGTGCTCATATTCAGGGCGACCTTCAATATAGAGATTACGGGCATACCATTCGCCCTGTTCGGCAACGGAATAGGCGCCCCAGTGCAGATAAATGCCGAACTTGGCATCACGGAACCAGTCGGCGCATTCATACTGCTGCAGCGATTCGACGGTATTTACAAATTTCGGTTTATCTTCTGCCCACACCGCAGTAGTGGTGGCAAGCGCCAGCATTGTCATTGTTAATTTCATTCATCCATCCCGGTTTAAGGTTCTGCTGTAAAAAATGGTTTAACTATAGAACTCCACGTAAGGATCGATTTTATACATAAATCATAAAAAACACAAAAAAGGTTCTTCGAATATTTTCATGGTGAAGTTGGTGATTTCAAGTTCCTCCGTCTCTCCCATCGGAACATTATTAGCAACTAATCAAACAGGCGGGAATAATTGAGAGATCTGCAAGAACAGGAGGCTTCAAAAAGAGGCAGCCACAACCCAGGCACGCTTCATCGCGACGGAACCATGAAGGGAGCATTAGTTGCTTTTCCTACATTCGTTGGTTGCCGCTTCGCTGCCGTCGCGTTGCGCCAGCCTCACTTCGTGTCCATTCATTCGTTGCCACTAAAATCTCACGAAGAACCAAAAAAGGACAGCTTCGTGAGGAGGCTGTCCTTTGTGTCTTCCAATCTCTGGAAACTATTTTCCTGAAAGTTGAGCCGTTGGTTTAAATTCGGCAAATGTACCGGGCTGATCTTCCAATTGTTCAATGAGCACTTTTTTAAGTTGCTGCAGCTGTAGATAGGATGAGAAGGCAGTCAAGAGAGGTGTCCGGCCTCCATACGAGCTGTGATAAAATCACGCTCAACCAAAAAACGCACTCAAGGTGCAACAGGAGACCGGACATGAAAAAACGTAACACAATCGGAATGGATATGGGAGATCGTAAACATCGCATTTGCATACTTGACCCTGAGGGCGAGGTGGTTTCGCGCAACTCGGTTGGCAACACCGCGGCGGCGATTCGTAAATGCTTCAAGAACCAAGCGCCTGCTTTGTTTGCCATTGAGGCGGGTACGCACTCGGCCTGGGTAAGCCGGGTACTTGAGCAGATGGGCCACGAGGTGCTGGTGGGGAATCCGCGTAAGTTACGCGCAATCTGGAGCAGCAATGAAAAATGTGATGAGCGCAACGCCGAAATGCTTGCTCGCATCGCCCGCGTTGATCCGAAGCTTCTATATCCAATAACGCACCGCGGAAGAGAGTCCCAGTTTGACCTACTCAATATCAAAGCCCGTGATCTACTGGTGAAGACCAGGAAGATGCAGATCGCCCATGTCGGGTGCGTGGCCAAGGGATTAGGGGAGCGCGTGTCTAAATGTTCTACCAAAAGTTTTCATAACCATGCCGATGAAGAGCTCTCCGCGGAAGTGCTCGAAGTTCTAGCACCCGTGCTCGAAAGCATTAAGGAGCTGAGTGCTTAAATCACCGAGTATGAAAAGGGTATTCGAGAGATCAGCAGAGAAAAGTATCCCGAAACCGCAACGCTGCAAGCGGTCGTTGGAGTGGGGCCGATCACCGCTCTGGCCTATGTACTCACGCTTGAAGACCCAAAGCGGTTTTGGAAGAGTCGGGATGTAGGGCCTTTCCTCGGACTGGTTCCCAAACGGGATCAATCGGGGGATACGGATAAGCAATTATCCATTACCAAGGCGGGTAACTTTGCACTACGTCGGTTGCTGGTCGGTTGCGCCCAATACATTCTCGGCGCATTCGGTCCGGAGTGTGAGCTGCGAGAGTTCGGGCTGAAGCTGGCCGAGCGCGGCGGGAAGAATGCCAAGAAGCGTGCGGTTGTTGCCGTGGCGCGGAAGCTCGCTGTGGTGCTGCACCGACTCTGGTTGGATGAAGCGAGCTACGATCCCTTCTATCAACTATCACGAAAGCAGTTGAGTCACGCGGTTTAATTTTTACCCAACGGAAGTTCAACTAACAGAGATCATTTAAAGGAGACAACGGCAGGGTATCGAAATCAGCTAACCATTTAATGTCCCGTCCGGGTAACTGCGAAAGCGTTCTTGAGCCAGAACCGAATGCTTAGGTTCACCGAAAAAGCTCGTTCTGTAGATAGCAGCGCCCAATGACGGACCCTACCGTGCACCGGATCATAAGCAGATCCATTAAGAGTGCGAATAAGAGCAAGACAGAAATGGGGAAGCAGAGCATCGGAATCTGCCTCGCCGGATTATTGAAATTTGACATGCCTTCTCATAAGAGTTAACGCTTAACCTCGAAGAGGAAAGCGTTTACCGGACGCTGCAGGCAACGTTTCACTCTCGTAAATGTTCTCTACCCAGACCGACGTCAAAAGGTTTTGATTCCCGGAGGGAGCTTTTTTCATCAAACTGAAGGGGTTGTGCGCAGTTAATTTTATTGAGAAAACTCCGTTTTGGGGGCGTCTTTTGAATAGATGCGGTAAAAAGGCATCCAATATTGAATAAGGGATCAGAATGAATACGATTAAATATCTTTTAGCAGTTTGGGTCATTGCAATGCTCGGTGGGAGGGCCCTGGCATCAAAACCGAATATTCTCTTTATTATGTCGGACGACCATACCTCGCAGGCCATCGGGGCCTACGGCAGCCGGTTGGCGAAGCTGAATCCGACGCCGACGATCGATAAACTGGCCGAAGAGGGCGTGGTGATGGAAAATGCCTTCTGCCATAATGCCATCTGTACACCAAGCCGCGCCTGCATCATGACCGGGCAATACAGCTCCATTAATGGATGTCCGACGCTGAACGATCCGCTGCCGGAGGAAAAGCAGTACCTGGCCCATGAAATGAAAAAGGCGGGGTATCAGACAGCGGTCATCGGTAAGTGGCATCTCAAGGCGCTTCCGACCGCATTCGATTACTACAAAGTCCTGCAGGGGCAGGGGGACTACTTTGATCCATTCTTTTTTGAAACCGGAGCGACCGGTGTGATCAAACGGCAGATGACCTGGGGCAATAAACCCTGGAAAACCTTTGAAGGTGCCGTGGAGATGAAAGGCCACTCTACCGACTGCATTGCGGATTCCGCGCTGGAATGGTTTAAAGAAAAACGCGATCCGGATCAGCCGTTTTTCCTGAAGCTGCATTTTAAAGCCCCGCACGATTATTTTGAATATGCCCCGCGGTATGAATCCTATCTCGAAGATGTGGAAATTCCGGAACCTTCCAATCTTTGGAAACGGGAAAGCAACGGATCGATTGCCACGCGCGGTCACAACGATGAACTGCTGCCCTACATTGGAACGTCGGTCGGTCGCCGCAACCTGCGCCGGAATTATGCCGAGGACGAAAAAACGCCGTGGGCCGACAAGATGGATCACAGCCTGAATGATGAAGATATCAAACGTCAGGCCTACCAACTTTATCTGAAAGCCTACCTTCGCTGTGTAAAGGGGGTGGATGACAACCTCAAGCGTGTTGTTGATTACCTGAAGGCGGAAGGGCTCTATGATAATACCGTCATTATGTATACCGGCGATCAGGGGTTCTATCTCGGCGAGCATGACTATATTGACAAGCGCTGGGCTTATGAAGAATCCATGCGCATGCCGTTTATTGTACGCTATCCGAAATCCATTCCTGCGGGCAGCCGTACCGACGCCATGGTCGAAAATGTGGACTATGCACCGACGATGCTGGAGTTTGCCGGGGTGGATACGCCGGACTATATGCAGGGGCGCAGTTTTAAATCGATCGTTGAATCGGGCAAAGAGTCCAATGATTGGAAAAAGGCCGCGTACTATCATTATCAGATGCATAAGTCGGCCCATGATAATCCGGCGCATATCGCCATCCGCACCAAGCGCTATAAACTGATCCTGTTTTATGGAACCGGATGGAAGGGCGAGTCTGAGCCCGACACCCCGCCTGCCTGGGAGTTGTATGATCTGAAGCAGGATCCATCTGAAAACAACAATGTATACGACAATCCGGAATATGCTGAAGTGGTTCAGGAGCTGAAAGATGATTTGAAGGCGTTGCGGAAACAGTACAAAGTGGATGGATCTGAATTTGCGTATAACAAGGTGATCAATGAATTCTGGGAATATGGCGAAGCCGAACGGACCCGCGCGATCGAAATTTCCAACCAGATGGTGCAGAAGCATAAAGACGGCACCTGGACGCATAATGTGAAGCGTACGCCGAAAAAGTAAAAATAGGGATAGGATGAACATACTGAAACTATGTGTTGTTACAGGGCTTGTTTTCGGCGCGGTGGCTGCATCCGCTGAAAAGCCGAATGTGGTGATCGTGATTACGGACGATCAGGGCTATGGCGATCTTGGTTGCAATGGCAACACCGTCATCCAGACGCCGAACATTGACCGCCTGCGCACTCAGGGCCTTCAGTTGGATAACTATCATGTGGATCCCACCTGTGCGCCGACGCGTTCAGCGCTGATGACCGGCCGGTATTCCGCCCGGGTCGGGGTGTGGCATACGGTGCAGGGCCGGAACATGCTGCGGGAACGCGAAGTGACCATGGCCGACATTTTTAAAGATAACGGCTATGCAACCGGTATTTTCGGGAAGTGGCATTTGGGCGACTGCTATCCGTACCGTCCGGAAGATCGTGGGTTTACCTATACGGTTTATCATGGCGCCGGCGGGGTCGGTCAGGCTCCGGATTATTGGGGGAATGACTATTTTGATGACAGCTACATGAAAAATGGAACCTGGCAAACGTTTGAAGGGTTCTGCACCGATGTCTGGTTTGAGGAGGGCATCGCCTTCATCGAGGATCACGTTAAAAAGGATCAGCCGTTCTTTGCCTATATTGCGCCGAATGCACCCCATGGCCCGTTTTATTGTCCGGAGGAGTATACCAAACCCTACGAAGGGAAAGAGGGGGTTTCCAAGACTGAATTCTACGGCATGGTGACCAATATTGATGACAATATGGCGAAACTGATGACGCGGCTGGATGAGCTGGGTGTTGCCGATAATACCATTCTGATCTTCACCACGGATAACGGCACATCCGGCGGACTGTATAAAGGCGTCGGTTTTAATGCCGGGATGCGCGGTCAGAAAAATTCGGAGTATGACGGCGGTCATCGGGTGCCGTTTATCATGCGCTGGCCCGATGGAAAAATTCCTGCGGGTAAAAGCGTAAAACAACTGACGGCCCACCTTGATATGCTGCCCACCTTTATTGATCTCTGCGGATTGGAAGCACCGGAGCTCGAATTCGACGGGACCACTATTCGTGACCTGCTCTATTCCGATGGAAGTCAGTGGCCCGACCGTTCATTGGTAGTGGAATCTCAGCGCGTTGTGGATCCGATAAAATGGCGCAAGAGTGCTGTAATGACCGATCAATGGCGGTTGGTGAACGGCGAAGAACTTTTTGATATCCGGAACGATCCCGGTCAGCTGACCGATCTGAAAGACCAGCATCCCGAAGTTTTTGAGCAGCTGCGCGGGAACTATGAAACCTTCTGGAAAGAGGTGTCCAGTGAACATCATCTGACCAGCTATATGAAAATCGGTTCGGACGAATCGCCGGTGGTAGCCCTGTCCTCACACGATTGGTTGACGGCGAATGTGCCGTGGTATCAGCCGCACGTCATGCATGGCGCCATGGCCAAGCCGGCCCACTGGGCGGTGGAGGTGGTCCGTGATGGGGAATATGAAATTTCACTGCGCCGCTGGCCGGTCGAAGCCGATAAGCCGATCAATGCGGCCAATGGGTATAAAGGATTTGATTTTAAGCAGGCGCGCATGCGTGTTGCCGATGTGGATAAAACCAGGGAAATCCCTGAGGGCGCCAAAGAGGTGACCTTTAACGTGAAGTTGAAAAAGGGGCTGGTGGAACTGTCGCCTTTATTCATCGGCGGTGGCCGCGAAGCTACGCCGTATTATGTATATATCACCCATCAGCCGAAAGCCGGATGGCAGACGCCCGAAGGCATGGGGATTCCGATTTATGATCCATCCTATGGACGCGTCCCCCCGCAAAGACTGGATCAGGATCATCCGACCCGGAACTGGGAGCCGAAGCCCGGCAAAAACCAATAGAATGATTTACGGAGAGAAAATAATGAAAAAAATGATGATTACTGCATGGGCTCTGACGGCCGTTACGGCCTCTTTTGCAGAGAAAACCTATGAGCCGACCTGGGAATCGCTCGATTCCCGCGAAACCCCGCAATGGTTTCCGGATGCCAAGTTCGGCATCTTTATTCACTGGGGGCTTTATTCTGTTCCGGCGTTTGCGCCGCGCGGTACCTATGCCGAATGGTATTGGCATGCCAAGGATGGCGATCAGTCCGGTAAGCATGCTGCCGCTGTCGGCCGGGCGGATGCCACACAGCAATTTCATAACCGGGTGTATGGTGAGGATTTTGAATATTCCGATTTTCGCGATCAGTTTACCTGCGAAATGTTTGAGCCGGAGCATTGGGCGAAAGTCTTCAAGCGCAGCGGTGCAAAATATGTGGTACTGACCTCCAAACACCACGACGGCTACTGCCTCTGGCCGAGCAAGGAAGCCTCCACAAGTTTCGGTATGGCCTGGAACTCCGTTGATTCGGGGCCGAAACGCGATTTGGTCGGCGACCTGACCAAAGCGGTACGCGATGAAGGCGGCATTAAGATGGGACTCTATTATTCCATCTGGGATTGGTTTAATCCCTATTGGCCGGAAGCGGAACAGCCGACCACCGGTCCTAAGCGCAAGATGAACCTGCCGGAAGAGGGTCGTAAAAAATATATTGATGAAGTCATGGTTCCTCAGATTAAGGATATTGTGAATCGATATCAACCGGCGGTCATTTTTTCCGACGGCGATTGGTGGATGGATGATGAGAAGTGGGGCACAAAGCCGGCGTTAGCCTGGCTCTATAATCACGCGCCTAACAAAGATGAAGTCGTCATCAACGACCGTTGGGGCAAGGTGCGCAAGAAACACGGCGGTTATTTTACTACGGAATACGGATCCGGCTTTGCAGATCCTAGCATTCTCTGGGAAGAAAACCGCGGCATTGGGAAATCCTTCGGTTTCAGCCGGGTAGAAACCTTCGATGATTATAATACCGGAGAGCTGCTGATCTATATGCTCTGCGATATTGTATCGCGCGGCGGCAACTTTCTGCTCGATATCGGCCCGACCGCCGACGGCCGTATTCCGATTGTGATGGAAGACCGCCTGATCCAGATCGGTGAATGGCTCGAAGTGAACGGCGAAGCGATCTTCGAAACGCGCCGTTGGAAAAAGGACTGCCAGTGGAGTGCGGGTGAAATTAAGGAATACACCAAAGAGGAATTCCATCACGGCGTGCCGGATCCGATCATTGAAATGGCTAAATATCCGAAAGAAGGCCAGGCGCGCAAAGAGTGTTACTTCACCGCCAAGGGCGATACGGTCTACGCCATGATCACGGAACTGCCGGATGAGGATGAGTTTGAGATTAAAGATATTGAACTCAGCAAAGGATCCAAAGTCACCATGCTGGGCGTTGATGGCGAACTGGAATGGGAAAAGGAAGATGGTGGAATTGAAGTGGAACTTCCTCGCCTCAACCCAAGCAAGTTACCCTGCAACCACGTCTTTACGCTGAAAATCACCGGCGTTAAATAGCGTTCACGAAATAGTGGATGAAAAGCGGCTCACCAGTTGGGCCGCTTTTTTTTATCTGAGGGACAAATAAAAGATTCATGTCCGAATAGCACTTCCTTAAGGACTGTTTGCATGGGTATCTCAGTTTCTGGCTTTGTTTCGGGCAGGCGAGCCGCCTGCGGTACGTTTTTCCGTATCGCCCGCTTCTAGCGGGTCCCAAAGCCACTAGGGACAGCGGAACGAGTTGTACCGCAGGCGGCTCGCCTGCTCCCTTAATGGGCGGTAGTTATGCTTAAGGAAGATAGGATGAGAAGTCAGTAAATAGAGGTGTCCGGCCTCCATACGAGCTGTGATAAAATCACGCTCAACCAATAAACGCACTCAAGGTGCAAAAGGAGACCGGACATGAAAGAACGTAACACAATCGGAATAGATATGGGAGACCGGAAACATTGCATCTGCATTCTCGATCATGAGGGTCAGGTTATATCCCGCAATACAGTAGGCAACACGGCCTCAGCGATTCGAAAAGCCTTTAAGAGGCAGGCTCCGGCGCTGATTGTCATTGAGGCGGGAACCCATTCGGCAATGGGTAAGCCATGAACTCAAGCAGTTCGGACATGAGGTTTTAGTGGGCAATCCTCGCAAGCTGAGGGCGATCTGGGACAGCAATGAAAAGAGCGATGTGCGCGATGCAGAAATGCTTGCGCGTATTGCCCGGCTTGACCGGAAACTGCTGCATCCAATTCAACATCGTAGCCGTGAATCCCAGGTCGATCTGATCAACATTAAGGCAAGGGAACTGCTGGTGAAGAGCCGGAAGATGCAGGTCGCTCATGTAAGGTGTGTGGTCAAGGGTTTTGGTGAGCGCATTTCAAAATGCAGCGCAACGTGTTTTCATACGCGGGCTCGCGAAGAACTATCGAGCGAGCTGAGGGAGGAGCTTGAACTTGTGCTCGAAAGCATTGAATGGCAGACGGGCAAGATCGCGGAATATGATAAACGAATTAAGGCCATCAGCACGCAAAAGTATCCTGAAACCGCTCTCTTGAGGGCAGTGCAGGGAGTGGGGCTGGCCTACGTGCTGACACTTGAGGATCCTCAGCGGTTCAAGAAAAGTCGTGATGTCGGACCGTTCCTCGGGTTGGTGCCGCGGCGGGACCAGTCCGGGGAGACGGACAGACAGCTCCCCATAACCAAGGCTGGAAATGCGGAGTTGCGCCGCCTTCTTGTCGGGTGTGCTCACTATATTTTGGGAGCATTCGGGCCGGAGTGTGAGCTCAGAGAGTTCGGGTTCAAGCTCGCTGAACGGGGCGGAAAGAACGCTAAAAAACGCGCAGTGGTTGCTGTGGCCCGCAAGCTTGCAGTTATGCTGCATCGCTTATGGGCCGACCAAGCGGCCTATGACCCAAGTCATCGACAAACACTCAAGGAACAGCTTCGTGCCGCTTAGTTTAGTGGCCGTATAGAGATAGGAAAAAACAGGAGAATAAGTCGGAAGAAAAACCAGTCACATCATAGATGTCCCGGCCGGGAGACTGCGACATGGCACTGGAGCAAAAGCCTATGCTTGGGCTTGTTTAATAGCTCGGAAGGAAGATGGCAGCGCCCCATGACGGATCCTAAAGTGTACCGGATCAAAAGCAGATCCATTGAAGAGTGCGGATAAGAGCACGACAGGAATGAAGTGGCAATGGTTTGGAATCCGTCTCGCCGGATTATTGTATATTGACAGGACTTCTCATAAGAGTGCCATTCGATTCATGTCCCATTTCCGGGAGAGGCTTTGATGGAATGCACGTTTCCCATGCTCCGCAGTGGGTAAACGTGAGCTGCATCAAGGAGTGGGTGTAGATAGGATGAGAAGGCAGTCAAGAGAGGTGTCCGGCCTCGCGACGTTATGCGCGATCCGGATCGGTTCGGTGTTCCCTACGAAGCCTTTTCCAGACGACCTAAACTGCAGGCAGGAGAAGGGTCTTCTTCTGAACAGACCGGAGGATGCATAAAGAACAAATGCAGTGCATTATAAACGGTGCAAGCGGTTGTTTTTACTGCTCGTCTTTTGGCCGTTTCTATTGAAATAATAGGGCATGCTTAAAAACGATAAAGAAAAGAAAAACGGGCGTCCCCGGCGAATTGGCCTTAAAGATGTTGCGCAGGAAGCCGGGGTGGATGTCAGTACGGTTTCGCGTATTCTCGGCGGTAGTGAGGCGCTCTATTCCGATACTACCTGTTTAAAGGTTCGTGAAGCGGCTGAAAAACTGAACTACCGTCCGAACACGGCAGCGCGCAGCATGGCAACAGGATCCACCCGTATGGTCGGGGTGACCGTATCCGGAAGCGGTTTTCTAGGTCGGGTTGTTGAGGGCATTAATGAAGCCCTGATTGAGCATGGACACCTTATGCTGCATGCGTGGAACCCGGAAACCTATGTGTCGCCTGAGAATCCTATTCAGAAGAAAATTATTCATGAGTTAGTCGAGCGGCAGGTCGAGGGCGTTATTCTCAGGGTTGGTTCTGAGGAGTTTGAGCAAGCCTACTTCCAGGAAATCTATCAACGCGGTATTCCAATGATCGTCATCGACCGTGAAATGGCACAATTCAAAACCGATTTTGTGGGCAGCGACGATGTCTCTATTGGCCGGGATGCAGCGCTCCATTTTCTGGAGCTGGGACACCGTCGGCTCTTGTTTATCGGGGAAAAAGAGAATGTGAGTACAGCCCGGCTGAGGGAGCAGGGTTTCGTTGAAGCGGTTCGCGAAGCCGATGGAGCCGTCTGCAAGAAGGTTGATTTAGCGCTTAATACCACAGACACCGGTGAGCTGATCGCCACGCTACAGGAAGAGGAGTATCCAACGGCCGTATTCTGTTACAGTGAAGGCCTGGTCCCTTCAGTATATCAGGCTATTAAGACTGCAAGGCTGAACATTCCCTCAGACATTTCTGTGCTCAGTTGTGGAAACCTGGCGTGGAGCCAGGCTACGAATCCAGCGCTGACAACATTTGACCAGCATCCCGAGGAGATCGGGAGAAGAGCGGTTGAACTCTATCTGGAACGCATCAGCGATACGGAAAAGAAGTCCGCGCCACGCGAAATCCGCGTTACCGCTCACATTGTAGAACGTGAATCAACGGCACCGGCACCGGAATAATCCGGTAACCGTCCGGCGGTAGAGCTCCGAAGAATCAAGGCAGCCTTTCTGAGACGTTTACGCCTCGGGATGCTCATGGATGGCATTGTGTTTAACCTCGATTCGGAAGAATTCACCGGATGCATTTTCGGTGGTAACTGTTTCTGAGTTCATAGGCGGTATTGCGGCAATGTTCGTTATTACCGGATGCCATATAGGCACCGTCTGGTTAGTGGTACCGGACACCGCATAGGTCCGATTGGATACGCTGGGCCAATCGAGGATCAAATGGTTGGTTCCATCTGTTCCGACGACAGATACAGCCAGTACTGAAGCCGATGCGGTCGGATCTGTTCCGGCAATGAATTCACCATAATCACTTAGGCCGTCCAGGTCCGCGTCGCCGGTGCCATCCGAATAAGAGAGGCTCGAGAAATACTTGATTTCCCATAGGTCAGACAAGCCGTCACCATCTGAATCAGTGAGGGTGTAGCTGACTATCAGCTCCGGTGCATAGGGGGCTTCCTTACTGTTGAAATCCCGAGCGCTGTCATTGTGGGGGGACGTGAGCGCAAGCGACCAGATGCCGGTGCTGTTTACAAATCCGCCGACATCAAATTGGTACCAGGTCTGGGAGAAAAGATTGGTTCGGGTATCCAACGCGCCGCCAACGGCGGGATAGTTGATACCCGTAATCGTTGCCTCTTCCCAGTTGTTGTCAGGGACTGACCGAACCGTCGTATCGGAAATCGGATTATCGCGTGTGCGGATTCGGAGTACAGCGGATGACATTACACTGTTCGAGGGAAGGGCGACGGAAAATTTAAGAAAGGAAATACGCGACCCGAAACCCTGATAGTCGCGCATCCGCAGCTGAGTCGATGATCCGAAGTTATTTGTATCTCCATGAAAGACCCAGGAATCGTCCAGCGGGCTGGAGACCACGTCTCCGGTCTGAAGTCCGTCCGGAATGGTGTATTGCCAGGTGGAACCTTTCACGGTGCCGGTTGGAGCAATGGTATCGATGCGCCAGAACCAGGTGTTGTTGCCGGGAGGGTAGGTTGGCGCAAAAATATTGTTGGTCTGGTTGCCCTGAAATTCGGGCGAGGCCGTCGAGGCGGCTGCAACCATTGAGGCATTGGTGCCGAAGTATACATCGAAAGAAGCTCCCTTATATCCGCCCAGCCAGATCAGGTCCCGGTTCTTGTCCTGCACGCTTGCATTGTTTGGTGGAATGGGATGGGAGGCGGCAGAGGATTGATAGCCCGGTATCCAGTAGTTGTCGGCGCCATATTCATAGGCGCCTATATCGGGCGCCATCCCCAGAGTACCAGTGGTAATGCCTGCCACATTCGTTCCGGCATCAATGAGGTCAGAGCCGGCCCGGGGTCGGAAATCCCGGAACTCCGGTTCCAGTAGTTGGCCTTTGACGTCGGTTCCGGTCACATACCCGTTCCAGTTGTGGTCGGTAGAGCCGGGGATACCGGCATAAATGGTCCGGTGGCCTGAGAGCTTGCCCGCGGCATTGTTGCGCGTCAGGGTTCCGCCAAAGCCGGGATCGTCGAGGATGATCACATCATTTGCACCACTGTCCAGGGCGGTGTGGTTGTAACAGAAATGGTCTTCGCCCTTGATCATCACCACATCTGCACCGCAATTCCAGCCCACGTTGTGGTGCATCAGGCCGTTGGAACCCCACGTGACCGGAGGGATGGGGGCGTCGAAGCGGGCACCATGTTGCGGCGTGTCGTGGAACCAGTTATAGCGAATTACGCTTCCGGGCTGAGCCTGGATGGTGACCTGCGCTGCGGCGCCGTCGGTTTGCAATAATCCATGTTGGGAAATATCGTTGTATTCCATGATCTGACGCAGGCCGTTACCGACGCTGAAAAATTCGGATGCACCGGACGTATGGGAGGTGTTACGCCGGAAAAGGGCGTCGTCTCCATCCATCAGGATGGTGGACATCAAGTATGGGAGTTCGGAGGAACTCCAGTCGGTGTATTCAAAAAGACAGTTTTCCACGAGGTTGTTTTTTCCCTTCATGTGCAGTGCATGGCTTTCGGCATACCTGAAGGTGCAGTTGATGACTGCAGATTCCGTCTGGGTATAACGCTGGCGCTCCTCGATGGTGGAGGTTTCGGGTTCGGCAACGATGCCCAGCATGCGTTTGGAACAGCTGGGGTAGAGCAGGTCGCAATCCCTGACGGTGATGAACGGCGATCGGTAGAAGCGGAAGGTGGTGCCGAAAAAATCGAGGCCCTCCAGATTGATATGCTGTGAATTGGTGATATTGAAGGCATAGGTCTGGGTCTTTCCGCGGATATCCCCGGAAGGGCTTCCTCCCCCGGGAACCCATAGGTAGAGGGTCTTAGTGGCGGTATCGAAAAACCACTCCTTTTCGGCATCGAGCAGGTTGAGTTTGCCTTCCAGATAATAGTAGTGGCTGTAGGTCAGGTAGGTTGTGGCCGGTGCATAAGTGAAGCTGTTCGAACCTGCGGTGTGGGTGGCCACTTCGCGTGTCCAGGTCTTCCAGCTTCCGATATTCAGAATGGCCATGGCGCCGGTCATATCCAGCCCACTGGCGGCTAGGTCGATGCCGTCGTGCGGGTCGTCCACCGCAAGGCCGTTGGACGATGCCGATTCATCCCCTTCGGCCCAGCTCGATTTATCCCAGATCGACCCGTCGTCAAAGTTTGCATTGGGCCAGCGGGCGGAAATCATCACTTCACCATCCACGTAAAGCTGCCAGATATCGGTGTTCAGCGTGGTTTTGTAAATGGTGCCGCTGTGTTGCGTCCATCCGGTAGACCCAAGATCCGTTAGCGGGCGCGATCCATCCAGTATAACCACTTCGTTGCTGTAGTTTTTAAAGGTAATGGGCGAGCCGGTTGTTCCATTCAGTCCGTTGGCCGAAACGGGTTCGTGGTATGTTCCGCCGCGGATATGGCAGGTGTCGCCCGCACCCATGGCATCTGCCGCCGACTGGATGGTCTGGAAAGGCGAGGAAAAACTGCCGTCTCCGCCTGCAGATGAAGACGCATCGACATAATAATCGACCGCCCGGGCGATAGACGCGGTAGCGAGCCCGACAATGATGAGGTACTTAATTTTGTTCAAACTGTATTATCCCTTTTTTATCTGTTGGCCGACTTCTCTTAGCGTCTTGAGATCATCCGGGTGAATGGAGCCGTCGGGAAGTGGGCCGGTGTTGAGCAGCAGGTTGGCATTCATCGCCTTCGCGCGTTCGAGCATTTCCATGACCTGGTCGGCGGTTTTATGCCCCTGATCATCACGGCTGTCGTAACCCCAGGAATAGGGCTGGAGGGTATCGCAGATTTCGAGCGGGATATTGGATTCGCCGTCGAAGTGGCGTTCCGGGGCTTTGAAATCCTCGGTGCCCAGCAGACCCTGTTTATAGGAAACGAGAACCTGCGGCTGCAGGGAATGAATATGGTCGTAAAGTTCCTGACATTGGAACTGATCGATATTTTCCGGGCGGGATTGCGGAGTTCCGATACCATCGAGCCAGATGGCGCCGACGGGACCATAGTTCGTCAGCAGTTCGGTAATCTGATTTTTCATGAACTCAATGTAGACCTGGAGGTCGTGGTCGTCGCCGGTGGCATAGCTGGGTTCCGGCGGATCATATTTCGGCCGTGCCGCGCCGCCCCATTTATCGTTGTTCGGGGCGTGCGGGTGTTTCCAGTCGCGCCCGTGTGAATAGTAGAGGTAAAAGCCGAGCCCTTTCTGCTGGCACTGTTCGGCCAGTTCGCCGACGAGGTCGCGTTTGGCCGCGCTGTTGACGCTTTTAAAGTCGGTATATTTCGAGTCAAACAGGCAGAAGCTGTCGTGGTGTCGGGTGGTGAGGTTAATGTATTTCATGCCGGCCCCGAGTGCCATGTCGGTGATGAAATCCGGATCGAACTTTTCGGCAGTGAACTGATCGGTCAGTTTTGCATATTCATTGAGGCGGATTTTTCCGCGGAACTGAACCCACTCGGCCGGTTTAGAGTGTTCACCTTTCCAGTGACCTTCGAGCAGGGAGTATAGGCCATAATGGATGAACAGGCCGAATTTGGCTTCGCGGAAATACTGCAGTGCCGCCTGGCGTGGATTGACCGCATAGAGATCCTCATAGCCCGTGAGATAGGACGGCACCTTGGTTGTATTGGTTCGAGTGTTCATGCAGCCCGTCAGGGTTGCGCCAGTTGCGAGTGCTCCGGCCTGAATGATGTGTCTACGATTTTTCATCGTACGCTCTCCTATAGTTCTCTTGCTGTTCGGTAATTAAAATTATCATCGTCCGGCTCTCCCTCCCATAGGAGAGCAAGCCCGGTGTCATCAACAAAGACCTGGGAATCCCCGCGTTTAATGACTTCAAAGCTAATCAGGCCATCGTTCTGCAGTGAAAAATCGGCTTGCAGGATGTGCCAGGGATCTTCCTGGGGAACTGGGGTAAATCGGCATGAAGCCAGTTTCTTTCCCTGATGGTCCCGGATGATCAGGCCAACCTGCGCGTTCCCGTCGTTCCGCACGTAACAGGCCGCCCGATAGGTGTCAGCCCTTTCAAGTTGAACCGCCTGCTTGATACCGCAGTCCTTTCCGTTCAGGGCAATCGATTGTCCATGGATGGCATTTCGGGATTCAGGGCCGGGGAAGTTAAACCCGTGGTTCCGGATCAGCTCCACCTGCCCATCACCGGCGGGGTGCCAGATTTTAAAACATTCCTCTCTCCTATAGTTATTAAAGGAGGCGTTCTTTAGCTGGTTTCGATAGGCAGGCAGGGGCGCGGTCTTTATGGAATCAAGAGAGAAAGTTTCTCGTTGGCCCGCTTGCCAGGTGCCGTGTTGATGAGCTCCGGCCCGGCGGGTTTCCGCAGCTGACGTAGCGTGCGGGGTTTCCAGAGGGTACACAATATTGTCGAAAAGAATGCCGCCGGTGTCGACTCCGTTGCTTTCCTGCCGGAGGGTCACGCCGCGGTAGACCAGGTTGCTGTAGACCATGCTGCCATGGGTTCGTTTGTTCCCTTTCCAGGGGCCATAGGCATTGTTGATGTCGTGTTGGGCGGGGGCGCCAAGGCAGGTGTTGTTGTAGACCAGGCCATAGTGGGCAGGGGTGTTAAGCCGGATGCAGGTTCCGTTGATATCCCAGATCACGTTGTGGTGGACGATGTAGTTCTGCGCAAAGTTATCGAAGTAGATGCCGTTGAAAATATGTCCGGTTGCGCTGTGGACGTGGTTATAGGCAAATACGCTGTTTTCAAAATCATGCCCGCCGCCGTAGATGCCGCCGAGATCATGACAATTCATGCCGTATTCTGAAATATCATTGTATTCAAGCCGGGAACGGGTGGCCCCTTTGCAATAGAGCCCATCGCGCGAACATCGTTTCAGGGTGTTGTGGGTGATCAGCATACGGTCGCCGTAGGCCCGGATGGGCGAGGCATATATACTCATGGCATTGCAGTCATGGATAAAATTGTTGGCGACGATATTGCCGGTGCCTTTCACCTCGACCCCATTTCCCACGGAATAGGCAATCGTACTGTTGAGCAGGCGGTTGCCGCTGCCGGACATGTAGATGCCGGTCTTGCTGCTGAAAAATATATTCTGGCGTTCCGGCATTTCCCAGGATGGGTAGTTCACTCTGAGTCCGTCGAGTATACAGTGTTCCGCCTGATTCAGTGTGATTGAACAGCCGAACAGTTCGATATTCGAGATCTGGATATGCTGCTTGCGGTCGAGGTTGAATCCCCAGAGCCGAGCCTTGGTCTCAATGACTTTGGTGCCCTTAGGCGGAATGGCCAGCACTTGTTTTGCTGCGGAATCAACGAACCATTCACCGGGGGCATCCAATAAGGATTTCGCGCCATGCACATAAAATATTCCGCCATGGGCCGGGTTGTGGTTTTTGGTAACCCAGGGGCCTTTCGTGTCCGGATTAATATGCAGGCGGCCTTCGCTGAAACCCGTGATTGGGGCGGTCCATGCCGACCACTTGCTGCCGGCAAGGCACCATACGGAAGCGCCTTCCAGCGATTCCGCAGAAAACGATTCAGGGAACCTGCCCGTGAGTGCCGAGGTCGTTGCATTTTCACCTATGGGGTGCGCATAGGGATTCATGAAGTCGTTTCCGGCGGCATTGGGCCAGCGGGCCTCCCAGCCGGGGCGGCCATCGAAAAAGACCTGATTGTGTATTTTCAGATCGGTCGTCAGAGATAGGGCAACCGGTTTTTCGTCGGTGTCCGGCGGAAGTTCCAGCGTATCGAGTCCGCTGATCACGACCCGTTCATTTTGGTAGGCTTCAAAAATAAGCGGAGCTTCCGGAGTTCCAGTGTGCCGGGGAGTGACGGTTTCGCGGTAGATCCCTTCGCGGATCAGACAGCGGTCTCCCGCCTTCATGATGGTGGCTGCTTTTTGGATCGTGGCGAAGGGCTGATCGATGGTTCCGAGGTGGGCGTTATTTCCTTCCGGACTAATAAAAAAATCAGCGCTATAAGCCAGGGGGGCACAGAGCATGCTAATGACGAAGCTAAAGGGGAATAAATATGATTTCATAAAACCGTTATAAGGTATATTTGTGACTATGATTTACATAAAAGCCACCCTTTTAAAAGAGTGGCTTCGTACGGAGTGGAGGTGATAACGTTAGATCATCAGACGACGAACAAACAGTATCCCTCCGCCGAAAAGACTTAAGAGTCCGAGTGTGGCCGGTTCAGGAATGGCTTCAGACCACATGCCCAGTTCATAATTTCCTGCAGATCCTGTTGTACCCCATTTCAGAACAAAGAGACCATTGGTTTTTGAACCGGTGGCCTGCGTATAAAGGTTTGCATAGGCCGAGTCGTCAACGAGGCCGCCGGTGGCAACAATATTTCCGTTGTTTACCAACGTTTCATAGGCGCCGCTTCTCCAGATGCCATCCGTATTTTTCAGCAGCCCTTCTCCGATCTCTATCACTCCCGTTCCTGTGCCGATCTGGGGCTGATTTCCTAGGTCGAGTATTCCGGATCGGAGTTCAACGACACCATTGCCCCCGGCATGGCCCAGCCGCATAACCGTGCCGTCTTCCATCGAAAGCAGTCCGCCGTCAATGATCAACCGGCCTTCACCGGTGTCGCCCACATAAAAACTGTGCGACCCCGGCGCTTCCATGGTCAGGGTACCTCCAGAGGAGATCGTCAAGGTTCCGTGCGATGTGGCTGCCCCTCCGCTGGTTGCAAGCCTGGCAACATCCGTCAGGTGGAGGCTGGCATTCGCAATCGTCACGGATCCGGTCGTTGCATACGTGCTGTCGCCGCCGGCATTACCTACATTGAGGAATGTCCCGTCATGCGATCCGCTGGTGATGTTTAAGATGCCGTTGGCCGCGCTGGAATCACTCGACAACGAATAACCGACCTGGTTATAGCCTGACCAGGTTAAATCGGAGCCCGAGGACAGCGTTAAGGACGGGGTTCCCTGTGTGCTTGCAGCCCCATTGCCGCCGATGCGAATGTGCCGCAAGGACCAGGTGTCGGTCATAATGGCGCCGGCATTCGCTGCCGCTCCGGTTTGTCCCCGCAAGGCTATATCATCGCCGGTGACCGGTAAGGCATTCCAGTTTCCGGCAGTGGAAAAGTCATTGTCTGCACTGTCGGTTCCATTCCAGTAGCGCTGAACCTGGGCTGTGGACGATCCGATAATAAACAGTGTGGCGAGCATGGCGGTTGTTTTTGTCACCCTCATTTTTTACTCTTCAACCGTCAGGGTCACGAACTTAGCATCAGTGACTGTGTTGATGCTGTTGGTCACCATCTCAAAACCGCCCACTGCTGCGGAAACACCATCCACCGTGTAGGCGGCAGTGTCATTGGTGAAGGCCGTGTTCACCAGATCGGGGGTCAACTCCAGATAGTAGGAGAGGCCGATTTCCACATGATTGGTGCGACGGTTATACAGGTACTGCAGAGAAGAACCTTCCACGGAGCTTGTCGGCAGAATGGCCGCCGCATCGTTGGTGGTCGGGTTTCCGCCGAGTGCAAATTCCATCAGGTTATCCAGATCGTCTTCATCCGGGTCGGCATCCTTGGCCTGCAGGGCGGAATTGGTCAGTACGCCGGTATACGGTTCCATCCAGAATTCGTAGGTTCCTTCGGCCGCCGGCTCATCTCCTTGCTCAACGAGATTAAGGGTGAGGGTCTGCAGGCGGTAGCTGGTGGCCGCATCGTTGGTGAGGGCGCACATGCTGACGAACGCCGTTTCCGAACTGGAAGAATCGATCGCGATATCCAGTCCGGTTACATCATTGGGTTGGAGTGTGTTACCGTCGCCCGCAACGCTGAGTCGGTTGGTGGGATTGACGAGATCGATGAATGTGGCCACCTCCGAGGCACCCAGAATGCGGGTTTCAATTTCCCACAACTCGATGTCGAAGCCTGATGGCAAGCCGCCGGGATCAAGCTCATGGGTTATAAGGGCGGTGTCCCCGGCAGCGTTGCGGATGCCTGAACCGGTAACAATCGAGTCGTTGGCTGTAGTGATGGACAGACCTGCGGCGGAGGCGCCCAAACCTGTGACCTCATTGAGATCGCTTTGTCCGTTCACGTCGTAGATGAAGGATGTGTTGTAGAGGTTTGTGGGCAGGGGATTGCCGCTAAGTGTAACGGTTATGTTGCTGTTTGCAGAACTTACGGTGCCGGCACCGTCAATGCTGATTTCGGTGGTGAGGGTCGGGATGTATCCACCGGGCCAGCCGTCGCCTTCAAACCCAATGGTCAGTCGGGTGCCGGGCGGCGGTGTGGTGTCGACCGCCCACATGGCATTGGTGCGTGGGTCCGAACCTGTAATGCCCCATTTGAGGGTGATGTATGTCGAAATGTTTGTGGAGCCTGTTCCTGCGGTGTATAGAGCTGAGTATATCGCATCCTGGGCAAGAGAACCACCGCCGCTTGCCGTGATGGTGCCATCGTTGACCAATGCTTCCATCTGGGCTTTTCGCCAGGCTCCGTCTGAAATCATAAAGAGTCCTTCTTTGATATCAATTAGGCCTGTACCGCTGCCAACCCCCGGATGCACGCCTAAATTCAGCAGTCCGGAGTTTAACTCAACGGTGCCGTCGCCTCCGTTCTCGCCAAGTCTCAGGGCTTTTCCGGCGGCAAAGTTAAGGGTGCCTCCATTGATGATAAGCTTTCCGCTACCGAAGTCGCCGACTGTAACGGTGTAAGATCCGGCGCTATTCGAAGCATTCACAACAGCTCCGGTATTGAGCGTCAGGGTGCCGACGGTCGCTCCGGTGGCACTGCCATCCCGAGTTGCAATTTTTGTGGCGCCGGTCAAATTCAAGGTGGCGTTTGCGATGGTCACCTCGCCTGTCGTCGCCCAGGGGCTGGTGCCGGCCGCTTTGCCGATGTTCATCGTTACACCGTCATGATCGCCGGCGTTGATTTCGAGAATGCCATAGGCCGCCGGGGCGTTGGTGTCGTTGACGAGCGAATATCCAATATCAAGAGCATTGGACCAGGTTAAATCGGCCCCGGCGTTCAGGGTCAGGGTAGGAACGCCCTCTGTGCTTCCGCTTCCTTCGCCTCCAATGCGGATATTAGTCAGGTTCCAGCTGTTGGTCATGATAGCATGGGAAGCGTATGCGGGGGTCGAATGTCCCCGAATGACAGCATCCTCTCCGGCTATGGGTACGAGTCCGTTAAACCAGTTTGTGGCTGCGGAAAAATCATAATTGGGCGGGACTTCTTCGCTTCCAGCGCCGTTCCAGAACCGTTGTGCGGCCTGGCTTGTACCTGCCAGAAGCAAGGTCGTGAGTAGGATTGTTGTGGTTTGTCGTGTTTTCATCTCGGTCCTCCAGTTTCAGTTAGATGTGAAAAAACTCTCTTCAGGGTGAATATAATAGAGCTGTTTCTGCAGAATGCAAGCGTTTGTATTTAGAAAATAATTTAAGTGCGGTTTATTGCCTTTAATAAAGGGGAAAACGGGTGTTTCAGGGGCGTACAATGCGATAAAAGCGGGCGGGCGGCAGGTTGGAGACCGGAGCATCCGTAAAATTATTGGCAGGCGGTGTGCCGGAAATACCGGTCTGAACGGGCAGCCAGGAACCTTCAATCAGGTTGGTGCTGCTTTCGACGGTGTAGGTGGCGCCAGCCGTGGAATTCCAGGTGAGCGAGGGTTGTAATTCGGTGTTAATTTCGGCGGCCGCTATCGGGATGTCGGCTGTAGTGGTGCTGTAGTTCACAACGAGTTGTGGAGCATTCGCGCCTTCCAATGATTGGAAATATTTTGCGTTGATGCTGTGGGCTTCGTCGCCTCGAATGCGAATGCCGTGGTTGGATGAGGGGTCGGCCTGCCAGTTTTGCACGTGGGCGGTGATGTCTTTTTCATGGTATTGGTTAAACGGGCCGTCTTTACCGACGAGTACGCCGAGCGATGTGCCGATGGGATGGTCCCATGTGACGGTTCCGAAGTTCCAGTTGGAGGAGATCAGATTGAGGTAGGCATTGCCCCACGTGTCATTCAGGCCTTCGATGTTGTAGAGGCGCAGAACCGCGCTGGAGATGGGGGCATTAAGCAGGGCGGAAAGGTCGAACTTAATGAAGACGCGGCGGGCATCGAGCACATTGGTTCCGCTTACCGGTTTTCCGGCCAGCAGCGTATCGGTGTCGTGCTTGGTGCCGTCGGATTCAATAAACAGGTCGGTGCCGGATTCGAAGATATCGACCAGGGGGGTCGGTGGAGGAATGTTGGTTGCGGCGGTTATCCAGTTGGTGGTCTGGGCGGTTCCGCTTAACTCATCGAGGACGGTCAGTACGACCGCATAGCTTCCGGTTGCGGTGTAGGTGTGGGAGACGGTTTTCCCATAGCCGGTGTTTCCGTCGCCGAAATCCCAGTCGTAACGTATAATGAAACCGTCCGCATCGGTGGAGGCGGAGGCATCGAACGCATTTCCAATGTTTGTAAAGGCGGGGACAGGCAGGCTGTTCCAGTCCGGCGTCCATTCAATTCCGGCGATCCAGTCAGTGCCGCCGAATTCATAGGCACCGGCATCGGGGGCCGCGCCCGCGTGCCCATCCGTATAGCCCGCAATAACGCGCCCGTAATCAATGGCGGTCGAGTTTTCCAATATTCGGAAATCGCCGTGGGTGGTTCCGGCAAAGGCCATGTTGGCTTCGGAATCGAGCAGGTTGTTCTGCAGGTCGGTTCCGCGGAACGGCGCGTCGGTGGCCAGGTTGTTGTAGGTTTTGATGTTGGTATAGGTCTCGCCATCGGGGGCGTAGTGCCCCATGGCTTCGTGGGAGGCGTTGAAAAAGGTGTTGTTGTAAACCTGATTATCAATGCCGGTTTTATTCATCCGCATGCCGTTGTTGTAGTTCCAGACGACATTGTGGTGCACGATATAA
The DNA here is from genome assembly GCF_900890425.1 of Pontiella desulfatans. NCBI lineage: Bacteria > Pseudomonadati > Kiritimatiellota > Kiritimatiellia > Kiritimatiellales > Pontiellaceae > Pontiella > Pontiella desulfatans. The sequence goes on along the minus strand of NZ_CAAHFG010000004.1, from coordinate 324,338 downwards.
TTGCGGCTGTCGTTATCGAGATAGATCCCGGTGCACCAGGCCGAAGAGTTATGGTCGCGCACCCAGTTCCGGGCGATCACGGTGCCGCCGCCGTCGATTCCGCCGGTCATCATGCCGCCCTGGTCCTTGGTGATCCAGCCGACATGGGAAATATGGTTGTGTTCAATCCGGGTCTGTTCGCAGCCGCGGAAAACGATACCGGTTCGGCCGGTGTTGTAAACCGTATTCCGGCGGATCAAATGCCCGATGCCCGCCGCGCGGATGCCGCCGGAAAGGCCGCCGATCCAGTTGCAGTCGTGGACGAGGCAGTTTTCAACGGTGTTGCTGGCCGAGCCATAGTGGAAGGTGATGCCGTCGCCCCAGGAATAGGCCACTTCACAGTTGCGGACGGTGGCGTGGGAGCCCCGGATATAGATACCGCCGCTCCAGCCCCAGATTTTGGTGTCCCAGAGCGGGGTGGGATACATGAAGGTGGAGTTTTCGATGAGGGTGTCGTTGCAGGTGCCCTGGTCGGTTAAGGATGAAGCATGGAAATTCAGGCCGCTGATCTGAATATGATCGCGCTCCCACAGGAGGTCGAAGGCATAGCGGCGCGTGCGCGCCTCTACGGTTAAGGTATTCGGGTCAATGCCGCCGGGTGCCCAGAGGTAGAGGATGCCCGATGCGGCGTCGTGGAACCATTCCGTTGCGGAATCCAGTGCGTTGAGGGTTCCGTAGAGAAAGTAGGAATCCCCCGCTTCAAGCTGGAGCGCGGATGAGGTGCTGGTGTTGGTGAAGGTGAGCTGGTTTCCGGTGTGGTCGGTAATGAGGGTGGAGGTGGACGTCCATTCCGAGCCGGGCATATACCACATTTTTGCGCCGTTCCAGTGGCCGTTAGTAAATGCGCCGATCGCGCTATCGGAAAAGGTGGAGATTCCGCCCGGCACCATGCTGGTGGCGGTTTCAACGGCGGCGTTCGTGGGGGTAAGGTGGTTTATTCCGCTGTTCGGCCAGCGGGCTTCCATCATCAGTTGGCCGTCGATAAACAGCTGGCTGACTTCCGCCGGAACGGAGCAGGTGTAGACCGAGCCGCTCTGCAGTGCCCAGCCGGAAACCACATCCAGCCCGGTAACCGTGACCGATTCATTGGAATAGGCCTGATAGCGGATCGGAAGGGCCGCGGTGGTGGATCGTAAAGGCGGCGTGACGGTTTCGCGGTAAGTGCCGGCGCGGATATGGCAGGTGTCGCCCGGATCCATCGTATCGGCCGCGGCCTGGATGGTTTGAAAGGGCAGGGCAAAACTTCCATCGCCGCCGGGCGATACGGAAGCATCAACGTAGAAATCGGCCGCCTGAGCGGAGGAAAGCAGCAGTACGGAGAGAATACAGGTGGTGTAGGGGTGATTTTTCATAGTGCTACAGAGTAGCACGAATAAATTAAAATGCAAACGCTTGTATGAATTATTTTTCTGAGATATATTCCGAAAACATTACAGAAGAGACACTATGAAAAGTATGCAGAACTATCTAATGGCAGCCCTTATCCTCTCGGGTCTGGGGGCATATGGGGTGGATGAGGACGTAGGTGGGGGCGATAATGACGGGCTGAATTCGAAGAACAAAGTGGCCCCCTTGCTTTCCAAGGCGGATCCGGAGGTTGCTGAGCGAATGCCGCCGGAACTCAAGAACATCAGGTTGGAGCATGATTATATCGAGGTCATGAGCGATGATTATGAGATGGGGGACTGGCAGGAGAGTCCTTCAAAAATTATCTTTCATAACGGCATGTACCACATGTGGATCATCGATATTCCGCAAGGATCTGTTCCGACGGCCGGAACCGGAAAAACCAAAAAGGTAGAGAGTGTTACCACCTATATGAACTCGAAGAACGGCAAACTGTGGTTTGATCGAGGTAAGCTTCCATTGGGTAAGGCGGGAACGATCGACGACGCGGAACGGCTCGCCCCGGATGTCATTAAACATGACGGCAGGTTTTATCTCTTCTATGAACCCATGACTTCGAACGCAAAAGATTATCGCCAGCGGCGTTGCGGGATTGCTGCGCTGGTTGCAGAGCAACCGGAAGGTCCGTGGACGTATGCCCACGAAGGGCTGCTGCTGGTTCCGGAGATAGACGATCCCGAGGCCTGGGATCATCTGTTTGTTGCCAATCCCCGCATCGAGTATTTCAATGGAAAATGGTTCATGTACTACAAGGGCAAAGGGCTCGCCAGCACCAAGACCCTGAACGGGGTGGCCACTTCGGACAACCTGCTTGGGCCCTATACCAAATATAAGGGCAATCCCCTGATGGGTGGCCATTCCGCCAATCTGGTGAAATACAAGAACGGCTTGATCTACATGAATTACCACAAGCATGCGTTCTATTGGACCGAAGACGGATTCACGTTCACGCTCATCAAGAAGTTTGGGAGAGGATCCGGAATGGCCGAAGACATGAACTGGTCGAGTTTCTGGCTGCCCAACAATCCCCTTTATGGCGGAGATCCGTCCAGACCCGATGCAACAGAGCTGTGGGGTGTGAGTTCCCGGTGGGCGTACCAGTCAGAGGGCTACCGCAAGGACGTGAATAACAATGACATTATCGGCGCAAAGCTGGTAATTGGAGCAGAGTAGATTATGAAAAAATGGATTTTAGGGTTTATCGCCCTGTGGCTGCTGCAAGGGGTGGCCTGTGCGGAAGCATTCAGGCCGAACGAGCGCGTGGCGTTTATCGGCGACAGCATTACGCATGAGGGGAGTTATCACACTCTGATTCAGGCGTTTTATGCCACCCGCTTCCCGGACCGAAATGTGCAGTGCTTTAATCTCGGCATCAGCGGGGATATCGCAAAGGGCGGCGCCGAGCGCTCCGACCCAAGTGGGTCTGCGATATGGGCACGTGATGTGCGGAGCGTCCGCCCGACGGCGGCAACCATCATGCTGGGGATGAACGATGCCGGCACCGGGCACTTCCTTTCGGCAAAAACGAAGGACGAGCTGGAGGCGGAAAATGCCAAACGCTTCGGGTACTATAAAAACAGTTACGGACAGATGCTCGACAATCTGGAAGCTCTGGGAGTTGACCGGATTACGCCGATCAAATCTTCACCCTACGACCAGACGCAGGTGAACCCGAAGAAGCCGGCATTGCTGCAGTTCGGCATTGGAAAGAACGATGCGATTGTTGCGATGGGGCGCGGTGTCGTGGATGTCGAAGCCGCCGTGCGCGGTTTTTCCGTTTGCGACTTTAACACGCCGATGCTGGAGCTTAATGCCCGACAGCAAAAGGATGATCCCGCGTTTTCCATCTGCGGAAAAGATCGGGTCCACCCGCAGGAGGAGGGGCACATGGTGATGGCCTGGCTCTTTCTAAAGTTCCAGGGTTTGGAAAGCTCGGTTGCGGAGCTGACGGTTGATGCCCGGTCGCCTCAGGTTGTTGATGCGAATAACTGCACGGCTTCGAACCTGAAAACATCAGGCGATCAGATTTCGTTCGATTACAAAGCGAATGCACTTCCGTTTCCGCGTTCGGCCTATCAGGCGGCGGCGCACCTGATTGAGTTTGAGTCGGAATTTAACCGGGAACGGCTGGCTGTGCGCGGCCTGAAAACAGGAGCCTACGTTTTAAACATGGACGGGGTTTCCGTCGGTGAATATTCGGCGGCTGAACTGGAGGCCGGAATTAACATGGCTCTGCTGGAACAGGCTCCGCAGATGCTGCAGGCTCATGAGGTGCTGCGGCTTTGCGAAGAGCGCGCCGAGCTGGCGAACACATTGCGGGGGGTCATGTTCAGTTGCAAATACCTCAAGCGAAAAGGATATGACTCCGATGATATTGTGGCCTGCAAGGCGGTGATTGATGACGTGATTGCGGGGGAAAAGGCGATCTATCAGCAGCGCGCACTACAGGAATATGCCGACTGGATTGAGGGATATGACGAGCAGCTTGAAAAGGTGGAATCCATGGTGGAAAAAATCTATGCCGCCGCCCGGCCCGGGACGCACCGGATTGAACTGAGCTTGAGGGAAAGGTAGAAAGCTGTGAGCATGAAGCCTAATCTCGGATCTGTTTTGTTGGCCTGCGGCCTATGTGCATTAAGCCCGCTGGCCAGGACGAATGATCTGCGCCCGGATTTCCAACCCTTGGAAACCGACCGGGGCGCCTGGCTCGATGAGGCCAAATTTGCCATGTTCATTCATTGGGGCATCAGCTCGCAGCTGGAACGCGGCGAGTGGGTTTTGTTCCGGGATAAAATGCCGGTCGCGGAATACAAAAAGCTGGTGGATACCTTCAATCCCGTTGGTTTTAACGCCGATGAATGGATGGGACTGGCGAAAGCGGCGGGCATGAAATATGTCGTTTTCACCGGCAAACACCATGACGGCTTTGCTCTGTTCAGGACGGAGGCCAGCGATTTTAATGTGGTGGACTCCACACCGTTCGGGCGGGATGTGCTGGCCGAACTCAAAGCCGCCTGCAACAAGCACGGCCTCAAGCTGGGCATCTATTATTCCCACGTGCAGGATTGGACACATCCCGGCGGAGCAATCCACAAAGGGGAAAGCTGGGATGCCGCGCAGGCGGGCGATTTCCGCACCTATCTCGACACCGTTGCGTTACCGCAGATCGGGAAATTGCTGGAGCGGTATGAGCCGGCGATTTTATGGTTCGATACCCCGTGGCAGATGGATGCGCCGTTGGGCCATGAAATTGTTCGCTTCGTGCGGGTGCGCAAACCGGAAACCCTCATCAACAGCCGCCTGATGTATCATGGCATGGAGATTGAAGGGCTCTCCCGCGAACAGCGCGATGAGCTGCGGGAAATGGGGGTCGACTATCTTTCCTATCGGGACCGGACGATTCCTGCCGCCAGCCCGTGGCCGTATTGGGAAACCGCGATGACCCTGAATCAATCCTGGGGCTATAACAGTAAGGATACGGCCTGGAAGACGCCGGAAAAAGTGGTTCAGCAACTGGTGGATATTGTCGGCAAGGGCGGCACCTATCTGCTCAATGTCGGCCCGCGGCCCGATGGCACTATTCCGGAAGAGACGGTGGATATTCTGACCCGTGTGGGTGAATGGCTGGGCATCAACGGTGAAGCGATTTACGGCGCGGAACCAAGCGCGCTGAGTGGCTATGGCGAAGTGGATCCTGCTTCCCTTGCTCGCCAGCGCGCACAGGAGGAAAAAGCCCGGAAGACCGGCGCCCGGGCCAGAAAGGTTGAGCTGGAAATGGACTACCATTGGCTGGCGACGCAAAAGGCCGGAACAATGTATATCCACCTGTTCAACTGGCCGGAAGGCGATTTCAAAATAGACGGGTTCGAGGGCGGCATCGGGAAGGCCTATCTGCTGGCCGACCGCGAGACCGAAATTTCCTTCGATCTAAAAAACGGAACGCTCGTCGTCGATCTTCCGCCGGAGCCGCTGGATGATCTCGCCACGGTACTCTGTCTGGAGATGAAATTGGACATAGATAACAAAAGGTAAAATGAAATGAAAACATACCATCACATACTGACTCTCTCCCTTGTTGCCTGTCTGCTTTCAGCCTGCGTTCATATGGAGCCCTCCCCGAAAACTCCGCTTGAAGCGTATAACGCCCGCATGGAGTGGTTTGCGCAGTCGCAGTACGGCATGTTTATCCACTTCGGTCTCTATTCCCATTTGGGCGGCGAATGGAAGGGCGAACAGGTGGACTGGTATGCCGAATGGATCCAGGCGAGTGCCGACATCCCGCGCGACGAGTACGCTAAAATCATCGACGCCTTCAACCCGGCCGGATTCAACGCTGATTTCATCGCCCGCACGGCAAAGGATGCGGGCATGACCTATCTGGTCATCACCTCCAAGCACCATGAAGGCTTTTGCCTGTGGGACAGTGCCTACACCGAATTCGATGTTGCAGGCAGCGCCTTGAAGGGGCGGGACCTGCTCGCCGAATTGAGCAAGGCGTGCAAAAAGCACGGCATCCGCTTTGGCCTCTACTACAGCATCATCGACTGGAACCATCCGGCGCAACAACCATCGATGAACGGGAAGCATCCATTTAAACGCTGGGGGCAGACGGTGATGCACGACGGTCGGAAACAGGAATATATCGACTATCAGACCAGCCAGATCATGGAACTGATCAGCAAGTATGAACCGGCCATGTTGTGGTTTGATGGTGACTGGGTTGACTGGTGGACGATGGAAGACGGCCTCCAGCTTTATGATGCCATACGCGAGGCCGCCCCCGACATCATCGTCAATAACCGCGTGGCCAAGCGCGACCAGTTCGAACTCGATTTTGTGACCCAGGAGCAGAAGCACTTTGAAGCGGCATTTCCGAAGCATTGGGAAGGGTGCTACACCATGAACAAATCGTGGGGCTACAAAAAACATGATCACGAATGGAAGGATGCTCCGACGGTTTACAACAAGCTGAAGGATATCAATGAGAAGGGCGGCAACCTGCTGCTGAATGTCGGACCCGATGGAAACGGCGAGATTCAGCCCGAAGCCATCGCCATTCTAAGGGAAACAGCTACGCTGATTCAGGAAAATCCCATTGCAAAGAAAGTTCCGCAGATTACCGCAGTACCCGGGGTGAAGGAGACCCGTTTATGAAATCAAGTTGTCCTTCTGTGGTACTGATTTTTACAGCGCTGTTTCTCAGCTGTTTTGCTAAAGCTGGCGAAGCGCCTTACTGGTTGAAGGAGTACAGCGAGGTTTACAGGGAGAGCCCCATTGAAGCATCCCGCCTGTGGTTCAAAGATGCGAAGATGGGGATGTTTGTGCATTATAATGCGGTCAGTGTTCTGGAGCACGGCTCGCGGGATTACAAACTATGGCGACACGGTAACGCCGATGATCGCATTCTGGCTTATGCCGGTATTTCGCGGGAAGCATACGAAGCGGCTGAAGATAAAGAGGCCTTGTTGTTCACCAAGTTTGAAGCCGGTAATTTTGATGCCGATAAAATCTGCCAACTGGCTGTGCAGTCAAAAATGAAATATGTGACGTTTACTGCGCATCATTTCAACTGCCTGTTTGATTCCAAGGTATTCACGGTCAACAGCGTCCGTTCCCCGTGCGGACGGGATTTAGTGGCTGAGATGGTGGCGGCTTGCAGAAAGTACAACCTGGCACCTTTTCTGTACCTCAATCCGAATTATGCTGACCCCGCATCGGAGGGCAGGGAACAATATCTGGCGGCAATCAAAGAGGTGCTGACCAATTATGGCGATATCGCGGGAATCTGGTTTGATGGCGACCGGGGGAAAGAGGAGACCAACCGCTTTATAAAAGAGTTGCAGCCGCATTGTCTGGTTTCCTTTAAGTTGGGGAAGCATGGATGTTCTGAAGATTACCTTTCGCCGGAGTTTTTCTTTTTTCCCTTCGATTACAAAATGCAGACGGAAGGGCAGGAGGTTCGTTTTAAGGCAAGGCGCAAGCGCTGGGAAACCCAGGAACAACATGTGTGGGAGGAGTGCAATCAGTTCAAGCTGCGTGAAGTCTGCAACACAATGCAGAACGCAAAATGGCGCGACTGGGATACGGAGTGCCTGGGCTGGATTACGGATACGGAAGCAAAATATATCTCAGGAGAGGATGCCTACTTCTGGCTGACCTACTCACGTTATTGCGGGGCTAATCTGCTGATGAGTATTGCTCCGCGACCCGACGGTTCTATCCACCCTGAGGAAGAACAGGGATTGGTTGAATTAACGCAGCTCATCGACTCAAAAGGGTGGCCTCCTGTCGTGCATCCTGTTCCGGAAAAAGTAAAATGAACGGATTAAAACAAGCGGTTTTATGGGTGTGCATGTCAGCGTGCGAAGGTGCGTTTTAATAGTGTATGAGTAATGTATGAGTAAAGAAATAAAACGCGTAGTGGGGATTGGTGAGCTGCTGTGGGATATTTTCCCTTCAGGGTTACGGCTCGGCGGTGCTCCTTTAAATTTTTGTTATCACTGCCGTCAGCTGGGAGCGGAGGCCTATCCGGTCAGTGCCGTTGGTGGGGATGAATTCGGTGTAGAAATCCGCGAGGTGATAGGTTCCAGGCAGTTGACTGATCGGTTTGTGGCAGAAGATGCAACCCGTCCAACCGGAGCTGTACAGGTGGAACTGGATGATTGCGGGAAACCAAAATATAAAATCAAAGAACAAGTGGCATGGGACTATATTCCAATGTCTGGAAATCTTAAAACACTGGCGCAGACAACCGATGCCTTATGTTTTGGTTCTCTGGCACAGCGCAACGGTGTGTCGCGCAAAACCATTTTAACTTTTGTGCGGGCAACGCCGACGGATGCCCTGAAGATATTTGATGTAAATCTGCGGCAAACCTTCTTCTCAAAAGAAATCATCGAGGAATCGCTGAGGCTGAGCAATGTCCTTAAATTAAGCGATGAGGAACTACCGTTGGTTGCCGGAATGTTCGGGATCTCCGGTCCGGTTCAGGCTCAGCTCCATGGGTTGCTTGAGCGTTTTGATCTGCAATTGATTGCCTACACTCGCGGCGCTGATGGGAGTCTGTTGGTGACGCCGGATGAAAGCGATGATCATCCCGGATGTCCGGGCGAGGCGATTAATAGTGTGGGCGCGGGGGATGCCTTTACTGCAACGCTCTGCATGGGGTTGCTGTCTTGCAGGCCGCTTAATGAAATTAATGAGTATGCCAACCGGGTTGCTTCATTCGTCTGTCGACAGGACAGTGCTACACCTGAATTAACTGATAATCTGAACGAAGCTCACTATGCATAATAAAAAACTGTTTTTCTGGGCGTTGACCTCCGCCTTGGCCGGTTTTCTTTTCGGTTTCGATACGGTGGTGATTTCCGGTGCGGAACAGACCATTCAAACCTTGTGGGAATTGAACGTCACACTGCACGGGCTGGCGATCAGTATGGCGCTGTGGGGTACGGTGATCGGTTCGCTGGCCGGAGGATGGCCGACGGAAAAGCTGGGCCGCCGAAAAACGCTGCTCTCGATCGGAGTCCTCTATTTTGTTTCGGCGGTCGGCTCAGCCTATGCGCCGGAAGTCTATTCCTTCATGATTGCGCGGTTTATCGGAGGACTTGGCGTCGGTATTTCCACCGTGGCGGCACCTCTCTATATTTCGGAGATTGCTCCGGCGAAGGATCGCGGCAAGCTGGCGGGCATGTTCCAGTTTAATATCGTCTTCGGTATCCTGGTCGCCTTTCTTTCCAATGCGCTGCTCAGCGGAGTCGGCGAGAATGCGTGGCGCTGGATGCTCGGCGTGGAGGCTTTCCCGGCGTTGGTCTATTCCGTGCTCTGCTTCGGTCTGCCCGAAAGTCCGCGCTGGCTGATTACACACGGAAAAGATCGTGAAGGAGGCATCGAGGTATTCCGGCGCATCAACCCGGATGCATCCGAAAGCGACCTGAATGATTTGGCGGACGAGGTGGAGGCGTCGGTGACGGATGTTGAACATGCCTCAACATTTTTCACCCGGCGGCTGGCGAAGCCGATCACGCTGGCCTTCCTGATTGCCTTTTTCAATCAACTGTCCGGCATCAATGCGATTCTCTACTTTGCCCCGCGTATCTTTAAAATGACCGGGCTCGAAGAATCCGCCGCGTTACTGCAGTCGGTCGGTATCGGGGTCACCAACCTGATCTTTACCTTTGTGGGGCTCTGGCTGATCGACCGGTTGGGTCGGCGGACGCTGCTTTATATCGGTTCGTTCGGATACATCGCTTCGCTCGGTCTTTGCGCCTGGGCGTTCCACACGGAAACCTATGCGATTGTGCCCGCTTGCATCTTTGCTTTTATCGCTGCGCATGCGGTGGGGCAGGGCGCGGTGATCTGGGTGTTTATTTCTGAAATATTTCCCAACCGTAACCGCGCGTCCGGCCAGGCGCTCGGTAGTTTTACGCATTGGATTTTCGCCGCGCTGCTGACGCTCTTCTTCCCGAAGATGGTCGAAGCTTTTGCGCCCGTAACCGTGTTTGGGTTTTTCTGCTTTATGATGGTGCTGCAGCTGGTATGGGTCAAAGTCATGGTGCCGGAGACGATGGGGGTTTCACTCGAAGAGATGCAGGGAAAACTCGAAGGTTGAAATGGAGAAGCAGCATGGATGGAAAATGGATTGCAGCGGGATTACTGGTGGCCTGTGCCGCGCATGCGGACGATATTTCGATTGCGGATTTCGAGGGCGACTCCTATGGCGCCTGGAGGGTGGAGGGCAAGGCGTTCGGGGCCGCTCCGGCGAAGGCGAATGTTTCGCCCCCCAACAAGGTGACGGGGCATCTGGGCGACGGGTTGGTGAATACCTTTCTCAAAGGAGATACGTCCTCCGGTTCGCTGACCTCGCCGGAATTCACCATCGAGCGCAGGTATATCAATTTCCTGATCGGTGGCGGCAATCACAAAGGCCAAACCTGCATAAACTTGCTGGTGGATGGGAAACCCGTCCGCACGGCGGTCGGTTCGGCCCGGAAGGATGCCGGACGGGAAGTTATGGAATGGGCATTTTGGGATGTTGAAGAATATGCTGGAGGGAAAGCCGTACTGCAGATTGTCGATAACCATACCGGTGGATGGGGGCATATCAATGTGGATCAGATTGTGCAGTCGGACCATCCCGTGGAAGGCGCGGTTGGGCAGAACGCTCCCCCGCCGAGCCTGGTGGCGTTGGAGGCCTCCATTGCGGTTACCGATTCCCACCTGCTGGTGCCGGTGGTGAATGCCGGAAACGATGCCATCCCCCTGGGGATTTACGACGGCAATACGCTGATTCAGACGTTTAAGATCACATTGCCCCGCAAAGACGATGCATACTGGGAGGCAGCGTACCCGTTGGACCATTTTGGACTGCTGGGTCGGCAGATCACCGTCAAGCCGATTGAGGGTGGGCTGGTGAACGAGGCATACCGGGATGCCTTTGCGCGCATTCGCTGCCATGACGGTTTGCCTGCCGGAAAGGCGGCTGATTATGCCAAACCCTACCGCAACCAGTTCCACCCATCCACGCGGCGCGGTTGGAACAACGATCCCAACGGCATGGTTTATCATGATGGCAAGTATCACCTCTACTATCAGCACAATCCATTCGGCATCGGCTGGGGCAACATGCACTGGGGCCATTTTGAAAGCACTGACCTGATCCATTGGGAGGAAAAGCCGATCGCGCTGTTCCAGAAGACCGTGAAGGATATGATGTTTTCCGGTGGCGGCTTCGTTGATTTCAACAACTCGGCCGGACTGGGCGAAAACATGCAGTTTGCCGCGTTCACCAGCACAGGGCGTGGCGAGTGCCTTGCCTACAGTACGGACGGGGGAATCTCTTTTGCCGAGCTGCCGGAAAACCCGGTGGTTGTGCACAAGGGGCGCGATCCGAAAATCATCTGGTACGAGCCGGAGCAGAAATGGGTGATGGCGGTATACAATACGGAAGAGTGTGACGAAACAAAGGCGGTTCCACTGGGTGGAAAGCAGAAGCATGTTTTTGCCAACTGCGCGTTTTATGAATCCAGGAACTTGCGTGAATGGAAGCGTACGGGCGCATTCACCGATACGGACCGCGCTTCCATTCATGAATGCCCGGAGCTCTTTCCATTGTCGTGCGGGAATGAAGCAAAGTGGATTTTCTATGGTGCGCAGAATCGCTATTTTATTGGGCAGTTTAATGGCCGCACCTTTGTGAAGGAATCCGGGCCGCATGGTTCACGCCATGGGGCGTTTTATGCCGCGCAAACTTTCAGCGATGTGCCCGATGGACGCCGCATCCAGATCGGCTGGGTGCGCACCGACGCCTATCCGAAACAGTTCCCCGCCCAGATCGTTAACCAGTCTTTCACGCTGCCGCATGAGCTGACGTTGGTCAAGGCAGCCGACGGTTTGCGTATGGCGTTCAACCCGGTCAAGGAGGTTGAAAAGCTGCGCGGGGAAATGCTCCAGACGTTGGAGGCGTGCGAAGGTGAATTGACGGAAGTCCTGATCGAATTTGAAGAGGATGGATTTCATGAAATCATGATCAACGGCATTGAGGCTTCCTTTGAAGGGCGCAGCGCACGCATTTTTACCGACCGGACGTTTAATGAGGTCTATGCTGATGGCGGGCTTTACTATGAAGTCCGTCGCCGCGACCCGATAAACTTCGAGTCCACCGAAACGGCGGTGAAAACAGGAAAGATAAAGTCGTTCAAGGCCTACCGCCTTCAGTCGATCTGGAAGTCTTCGAAGCCGTAGACACAATTGGGAAGGAGTCGTATTATGAAAACAGCTATACCATTGAGCATCCTGGGCTTTATTTTGGGCTTGGCTCCATGCAACGCGGCACAGCGTCCGGATATTGTCATTGAAGATTTTGAAGGCGATATGGCCGGTTGGAAAGCCGAGGGTGAAGCTTTTGCGGACCTGAATAAAGCAAAGGATCGAATCAAGGGGTTCATGGGCGGTGGGCTGGCCAACAGCGACGGTGGTGTCCGTGATCTATATTCAGGATCTTTGAGTTCAGAAGAGTTTATTATTGAGCGGCCGTATATCCATTTTCTCATGGGTGGACGGAGCGTAGGGAAGCATTCGGGGTTGGAACTGCTGGTGGACGGGAAAGCCGAATACCTGGCGCAGGTGGAGTCCAGGAATACGCTTTCATTAATGACGTTCGATGTTTCCAGTTTTCAGGGTAAGCGGGCCCAGTTGATTATACGCGATTCCGGGGGGTGGCAGTTTGTGCTCGTGGACCATATTGTCGCCAGCGATTCGCTTCGTGAAAATGTATATCCTCTCTATCCGGTCTCCCAGACCGTGCCGCTTGATAAGCGCATGGAGATGGCGGAAAATAACTTCCTGGAACTCCCTATCAATTTCGATGCCCCCCGGATTCGGTATGTTTTGGAAGTGGATGGCGCAGCCAAGCTGGACATTGAACTCCGGTTGGCGGCAAACCGCCCCGTGGATTTCTGCGCTATGTATCCGTTGAAACATCTCAAGCCGGGAGTTGAACTGCGTATGTACAGTGAAGGGGCCGCCATATACAAAGATCATCTGGAAGCGATGGAAGACGAAATCAAACTGGTTCCCGCTGTCACAGGCAGGGATAGGGTCTATTCCGAACCGGCCCGGCCGCAGTTACGCTTCACACCGGATCAGGGCAGGAGCTGGGATCCCAACGGGTTATACTATTACAACGGTCTCTGGCATCTCTTTTTCCAGTATAATCCGGTGGGTGTCGATGGCGGCAATCAGCACTGGGGCCATGCAACGAGCACGAATCTCTTTGATTGGGTCCAGCAGGATTTCGGCATTCCGAAAGGATTGCGTTGGGATGCCTTTTCTGGAAGCGGCGTGGTGGATCGGAATAACGATAGCGGGTTGCAGGAGGGGGATGTGCCTCCCATATTGCTCTTTTATTCCCAGAACAGGCGGTCGGCTACCGCATTGGCTTACAGCACGGATGGTGGTAAAACCTATCTACAATATAAAAATAATCCTCTGTTTTTGACCAATGACCCTGCTGGGCATGACCCGAAGGTGGTCTGGTATCCCCCCCAAAAGAAATGGGTCATGATTATCCATGACCGCCGCAATAAAGGACCATGGACGTTTGATTTCTACGATTCAAAAAACCTGGTTGACTGGAATTGGTTGAGCTCATCGCCCGACTGGTTTGAAACCCCCGATTTGTTCTGCCTGCCGCTCGACGGGAACCCGGAAAATATGAAATGGATCGTTCAGGATGTATCCCGCAGCTACCGCATCGGAAAATTTGACGGCCGTGAGTTTGTTCCCGAAACCAAGCAGAAAATCCAGACCTTCAAAGGTATGTATCTGGCGCCGCAAACCTTCAATAATGCGCCCGGTGGCCGGTGCATCATGATGGGGGCAACGCCAACGTGCGATTATTTTGAGCACGATCCCTCCATGCCCGTCAGCGGCGGTTTGAACATACCCATAGAAGCGACTTTGCGCTCGTTCCGCGGGGCACCCAGATTATACCTGAATCCAGTCAGGGAGATCGATGGGCTGGTAACGGCGCAGCACAGTTTCAGGAATATTCAATCGGACAGCCTGAATGCCGGACTGTCAGAAATCAAACCGGGCCTCTACGATATCGAGTTTGAATGGGATGCTAAAAGCAGTCGCGATTTCAACTTGGCAGTCTGGGGGCAAGACATATTTTCATTCCGTGCAAAAAACAGCACATACGAGATTGCCGACCTAGGCTATAAAGCGATCGAGCCTGTTAATGGAATGAACCGGGTGCGCCTTATCTGTGATCGCGGGATGGTCAGTTATTACACCAATGACGGCTATGAAGGTGGAAACGCCCTTTTTCCTCACCCCCGGTTCCATCCGGATTTCATTCCGCCTGAAAAACCAAATATGGAAATAACTGCGGGGTCTCCCTTGGAATTCGCTCACTTTAGATTGCGGGAGTTGCGTTCCGCTTCTCGGCGATGATTCACATCCTTGTCATGATTAACGTTTGTTCAAGTGCATCAGCGGTTCCATTTCCGGGTGCAGGATTATAGTTAAATGAGAACTTTATGTTTAAAACCCTAAACAAGCGCTTGCAAACGGTCGGCAGGCCAATCTACTTTATGTCTCTCATGTATAAAAAAACAGCCATATTGGTCGGGCTTTCCGTGGGGATAAACTGCTTTGCGGGGGAGGTGGTTGTTGAGCCTGGAGAGGATCTGGGGACCATTATTCAACAGGCGTCGCCGGGCGATGTGGTAACTCTGAAAGACGGTGTTTACTCCGGTTCGATAAAACTGGAGGGTATCAAGGGGCCACTGACCATCCGCGCGGCTGAGGGCGAACAGCCGATTTTGGATGGAACGGTTCCGTTGCCCGTGGAAGGTGGCTGGAAAAAAGGAGAAAACGGAATATGGACAGTGAAGCTTTCGCAGGATATCTGGCAGTTGTTCGATGGCCGCGAAATGCTGCAGACCGCGCGATGGCCGGACCGGTTTATCGGGGATGAACACTTCTGGAACCAGAAGGCGAGTTACCGCAAAATGGCGGACGGTTCTTCATTCGGAGTCGTCGTCGATGAACGTCCGCTTTCCGGGGTGAATGAGCAGGGTAAGCTGGTGCAGGATGAAGGCGCACTTTCTCAGGGCCGAATCATTCCTGACGATGTGAATACGCAGACGCTGGCGGAAACCGGTATCAGTATGAACGGGGCCATCGCCATCCTCAATATCGGTTCCTGGATGACCTGGGCGCAGACAGTAGAATCCCACGAAGCCGGTTCAAACCGCTTTACCTATTCCACCGACTTTTCAAACCAGGGTGAGCCCGCGCACTGGAATAAAGGCATTCAGCGTACAGCGCAGGATCCGGCCATGATCAAAAAGAATTATGCACTGGGACAGGCGCACTACATGCTGGAAGGCCTGCCCTGTCTCAACCGTCCCGGCGAATACTGGTATGAAAAGGCAACGAAGACGCTATACCTGATTCCACCCCAAGGGAGCACTCCCGGCGAAATGAACCTGCGGGGCAAGGTGCTGACCTATGTACTCGAACTGGAGAACTGTTCGAGGCTGACCTTTGATGGAATCGGGTTTTTCGGCGGCACCTTTAAAGGGCAGGAGTGCAGTGAAATTACTATAAAGAACGCGCGGTTCGATTATCCGACCTGGTCGCGCCGTATGCTCGGTGAACTGGGGCGCGTTTCCCCGACGCTTTTTACACGCCGCGCCAAAAACGAAGCCGCAAGTAATAACCGGCTCATCAACTGCATGTTTCACACGCTGGATGGGCCTGCATTGCGGCTTGAACATGAAAAGGGCGATGTGCTGGATAACGTGTTGATTCATGATGCAGATTACAGCTGCATGGGTCGCGGCCTCACGGTTGACCTTGAACGCTCCAGCGAAATTCTGCTGAAACGCGCCACCATTTTCAACACCGGCTCCGGCCAGTGCGTAAAGGTGGGGACGCACACACGAATTACGCAGGGGCACTTTTTCGATATCTGCGCATTCCAGTCCGACGGCACGGCCATTCAGGTCGGTGAATTTGATCAGGTGGAGTTTGATCACAATTGGTCACACGATCACGGCAAACTTTCCTATCGCTTTGATGGCGGGGGCGGCCCGCCCGCCAAACCCAGCCAGAATGGCACCATGCATCATAATGTGGGATGGAAGTGCGGACAGATGCAGATCAAGGGCGATAAACAACTCATTCACAACAACACGCTCTGGGAAACGCCGGGCATGTGCACGCTGCTGTGGGAAAAAATGAATGGATTTCATTTGGAAACCATCGTCGTCAATAATCTGTCCCCGCGGTATATGACCCGCTGGTGGGGGAAGGAACCTCCATTTCCAGGCATTAAACACCATAACTTTTTTGAACCGGATGCCGGGCAGCATTTGCGCGATCCGGAAAACCGGGACTTCCGCCCGAAACAGGGTTCACCGCTCGTGGATGCGGGCACGCTCGCCGATATGAACCGGTTTACCTATTACAGGAAGCCGCACTATGTTGGACGTGCACCTGATATCGGGGCGTATGAGTTTGGCGACAGCAGCTATTGGATCCCGGGCTTCCAGCACCCGCACGCCTCAACGCCGGTTCCTCCTGACGGGGCCATGACGGTGAAACCTGATGCGGACCTGATGTTTCTCGGTGGGTATACGGCAACAGCTCATCGGATCTGGGTTGGCCGGTCACCGCATGATCTGAAACCAATGGCCGAACTCTCCAGGAATATTTTTTCACCGCCCCGCCTGCTTGAAGGGAAAACCTATTATTGGCGGGTGGATGCATTGAGTGAAGACGGTTCTGTTGAACCGGGAGCAGTTTGGAAATTTACGGTGGAATGAATGTAACCATGGAGAAAAAGACAATGAAAAATTCACGACGTAATTTTATGCTTTCGAGTCTGGCGGTTTCGACCGTGGCGCTCGTTGGAAAAGGCCGGGCGGCCGGGGTGAACGGATCCGGGATTCCCGGTTCCCCGGAAATGATTGAGCTGGGAAAAAAATGGAAAGCCATGAATTCGTCCGCTGCCAAACAGCGTGGTCGCGACCGCTTTAATGATAACAAATACGGGATGTTTATTCATTGGGGACTCTATTCGCAGTGCGGAGGGATCTGGAAGGGCGAAAAAATGGAAGACGGCGGAACCGGCCCGCGGGTCGCCGAATGGATTATGCGGAGAAAAGAGATTCCGCGCGCTGAATATGCAAAATTAGCGGACACCTTTAATCCCGTTCAATTTGATGCCGATGAGTGGGTGGGTATCGCCAAGGCCGCCGGCATGAAATACATGGTCATCACCTCCAAGCACCACGACGGTTTTGCGCTGTTCGATTCCAAGGTGAGCGATTATAACGCCGTGGCCGGAACGCCGTTTAAACGCGATATTATCCGGGAACTGGAACAGGCATGTAAACGGGGTGGTATTGCATTCGGCGTCTACTATTCCCATGCGCTCGACTGGCGCGATGGCGGCGATTCCGGCATGAAAGATTACTGCTACCACGACAAGCCGAAGCAGGACATGTTTGTGAACAAATTTGATCCCGCGCCGGTTAAGTTCGATGACTACATTGCCAACAAATCGCTCCCGCAGGTGCGCGAACTGGTGGCCAACTATGATCTCAAGGAAATCTGGCTGGATACGCCGATTTATATTCCGCCGAAACACAGTATTGAATTCTATAAAACGATCTATGCCGCGAATCCTGAAACCCTCGTGAGTCAGCGGATCGGGAATGGGTTTGGTGATATCGGGACTCCGGGCGACAATGTTATACCGGATGAAGCCAGCGAAAATACCTGGGAAGGCATCGCCACCACCAATAATTCGTGGGGGTATAAATCGTACGATGAGGATTGGAAATCTCCGGAAGAGACCCTTTTCTGGCTGCTCGAAAATGTCAGTAAAGGCGGAAATTTCCTGCTCAACGTCGGCCCCGACGGGACCGGAACCATTCCGCCGAAATCGGTTGAAAACCTCGTGGCGGTCGGACAATGGCTCAAGGTGAACGGCGATGCCATTTATGGCACGAAGCCCTGGACGGTAACGCATGAAGGGCCTACCAAGATTGCGATGAAGGGCACGGAACACCGCAGCAAGCATGGAAAGAAAGCCGAATATACCGCGCAGGATTTCTGGTTCACTAAGAAGGGCGATAAGCTATACGTCAGCACTATCGTTCGCCCTGAAGGCAACACGGTTTCGATTAAGGCGCTTAAAGGATACCCCATTACTGCGATCAAGGTGCTTGGCGAATCGGGCAAGGTGAACTGGACGGAAAAGGGAGGCGCCATCGAAATTCAGCTGCCCGAGTTGAAGGTAACCGGTATGGGTTACGCATTGGAAATCGGCACCTAATGTTTTACAACATGGCTTAAATGCCAAAAGAACATTACCAGACTGCGGAAGCCGACAAGGTGCCGGTGTTGCAGAAGTGGCTGTATTCGCAGGGGGCGATCCTGGCCGTTATCGGTGACCACGTGGTCATGGAGATGGCCGGCATCATTCTGAATGTCAACCTGTTCGTTCGTCCATCGCTGGTGGGATTGGCGGGAACCCTGTCGCGGCTGTGGGGTGCCTGCCTGGATCCGCTCATCGGGAACTGGTCCGACAACAGCCGTTCCCGAATGGGTCGGCGGCGGCCCTTTATCTTGATTGGCGCGGTGTTGTGCGGCCTCAGTTTTCCATTAATCTGGATGTTTCAACGGGGATGGAGTGAGTACGGTATTTTTACCTGGTTCCTATTGGGCAGCCTGCTGTTTTATACCGCACACACGCTCTTTTCGGTCCCGTTCCATACCCTGGCCCTGGAATTGTCGCCGGACTACCATGAGAAGACGCGTATCGCGGCATGGCGCGAGTTTGCGGCAAAATCATCGTTTATTCTGGTGGGCTGGTTGTTTTTTTTCACGGAGCAGTTCCGCGATCCTATCGGAGGTATGCGCTGGGTTTCGCTGGGGCTGGCGTTGCTGTTCATTGTCAGTGGCGTGCTTCCGGCGTTTTTTGTTAAGGAACGTTTTTACAAAGTAGCGCGGCTGGTCGGTACGGAAAGTCGTCCGGGGCGAATAGGTCTGAAAATAAAGGACGAAGTGAGTGAATTCGGTGGAAAAGATATCCGGATAGCGTTAGCAAAGTGATAGAAATGAACGATGGAGACCCGAATAACAGTCGAAGATTTGAAGTCAGGGCATAATGGAGCAACCGTTCATGCTGAACGGGGAGGCGTGTGCTGATGATATTTGTCGGGGCAGGATTAAGCGGCATCTCGGTAGTAGTACGAAATGACTCCGCCCAGCCGTTGCTCCCGCTTGATTTCGCCTTCAGTTGTCGGCGTGAAATCCGGACGGAGAACCTTGTTTCCGATGTCCATTCCCTGATGCGGCCTCTGCTCATGATAGTACGCCAGCCACTGCCGGTTGATGTAGTCAAGCTGGTCAAGGCTCACGCAAAAGAAATGGTTCAGATACTCCCGTTTTATCTTCCCGATGTAATTTTCCGCAAAAGAATTCGCCATGGGCGAGCGCACGGGTGTGCGGAGGCATTTCACCTTATCACTCTTCCAGAACGCCCTGAACCGTCTGCTGTATTTGGTGTCCCGGTCATGGATCAAGTGCCTGACCTGAATACCCAAATTCTGAAACCACATGGATGCATTTCTGGATTGTTGAAGAACCCATTCCTCATCGGGATTAAACGTCGCCGGACTCATGAAAACCCGACGGCTTCCGAGGTGGATAAACACCAGTACGTAGGCATCAACCCATCCGCGCCAGGTAAGGACGGGTTTGGAAAAGAAGTCGGTTGCTGCCAAGGTGTCCATATGGGAACTGACAAACAGCTTCCAGTTGCTTGGTGGACGTCCGCTACCTTTGTCTGGAATGGGGTGGTGTCCCGCCCGTTTGAGGATATCACTGATGGTCGTGGCTCCGATGCTGATGCCGAGCTTCATCAACTCTCCCTGTATTCGGTCGCATCCCCACGTAAGGTTTTCAAGAGCAAACCGCATGACCAGATTCACGGTGGCTTGTGGCGTTCTTGGGCGGCCCGGCTTCTTCGGCTCGGGACCTTTCTTGGGCCTCAACCAACCTCGATAGGTGTCCCGTTTTACCACAAGCAATACATCATCGATATCATGGTCAAGTTCGGCTCCAAGGCGGGTAAGTTCCGCACGCTCCTCTGGACGAGTGTTAATTCGGTCCGCATCGGTTCGGGACTGAAGCATTCTGATCTGATAGGCCATCAGTTGGAGGCGGGCATCATATCTTCTGCGATACCTCGCCTCAAAAAGCTTCTCAAACACCTGAAACACCCTCAAAAATTCGCTCATATATCTTGTAACCCCATCAATCAAATCCTGCTCAAAATCAACACGTTAAATGCGCTGATATGTTTCCGTGCCCCCCGGGAAGTAAAAGAGTTCGCAAATCTATCGAAACCGGGCTTATCGAGCCATCCCAAAGCGGGGTCTGGAGCCGGAAAAATCCGGAGGAAGAGATTCGAAATGATGTTTCGGCGACTGGGGATGGAGAATGGGCTGAGAGTACCAGCTTTTGTCAACCCTGATTTTTGAGTTTTGTTTTTGGCATAGAGGACGGGCTCCGCTGAAAAGCGGTTTTTCGCGAGATTGGATTTGGCGGGATTCCGGCTTTGGGTTTGGAGTGGATTTTAACGACTGGAAACAGGTGGTGACATCCCGGGCTCTTTTGATCCGCCCGCTGTAGACTGGTTTGACGAGACATCGATTTTGCACGCAGGCGCAACCGTGTCAGAGTACCTTTGAGCAGTGCCTCCCTGGAAGGGGGGCGGATCGGCCCTGTTGCATTCTTAGCCTAGCCATCGCTCTCGCGTGGCAGTTCGCAATAGCCAATTGCGTCGTTCCGGACGGTTCAACGTGAGTATTATGACGCCATCAGATGTTGTTGTCTGCTTAATCATGTTTCAGTCCAGTCGAGCATTGTCCTTGTTTAGAATCTCCCGAAGTGATTCGCCATCAATGTTCCGAGGTGTAAGTTTTTCCTTGATGCATAGGGCGGCGGCATGGCCGACTGCATGACCGTAGGAGAAGCATTGAGCGGTGACCCGGGCTGAGGCGACGGCTTCGTGTTCGGCGGAAAGGCAGCGGCCGGCAAACAAAAGGTTTTCTCCCTGTTCAGGAACGAAGCAACCGTATGGAACTTCGTAATAGTCGTTAAATAACCATTCCACTTTGGGCTTACTGCCGCTATGCAGTTCGATTGGCCATGCGGAGCGGGCGATGCCGTCATTGAATTTTGCTCCTTTAACAACATCATCATTTTTCAGCATCGAGGTTCCGACGCCCTGACGGGTCTGACGAACGCCTACCTGTACGCCGGTATCAATGATATGTGCATGCTCGAAACCTTTGAGGTGATCCCTGAAAAAGCGCTCGTATTCGCGCGCCTGCCGACGACCTTCCGTTTCGGCTTCGGTGAAGTCTTTGTTTATCAGCGGATTAAGCTCTCGCCCATCTTTGCCGATGACGCGGGTGCAATTGCAGAGAACTTCTCCCGGATGAGTTCCCGGGAACAGGAAGACTTTGCTGCGGGGAAGATAATAGGAGCCGTTGGCATGGCTTTCGGCGATCATCTGGCTGATCTGCATATTCATGATTGAATTTGGACCATAGGTGTTCCAGAAGGTATTACTGTCCACGCCCATGAGGCGGAAGATCATCGTAGGGTTTTGTACGTTGCCATGATCACCGATGAAGGAGGGGAGGCCGGCCATGGCAGGGAACGAAGGTTTTCTCAGTTGTTCAGGCATGTGAATGGCACTTCGTGGTTGAATCATCTTCGTGCGCTACGCATTGAGCATGCATGCAGGTTGTTAAAGAAATCGGACCACAGTCCAACAGCCATTGCGTATGAATGTGGCTTTAGTGACCTTTCAAATTTTTACCGGGCTTTCAAAAAGAAGACCGGCCTTGCGCCGCTCGAATATCGGGAAGGGTCGTGAGGAGAGGGGAATCCCGAAGATGGTATGCGAAAAAAACCGGAGAGCCTCGTTAGAGGAAACTCCGGTATGTGACTTGAAGCGGCGGTAGATTATGCCAGTTCGGTTACATCAACCCTGTCCCTACGAAAACCAATCCGCAGTACAAATACCTGTAAAAAATGACCGTAACCGGAGGATTGGTCTGAAAAGATCTCCGTTTGGAGCAGGTGCATCTCAGTCGAACCCATTTCTGTACCCAACTCTTTTGAGTCCATTTCAGGAGTTGGCTGTGAAATAAACTCAGTCGTTGACCCAATTATTGGATCCGCTGCCCGGTAAGCCTGTGCTTGTACCGTCAATCGATTTCATGATGTCTGCGAATATAGACTTCTCATCCGGCTTCCGTTTCTTCGGATCATCCCATCCATTGAGATTCGTAAGCTGTCGTGCTGCTGAGAGCTGCTGGCGTATCGGAATGGCCGGATCCTGAATCATACGTGAAAGCCAAAGGGTGATATCATCGCGGGTCATATCTTTCTTAAGCGCCTCTTCATCAATGTCACGCGGCTTCCATTCGCATCGAGTGAGCATCAGCCTGATGTGCGGCCAGCGTTCGGCTTCCAATGCACGTACACCGGCAGAATCGTGTGAGTATCCGGCTAGCCGCGCACAGGATATATGTGTGTAGGTTAACTTTTCAAGGCAAGCTTGAACTGGTTCCGTTAACTCCAATCTCACTGGAGCATCATTGTCGATAACTACGGGGTTGTCGACGGCCAGCCTATTGCAAGATAACCTGTTGGTGATAAAGTGATAAGAACTTAATATTATCTGGGATAAACAGTGTTTTTTAAGCTGCGGTTTGTTATAATTTACCATTATGAGACCGAGACTTAAAATTACCTCCACTATCTATTCCCGTGAAGACATTCTGGACATGATTGACGACGCCAATCACCTGAAGGATAAGAAGGCCCGCCGAAGGCTTCAGGTTATCCTGTATGCCTTCTCTGGGAAGTACTCAACCCATGAAATTTCCAAGCTGGTTGGCTGTAGTGCATCGAGTGTGACGAATTGGGTTAGGCAATGGAACGAGGGCGGCCCCCTAGAGCTGGTGCAGAATAACTACAAGCGCGACCGCAAACCCGCACTCACCCCCGAGGTTGTCGAAGACCTGCTGGGCCATCTCTCATTTGGCTTGGTCAACGGTAGTGAAAATATACAGGTGTGGCTGAGGGAAAGGCATGGTCTGGATCTGTCCATGTCCGCTGTAAGGTATTGGTACGACAAGCTAATCGATAGCGTCTTCAACAAGAAGGAGTTCGAGCTGCCTGAAGATCCTCCCGAAAATCCTTATGAAGTGGATATGGATAAGCGGCGAGCGGAGGCGGAAAGAGTAAAGCAACGGGCTGAGCGGGAATGGTTGAGGGAGTTGGCCGCTTAGTTTTGTATTGCCGTATGTGGCGGGTATCTAGACCGCTTTTGAGATCTGGATGACCTTCGCGTTCTTCGCGGGTGCAATCTTGAAGTATTCCTTGGCCTGATTTTTCCGGTTTTTCGCTAAGCCACGATAATGCTTAAACAGCATCTTGGTATCCGTGTGTCCCAACTCCTGAATCGTGTCGTCCATCGAGTTTAAGGCCAGATAGTAGGTGGCGAACGAGTGCCGGGCACCATCCTGGATGTATTTAATATCGAGTTCTTTAAAGATGGCCCGGCGCCAGCTTCGGAGCACGGTGTCGGAATAGGGGTATATCAGCATGGAGCTATCACCCCGATATGGGATGAGCCACTTCTTGAGATTGGCCGATATATGAACAATGCGGGCCGTTGAAGTCTTAGAGGTGTCAGCATTTACATGGATCTCATCCATCTGCAGGTCGATATCCTTCCATTTTAGTCGAGTGATTTCGTTGGGGCGTATACCCGCAAAGAAGGCTAGAGCCATATATGGAATAAGGGTTTTCTTGTCTGGCACGACCATTTTTCCCTCTACTTTGACTTTCCGGATAGCGAGTTTTTTCCCGTCAGCAGCCCTCACGGTTGATGCCACGAACTGTTCGCACGCCTTCATGATGGTCTCAGTATCTTTCGTTGTATAAATTTCTGGTGTGTGGCTGGCCTTCTTAACCTTCCGAGTGCGTAGAACGGGGTTGGCGGCAATTTTGCTCTGCTCCAGGCACCAGTTAAAGAAGCCACTGATATAACGCCGGTGATTATTCCGGCTGGTAGCACCGAAGTTCTGTCTGTCGAGCCATTCATCGATATCGTCGGCTGTGATGGTGTCTACCGCCATTGTCTCCATTGAACCCCGAAACTTCTTAAGATGTTTTTCACACTCGTTGTAGGAGCGCTCACGTAACTCATTAGCCTGCATCCGCTGTTTCTGGGATTCAAGGTAACGTTTAACAAGCTGTCCTGTGCCGTTCGTATGGTCTACAATCTGGTTGTGCTTTGCATAGAAGTTGGCAGCCTCGCGAAGGTTTATGCCAAAAGAGTTCAAAATCTTAAGGGCGGTAACAGCATCATTCCTCTGTTTGTCCGTGAACCCCAGAACTTTGACCCCATGATTTTTCTTCTCATTGCTCTTTTCAAAGGCGCAGTTGCGGGCTGCCTTCAGTGTTTCGAAGGAAAGGCGAATGTGTTTACCTGTGGAGCGACCGAGGTCTACCTGGTACCTTTTTCCGGATTTGGAGTTCAGTAACCTGATACGATATCCGGCATGGATTTCATATCCATCATTTTTGATATTCGGCTTCTCTTTACTCATAATAATGCTCCTTGAAAAGTCCAACCAACGTATAGGGGTGTCAGTTGAAAATCAAGATCCGTTGCATAATGGTTGCATATATAGTTGCCTAAAATATCGTAAGTATCGTGTTTAGAACAGTGTTCCAAATGTAGGTGCTCTGACTCTTAATCAGCGGGTCCAGGGTTCGAGCCCCTGCGCTTCTACCATTTTCAAAATAACCCCCGTTCCAGTCAATGCTGGCGGGGGTTTTCTTGTTTTCGGCTAGGTTGGCCGCTTCCATGGTGGCGCGCGGGAGCTCGGGCCGCCGAGCCAAGCCTTGCCCTCGGAAGTCGCCGAGGCCGTCGACCCTCCACAAATCGCTGCAAGCAGCGGGGTATTATGGCTCCGGCGATTACATATTGAGCATCCCATGCGACTGATTAATGGCCACAAAGAGGCACGAAACCCCAGAGGTTCGGGGCTTTGTGTTGGTTGACTTCGTCCCGCTTCGCGTGCGCCTCTTCGTGGCTATCCTCCCCCCATTTAGCGGCCGGATCCATAACCCTGGGTTTCGCAATAACCACAGGCCTCGGGGCGAGATTGAAAGGCATCCGTGCATCGCCTTCCATCAGTAGTAAAAAATACTAATGTAAGGCAAAAATAAAAAGTAAGCCAAATTTAAATTGACGCACCATAAATACATAGTAGGTTTAAGTGGTTCAAGGAGGCGAAAATGGATACTGGAATCGTAACGACAAAAGGGCAGGTGGTTATTCCTGCTAAACTCCGGAGGAAGCTAGGGATCAAGCCGGGTACCCGTCTGGTGTTTGATGAAAAGAACAACACGATTGTTATCCGCCCGATCACAGAAGCCTATATCGGATCGCTCCAGGGCATGCTTTCCGGAGATGACGGTGAAAACTGGTCGGAAGAGATTGTGCAGGAGCACGCAGAGGAAGTTGCGAAGGAGGGGTAGGATGAAGAATGCAGTGCTCGACAGTTTTGCAATCATCTCATTTCTTCGGAATGAAGCCGGTGCGGATATCGTCCGGGACTATTTTGCGAAATCACTCGAAGATAAAAAACGGCTCTTCATCTGTTCTGTGAATTGGGCTGAGGTGGGATACAAGGTGATCCGTAAACGGAACCTTGCCGCATGGAAGCAGGTTCAGACGTCGCTAAAGGATTTCCCCATTGAAATTGTTGAAACCGATCCGGTGCTTACCGAGCAGGCGGCCGAATTCAAGGCGGCATACAGAATGTCATTGGCCGATGCCTACGCCGCGTCACTAACCCAAATAAAAAAAGCCGAGCTGGTTACCGGCGATCCGGAGTTCCAGCCGTTGGAAGTCTCGTTGAAGGCGATCGTTTGGCTGAAGCAATAGGTTACTGAAAAAAAATACAGGGGCCTCGAAGCTCGGTTCAAGCCGGGGAAAGGCCGATCAGGCGGGATTCAAATTCAGAGTATAGGAGCGTGGGTATAGCGGTGTTGAACCCGCAGAAGTATTCGTTGATGTCAGGGTCATTGATTTCAATTGCAGGAAAGAGCGGGAAGCAGTTCTGGAAGTAAAATTCTGGATCGGGGAAGGGCTTTTAGAAAACAACGGGGAAAATTGGTGGCAAAATGATTATGAAAGAGATGCGTCAAAAGCTGTTTGATGAACTGTTGGCTACTCCTGAAGACCGGGTGTCGGAGTGGTTTGAGAATTACAATCACTTTACTAAAGACATTCAGGAAATTAGGGAAAGGCTCCAGCTTAAGGCGGGCAAGTTGTCAGACTATCGCTTGTATGCCGGATTGGAATCTTTGTCTGACCAGTCATTCGAGGGCTTCGTTTGGAAGCTAGTTGGAGAACTTCTAAATGGAATAGCCTCTCGGGGGCAGTCTGTTATCAGCCGAGAGCATTTAGCTCAATTTAGGGAAGCTCCACAGTTTGAAAAGTTTCTCAGGGAAATCATAGTTAACCCACTGAATAATGAGCTGTTTTTCAGATTCAATGAATGGTGGGTAAATCAGCCAAGTGTGAAGCATAACCGGGTTCTGATTAATCGAATTTTTGCCGCATGTGCCCCCGCAGAGCTGTCTACGGTGGTGGACGAAGGAAAGTTTAATAGGCTTTTTGCATGGCTCCAGAGTGAACAGATAATAGCGAAGTATGAGCCGCCGCACTCGGGGGATTCTTGGCTGTCACGCAACATCTTTTTAATGAAAGAGCTGTATAATATTGACCGGGGAGGTCTCCCCGAAGGATGGCTTAGTCTTTTCCCATGGTTGCTTTTTGAATACATGGAACATCAGCAGAATAAAATGAGCATACAACAGGGAAAGGCATTATCTACCTCCATTAAATCAATGCCGTTTTCTATGGATGCATTTTCTACTGCACTCGATGGTGCGGGGCTAGCGGTAAATGCCTCGTTGCCGACGATGGTTTGTTCGGCTCTTCACGCAAAACCGTTTCTTATTCTCACCGGCCTGTCGGGTTCAGGGAAAACGCAGTTGGCGCAGGCACTTTCAAAATGGATTACTGGAAGGAGAGGTGTGCGTAACCCTTTTCTTAAAGGAATGGAGGTGAATGCCGCCAGATCAATATATACAGTTTTAGATGTTGATCGTTTAGGGGTTAAGGTCGGGCAGAGCGGCAGTAGTTCCAATACATTTTTACCCTTTGATTTGGTTGAGAAGTGGGTTGAGTCCATTAAGGAAAATGGCTTTGACCTTGCAACACCATCACAAGAGATTCAGCGGAAGGTTATAGAGACAGGCTTGGAATATAGCCCAACCCTTAATTCGTTTCATGCTCCGCTAAAAGCGCTGGCATGTCACTGGATTGAAAACGCAACACTGGAAAAAATAGAATCTAAATATGAACTGATCTCTGTCGGCGCGGACTGGACGAGCAATGAAAATCTGCTGGGCTATCCGGATGCGCTGAATCCCGGGCATTATCGCAAGCCGGACAACGGGGCGCTGGATTTGATTCTGCGGGCGCAGGCCGATCCGGAGCATCCTTATTTCCTGATTCTGGATGAGATGAACCTGTCGCACGTCGAACGGTATTTCGCGGACTTTCTGTCGGCGATGGAGTCGGGCGAGGCGATTAGTCTGCATGATGATACCGGCGAGGATTGGAACGGGGTTCCGGCGAAGCTGAAGATTCCGAAAAACCTGTTTGTGATCGGTACGGTTAACGTCGATGAAACGACCTACATGTTCAGCCCGAAGGTGCTGGATCGCGCCAATGTGATTGAGTTTCGGGTTTCGGACGACGAAATGAAGTCGTTCCTTGAAAATCCGGTGAAGCCCAATCTGAAAGAACTAGAGGGGCAGGGTGCGCAATATGCCAAAGCATTTGTGGCGGCGGCGAAGCAGAAGGATGTTCCTTTAGATGACGCTACCCGTGAGGCGGTGTCGAAGGTGCTGATGGAGTTTTTCCCGCAGCTGAAAGAAGCCGGCGCGGAATTCGGTTACCGCACGGCGCATGAAATCTGCCGCTTAGTCTATTTCCACAAAGAGCTTTCTTCCAAGGATTGGAAAATGGAATCCGCCATGGATGCGGCGATCATGCAGAAGCTGCTGCCCAAGTTGCACGGCTCTAAAAAGAAGCTCGGTCCGGTCTTGGCGGCCCTGATCCGGCTTTGCTTGAAGGAGGACGCCCGTCCGGAAAACGATCCGATCAAGGATGAAGTGCTGGTGGCAGAAAACGCCCTCTATCCGGGCTCGCTGGAAAAACTGGCCCGCATGCGCAGGCGGCTGGCCGAGCACGGTTTCACCAGCTTTGCGGAGGCGTAGGGGCGGAGGTCGGAAGACAGAGGACTGAGGAACGGCGTGGGCTACGATCCTGAAATTCATCACCGGCGATCAATCCGGCTGAAGGGGCATGATTATGCCGGCGGCGGGGTGTATTTCGTGACGCTATGCGCGCATCGGGAGTTTGTCGAGTGGGCCAATAGGCTTCCTTTTGGGGCGACCGGGGCGGCAATAATGCCGCCCGTGCGGGAAATTATGGAAGAGGAAATGCAAAAGACGGCACGTCTTTTGCCGTGGATGGAGTGGGGCGAGCGAGCGATTATGCCGGATCATTTTCATGCCATCATACGTATCGAGGGTGGTTATGGCCGTTTGGGGGATGTGATCACTGGGTTTAAGGCGGGGGTATCCCGCACATTGCGGGCTAGGGGCGATATTCTTGTCGCCCGGAATGGAGAGCGTGCGCCGGAAAAAATGCGCATCTGGCATCGCAACTATTATGAGATGATCGTGCGCACGCCGGAGGCGGAGCAGGCGATTGCCGGGTATATCCGTATGAATCCGTGGTGTTGTGTCACAGATTTTGGAAACGGCTTGCGCGGGCTGGGGAATCCGGTGCTGTGGAATGCGAAGAAGCTGGGGGTTTTGTGCAGCCGGAGTGCGCTGCGCCCGGAAAGCATCCCCGGGGCAAGTACCTATTTCAGTGGATTCCATTCTCCGCTTGAGCAGGAGATGTTTGAAAAGCTTCTGGCGTGCAAAAAACGGGTTATCTGGTGCCCGGCGTGGGGTTTGGAGCGGGCGGCACAGCGGCCGGCGGTGCGGGAGGCGCTGGAAGAGAATCGGCTGCTGATTCTGGAAATGCGCAACCAGGATGGCGATTTGGCGGCGGCAGAGCAACGGAACCGGTTTGTGATGGAGTCTGCGGATGAACTTTGGCTACCGCATGTGACGCCGGGCGGAATGCTGGATCGTTTGATCCACGAGTTGAGTGTGTGGGAGAAAATCAAAGCGTGAATCTATGCCGAACAGCAAAAATGAAGGGTGCGTTGACGGATGGTGAATAAAGCGGCAGTTGTTTTTCCAGGCACCCCCGTTGGGCTGAGGATCGTTTCGGCGCGAACGGGCGAACCGGTTGTATCGCTAACCGAAAACGGGCGATACGAATATGAGTTGGATTCGGCCTCCTATTCAGTGAAAGAAATCGCCGGAGTTTTGTCTCACAGCCGCATTGCGCACGATAGCGAGCGCGGTCTGATTGAGCCGGGCAATTATGTCGGCTTGCTGAAGCTGGAGCTGGAAGAACAGGCAACCGGCGAAACCGTTTCCGGAATGCACATCGATGTCCGCTCGACGAAGCTGGGCTATGAAGATGAATATCGCTCGATGCTGGAGAACATTGCGGATCGTTGCGCCGATTTTCTGCTGCAGCTGGAATCGCCGGTGGACCAGCCGCTGATTCCCGATGGCCTGACGGAGGCCACGCTGGCGCAACGGCTCTATTTCCTGAAGAGCCTGCTGGGCGGCGAAGATTTCCAGCAGGCGGTTCAGCGGATCGTTTCCCAGCCGAATACGCAGTGGCGCGAGGAGTTCCGGACCATCGATGTGCGGCAAAGCCGTCGGCTCGGTCGTTACGAGGTGAGGCAGTTTGCTGCGGACGGGCGGCGCATGGAAGTACCCGCAGGGCATCCGTTGCGCGATACGCTGAAAACGATTCCCGAGCGGATTGAAATCCGCGATAAGCGCGATACGGTGGATACGCCGGAAAACCGATTCGTGAAACACGCACTGAACCTGTTTCTCCAGACCTTGGAAGAATTGCTCGCGAGGCTTTCCGCGGCGGGCGACGAGAAATATCCGGGGCTCCGTTCTGAAATCAACGGGCTGATGGATGATCTGGAGGAAACGCTTTCCCACGATGTGTTCAAGCAGGTTTCGCAACCCGAGCTGCTGCCGCTTAACAGTCCGGTGCTTCAGCGCAAGGAGGGATACCGCCAGGTACTGCGGGCCTGGATGTTGTTCGAGCTGGCGGCTCGGCTGAGCTGGGACGGCGGCGACGATGTGTATGAAGGCGGCAAGCGCGATGTGGCGGCGCTTTATGAATATTGGGTGTTTTTCAAGCTGTTGGATCTGGTGTCTGGTTTGTTTGAGCTCAAAAACCCAACGGTTGAAGATTTGATTAACGACAAGGATCTGGTGCTGAAGCTGAAGGCAGGAAAGCAGCTGCCCATCGAAGGGATTTACCGAGGCGCAGGCCGCCCGCTTTCGGTCGAGTTCAGCTATAACCGGACGTTCAACAGTGCGAGTCAATATCCGGCTCAGGGTTCGTGGAGTCGTCAGATGCGCCCGGATTATACGCTGTCGCTCTGGCCGGAGGGCTTTTCCCAGGCACAGGCCGAAGAGCAGGAACTGATCACGCATGTTCATTTCGATGCGAAATACAAGGTGGACCGTCTCGTTAAACTCTTCGGTGCCGTGGACGAAAACCTCGACGAGGAAAAGGCCGCCCAACGCACCGGAAACTATAAACGCGCCGACTTGCTAAAAATGCATGCCTATCGCGATGCGATCCGCCGGTCGGCGGGCGCCTATGTGCTTTATCCTGGAAATGAAAAGGAACAGATGCCGTTTCGCGGTTTCCATGAGCTACTGCCCGGCCTCGGCGCGTTTCCGCTGCGGCCCAACGATTCGGACGATGGATCGGCGGCACTGGAGCGGTTTCTGAACGAGGTGGTGGCTCACGTCTGCAACCGGGCGACCCAGCGGGAACAGCATACCTATCATACCTATCGCATCTACAAGGATGAGCCGCCGGATGCCGTGCGCGAAGCGTTGCCCGAGCAACATGATGGATCGTCGGAAAGGCAGGCATCTCCTTCCGAAGCGTCGGTGCTGGTCGCGTCTTTCCGCGATCAGGATCATCTCGACTGGATTTTCCGCAACAGCCTGTATAACTGCCGTGCAGATAAAGGATCCGGCTCTCTGTTGCTGGAGCAGGACGTTGTTGGAGCCTCCTATCTGCTCCTGCATACGAAAGGCGATGAACGGTCGGGCCGGATGTTCCGCATCGTCAGCAAAGGGCCGAAAGTGTATTCGAAAGAAACGTTGGTGGGCTGGGGATATCCGTCGGAACCCAGCCGCCCATATTACCTGATTTATGAGATTTCAGAAATTGGAGTCAAAAATCCGCTGAACGCTTATGAGTGGGCGCTATCAGACATTCCCGGTTGGAAAACCGGCTATGCCTCGAAGGTTCCGTTTGCGGTAAAACTCGCGGATCTGATGGGGGCCGCGGTGAGTCCCATGAAATAATGTTTGGGCGGTTTTTTCGGTAATTATACGAACTTAACCCGACTGGACTTCAGTGCCACAAAGAGGCCCAAAATGCACGAAGACCCAGAAGGTAGGGGTTGTGCTTATTTCATATTATTTGAAGGCCTCATGCAGCCATTCCATCGTGAGTTTGGAGCCGCGGGGGGTGAGCAACCAAGCCGTGACGACGATATTTAAAACAACGGTGAATTTGTAGGTCCACTGGAATCCCGGTTTACGGGATTTGTGGCGGAGCATCTGTTGGGCGAGGAGTGCCCCGGGCCAGCCACCGGCGAGCGCCAGGGTATGCAGCGTCGCTTCCGAAATGCGCCATTGTCCGTTTTGGGCGGCGGATTTGTCGGCCGCATACGCCATGAAGGTAATGGCACTGGCGATGGCGTACCAACCGATGATGTATTTCGGGATGATCGGGATGGCCAAGGTCAAAACGCCGAGCGCGGCAAAAAAAAGGGCCATTGCAACTACGGCCGCGCTTTGCTGCATCAGGCGTTTTGGATCGACGTGCCCTTTGCCGACACAGGTCACGTCGGCCGCGCAGGCACGCCCCTGCTTGTCGGTTGAAAGGGTGTAGGATATTTGCTGGTTTACCTGCGGACGCCGATGCCGTTTTTGGAAGGCTTTGATGTGGACGAAGATCCGGTCGCCTCCCGATACGGGGGTGATGAAGCCGAAGCCCTTTTCATCGTTCCATGCCGTGATTTTTCCCTGAAGTTTTAGTTGCATGGGTGGTTTGTACTATTTGGCCCTCACGAAATGGAAGTCCGGGATTATACCGCCGGTGCCGGCCACATGAACGCGGTTGAGATGGAAAACATGCGCGATGCGTCGGGTTAAATTATAAGCACTTTTGCGGCGCGTTATTTCCCGATGCAGTAGAGGGCTTTGTCGGTGCGCAAGATGAGCTGGTTTTTTGAGACGGCGATGCAGGCGTTGACGCGGGAGGGGTCGTCCTTGAAGGTGTTCACGGCCAGCTGCTTGAACTTGGGCTTGGCTTCGATGACGTAGGTGCCGTTGTCCTGCGAGGAGGCATAGAGTTTGCCGTCGGCGGCCAGCGGCGAGGCGTAGACCAGGCCGGGGGAGGGGCTGAGCGATTCCTCGAACACGGTTTCGCCGCTCTTGGCATCGAGGCAGACGACTTTCCCTTTTTCGTGGAAGATATAGAGGTGTCCGTCCAGATAAACCGGCGAGGTGACATTCGATCCCTCGCCCACCGTCCAGACCAGGTGGCTGTCGGTGACGTTCCCCTTGCCGCCGGCGCGTACGGCAACGGCCGTGTTTTTGCGGGCCCCAATGGAGTAGACGACCCCGTCGTGCGAAACCACGCTGGGGCAGAGATAGCTGTCCGGCGGGCCGTCGCACTGCCAAAGCTCCTGGCCCGTCGCCGGGTCGAAGCCCTTGATTTTCGAGGTTTTTGCTTTCCCGCCATCGGGAATGCTCATGACCAGTTCCTTTTTGCCGCCAACATCCACCAGCATGGGGGAGCTCCAGCACTTGGGAACCCCATCGATCTTCCAGGCCTGTTTGCCGGTTTTCACATCGAGCGCCACGACCGACTCGCTTTCCGTGCTGGCATTCACAATCAGCCGCCTTTCGTGCAGAAGCAGCGAGGTTGCGCAACCCCACCCGTGGGTTTTGGAGCCGACGTTGGTTTTCCAAAGCTGCTTGCCGTTGAGATCGAAGGCATAGACCCCCGAGATGCCGAAAAAGACATAGACCTGCTTGCCATCGGTGACGGGCGTGCTCGAGGCATAGCCATGGCGGGTATTGTTTGCGCCGGAATATTTGGATTCCGGCTGTTCCGCCTTGAACTCCTTTTGCCAGAGGATTTTCCCGGAGGAGCGGTCGGCGCAAACCAAGTGCCGCTTGAGGTCTTCCATTTCGCCGGGCTCGTCGATCGATTCACCGTAGCCGGAATAGCAGGTGACGAAGATTTTGTTGCCGACGACAATGGGGCTGGAGGTGCCCGGCCCTGGAAGGTCGCGCTTCCACACGATGTTTTCCTTCGAACCCCACGTTGCGGGCAGGCCCGAGGCCGCTTCCGCAATGCCCAGACCGCCCGGGCCCCGGAACTGCGTCCAGTCGTTCCCTTCTGCCATCAACGTCGTCAACATGCCCGCCAGTGCCACGGCGCCCATCGTCCATAAACCCGGTTTTTTATCCATAGTTCAATCTCCTTGGGCAAAGGACGTTTCCCGTTCCGGATTTTTGACACCGGGACATTTTACGGGGAAGCGTCCTTAAGCGGTTATAGCACCGTGACGAACGAGAGGTCGCGCATTTCGGGCTTCGTCAAGGGTTGCCTGGTTTGCTTCGAGCGAAAAACAGGGGTTGAAACATGGGTATTCGCGGGTATAGTCCCCGCCTTCACCATTTAACCCGTAAAACCGACGCCATGAGTTTGGAAGCGCTGCACAACCTATTGCTGAACCAGCCGCTGATCGTGCTGTTTGCACTGATCGCGACCGGGCTGCTGTTGGGTGGCGTGAAGTTCAAAGGCATCAACCTCGGTAGCTCGGGCGTGCTGTTCTCCGCCCTGCTGGCAGGCCACCTGGGCTATTCCATTCCCTCGGGCGTCGGCACCCTCGGCCTGGTGCTATTCGTCTATTGCGTCGGCATTGGCGCGGGCGACCGCTTCTTTGCCTCGCTCGTTCGCGAGGGGACCGCACTGGCCAAGCTGGCGGTCTTGATCG
Organism: Pontiella desulfatans; assembly: GCF_900890425.1. Taxonomy (NCBI): domain Bacteria; kingdom Pseudomonadati; phylum Kiritimatiellota; class Kiritimatiellia; order Kiritimatiellales; family Pontiellaceae; genus Pontiella; species Pontiella desulfatans. The sequence goes on along the minus strand of NZ_CAAHFG010000004.1, from coordinate 289,938 downwards.
TGGCGCTCGGTGCGGCCATGACCTGGGCCGGGGCAACCCTGCTCGATATTCCAACCGGTCTGGCGGCGGGCATCTTCGCCGGTTCGCTCACCAGCACCCCCGCGCTGGCCGCCGCGACCGAAGGCATGGCCATGGCCGCCAAGGGCGGCGCCGATGCCGTCAGCATCGGCTACGGCATCGCCTATCCCTTCGGCGTCATCGGCGTCGTGCTCTTCGTGCAGATCCTGCCGCGCATCCTGAAGCTCGACCTCGACTCCATCGCCGACAAACCCGACACCACCTGCGGCAACCGCGTGGAAAATGTTTTGGTGGAGGTCAACAACCCCAACCTCTACGGCCAGCGCATCTCCGAATCCGGCGTCACCAACTTCAACGCCTGCCAGATCTGCCGCATCTATTCCGGCGGCAGCCTCGTTCCCTTGAAATACGACGACCAGTTCGAAGAAAACCAGATCCTGCTGCTCGTCGGCCGAAGCTGCGAACTGAAGATTGCCATCGACATGATCGGCAAACGCAGCGACCGCAAACTCCCGCAGGATATCGAGAACGAACGGCAACAGCTGGTGGTCACCTCCACCGCCTTCATTGGCCAGAAACTCGGCGATGTTGCCCCGTTGCGCAACTATGGCGTGGTGATCGCCCGCATCACCCGCCTCGGGCTCACCTTTGTGCCCAACGCCAACACGGTGATCGAGCGGCACGACCATTTCACCTGCGTCGGGCGCGCCGACGACCTGAAAAAGTTTTCCGTTGCCGCCGGGCACCGGAGCAGCGCCGTCGATGCCACCTGCCTGCTGTCGCTTTCCGTCGGCCTCACCTTCGGCATCCTCCTTGGCATGCTGCCCTTCGGGCTGCCGGGGGGAACGCCGGTCACCCTCGGCCTGGCGGGCGGCCCCTTGTTCGTGGCGCTCATCCTCGGCCACTTCGGCAAGATCGGCCCCATCGTCGGCTTCATTCCGCGCCAGACGCGCTTGCTGCTGCAGGAGCTGGGCCTCGTCTTCTTTTTGGCCAACGCCGGCGTGCGCGGCGGCGGCGCGCTCGTGAGCACCCTGCAGGAGCACGGCTTCATGCTCTTTGCCCTGGGCGTCGGCGTATCCGTTTTGCCGCTGATCGTCGCCTGGCCGGTGGCCATCCGCCATTTCAAGATGAATCCGCTGCAGGCCCTCGGCGGCATCTGCGGCGGCATGACCTCCACCCCGGCGCTCGGCGCCATCACGGCCAAGACCGATTCCCAGACCCCGGTCATCAGCTATGTCTCCGCCTATCCCGTGGCCCTCATCTTCATGATCATCATCTCCAAGGTGCTGATTAAGCTGATTGGATGATCGTCCGCGAAACCCATCTCGTTCCCCAAGGCGTGCAGGCCATGCGCTTGTCCGACTATGCGCGGACCGCCTTCCAAGCCATCCCGTCGCGCAAGGGCATCGCCAAGGCGATCAAGCGCGGCGAAATCCATATCGACGGCGCGCCCGGGCAAAGCGGCGACTGGATCCAGGCCGGGCAGACCCTGGAGCTGGTGGATCTCCAGCAACGAATCCCCAAAACCTACCGGATGCCGTTGGAGGTGGTTTGCGAGGACGACCATCTCGCGGTCATCAACAAGCCGCCGGGCATCGAAGTGAGCGGGAACAAATTCAAGACCATCGAAAACGCCCTGGCCGCAAACCTGGCGCCTTCGCCCCGCGCCGACGCCCTCCCGTGGCCGCGGCCGGTACACCGGCTCGACTATTCCACCAGCGGACTCCTGCTCGTGGCAAAAACCGCCGGCGCGCAATGCTTCCTCGGGCACTGCTTCGAGCAACGCCGCATCCACAAATGCTATTGCGCCGTGGTGATGGGGCCGCTGCCGTCGCCCGGGCGGATCGCGGAACCCATCAACGGCCTGCCGGCCGAGAGCCGATACGAGCCGCTCGAAACCGTCTCCTCCCTGCAAAGCGGCCACCTCACACGGGTGAACCTGTTTCCCGAGACAGGCCGCACCCACCAGCTTCGCATCCACATGGCCTCCATCGGGCACCCGATCGTCGGCGACCAAAAATATGGGGAGGCCGGCAACATCCTCAAAGGCAAAGGGCTGTTCCTCGCCGCGGTCGAGCTGCGCTTCCCGCACCCCGCAACGCAGCAGGAAATGAAGATCGCCATGGAGATCCCGCACAAATTCGGCGCATTGCTGCACCGCGAGCAAGCGCGTTGGGACAAGTTCAAGCACGAGTCTTGAATTGCATTCCCGGTTACAGGCTTATGCCTCCGTAGCCTCCCAGCTACCGCTCGAGGTGCTGCCGTCGTCTTCGAGTTCAGACCAGGAGCCGTACATGTAACCGTCGGTCACCGCTCCGATGCAGGTCATGGTATAGGTGGCCTCGACATCCCCATCGTCATCCTCCTCCTGGCGCGTCCAAAAGATGGTTATGGAATATTCATCGTCATCTTCTGTGAATAGATAGGTTCCCGAAACAAACTCGTCGTCGCCCGGCATTGAAATACTGCCGTCATAGTTGAAAACGATTGATTGCGAGGACGAGCCATCGGTCGTGATGTACCACGTGCCAACCACCTCCACCTCGGAGTCGTCGCTATCTTCGCTGTCTTCATCGCATCCCGTTAAGCCAATAACGCAAAAAGCCGCGATCGCTGCAAGGGCTCCACGCCTTGCCCATTTCCACCATTCAATTTTCATTCTCATTCCTTTCTTGGGTTGTTCCTGATGAGGCCAACAACTTAAACCGAGGAAAATGACAAGTCGGCAGGGGCTGGAATGAATTGTTTGTCATTTTTGCGGCCCCGTAGAATGGGGAACTCCAGAGAATCGGCGCCGTCGGCTGTGGCTGGAAGGTGACATCCAAATTGACGATCGTGCAAATGGATGTCACCTGGCTGCGGAGACCTGCGAGATGCGATGCTTCCTTTTTCCATTGCATCTGCCGGAGGCTTCCCTTGGGGGTTCGGGCGCTCTTGTATCGGATCTTGCCTTCGTGCATCCAGGACCTGTAGACTGCCGCACTATCATGGTGAACGTATTGGACTGATTATGAAAAGAAGAAGTTTTTCCGCAACCAGCCTGCTGGCCTGCATCGCCGCAACCGCCGGCGCCGGGCCCAAGGCCCACAGGCAATTCTATGAACTCAGGCGCTATTTGCTCGATAGCGCCGATGGGCAGAAGGCCCTCGAAACCTTTTTCAAGGATGTTGGGATTCCCGCGTTCAACCGGGCGGGCATCCGGTCGGTCGGCGTGTTCAAGGAGCTGGAAGGCGAGGGGCTTGATCTTTACCTGCTGCTGCCCTTCGATTCGCTGGATGCGTTTGCCTCGCTCTCCGGGCGGCTGGCGGCCGATACCACATACCGCACCGATGGCGCGGCGATCCTGGACGCCGGAAAGAAGAACGCACCCTTCCTGCGGATGGAAAGCACCCTGATGGAAGCGTTCGACCGCTTGCCGACGCTGCGGGTTCCGCAAAAGAAGGACGGCCGGATCTACGAACTCCGCCAGTATGAAAGCGCCAGCTTCACCCACGCGCAAAGCAAGGTGGAAATGTTCAACAGCGGCGGCGAAATCGACATTTTCCTGGAGACCGGGCTCGATCCCGTTTTTTTTGGAAGAAGCCTCTCCGGGGCCCGGCTGCCCAATCTCACCTATATGCTTTCGTTCGACGACATGGCCGCCCACGATGCCAACTGGGATGCGTTCAAGCAACATCCCGAATGGAACCGCATCAAGGCGCTCCCGCAATACAAAGGCACCGTTTCGAACATCACCAAGACCTTCCTGAAAGCCACGGACTACTCCCAAATCTAAGCCATCGGAAAGCCAGGGCGAGTCGCGCTTCAAATCGATCACATAGTTGGAATAGAGCGGAATGATCGAATGACGGAATCATTCCGCGGTGCGGCTGAAGGCGGGTTTGTGCGGACGGTATGGTCTTCTACTGGCGAGTCAGCTCGCATTCCAAGGTATAGAATGCATAGGATCGGTTTACATTCTTAAACCAGGCTTTGTTATCGCTCGTAAACGTGACGGTTGTCGATGCGTAGCCGATATCGAAGGACAAGGTGTCATCCGACCACTTTGTGGAATCCCCGGGATTTTCGGCATAGGAATGTCCGACCGTGTTGATGACCTCCCGAATAACGAAGCCATCGGTTTGAATGGTGATGATGACCTCGGTTGCATAGCCATCATCACTCGTTCCTGAGCCTTTCCAAACCCCGATGTAGGACGTCCATGCACCTGTGGAGCTACCATCTGAATTATCGCCGTCGCCACTATCGTCGCCACCGCAACCAGTCAACGCAACCACCGTGCATCCAGCCAAGAGCAACAGCAGAGCCCGTCGTGAAAACTCCGACCATTTATTTACTTTCATGTATGTTCCCCCACCATTGTTTCGAACATCAATTACTGAATTAGCCATTCTAATTCATTCTTTTAAGCGTTGTAATGGCTTTGGCGATATCTTGCAACTGTTCTGCCGAAGATTCTTTTGAAAAGTGAAGACCCTTCTCCTTGAAATGACTTTCCCGCAAGCGTTCGACGTTAAAGCATGGCGAGCGATCCATCGGTTACGAAGAGGGCGTCGACCTTTTCAGTGACGGCGGGGTCTTCGATCAGCGGCGGGGCGTGGTGCGGCTTGAGGCGGGCATCGATGATGAGCGGGCCGGTGCAGCCCCAATGCTTGAACTCGGTCTTGGCCCCGACCCCGTGGATGTCGCGCGCCGGATTCGAGCGGGTGAAGGTGACCCACAGGAAGTTGCTGAAATCGGCGGCCAGGAATTCGGGATCGTCGCAGAGCACCACCAGGGGGAACCGCTCAACCGGCACGAGGCCTTCCAATTGTTTGGCGAAGGTTTCGAGTTCGAAGGTGGAGGCAAGGGCCAGGATGCCGGGCGCCACCACGGTGCAGTCGAGATCCGGTTTTTCGGTTCCGAGTCCGCGAATGGCATCGCCATTGGCGGCGAAGACCACCTTGGAGCCGTGGTTGAGGGCGTCGCCGGAATAGTCGAGCGTGTCGATGCTGGTTTCGGTCTGGAAATGGAGGTCGCGCTCCCAGCGGATGCGTTCGAGCACATGCTTGAAAAAGGCCGGGATGTCGTGGATGTCGAGCCCGGGCGCATCGGCTTCGTTCGTGATGAAGAGGTATTTGGCAAGCGAAAGCTGGCCCTTGCCGAGCACGGCGTTGGCCATGGTGAGCATTTCGGAGGGGCGGATGGTTTTCACATAGGGCGTGTAGCGCTCCTGCCCGATGGCGAGCAGCAACGGGTGCACGCCGGCGGCATCGACGGCATGCACCGCCTTCAGGCCGGGGATTTCGGTGGGGATCACGGCGCCGGTCATATCGTGGATCACTTCGCCAAAGGTGGTGTCCTCCTGCGGCGGGCGGCCGACGACCGTGAACGGCCAGACGGCATCCTTGCGGTGGAATAACTCTTCGACTTCGAGGCAGGGGAAGGGGTGGGCGAGGCTATAGTAGCCGAGGTGGTCGCCGAACGGCCCTTCGCGCTTCAGTTCCTGCTTGATGGTGCCGATGATGCAAAAGTCGGCCTCGGCGGCGACCGTCCATTCCTTGTGGCGCGCGTAGCGGAAGCGCCGGCCGGCCAGCAGCCCGGCAAAGGCCACTTCGGGCATGCCCTCGGGCAATGGCATGACGGCGGAAAAGCTCATGGCCGGCGGGCCGCCGATAAAGATGGCGACGCGGAAGGGCTTGCCCTGATCCTGGTGCAGCTTTTGGTGGACGCCGATGCCGCGGTGGATTTGGTAGTGCAGGCCAACCTCTTTGTCGGTCACATATTCGTTTCCGTTCAACTGGATGCGGTACATGCCGAGGTTGCTCTTGAGCGGCTTGCCGGGATGGTCGGGATGTTCGCTATAGACCTGCGGCAGGGTGATGAATGCGCCGCCGTCGTCCGGCCAGCTGACAATGGGCGGCAGGTCGCTGATCGTGCCCCGGCATTCGAACACCGGCGCGCTGCTCGCCGAAACCCGCTTCGGCAAGGCATGGAGCGCCGACAGCCCGGCGCGCAGGGCGTGCCCCGGCTTCTTCAGCAGGTTGAGTGGGTCGGCCTTGGAGGCAACGAGTGCCGCAACCTGGTCGTAGGTGTCGGCAAAGATGAGCCGCGTTCGTTCGGGGGTGCCGAAGAGGTTGGAGACGCACGGGAATTTGCAGCCTTTGACGTTTTCAAAAAGGAGGGCCGGCCCCTTGGCCGCATAGACCCGGCGCTGGATTTCGGCCATTTCGAGATGCGGATCGACCTCGTCGGCAATACGCAGCAACTGCCCGTGCTTTTCGAGCGCCTCGATGCATTCCCTGGTGCTTCGGTATCCCATTGCCCAGAGAGACTATTCCGAGGAGGGGTCTGCGGCAAGCGCTTCCTTTTCCCGATGGTGGGCGGCGAGGAGGTCGTCGAGCTTGCAGCCGGTGAGCTCGGTGAGCGTGTTGAAGAGTTTGTTCATGACAAAAAACATGATGACCAGGCAGGGAACCAGTATGACGACATGGCTCCAGCCGGTCATCTTGCCGATTTCAGCAACATAGGCCGACTTTTCTGTGACGGGGTCGCTGTGGACCAGGGTCATCACCATGAAAAAATTTAAAACGGACGAGAGAAACATGGAAGAAGCAAATCCCCAGGTGAGGCCCACCAGCCGTTTTTCGAACACCGCTTCATTCCCCTTCTCCTTAAGCGCGGAAGTCAACCGCTCGACATCGAACAGCGATTCGGTCATCAGGATTTTCTTGATGAGCGGAAACGGGGTCTTGAGCGACACAACAATCGCCAACCCAAGGAGTAGGGGAATGGCGGCTTCTTTGATGGCCAGGGCCATTCTCGGAAGTTCCAGAATCCCGAAGATCCCCGTGAGCGAGACACTGACAATGCCGATGATCGACATGAAGTCGGGTTTTCGGCTCCGGATGAGCGTACGCAAGCCGAAGGTGATGGGGAAAGCCAGCCCGACCACCAGGGCCCAGACCGGACCCAGCCCCGGGATCGGACCCAATGATTTTTCCTTGTCGCTCAGTAGGCTGAGAATGGCGACGGGTATTACGACGTTCACCAGAATGCTGATCAGCGGATTCTCTTGCTTGTGCTTGCTGTTGTCCATGAAACCTCCAAAAGGGAATCACTTTACGCGTTGGGTGGCTCAAGGCAATGGTTCAGACAAAAAAAGAGGACTGCGTGAGGAAAAGAGGAGGGAAACCTCACGCAGCCCAAGTGAACCCCAAACCTGTAGGTTCTGAATACTAAACGCCTCCCAATCGGATTTTCATGCAAAAAAAAATGCGCGGAAGCGGGATGTTTGTGTATTAAGTTGCGGAAGTGCTTGAAGGTAGGTGTTTTAAGCGGTTGTTCATGAGCAAAAAAAAATGGATGAAAGCTGATTTAAGGCCTGCCACTGACCTTTTCTTGCCAATCCGGGGGAAACCAGCCATTCTCGCATTTCATTGAAAGGAGCGGATCATGAAGGATCTTAAGTGGGGAATCATCGGGTGTGGCGGCATTGCGCACGTGTTTGCAACCAGTTTGAATGCGTTGGAGACCGGTAGCCTTTGGGCGGTCGCGTCGCGTACGCCGGGACGGGGGCGGGAGTTTGCCGACAAACATGGAATGGAACGGGCCTACACCGACTATGAGTCGCTCGTGGCCGATCCTGAAATCGATGCGGTCTACATTGCCACCACGCACAACTTCCACTACGAAAACATCAAGCTCTGCCTGGAACACGGCAAGCATGTGCTTTGCGAAAAGCCCTTCACCATCAATGCCGCGCAGACGGCGGAGGTGATGGAGCTCGCGCGCGAAAGGAAGCTTTTCATGATGGAGGCGGTTTGGACGCGCTTCCTGCCGGCCATCGTTAAACTGCAGGAGCTGTTGGCCGAGGGAATGATTGGGGAAGTGAAAACCGTTACCGCAAACTTTTGCCTCGGTTTTACCGGGGATGCGTTCGCCAATGCGCACCGCCTGAAAAACAAGGCGCTGGCAGGCGGCGCCCTGCTCGATCTGGGCATCTACCCCATCACCTTCGCCGACATCGTGTTCAACAAAACCCCCGAGCGCATCCAGAGCAGCGTCGTCATGACGGATACCGACGTGGACGAAAGTTCGTTCTACCTGCTCGAATACGCGGATGGATGCCGCGCCCTCCTCTCCTCGTCGCTTTCGGATACGGCACCGAACGAAGGTGTTCTTTTCGGCTCCAAAGGCTTCATTCGTGTATCCGAGTTCTGGGGAGCGCACGGCTTCGAGATCAAGCTCAATGGCGAGGAGCAGCCTCGCCACGTTTCCGCGCCTTATGGCGAAGGGGAAAACTTTAAGTTCGAGATCGCCCACGCCATGGAATGCATCGCGGCCGGCCAGCTGGAAAGCGATGTGCTGCCGCTCTCCAAAACCCTCGCCATCATGCAGACCATGGACGCCCTGCGCGAGCAGTGGGGCTTGAAATACGCCGGCGAATAGTCTTTCGCAAGCCCCGCCGCCATCCGGCTATTTCCGGCTGTCGTCCTTCATCAGGTCGAGTTCGCGGATCCAGATGTTGCGGAAGCGGGTGTTGTTGTTGTGATCCTGCAGGGCGATGGAATCGTTGCCGTGCGGCTTGTAGACCGGTAGCTTCTTGTGCGTGGTTGGCCCCAGGATTTCGGTTTTGTGCTGCACCAGCACGCCGTTGAGGAAGACCGTCACATAGGCGGGGGAAACCAGCTTTTCGCCTTCAAAGCGCGGGGCCTGGAAGATGATGTCGTATTTCTGCCACTCGCCCGGCTTCTTGCAGGCGTTGACCATCGGGGGTTTTTGGCCATAGACACAGCCGGCCATGCCGTCGGCATAGGTGCGGTTTTCAAAGTTGTCGAGCACCTGCGTTTCATAGCGGCCTTGCATGAAGACGCCGCTGTTGCCCGCTCCCTGGGAATCGCCCTGGCGCGGGTTGGCCGTCTGCCATTCGATATGGAACTGGCAGTCGCCGAACTTTTGCTTGGTCTTGATGGTGCCGGTCGGGGTGCATTCCATATAGCCGTTCTCGACCTTCCATAGCGCCTCACCCTTCGGATTGTATTTTTTCTTCTTGGGGTCGTCTTGCTTGCTGCCGACCCAATTGGATAGATCCGTGCCGTCGAAGAGCACAATGGCATCGGATGGCGGCGCACACGGGGTGTCGCCGGGCGTGACCACCTCGGGTTGCGGACGGTCGATGTCGTGCACGCACCATCCGGAGGGCAGTTTTGGGGTATCGGTATAGCCCCAATTGGGTTTTTTCGGGTCTGCCGCCTTGGAGCCCGCTGCGGCCAGAACGCCAACCACCAGTATCGAAACAATCTTTTTCATCTGTACACCCTTTCTCGATTTGAAGCCCGAAATGCTACAGGGGGCACCGTGGGGCGTCTAGCACTGTTTCCGCCCGCAATGGTACAAAACCCGCATCGGGCACGGTGGATTCCGGGAAAGACACCCAAGAAAAACAAACAAACCTGTTTTCAAATAGCTGAAAATATTATAGGTGTACTTAGCATAGAGTATTAAATTAGTCCTATATTAGGTGAATGGTTTATGAGTATTAAGCAAACACTGTTGTCTTCAATCGGCAAAAAACTACTGCTGGCTACGTCAGGACTGATCATGTTTTTGCTGTTCCTGATCCCGCACATGGGCGGGAATGTGCTTTTTTTATTCGGCCCCGACCTCTTTAACTCCTACGCCCACCATCTGCACCAGCTGGTTCCGGTCGTGATCGGCATCGAGCTATTGATGCTGGCCTCCATCACGGTCCACATGGCCATGGCCTTCAAGGTCGTGCTGGAGAATAAAAAGGCGGCCGACAAGCGCCATACGCTGAAATCGTCGAAAGAGCGCACGCTGGCGGCCAAGCTGATGCCCGTTTCTGGCGCCATGATCTTCCTCTTCATCGTCAAGCACCTGCTCGATTTCAAGTTTTATGAAAAGTCGACCACCACGCTGCACGGCGTGGAAACCTACGATGTCTACGCCATGGTGCTCGCGCGTTTCCAGGGCGATCCCGTCCATCTCCTCTTCTATGTCGGCTTCATGCTTGCCGTCGGCCTGCACCTCAGCCACGCGCTGCAAAGCTCGCTGCAGACCTACGGTCTCCATGTTCCGCGCGAAGGCAGCCGGATCAAGCGGGTCTCCGCCGTGGTGGGCTGGGGCATGGCCGCCACCTTCGCCATTATTCCCATCGTTGCCTTCATCCGTTAACCGCCTTTAAGGAATAGAAAAATGAAACTCGACGCCAAGATTCCCGAAGGCCCGATGGCCGAAAAGTGGACGAACCACAAGTTCAAGGTCAAGCTGGTCAATCCGGCCAACAAACGCAAACACAAGGTGATCGTGGTCGGTTCCGGTCTCGCCGGCGCCTCCGCCGCCGCAACGATGTCGGAGCTCGGCTACAAGGTGCACTGCTTCACCTATTCCGATTCCCCGCGCCGCGCGCACTCCATCGCCGCGCAGGGCGGCATCAACGCCGCCAAGAACTATCCCAACGACGGCGACTCCGTCTACCGCCTCTTCTACGATACCGTCAAGGGCGGCGACTTCCGTTCCCGCGAGGCCAACGTGCATCGCTTGGCGGAATGCTCCAACCTGATCATCGACCACTGCGTTGCGCAGGGCATTCCCTTCGCCCGCGAATACGGCGGCTACCTCGACAACCGCTCGTTCGGCGGCGCCCAGGTTTCGCGCACCTTCTACGCCCGCGGCCAAACCGGCCAGCAGCTGCTGCTCGGCGCCTATGGCGCACTCTCCAAAGAGATCAAAACGGGCGGAGTCAAGATGTACACCCGCGAGGAGGTCATCGATGTCGTCGTGATCGAAGGCCAGGCGCGCGGCATCATTTCCCGCAACCTCGTCACAGGCGAGCTGACCCGCCACGAGGCCGATGCCGTCGTGCTCGCCACCGGCGGCTACGGCAACGTCTTTTTCCTCTCCACCAACGCCATGAACTGCAACGCCAGCGCCGCATGGCGCGCCTATAAAAAGGGTGCGGCCTTCGCCAACCCCTGCTACACGCAGATCCACCCGACCTGCATCCCGGTGCACGGCGAATACCAATCCAAGCTCACCCTCATGTCCGAATCGCTCCGCAACGACGGCCGCATCTGGGTGCCCAAGAAGGTGGGCGACAAACGACCCGCCAACGACATTCCGGAAGACGAGCGCGACTATTATCTCGAGCGCAAATATCCGAGCTTCGGCAACCTCGTCCCGCGCGACCTCGCCTCACGCAACGCCAAGCAGGTCTGCGACGAAGGACGCGGCGTCGGCCCGACCGGCAACGCCGTCTACCTCGACTTTGCCGAAGCCATCGGGCGCCTCGGGCGCGACAACATCGAAGCGAAATATGGCAACCTGTTCGAGATGTACAACCGCATCACCGACGAAGATCCCTACACGACGCCCATGATGATCTATCCCGCCGTCCACTACACCATGGGCGGCCTTTGGGTGGACTATAACCTGATGACCACGCTGCCCGGCCTCTACGCCATCGGCGAGTGCAACTTTTCCGACCACGGCGCCAACCGCCTTGGCGCCTCCGCCCTCATGCAGGGGTTGGCCGATGGCTACTTCGTCATCCCCAACACCATCAACGACTACCTCGCCTCCAACAAGCTGGAGAAGGTCTCGACCGACCACGAAGCGTTTGCCGAAGCGGAGAACGCCGCCAAGGACAAGCTCGACCGCCTGCTCGCCGTCAACGGCAGCCGCACCGTCGACGACTTCCACAAGGAGCTCGGCCACCTGCTGTGGGAAAACTGCGGCATGGCGCGCAACGAGAAGGGCCTAAAGGAAGCGCTCGAAACGATTCCGAAAATCCGCGAGGAATTCTGGCGCGATGTGAATGTGCCCGGCTCCGCCGACGACTTGAACCAGGCGCTCGAAAAGGCCAACCGCGTGGCCGACTTCATGGAGTTCGCCGAGCTGATGGTGAAGGACGCGCTCGAGCGCGCGGAATCCTGCGGCGGCCATTTCCGCGAGGAGAGCCAGACGGAGGAGGGCGAAGCCCTGCGCAAGGACGACGCGTTCTGCCATGTCGCCGCCTGGGAATTCACGGGGTTGGAAAACGAGCCGGTGCTCCACAAGGAAGAGCTCGAGTTCGAGGAAGTCCACCTTTCACAACGGTCATACAAATAGGATTCACAGGACGATTTATAACAGGACACTTGTTTTACCGTCGGAAGGAAAATAGTCCTGTCATCAATAGTCCTGTTAAAAAAGGAAAACAGGCATGTCGAAGCAGATCAATCTAACGTTGAAAGTATGGCGCCAGAACCGGGGCGAAGCGGGGCGCTTCGAGGACTACGAGGCGAACAACATCGACACCGATGCGTCGTTCCTCGAAATGCTCGACATCGTCAACGACGAGCTGACGCTCAAGGGCGTTGAACCCATCGCGTTCGAGCACGACTGCCGCGAGGGCATCTGCGGGTGCTGCGGCTCCACGGTGAACGGCAAGACCCACGGCTCGCACGAACGCACCACGCTTTGCCAGCTGCACATGCGCCACTTCGAAAATGGCCAAACGGTGGTGATCGAGCCCTTCCGCGCCACGGCCTTCCCGGTCATCAAGGACCTGATCGTCGACCGCTCCGGCCTCGACGCCATCATTGCCGAAGGCGGCTATGTTTCCGTTAAGACCGGCAATGCGCCGGAAGCCTCGACCACGCCGATCAAAAAGGAAATGGCCGAAGCGGCCATGGATGCGGCCGAGTGCATCGGCTGCGGCGCCTGCGTGGCGGCCTGCCCGAACGGCGCGGCGATGCTCTTCACCTCCGCCAAGGTTTCGCAATATGCGCTGTTGCCGCAAGGCCACCCCGAACGCGCCCAGCGCGTCAAGAACATGGTTTCGAAGATGGACGAGCTCGGCTTCGGCAATTGCTCCAACGAATACGAATGCGCCGTCGCCTGCCCCAAGGGCATCGACGTGAAGAATATCGCACGGCTGAACCGGGAGTTCATTAAAGCGAGCATGATGAGTGAAAAGTGATGCGTACTACGTACTGCGTATTGCGTATTCCAGAACAGGCAATACGAAATACGTAGTACGCAATACGAAGGGAGCCCCCCATGGCAGCAGCAAGGAAAGTTGAATCGTTCTGGTCTGAGCCGATCGGCAAGGTCGATCTGCAGCGTGTGGCGGTGGTTCCCTCGGGCACCGCGATCATCGATGCGGTCAAGGAGATGAAATACAACCAGATCGGTTGCGTATTGGTGGAAAACGCCCAGCGCGAGCTCATCGGCATCCTCAGCAACGGCGACCTGATGCACGAGTTTGTCGGCTCGACGCTGCCCGGCGATACCACCGTCGATGTCATCATGACCCAGAATCCTTTCACGGGTTCGCCCGAGCTGACCGTGAAGGAAGCGCTGGAAATCTTTCACTCCAACCCGTTCCGCCACATGCCGATTCTCAACGCCGGCAAAGTGGATGGCATTCTTTCGATCCGCGGGCTCATGACCTTCATCAGCGAGCACCTGCCGCTGGAAGTCATGAATCTTCCGCCGGACAGCAGCTTGATTGCATCCAGGGCTTCGGGGGAATAAGCCATGGCCGAATCCACCAACACCCTCATGGAAAAAGACTCGGTCGTCGTGCGTTTTGCGGGCGACTCCGGCGATGGCATGCAGACGGTCGGCGAGTTGTTTGCCGATGCGAGCGCCCTGCTGGGCGATGCGATCGTCACCTTCCCGGACTACCCCTCCGAAATTCGCGCGCCGGCCGGTTCATTGCCGGGCGTGTCGGGGTTCCAGGTTCATTTCGGGGCAACCAGCGTGATGACGCCCGGCGACAAGGCCGATGCCCTGGTGGTGATGAATCCCGCCGCGCTGAAGGTCAACCTGCGCGAGCTCGAACCCAAGGGGCTGCTGATCGTCAACACCGGTTCGTTCACGGCGGCCAACCTGAAAAAGGCGAACTACGAAACCAATCCACTCGACGATCCCGCGCTGGAAGAGGAGTTCCGCCTGATCAAGGTCGACATCAACGCCCTGACCAACGAGGCGCTCAAGGAGATGCCGCTCAAGCCGGCCCTGCGCGCCCGCTGCAAGAACTTCTTTGCGCTGGGCATCACCTACTGGGTCTTTTCGCGCCCGCTCGACATGACGCTGGAGTGGATCGAAACCAAGTGGCGCGAGCACCTGCCGATGATGGCCGATGCCAACAGCCTGGCGCTGAAGACCGGCTACATCGTCGGCGAAAACAAGGACGTCGACATACCGCAGTACACCGTTCACAAGCGCATGCTCGAAGACGGCATCTACCGCAAGATCACCGGCAACGAAGCCACGGCGCTGGGGCTGATCGCCGCCGCGGAAAACAGCTGGCGCGATCTCGTGCTGGGCAGCTATCCCATCACCCCGGCCACGCCCATCCTGGAAACGCTTTCCAAGCACCGCAACTTCAACGTCAAGACGGTGCAGGCCGAGGATGAGATTGCGGCGATCGGCGTCGCGATCGGAGCGGCCTTCGCCGGGGCGCTGGCCGTAACAACCACCAGCGGCCCCGGCCTTTGCCTCAAATCCGAGGCGCTCGGGCTGGCGGTCATCACCGAGCTTCCGCTGGTGGTGGTGAACGTGCAGCGCGCCGGGCCGAGCACCGGCCTGCCGACCAAGACCGAACAGGCCGACCTGCTGCAAACCCTCTATGGCCGCAACGGGGAATCGCCGGTGGTGGCCATCGCCGCGGACTCGCCTTCAGATTGTTTCAACTGCGCCATCGAGGCGGCGCGCATTGCGCTGAAATACCGCACCCCGGTCGTCATGCTCACCGACACCTACCTGGCCAACGGCTCCGAACCGTGGAAGGTTCCGGAAGTGACCGATATCCCCGATATTTCCGTGGAGCCGATCAAGCATGGCGAGAACTATGTTCCCTACCAGCGCGATCCCAAAACGCTCGCCCGCCGGCTGGCCGTGCCGGGCCGCCCCGGCTTCGAGCACCGCATCGGCGGACTGGAAAAAACCGAGGTGGGCCTCGTTAGCTACGATGCCGAAAACCATGAAAAGATGTGCCGCCTGCGCGCGCAAAAGGTGAAGGGCATCGCCAACGACATTGCGTTGCCGGACGTGCTCGGCGAACAACGTGGCAAGGTGCTCGTGGTTGGCTGGGGCAGTACGCGCGGCGCCATCAGCATGGCGGTCGAGCGGCTCCGGAAGGAGGGGAAGGCCGTGGGCTATATCCACCTGCGCCACCTCAACCCGTTGCCGCACGGCCTCGGCGATCTGATGAAGCAATTTGAAACCGTCGTGGTCCCCGAAATGAACCTCGGGCAACTCTCGCTGGTGCTCCGCGCCGAATTTTTGGTCGATGTGAAGTCGATCAGCAAGGTGCAGGGGCGCATGTTCCAAATCGCGGAACTCGTTGAAGCCATCTCGGACTATTTGTAGGAAGGAGGGAACGATGGAAGGTTTGAAGGAATATTTGACCCGTAAGGATTTCGTCTCCTCCTCCGAGGTGCGCTGGTGCCCCGGTTGTGGCGACTATGCCGTGCTCAACTCGGTGCAGACCGTTCTGCCGCAACTGGGCATCCCGAAGGAAAAGTTTGTGTTCGTCAGCGGCATTGGCTGCTCCAGCCGCTTCCCGTACTACATGGATACGTTCGGCTTCCACTCGATCCACGGCCGCGCGCCGACCATCGCCACCGGCATCAAGGTGGCGAATCCCGAGCTGTCGGTCTGGGTGATCACCGGCGATGGCGATGGACTGAGCATTGGCGGAAACCACCTGATCCACGCGTTGCGCCGCAATCTCGACATGAACATTATCCTGCTCAACAACCGCATCTACGGCTTGACCAAGGGGCAGTACAGCCCCACGTCGGTGAAGGGGCAGATCACCAAGACCAGTCCATACGGCGTGATCGACGAGCCGATCAATCCGCTGCGCATTGCGCTGGCTTCCGAGGCGACCTTCATTGCCCGCGCGCTCGACACCGACCCGAAGCATATGAGCGAAGTGCTCAAGGCCGGAGCGGAGCATTCGGGCACGGCGTTCACGGAAATCCTGCAAAGCTGCGTGATCTTCAACAAGAAGGCCTGGGCGGAAATTTCCGACCGATCCACCCGCGAAGACCGCCTGCTCTACCTGGAGCAGGGCAAGCCGCTGATCTTCGGCGAAAAGCGCAACAAGGGCATCGTCCTGCGCGGCACCGATCCCGTTGTCGTCACGATCGGCGAGCAGGGGATCACCAAGAAGGATCTGGTGAAGCACGACATGTTCCGCGAAGACCCGGTCTATGCCTCGATGCTGACCAAGATGGACTATCCCGACTTCCCGCTGCCGGTCGGCATCTTCCACGCGGTCAAGAAGCCGGTCTATGAAGAGGAGCTCGAGCAGCAGATCAAGGAAGTGACCGCGCTCAAGGGGCGGCGCAACCTTCAGGCGCTCTTGCGCGGGTCCGAATATTGGACGGTTTCGAGCCAGGGCAAAACCATCAAGCGCTCCAGTAGCATTAGCTCGCTGGACAATGATGAGTCGCAGGTGATGGACGAGCAGATCCACACGCTGCTCAAGTCCACCGACCCGCTGACCGCCAGCCTGAAGACCACCGTCGGCAGGATTTTCTACGACTACGACTACAAGCGTTCGAAAATGCTTTCCCCGCGCGACAGCATCGCCACGGCCATCGCCCACTTCAAGGCGGCGCGAATCGAGTGCATCCTCGTTGGCGATGCCAAGCGTCTCTACGGCATTCTCTCCGAACGCGACATCATCCAGAACGTCGTGCTCACCTCCATCGACCGCGACCGCATGCCGATCTCCGCGATCATGCGGCCGGTCTATGAGATCATGGACGAGTCGAATTCAATCGGCGACGTCATCAACATTCTCTCGATCAGCGGGCACCGGCATGTGCCGATCCGGTTGAAGGACGGCGGCTTTGGGTTGGTGACCATCCGCCAGATCCTGCGCTTTATCCACGATACCGTGGAACAGGTTGAAAAAAAGAAAGACGTAACGCGTGACGAGTAATGCGTAATTGCTCGTTGGTGAATTAGGAACAGGAAGTATGAAATTGCGAATTACGGATTACACACTATGAAAATACATGAATACCAAGCCAAGGAGCTTCTGAAGGGTTACGGCATCCCGATTCAGGATGGCGTGACCATCGAGGATGTGGCGCAGGCCGAAGCCGCGGTCGACCAAGTCGGCGCCGAGCTCGGCGCCGAACAGTTTGTCATCAAGGCGCAGATCCATGCGGGTGGGCGCGGAAAAGGTGGCGGCGTCAAGTTTTCGGCCAACCGCGAGACCGCGCTCGAAAACATCCAGAACATTCTGGGCATGACGCTCATCACCCACCAGACCGGCGCCGAAGGGCGGTTGGTCAAGAAGGTGTTGGTTGCGCAGGCGCTCGACATCGCCAAGGAATTCTATGCGGCGATCACGCTCGACCGCGCCAAGGGCATGGATGTCTTCATGGTTTCGTCCGAGGGCGGCATGGAGATCGAAGAGGTTGCCAGGACGTCGCCGGAAAAGATTGTAAAGGAATGGGTGGTTCCCGGTTTCGGCCTCCGTCCATTCCAAGCCAGGGCGCTGGTGATGGCGCTGGGGCTGGAAGGCAACGCCGCCAAGCAGGCGATCGGCATGTTCCAGAAACTCTACAAGCTTTACCGCGAGCTCGACTGCTCCATTGTGGAAATCAATCCGCTGGTGGTGACCGGGCAGGGCGACCTGGTTGCGCTCGATGCCAAGATCAACTTCGACGACAACGCGCTCTACCTGCACAAGGAGGTTGCCGCAATGCGCGACCTCGACGAAGAGGACCCTTCCGAAGTGGAAGCCGCGGAATCCAACCTCAACTATATCAAACTCGATGGCAACGTCGGCTGCATGGTTAACGGCGCCGGACTTGCAATGGCGACCATGGACATCATCAAGCAGCGCGGCGGATCGCCGGCCAACTTCCTGGATGTCGGCGGCGGCGCGAATGTCGAGACCGTGAAAAACGGGTTCCGCATCATCCTCTCCGACCCGAATGTGAAGGCCGTGCTGATCAATATTTTCGGCGGCATCGTCCGCTGCGACCGCATCGCCAACGGCATCATCGAGGCGGTCAAGGAGCTCGACCTGAATGTGCCGGTGGTGGTTCGTCTCGCCGGCACCAATGCCGAGGTGGCGAAAGAGTTGCTGGCGAAGTCGGGGGTGGATCTCATTTCGGCGGACTCGTTCGAAGATGCCGCCATCAAGGTTGTGGAAGCCGCAAAAGGATAAAATTGAACCACGAAATACACGTAACACACGAAAACCAGAAGTGGGGCATTTCCTTCGTGTATTTCGTGGTTGAAGAAAAAGGATTGGGTTATGGCTATTTTGGTTAATAAAGGTTCGAAGATCATCGTGCAGGGCATCACGGGCTCCGAAGGGGGTTTCCATGCGGGGCAGTGCCTGGAATACGGCGGCAACGTGGTGGGCGGGGTGACGCCAGGGAAAGGTGGCCAGACCGCGCTCGAGGGCAAGGTTCCGGTATTCAACAGCTGTGCGGAGGCGCGCAAGGCGACCGGCGCCAACGTCTCGCTCATTTTTGTTCCGCCGCCGTTCGCGGCCGACGCCATCATGGAAGCCGCCGCCGCAGGCATCGAACTGATCGTCTGCATTACGGAAGGCATTCCGGTTGCGCAGATGGTCGAGGTGAAGGCCTTCGTCGACCAGACCGGCTCCCGTTTCATTGGCCCCAACTGCCCGGGCATCCTCACGCCGGGCGAGGCGAAGGTGGGCATCATGCCGGGCTTCATTGCGAAGAAGGGGCGGATCGGAGTCATCTCGAAATCCGGCACGCTGACCTACGAGGCGGTCGACCAGCTGGTGAAGGAAGGCTACGGCCAGTCGACCTGCATCGGCATCGGCGGAGACCCGATCATCGGAACCACGATGAAGGAGCTGCTGGACATGTTCGAGCACGATCCGGAAACCGATGCGGTTGTGATGATCGGGGAGATCGGTGGCTCGATGGAGATCGAGGCGGCCAAGTTTGCGCGGTCGAATGTCAGCAAGCCGGTGATCGGCTTCATTGCGGGGCAGACCGCGCCGCCGGGCCGACGCATGGGGCATGCCGGGGCCATTGTTTCGGGGGCGGACGAATCCGCCGCCGCAAAGAAGAAACTTATGGCCGAGTGCGGAATCCATGTTGTCGAGTCGCCGGCCGATATTGGGCGGGCCGTAAAGAGCGCATTAAAACACATAGAAATCGGAGTTGAACTATGAATGAAAAAGCAATCCTGAAATACAACGGCAAGGAACTGGAACTGGATACAATCACCGGTAGCGAAGGCGAAGTGGGGATCGACATCACCCAGTTGCGCGCGAAGACCGGCATGATCACGCTGGATCCGGGCTATGGCAACACCGGGTCGTGCACGTCCGACATCACCTTCATCAATGGTGAAAAAGGCATTCTGCAATACCGCGGCTATGCGATCGAGGAGCTGGCCGAGAAATCGACCTTCATGGAAACCGCCTACCTCGTGCTGTATGGCCAGTTGCCGACCCAGGCGCAGCTGTCCGCCTTCGAAAAAGAGATCTCGGGCGAGGCGTATCTGCACTACGGCATGAAGAGCCACTTCGAAGGGTTCCCGGACAATGCGCCGCCGATGGCCGTGCTTTCGGCCATGCTCAACATTCTTTCGTGCTACAACACCGACCTGCTGACCACCGCCACGGAGGGGCCGAAGTTCACCGAGCCCGCGGCGAAGATCATCTCCAAGGTGCGGGCGATCGCGGCCTGGGCCTACCGCACGTCGAAGGGCAAGCCCTTCATGCCGCCGCGCCCCGACCTCAGCTACAGCGGCAACTTCCTGCACCTGATGTTTTCGCAGACGTTCGACATGTATGAGCCGTTGCCCGAAGTGGAGCGCGCGCTCGATCTCTTCCTGATCCTGCACGCCGACCACGAGCAAAACTGCTCCACCTCCACCGTGCGCATGGTCGGCAGCTCGCACGCCAGTCTGTTCAGCGCGGTTTCCGCCGGGGTCGGTGCGCTATGGGGCCCGCTGCACGGCGGCGCCAACTGCGAAGTGATCAAGATGCTGACCCATATCCATCAGGACGGCATCAGCCCGCACGACTTTGTGGAAAAGGCGAAGGACAAAAACTCGCCTGAAAAGCTGATGGGTTTCGGCCACCGCGTCTACAAGAGTTTCGACCCCCGCGCCAAGATCCTGAAGGGGCAGGTCGACAACGTGCTCAAGGCACTGAACGTCAGCGATCCATTGCTCGACATTGCCTACGAACTTGAGGAGATGGCGCGTTCCGAGGACTACTTCAAGGAACGCAACCTCTACCCCAACGTCGATTTCTACAGCGGCATCCTGCTGCGCGCGATCGGCATTCCGGTGGACATGTTCACCGTGCTTTTTGCCATTGGCCGCATGCCGGGCTGGATCGCCAACTGGCGCGAGATGCATCAGCAGAGCCTGCGCATCAGCCGCCCGCGCCAGATCTACACCGGCGAAACGCTCCGCGCCTACACGCCGATGGATCAGAGATAGTTTATTCCAACAGAAGGACGCAAAGAGCGCAAAGGTGGGGCAGATGCTTCGCGACCTTTGCGCTCTTCTGTTAAATAATGAAACCGAAGGAAATCATCGTTAACGACCGGATGCAGCAGGGCTACACCTACCTGCTGACGGAACCGTCCGGTCGCAACTTCCATCCGGATTTCGATCCGGAGCTGTCGCCGAAGCAAATGCTTGAAATGGGCGTCTTCGGTGGCAGGTACATGACCGATTGCCGGAACGAGTTTCCGGCCAGTTGGTTCAAGAACGCCAAGCTCTGTCCGGAACGGCATGATCCGAAACTAAATTTTTTCGGCATCAACGCCTCCAAGCCGCTCAGCTATTGGATCGAGAAGGATTGGATCCACCCCGACGACCCGCGCGGCTGGTTCCAATGGTATTGCCGCTACCACATGGGGCGGCGCCACCCGGACGACGAGCGCCAGATCAAGCGTTGGAAAAACATGACCCGCCACATTGCGCAGGTGGTGAAGAATTGCGAACGCGGGGATTTGAGTTGCCGCCCGAAGCAGCGGCAGGCGCTGCTGCACTGGGCCTACGACAGCCGGCGCTTTTGAAAAATATGGAGTGCGGTCGCAACCGAAGGGCGCCGTGGCCTTTCAGTTCCCGGTGCACTCCAGAACCTTATTCCGGCAACCTGCGCTCAAAGATCGCCTTGGACGTGCCGTTGCCGATGAGGTAGAGGGCAATGAGCGCGAGGGCGATTCCCCCGAGATGCTCGACCCCCTGCTGAACGGAAATCACGTTCACCATCCCGATCAGGAAATAGTAGACCGTGGCCCCTTTGTAGGCGATGAGCGAATAGTTCGAGAGCCCGAAGGCCAGCAGGATATTGATCAGCGCCAGCACGGCGAGGGCGGCGGGCGTGGGATAGTAGGGAAGCATGACGAGCCCCGCCCCGGCGCCAATCAAGTGGAACATGGCCACCAGCCGGATGCCGTGCGCATGGAAGCGTATCCTTTTTTCAGCGGGCGACAGGTTGCCAAATGGTTTGTCCTGCACGATCCCGCAAACCGGGCACAATCCCTTCAGAGGTTCCGCCTTGGTCTGGCAATGTTTGCATCGCGTCATTGGGTTTCTCCAACTTCAAAAACCCAAAATAGAAAATGAGCCACGGAACAACACGGATAAACACCGATTAATTGGAGCGTGCGCATCTGTCCCATCTGCGCCACGGAATCGGGCAGGAGTGGCGCAGTTTCCGGGGCCGAAAAACTTGCATTCGTTGCCCATGAACGGGTTATGGCGATGGCATGGTCGTTGCAATAAGGGGTGGCGTTAACTGAATGAACTAAACATCAAACACATGGAGGTATGAAATGTTCACACCGGTTAAAAGAAACAACGTGGTCTACGCCGATCCGTTCAACCATATCTTCGAATCCTTTTTCGGAGATGCCAACCGCTGCAAGCCGGCGCCGGCCAGGCTTGCACCGCAGTTTGAGATTGTGGAGACGGACGATCACTACACGGTGGTTGCGGAGCTGCCGGGCATCGGCAAGGAAAACGTCGAGATCGTGGTGGACGAGAATGTCCTGACGGTCAAGGGCGAAAAGAAGGCCGAAGAGAGGACGGAAGAAAAGAGCTATCTCTTCAGCGAGCGCCGCTACGGTTCGTTCGAGCGCAAGTTCAAGCTGCCGGATACGGTGGATCAGGAAGCGATCAAGGCCGGTTATGAAAACGGCGTGCTGACCCTCACCCTGCCGAAAAAACCCGAGGCCAAGAAACCGGAACCTCGAAGAATCGAGGTGAAAGCCTAGTACAGTGAAAAACATAAACCTTCGCATGCTAAAGGAATATTTAACCACCCACTTCGTTAGAGCGCACAGAGACACAGAGGTCATAGTGCTCTGTGCCTCCGTGCCCTCTGTGGTAAATCTTACCGAAGTTTTAGGTAATACGGAGCACTAGGCGTTAAGCACCCAACTCCTAAACAAGCACGAAAAACGGCGCTCCGGATGGAGCGCCGTTTTGCTAATAATCCGCGACACTGAAATAACCATGTTGAATTTTGTGTTTCTCCAGCAGTCGCAGAAGTTCCCGCACCTGTTCAAAACGGCAGTGTTCGTTCACGCGTAAATGGACGACCATGTCGTGGATAAATTCCACTTTGGATATTTGCCCTTCGGCATTAATACGGTCTTCAATGGAACGGGGCTTATCCGCAGTGCGGTTGGCGATGACTGTGTCTAACTGAGATAAGCTGACTTTTCCTGACCTAGTGTATAGACTCCCATCCTCGTCCAACGTGATCATCATGTTTTCACAGTAATAGCTTACACTTGCACCATACCAGGCTTCCGCCAGCTGGATGGGTGGCCCGTGCCAATAGCGTTCCTCGGTAACACCCTTTCCAAAGGCAATCACAGCGATGCACAGACAACTGATCAGAAAAATACAGGATACTCTCATAAGGTTGAACGCTGGGCCCGGATCAACGGCTTCTGATGGAATCCAACCCTTGAATTCACGACGAGCCGGTGTTTCCGAGGCCAGCGACCTTCTTTTCGAGATCAGAAACCCAGTACAGATAAAGACCAACATGCCTGTTGAAAAGAGAAGCGTATCTACGGATTCATAGATGAAAGACCGAAGATAGTATTTCCAGGAGGAGGGATCGGTAGATCCGAAATATATGTAATGGTTTCCGCCGATCGTCAGCACGCTGGCGATGACAAGCAATCCGAGGTTTATTTTTAGAATCGTCCGACCGGGTTTTCTTCTTTTGACGAAATAGATCGCCAGTGCGAAAAGAATGGTTGCCCCGTAGAGCAGTATGCCCAGATCATCCAAGTACTCCATTTCCATCACCCCGCCTGAAATATGGGAAGAGCATAGGCATTTAAATGGATGAACACAATTGGAAAGAAAAACGGCGCTCCGGATGGAGCGCCGTTTGAAAAGGTGAACGGGCCGCCAAGGGGGAAGAGGCGGCCCGTTCTGTTGGGGTGGGGTGTGTTTCTAGGGGAAACTGTTTATAACGCTGCCAGTGCGGCCTCGTAGTTGGGTTCGTCGGTGGTTTCGGGCACCTGTTCGGTGTAGACCACTTTGCCGGCTTCGTCGATGACGACGACCGAGCGGGAAAGCAGGCCGGCCAAGGGGCCGTCGGCTATGGTTACGCCATAGCCGCTTCCAAATTCCGGGTTGCGGAAAACGGAGACGGGAACAACATCCTCAAGACCTTCTGCTCCGCAGAAGCGCCCCAGGGCAAAGGGGAGGTCGACCGATACGCAGACGACCACCGTGTTTTCCAGCGCGCCGGCTTCTTTGTTGAAGCGGTGGGTGGAGGCGGCGCATACACCGGTATCGATGCTGGGGAAAATGTTCAGAACAACTTTCTTGCCCGCCAGATCGGACAGGTCACATTCGGAAAGATCGGTTTTTACTGCGGTGAAGGCCGGAGCAGCGCTACCAACAGCAGGCAGGTCGCCAACGGTGCTGAACGGATTTCCCTTTAAAGTGATTGAAGCCATTTTTTTTCCTTTGTTTTAAAAACTGCCGCGAGTGTAGGGACGGACTGGAATTAATCAAGGACAAAAATAGTCCTAAATGGGGCGAAGCTAAAAAAACCCAGTAAAACCACGATTTTTAGTCGGCAAAAAAATCGAGGACCAAGGCGATCAAACTGAGCGCACAGATGAATGCGTAGTTGAACAGCTCCTTGGAGCGGACGATGGAGCGCAGGATGTAGGTGGTTGCATCGCGCGTGGTTTCGTCCAGTTGTTCCGCGGCCTGGATTTTTTCGATCAAGCCATGGCGTGTAACAACGCCCTTGCGACGGCGCCCGATGATGTAGCGGTAGGCGAAAAAGATGAAGTAGCTGAACATCGCGAAGCGCCACACCCAGACGGCGGCTTCGGGATTTGCGCGGTTGAGAAGCATCAGGGATCGTACGGCAATGCCGGCGCAAAGCCCGATCCATAAAAAGAGGTTGATGAGCCATTTCGGCAGCACTTTGAATTCGTTGTTCATGGTTCCAGTCCTGTTGGGGAAGCAAAAGGTAGCGAATTGTCGGAGAATGGCAACCTCATGGCATGAATACTGATAGATATATGCATTGACCGGGCTGGTTGGAGGTTCTAGCGTTCAACCGGCTTGGAGGATGGGAATAGCCAACAGAAGGAGGCATGAAAATGAAAACAGGAAATACGCTACTATTCTTGGGCCTGGCCGCAGTGCTGGCCGGGTGCGCAACGTCGTCGCAGGTTCAGGAGATGATCGATGCCTCCCACCAAGACTATTTAACCAAGGCGGAATCGCACGATGCCTCCATCGAGGTGCTCAAGAAATCCGCCATGACCGGCCTTGAAAAAAGCAAGACCAACGGAGAAGCCCTGGCGAGTCTAGAGGTGCAGCTTGGCGACATCATTACACAGCTCAAAATTATCAAGGGGTATGCCGAAGCCTCCAAGGTGATGAGCGCGGCCAATACCGTGAAAGTGGCGGATCTCGACGTGCAGGTTCAGAAAAACACCGAGGCGGATGCGGCCGCTATGGAGCTCTTGATGAAATTCGACAAGCTCTACGAAGGCGTCATGATTGCCCACTACCAGACGATTGCCGACAGCGCCAACGCGGCGATCGAATCGCTGAAGAACGGCGGCTGGCATTCAACCTCGAACGCCCCGGTCAACCTGGATGAGCCGATCGAAATTCTTGCACCCGACACCTCCGCAACAGGCATCAACACGCCGGTTGCCGAATAGCCTCTGGCGTAGAACAGCGTGGCACCCGCATCCTTTGGATGGGGGTGTTTTGTTTTCTGGCTTGATGGGGCTTGGGCGCACCTTTAGGTTATCGCGAACCAAAGGAACCAAGATGGAACAGTCCCGCACCTCCCACATTGAACGCAACACCAAGGAAACGCAGATCGACCTCTCGTTGAACATCGACGGGAAGGCGAACTATGACATTTCCACCGGGGTTCCGTTTTTCGACCACATGCTCGACCTGCTGGCCAAGCATGCCCTGCTCGACCTCAAGATCAAGGCCACCGGCGACATCGACGTGGACTACCACCATCTGGTCGAAGACGTCGGCATTGTTCTGGGCGAAGCCTTCAACGAAGCGCTCGGCGACCGCAAGGGCATCAACCGCTACGGCTTCTGGGTGCTGCCGATGGATGAGGCACAGGCCCAGGCCGAGGTCTGCCTCGATCTGGGCGGACGCCCCTTCTTCGTCTACAAGATGGAGCACGAGCAAAAATATATCCGCGATTTCGATGTTACCATCATCAAGCATTTCTGGCGCTCGTTCTGCGACTCCGCCAAAATGAACCTGCACATTGAACTCAAGTTCGGTGAAGACCTGCACCACTGCATCGAGGCTGTCTTCAAGTCCGCCGCCCGCGCCCTGCGCGTCGCGTGCGATTCCGATCCCCGCGCCCTCGACCTCATCCCGTCGAGCAAAGGCCGCATCGGGGCTTGATCCATGGAATTCCTGAATGCCTACAGTTTCCTCGACCTGTTCTGGATCGGGCTGAGTCTCTTTCTCATTGGGATGAGCAAGGGCGGGTTTCCGGTCGGGGCGGTGGCCCTGCCGATCCTGATCCTGGTTTGGCCGGCTCAGGCGCAGGCGGCGCGTGCCGCCGTTGGGTTCATGCTTCCGATGCTGTGCCTGATGGATCTCGTGGCGCTATTCTTCTATTGGCGCAAGGTGCAATGGGGACGTTTGGTCTACCTGATGCCTGCCACGGTTCTGGGCGTGGTGGTGGCGAGCTACCTGTTTGTTTCGGATTCCGCCATGATTGCGGTATCCGACAAGGCGCTGAAAATCCTGATCGGCGCGCTGGGCATTGTTTTTGTGATCTACTTCGCGACCAAGAAATGGATTCTGCGGCACATCCATGCCTCGGAACCCACGTGGGGCAAGGGGGCGGTGTTCGGATTCGCGGCGGGCATCACCTCCACCCTGGCGCATGCCGCCGGGCCGGTGATGCAGATGTATTTGCTGCCCCAGCAGCTGGAGAAGAAAAAGTTCGCCGGAACCAGCTGTGCCTTTTTCTGGATGCTCAACCTGATCAAGCTAATCCCGTTCGCCATGCTCGGCCGAATCCAACCCGACAACCTGAAGCTGGGCGGCGTGTTGCTGCCGGTGGTTCCGCTGGGGGTGGCGCTGGGCTGGTGGCTCACCCATAAAACGGAACAGAAGCACTACACGATCCTGATCTATGCCGTGCTGCTGATCACCTCGGTCACCCTGATCCTCAAGGCGCTTTAGGAGAGTTGCTGTTCTTCGTCTTCAACAACGACCGCCGTACCATAAACCAGTAGCTCGGCGGCACCACCCATCAGCATTGAAGTGGTAAAGCGCACGGATACGATGGCATTTGCCCCCAACTGTAAACGCCGGTTGAAAAGTGCACCGGGCGGCGGCCCAAAAGTGTAACACTTTTTCGTTAATTACCCCGCTTCCTTGCGGGTGTCAATTGCTCCTACGGTTTCTTTGTTTTCTGCCGCTGTCCCCGGCGGCGCAATGAGTCCTGCAACCTGAAGCTTTCACCATTGGCCTCGAGGATATGGACCCGGTGGGTCAGGCGGTCGAGCAAGGCTCCGGTAAGCCGCTGGGAGCCCAGCACCTCCGTCCATGATTCGAAGGGCAGGTTCGTGGTCACCACGAGGCTGGTGCGTTCGTAGGCCCGGCTGACGACTTCGAAAAGCAGTTCAGCCCCCAGCTTGGAGAACGGAACGTAGCCGAGTTCATCGAGAACGAGCAGGTCGGAGCGCTCGAGTTGCTTGAAGAACCGGTCAAGCTGCCTTTCCTCCCGGCGTTCGAGCAACTGCGTGACCAGGGCGGTGACGCCGAAGAACCGCACCTTGAAGCCCATCTGGCAGGCGGCGAACGCCAAGGCGGTGGCGAGGTGGGTTTTTCCGGTTCCGCTGTTGCCGATCAGCAATACGTTCTCCCGCTCCTTGATAAACTCGCCGTGGGCAAGCTCCCGCACTAGCGGCTGGTTGATCGATGGCTGCTCCTCGAACCGGAAGCTATCGAGGGTTTTCACGACGGGGAAACGGGCGGACTTGAGCCGGCGTTCGGCGGCCCGTTGTTCCCGGTCATGAATCTCCTGTTCGATGAGCCGCAGCAGGTAGGTCGAGTAGTCGGCCCCTTCGGCCTGGCAGACCGAGGCCATCTTGCGGTGCTCCCGCAGGATACTCGGCAGCTTGAGCGTTTTGAGGTAGTGCTCCAGCAGTACGTGTGACGAGGTCTGTGCACTCATGCGCCCACCTCCTGTCCGAGCAGGCGATTGTAATCGGCCACATCTGCGCTGGCGACCTGCACGTGGCGTAGATGCTCGTGTCCATCCAGGTTGAACCGGGTGCATCGCCATTCCGGCCGGGGAATGAGGAACTGGGCAATGGCGTCTCGGGAGGAGGCCCCGCAACGCAGCCCCTGCTCAACGGCCCGGGCCAGTTCCTTGGGTGAATGCTTTTCGAGCAGACGCAGCACCTTGATGTACTCCCGGGTTCCTTCGCCATCGAGATCGGCCTCCAGCCTGCTGCGCAGATCCCGAAAGCAGGATGGCAGTTTCCAGTCTTCCAATGGCCGGGCGTGGTCGAGCCCGCCGGGCTTGCGTTCGAGCAGTGCGAGATAGTGCACGGGGTTGAAATGGACGCCGGCCTTGCCCCACAACCGGGGATGTTCGGCGATGCATTCATCGCCCCGGCAGACCACAATCCGGTCGATATAGCCCTTGACCACCGTTTCGTAGTGGGCGTAGCGCACGGGCACCGAATAATCGTTGCCGTCGAAACGCACGAGCGACAAGGAGCTGGCGGTGCAGGTTCGCACCCGGCAGGACTCGAACGGCACGACCGGCAGATCAATAAAACGGCCACGCTCATCGGCCAGCAACTGCCCCTTCGTTCCGTCCTTGCCCCGCAGTTTACGCCCAAGCTCCTCCCGGCAACGCTCTTCAAGCATGCGGTTGAGCTCATCAAAGCTACGAACCTCCGGCACCGGAACCATGAAGTTGGAACGAGTATAGCGCACCATCGATTCGACCACGCCCTTTTCGTTACCTCGGGCCACGTTGCAGAAGTGTTCCTTGAACAGATAGTGGCTCTGGAGCTGGAGGAACCCGTCGGTGAGCTTGCGTTGGTGGCGCTTCATCACCTTGGCCACCATCACCCGCTCGTTGTCGTAGCTGATACGGCAGGGTACGCCATCGAAAAAGGTGAAGGCCCTCACATGCCCATCCCAGAAAACCTCCGTGCAGATCTTTTCGTAGGCCTGCACATAAACCGCATCCGAATACGGCAGGCTCATCACAAAAAATGCGACCTTCCGAAGCTGGCCGTTTATTTTAGCGAGGGCATAGCCGAAATCCATCTGCGCCTCTCCGGGCCGATGGGCCAGCGGAATGTAGACATCCTTCAGACGCACCCGGGCGTTGCGCACGGCATCTTTCACCTGCGTATACCCGCCGGTGTATCCTTCCTCTTTCAGGCGATCAAAAATCCGCTTGGCCGTATGCCGTTGCTTTTTTGGCAACTCCCGGTCCTGCCGGAGAATCTCGTCGATCCGACCGAGAAACGGCCCGATCATGGGCTTCGGCCTCGGCTGGGCCATCCGGTATCCCGGAGGCTTGGGGTGCGCCAGAATCTTCTCCAGCGTCTTGGTGTGAATCCTGTACTCGGCCTTAACCTGTCGCTTGCTGACGCCTTCAACAAGCACCTTTCGTCTGATATCGGTCCACCATTGCATGTCTATGTACACTCCTTTACCTCCCGGTTCCGAAACGGTTAGGCAACCACGTTGCCCGATCCGTCCGGAAATCCGGAAGTTTTAGTTGGAGTGTTACACTTTTAGACCGCCCCGCCGCCCGGTGCACTTTTCAACCGGCGTTTACACCCCAACCGATCCGCCTCGTCAATCATGCGATCGAGCGCCTGTTCGCGCGATTGAGCCATTAGCTTTGTGTATTCACTAATCTCGCCGCCCACTAGGTTTTTCAACCCAGCAACGATATCGTGGCCAATATGGCGAGCCCGGATGGTATTGCCCCGAACCAGCCCAAAGGTTTTGATGACCTTCTTGCCTGCAATGGCTTCACTCGTAAAAACGTTCATCGTTCGACCTCCGTATATTTATCGTGTTTGTAGGATTTCAGCCGCGCTAGAATCACGGCACCAAGCGTGATGCCGAAACCAATAATCATTGCTGCCACAGCGAACTTTGGAAGGACTTCGTCGTCGTTGCTCATGAAGAATTCGTACAGGGCGAATAGGATGAGCGTAAGATACCCGCCAACCATCATCACGAGACCACTGTTCCGAACCAACCGGCTATGCGGACTATTCCAGATGCGTTCAAGCTCTTCGTCTTCAACTTCATGGAACGGGGGTACTTTTAATTTCCCGGTTATTTCCCTCATTTCATCGAACTCCTTTCTGCAATGTTCGCAACGGCTAAGATGGGTGTTTATCCTCTGGGTTTCCTCTGGCGTAAGCTCCCCATCAAGCAAGCCGACAATCAATGGATGAAACTCTTCACAGCGATCCATGGCAGCCTCCTTTCCCGGACTCCCGTTTAATGTATTCTGCGCGAAACGCCTTGCGGGCGTGATACAGCCGGCTCATCACGGTTCCCCGGGGTAGGGCCAAGAGCGCCGCGATTTCATTGTAGCTTTTGTCTTCAACATATTTGAGCTGAAGGATCTCGCGGAAAGCGACATCCAGTTGTTCCAACGTTTTCCATGTCTGCAGGTATTCTTCATGCTTTACCGCAAGAAATTCGGGCGTCGCTGTTTCGACCTGCCTAACGGGGTCTGCCACCTCGTTATCGAGATGCTGGCGAACCCTTTTCTGTTTTCGTAGAACGTTCATGCAATGGTTGCGCAGGATGCTGTAGAACCAAGGATAAAAGCTCTTCAGCTCTTTTAGGCGCGGCATCGATCCATAGGCCTTACTGAAGCATTCCTGGCAAGCATCCATCGCTTCATCATGGTTGTTGAGGAACGCAAAAGCGTGACCATAGGCTTCCCTCCGGAATTGTTTGAAAAGATATTCAAATCCGGCGGGATCACGATGCTTGATGCACAATTCTATGGCGCGGCTTTCATTCATCGGTTCTTATACCTTAAGCGTGGGCGGCGGTGCAGATTGGCTTTGATCATCGCCCGGTGTTTTCAGTGTATGCTTCAACGATGAGTTTGCTTCCTATAGTTTCTTGGCAAATCGCAAGATGGCCACAAGTGCCGGAATGAGGATGATTAGCGGCATACAAGCCATTACCATGATCAGAGGACCATTGCCGGCGAGAGATAGGAAGAAGGTTGCGATCCCTATCAAGACAAGAAGAATAGACCATAGCATGAGCTGCCGCCCTCCATATGCATTGATCTTGTACCAAAGATCTTCCGATTCGAAGGCCTTCCTGATTCGTACACCATAGACCTTGTTCATGGATACCTTGCATTGGATCAGCGGTATGCTCAGGAGCATGAACATTGTGCCAACGGCTATATTGCTTATGCCAAGAGCGAGGCTTGATTCCATTGCATTTCTCCTTATTTACGCCATGCATGCGGAGCCTGAAACGCCCCGCCCCTTTTCAACCGCCGTTTGCACAATGCTCTTTTATCATTTCATGGGTCAATTCCGGCGCAAGCATATCGAGCTTCTGAAGGAATGCTTCGGGAGAATTTGGGGTCAGGTACAATCCCCATTTCTTCTTTCTCTTCAGGACTACGCCATTTGACAGCCGTACACATGGTGTGGTGGATGGCCACCCGATACGGGTCGCGAACATTCCCTTCTGCCAATAGGCAGTTGTAAACTCATCCCATGGGAACCTACGGATCCATGGGCCATACTTCACCACGATGCCATGGGCATCCATCGTGTAGTACGTTGTGAAGAGGGGCCAGAAGTAGAAACACAGAATAGCGATTGATATGCCTATGGTGGCAAATGCACCAATGGATATGTTTCTTCCTATCTCGTCTGGAGGTAGGTCTGCGGCTACAAGCGGAAGGCTGGCAAGAAGGGCGGCAATGCTGAAAAGAAAGATAGAGAAGAGCCCTGTGCTGGGCGCAGGATGATCGACAAACTTCTGTTGGGCTGTTTCAGTCATTTCCTATCTCCATTCATGCCTACTAAACACCCGGCCCATGGAAATATTCATAGTTTTCTCAAATTTTCTTTCCACCATGTTGCCCCGCCCCGGCAAAGCCGGAACTAAATGGGGACAAGATTCTGCCCCAATCATTTTGCCTATTTTACCCCAGCATGGTTTCGCTTCCGCCGGATCGGATTATTTGCCGCCGCCGAACATTTGCGAGGCCATCTCCAACTGCGACTTCTGCAGTTCCGCCGTGGTTTTGATGGCGTCTTTGAAGGCTTCGAACTGTTCGGGGGTCAGCATGCCTTCCGCTTTTGCGATGATGTTCCCGTTGAGGGCATCCATGTCGGCGGAAAACTTCTGGATGTTATCCTTGGAAAAGCGTTCCGGGCTCATGTCCATGTTCTTTTCGTCGTGCAGGTCGGAGCTGAAATCATAGTTTTTCTTTTCGTCGCTCATCATGCCCAGTAGCTCGCGGTAGGTTTCGTCGGGAAGCGCGGTTTCCGTTGAGGACAGTTTCTGATCCATCTGCGAAAGCATCATGCGTTCGCCCATGGTTTTTTCATAGAATTCGAATTCGGCAAAGTCGTCCGGGTTGTTGAGGAACTTTTCCATTTCGGTTTTAACGGTTTCCCCGGCCTCCTGCAGCTCTTTCCCCATTTGTTGCTTCTGCTCCTCGTCCAGGTCGCCGGCCATCATTTTCATTCCGAGGTCCATCTGCTTCATTTGGCGGAACATCAGCAAGTCCATGAAATAGTCGGTCTCTTCCTTGTTGAGGCCGAGATATTCGACCAAGTCGGAATAGAGCGCGCCCACCGCCCCGCGCTGGCTGGCCACCATCACCTTGTTCATGGTGGGGTTTTCCATCATCTTGGAAAGGCTGCTCATCATCCGCTGGCTGGCGGGTTCCTTCTCTTCGGGTGCTTCCGGAACCTCCGGAGCCACAACGTCAAGTTGTGCCGGGTTTTGCACAACCATGGCCGGTTCCGTTTCGGGAGGCATCCCGGCGGCGAAATCGTCGAGTGCCCACGCTTCGATACCGGTGGCCAACTCGGCTATTTGCTGCCGGAGATTGGCGTTTTCCTTCTTGGATCCGTAGAGCCCGAAGACCAGGGCGAGGCAGGCTATGGCGAGTACGATGGCAGGTATTTGCTTGGTCATGTTGTTTTCTCCTTCAATCCATTATCTATGGTTATGCATTTTATGCAATGCAACGAATACACCCGAACCATGTCCGTGCAACGGATTCATTGCGCAAAGCGCCTACCGTCTTAATACATCGGCCGCAAGGGGGGAATAATAAAACGCTGCGTTGATGGCGGGCCCCCCGGATCAGATGTGCAGCTTGGTATAGATTTCCTGCCGCACGGGGCAGGTGCACATGAACACGCTGCCGAACGCATGCTGGTAGGAGCACCCGTTTGGATGGCGGGAATTCACAAAGAAAACAGTACCGTTGACCGTCTCGCTGATTTGGCAATACGGTTTGCCGCCCTCCGTCTGGCAAACACAGTTGTGTTTGCATTTGGTGGCTTTGTTCAGCGTGTCGAGTGGTACGTTTGCTTCCATGGTGTCCTCACTTAATGAACGCTGCAATGATAGATGCATGGACATAAACTCGCCACAAAAATTTCCTAGCAAAAAATACTATTTTAAGTCTTGCCGGTTGCCGCGGTGAATTCCCGGCTTTTTTGTGTTCCCATGGCGGGTGCGGTGGATACACTGTTCGCTCTTTTAAAAGGAAACGGAATATGATTGGCATTATCGACTATGGCATGGGAAACCTCGGAAGCGTCACGAACGCCTTCCGTTTCCTCGAACTCGACGCGAAGATCGTAACACGCAACCAGGAGCTGGCCGACTGCCGGGCGCTCATCCTGCCGGGGGTGGGGGCGTTCGGCGATTGCATGGCGCATTTGGTCGAGCACGATTTCGTCGATGCCATAGAAGGCTGGGTGCAGGCCGGCAAGCCCATGATGGGCATTTGCCTGGGACTTCAAGCCTTGTTCGAAAGCTCCGAGGAATCCCCAGGCGTTGAAGGCCTTGGCATTTTCGCTGGCACGGTTAAGCGGTTCGACCTGCCAAAGGAGCTGAAGGTTCCTCAGATCGGGTGGAACCGCATGGAAGAAACCCAGCCGGATTGCCCCATGTTCGAGGGCATCGACAATGGTTCCTTTTTCTATCTCGTCCACTCGTTCTATGTCTGCCCCCAAGACGAATCGATCGTTGCCGGAAAAACCGAATACGGCATTGAATACTGCACCAGTGTTTGGAAAGACAACGTGTTCGCCACCCAGTTCCATCCGGAAAAATCGCAGGCGGTTGGCTTGTGCATGTTGAAGAACTTCTGGAACTGGGCAGAGGTGCAATAATTCATCCATTCGTTGTTGGATTCAACGCATTTTAGACGTGTGCCGCCAACGCGAGATGCTATCTTGCTTGCAATGCATCATTATTGCGGGGGAAACATGCCACTCAACAGCAAGAGCCTGAAAAGCAAAATACTACTCATCCTGTTTGTTGCTTCAATCGTTTCGGCGATCGCGACCGGGGGCCTGCTGATCTTTCTCTTGAAGATGATGGGGCATGTATCCTTTGGCGACGCCGGAATCACGGCATCGGTTTCTTTTGCAATCGCGCTCTATATGCTGAGCGTCCTGTTCTTGCTAGTCCTGCTCAACATTCTGCTGGGAAAGAACATCATCATGCCCGCCGTCGAGCGCGAAATGCTCGAGAACGAGCGCGCGATGCTCAACGAACAGCTGCACCATTCCCAGAAAATGGAAGCGGTTGGCCGGCTCGCTGGCAGCATTGCGCACGACTTCAACAACCTGCTCACCATCATCGATGGTTACTCCAGCCTTATTGTCGCCGACCCCCGCGGGGAAGAAACCGGGCAGTATGCCAAGGAGGTCATCGATGCCGCGCGCAAGGCCTCCTTCATCACCCGAAAATTGCTCAGCTTCAGCCAAAAGGAAAAAACCGAACCCGTTACCCTGGACTTGAACAGCACCTTGCAGGATACCGACAAAATGCTCAACCGCCTGATTGGCGAGAGAATCACGCTCGTCACCAAGTCCTACCATGAGCCGATCTACGTCAAGGCCGACCCCGTCCAGATGGGCCAGGTGCTCATGAACCTGGCCGTCAATGCGCGCGATGCCATGCCCAACGGCGGGCGCATCACCATCAAGGTGGGCAGTCGGCAGGTCGAGGACGGCGAGTGCAACAAGCCCGGCAAGCTATCCGCCGGGCCGTATGCCGAGATCTCCGTGCACGACACCGGCGTTGGCATTGACGAAGAAATCATCGGCAAAATCTTCGAGGCCTTCTTCACCACCAAGGAATCCGGCAAGGGGACGGGCTTGGGCCTCTCCATCGTCAAAAGCATCATGAAGGAAAACGATGGCTTCATCGAAGTCGCCAGCAAGGTGGGTAGCGGAACCACCTTCTTCATCTATCTCCCCGTCATGAACCTTGCCGACGACATTTACCACAAGGATAAGCTTTGTACCGGAACCCCGGAGGAAGCTCCAAAAGAGAAAAAGGAGCCGCAGACCTCTGCCGAACCGGTTGGCGGTGCAACCATCCTGCTCGTTGAAGACGATCCCATGATCCGCACGCTCGTTGCCCAAACCCTGGAAATGCAGGACTTCACCGTATTGCTGGCCGAAGAGGGCTGGGAAGGCGTAAAGGTGGCCCGCCAGTACAAGGGGAAGATCGACCTGCTGTTCACCGATGTCGTGATGCCCGGTCTCGGCGGCGCCGAGCTGGCCGTTGCCGCGAAGGAACTCTATCCGGAAATCGAAGTGCTCTTCATGTCCGGCTACTCCCGCTCCCAGCTGGTGGAAGAAGGCGTTCCGGCGGATGCCGCCGTGCTGGAAAAACCCTTCACGCCCGACAAGGTGGTCGCCAAGGTTCGCGAGCTGCTGTCGTAGGCGCGCGTGCGGAGCGTTTCAGCCTACTTCAGCGCGACCGTCTCCGCCGCGTTGGCGGGAATCCAGCAGGTTTGTCCGTCGGCCAGTTGGATGTGCCACCATTTCTGGCGGTCTTCAACCACCTTGAACTCGGTGCCTGAATGCAAGGGCTCCAGGAAGGCGGGGGCGTACATGTTGCCGTCGCCCTTTCGCGCCAGCACTTCCTTCGCCACCACAACGCCCGGTTTGGCCCGGCGTTCCACGAAGGTTTCCGTCAACAACGAGGCCAGCAGGATGGCCGAAAGGAGGCCGGTGGCCAGTGCCGTCACGCGGGCTTCCTTTTTGGTGGAGCGCTCCATCCAGAACCACGCCCCCCAGAACAGCAGCCAGCAAAACGCGAACAGCCACCAGCGCAGCGTGGTCGGGGTGTTGATGTGCCAGCCCAGCAGGTTGGCCGCGAGCGGGTGCGGTTCCTTTTCCGGAATCAGGTCGGTGCGCAGCTCCAGCGCCGACATCAGGTTGTGCTTCAGGTCTGCATGGTTCGGCATGTATTGTTCCGCCCGCCGATAGTTCAGGATCGCCCGGCCGACATCGTTCGCCATGAACCAGCAATTGCCCACGGTGTAGAACAGGTGCCCATTGCGGATGCCCTCCTCATGGACCAGGAAATCAAACTGCCGGGCCGCCTCGGCATACATCGCCGAGTTCGTCGCCGAGCGGAACATGCCTTGCGCCGTTTCGAGGGTGGTTAGGCGATAATCGATTGCAAGAGCTGTTTGAGATCCAAGAGTCAGCAACGCCAGAAATTTGAAAATGGAAATTGGAAATTTGGATTTCATCTACTTTGTACTCTTTATGAATGCGTTCAATTTTGGGCCAAGTTCATCAATAATGGGCTTGTACTCGTTTGCTCGTTCTTTCGAGATGACCGTTCTCCGAGTGGCTTTGCGCAGCCATGCCTTAGTCTCTTCCAGTGAACCTCTGGAATAGCGGTAGAACTTTTTCCGGTCTGCCGGCGTGTACCTGCCATAGCCTTCCGCCAGATTGGCCGCAATGCTGTCAGAAGACCGGATCACTTGATAGCCGATGGTTTTCTGTGCCTTGGGCGCCCACCCGTCGAAATCGAACCAGACCATGTCGGATAGTTTTTCTGAAAGCTGATAAACATCGAGTTCGTAGACCGGCATCATGACTATTCTCCAAATTTCCAATTTCCAATTTCGAATATCATTTTAAATTCCTCTCAACCGTCTTAACAATACGGTTTGCTTCGCGGATGATCTGCTTGCTATCGCCTTGCTCGTCATACTCGTTGGTGAAGCGATAGGCTTCGCAAAGGGCAAACAGGTTCTTAAGCTCTTCCAGCGTTTGGATATCGGCGCCGGCATCCATCAAACGCATCTCTGCATCGCGGAAGGAGAGCGCGCCGGGGTTGAGGTGCAGGCGGTCGCCGAGATAGGCGCGCAACACCCGGTCGAGATCCCCGTAGATTTCGGTTTTCATCTTGTGGGTGCGGATGTGCGCCGCGTTTTTCCGGAACACCTTGTAGGCGCGGGCCGCCTTGGCCGTACGGTGGATGTGGTGCCGCTTTTCGCCAAACAACGAAACCAGCGATGCTCCGCCAAGGAGCAGCGGGGGCAGGAGGAGGATCCCCAGGACGGCATAGGCATGCGCCCAGCCCAGCAGCGGGAGCCGCTTGCTCTTCAGCATGTCCGGGTTTTCATAGTTGTGCCGGATGCCCTCTTCCACCGCACGCAACCGGTTTTGGAAGTTGCCCCGGCCAAACACGCCGATCTCCTCCGCGGGCGAAACGCGGATCGGGATCGTGGCGGACTGCGCCGTCAGGTAGGCGTTCGAAGCGGGGCTGAAGTAGGCCAGTTGAATCGGCGGGATTTCGGTGTTGCTGGTGGAAAGCGGGCGGATGGTCTGCGTGTAGATTTTCGATTTCCCAATGAGCTGCGGCAGGGAGCGGTCGGTCGGAATCTCGAAGCGGTTAACGAGGTAGGGCTGGTAGCGCAACGGCTGCAGGAAAATGTTCTCCATGAAGTGGGTGGCCGTCACCTTGATCGTCAGGGTAATCGGCTCACCCACGCGCACGTCAGTCGGTTCCGCCTCAACCTCGATTCCATACTCGCCGACCATGCCGTTGAACAGGTCGGGCCGCCCCTCGGCGGGCAACGGCTTAACCTCCAGCTCCAGCGGCTCCGATTCGGTGAAGATCCGCGTCCAGCTCTGGCCCGTCACGTTCTGGTCGAAGAAGGTGTTGTCGAAGTAGGCCGGATATTGGAAGGCCGAGCGGCGTGTTTTCGGATTGTTCGTATCCTTCTCCTTTTCCGCCGCGCAGAGCAGGGTGGCCGGGGGAATGGCCATCGTGCCGCTCTTCTTCGGAATCAAAACCTTGCTGAACGAAAGCGCCTGGTGCTGCGCGCCCTCGGCCTGATAGCTGTTGCGGGTGGCCAGCACGCGCGTGCCGTGCACCGGGAGGCCGGTGGCGTTGGCCTGCTTTTCCTTGTCCGGTTCGTGGAGCTCCAGCGTCTGGAACCGTTTGTCGTTCAGAATCGGGAAGTGGAAATCCACCGCCTTGATCGCTCCGAACTGGTAGGTGCTGTCCCAGGTGGTGGTCAGCAGGACCGGTTCACCCACATAGACGGCCTTGGCCGAGAGTTGTTGCTCAAGCCTCATCCGGTCGGTGGCTTCGGGTTTGTTGGCCCTAATGCCGACAGGCTTCGTATAAACGCTGCCAAAGCGCAGCGCCGGAACCGAGAGCTCGCCCTCGCGCTTGGCGCGCAGGGCGAAGCGGTAGAGCCAGGTGTTGGTTGTGCTGGTGGGTTTACCGGCATCCAGTACGGTTGCATTGAAATCGGCGATGCTCCCCACATCCGGCGCATCCGGCTTTTCCCCGGCCTTCACGATCACATCCAGGTTGAATACCTGCCCCAGGAAAACGTTCGTTTCCGTCGCCGTTGCCTGGGCATAGGAATTGGTTTCCGCCCCCGCTTTGGTTGGCCACGAAAGAGCACAGAAAACACCAAAGAGCAGCATGTAAAGGCTCTGCGGTCTTTGCGTTCTCTTGTGGCAATCAATCCGTCGTTTCCTCTGCTTCATTTTACCAATCCTTCTCGACCGCTTTGTATTCGCCGGCCTTCTTTTCCTTGCGCCGTTCCTGGTTGCGCACTTCCTCCGCAAGGATGTCCATCTCGGTCTGGTTCGGGGGCGGCACGCCGCGGATTTCCTCGTATTCCGAGAAGTCGCCGAACGGGTCGGCCTCCTCATACATGTCCGCATCCTCGTCCGACTCCTCATACTCCATGTCGTAGTCTTCGTAGTCCTCGCCCTCCTCATCCGATTCGCCGTCCTGCTGGTTCGGGTCTTCGGGTGCGGCGCCGAGCGCGGCAACCAGCTCGGCCAACGCCGTCGGCTGGTCCGGCAGGGCCATGGCGCCCGCCGCCTTGAGCGTATGTTCCCAGGTTTCCTTCAGCGGCCCCGGCACCGTTGCTCCATCCGGCATCGGGATGTCCGCATGCAGGCCGGAAGCCTCCATCACCTTCGCCAGCTCGCGCGTCTCCGCTGCGAGACGCGTTTGCGGTTCGCCGGTATCCTGGGTTTCAAGCAATTGCGTTTGGCGCCCGATGAACTCCTGCAGTTTTTCGCGGATGTAGGTGATCAGCTCGTTTTCCTGCTGTTCCTTCTCTTCCTGCTCGCGGATCTCCTCCTCGATCTCCGCCGCAATCAGCTGGGAGATCTCCAGGTTGTAGGCCGCGTTTTCAAAGTTGATGTCGTAGCCCAGCGCCATGCGGTAGAACCACGCCGCCTGCTGGCAATAGCCCACCATGGCATGCGGGTCCATCTCGCGCAGGCCCTCGCCGGTCTTCACCATGCAGTTGCCGATGTTATACCAGCACTGGCTGCGCATCGCGTCGGTTTCCGCCATCGATGCGGCATATTCGAACGACACCACCGCCTCCTCGAACGTTCCCGCCCGATACTGCGCCGTGCCGAGGTTGAACACAATCTCGGCCGACTCTGGCGCCTCGGCCAGCGCCTCTTGATAGGCGTTGATTGCATCTTCGAACCGGCTCTCCGCCAGCGCCGCGTTCCCCGCCGTGAACAGCTTCGCCGGGTTGGCGTTGGCTGTTGCGGCAACGAGTAGCAAGAAAAGTTGGAGGGCCCGGTTCCTCCCGGGCCGCCGCACGAACGGTCGGGGTGACCTTCGACTTTCGACCTTTCGACCTTTGACCCTCATCGTTTTTTCCTCCATCGGTTCGAGGCGAGTAGAACGATGACGGCGGACCCGAGAAAGAGGTGGAACTGTTCCTCGTAGCGTTCCATTACCTGGGAATCGGTGGAGGAGAGCTGGGCGTGCTCCATGATCTGGCGGTAGATGCGCGCCAGGTCGAACGGGCCGTTGGCCACATCGAAATAGATGCCGTCCGCAACGGCGGCGGTCATTTGGCGGAGGGTCTCCGAGTGCAGCTTGGTCCAGACCTCGGTCTTGCCGTGCTTCATATAGGACCGGGTGCCGCTCTCTTCGTCCTCCAGCGCAATGCGGCTACCGCGCGAACGGTCGCCAATGCCGATGGCAATGAGCCGCACGCCGGCCTCCTCCAGCTTCTTGACCGCCTCAACCTCATCGGGGCCATCCACCAGGTCTTCCCCGTCGGTAATCAAAATCAAATCCTGCATGCCGGCCTTCTCCGGATCGAGCAGCTTTTCGAGCGTGCGTTCCACGGCGTGCCCGATCATCGTGCCGCCCGCCGAAACGCTGTTGGGCGAGGCCTGCCGCAGCGCCATGCGGAAATAGTCGTAGTCCACCGTCAACGGGCAGCGGATTTCGGCCGATCCGGCGAACAGCACCAGCCCCACGCGGTCGCCCGACAACCCTTCGACACAATCAAGGATGGCGGTCTTGGCATTTTCCAGCCGGTTGGGGTGCATGTCTTCGGCCAGCATGCTGCGCGAAACGTCGAGCAGGAAAACCACATCGCGCCCGCTCTCCTGCAGTTCCTGCTCCTGCAGGTTCCAGGCGGGTTGGGCGAGCGCGAACACCACCAAGGCGATGGCCAGGCAGCTGCCCGCCGCCTCGCGCTTGCGGCTAATGAACAGGGCGCCCGCGCCGAAGGCCCGGATGGCCTGCTTCCGCTTCACCGCGGCATAGATGAACAGCCCGGCCGCGGCCGGAACCAACCAAAGCCAAAGCAGCACGTTGGGATTATAGAAATAGATCGGCATTAGGAGGAAACCTCCTTGCTATTCCGTATTGCGTATTGCGTATTGCAAGTGCGTGGGACTTCGGTTGCTTCCGTTCCCTGCAAGCAATACGAAATACGTAATATGCAATACGCACTCATGGAATCCTCCTCAACCACGTGGTGGTCAGCACGGAGTGTCCGACCAGCAGCAAGAGCCCCAATGCGGCGAAGGGCTGGAACACGTCCTTATAGGTATGGTAGCAGTCCGACTCGATCTCGGAGGTTTCCATGGCGTTGATCTCTTCATAGACATCGCGCAGCGAGGCTTCGTCGGTGGCGCGGCGGTAGATGCCGCCGGTGGTTTCGGCCATCTTTTCCAGGATGCGCTCCTGCACCAGCGGCTCCTCCTCGATTTGCACCGGGCCTTCCGGCGTCTGGATGGTTTTCATTTCCGGAGGATCGGTGATGGCGATCGTATGCAGGCGGATGCCCCAGTGTTCGGCCAGCGCCGCGCCCTCCATCGGCAAGTGTCGGCCGCAGTTGTTGTTGCCGTCGGTCAGCAGGATGATCACCTTGCTCTTGATCTCGTAGCCGGCCTCCTCGTTCGCTTCGGCAACATAGCGCTCCTCCGCGGTTTTCAGGCGCGCGGCGGCCAGCGTGACCGCGTCGCCGAAGGCGGTGCCATCCTCGTTCGGGCGCGATTCGATTTCAAGGTCTTGGATGAAGTAGAGCAGCGAATCGTGGCTGAGCGTCAATGGACAGACGGTGTCGGCGTAGCGCGCGAAGGTGATGAGGCCGAGCAGGTCGTTCGGGCGCTCGGAGGCGAATTGCTCCACGACCTTCTTGGTGACTTCCATGCGGCTCATGGTGGTGTCCTGGAAAGGCATCGAGATATCCATAGAGCTCGAAATGTCCACCACCATCTCGATCGCGACCCCCTCCTTGGGGATGCCCTGGGTCATGTCCTTCACCTGCGGCTTGGCGCAGGCAAACGTGAGCAGCACCAGGGCCAGTACCTGTAGCCAGAAGAGCAGCGGCATGAACCGCTGTCGGGTGGTTTGCGGAACCTTCTTGAACGAGGAGAGCGAAGAAAACTGCACGCCCTCCCCCCCGGATTTCCGGAAATGA
The DNA here is from genome assembly GCF_900890425.1 of Pontiella desulfatans. NCBI lineage: Bacteria > Pseudomonadati > Kiritimatiellota > Kiritimatiellia > Kiritimatiellales > Pontiellaceae > Pontiella > Pontiella desulfatans. The sequence continues at coordinate 248,135 of NZ_CAAHFG010000004.1, read as the reverse complement.
TCGATTATCATTTTCAGAACCGGCAACAGGAACAGCAACGCCCATGGTAGTGCTATTCGCACAAGGCCTCCGTTGTTTCCTCAACGAACCAGCGCACATAGTCCGCGAACTCCTCCGTATATCGCTCCGGAATCCGGTTCGAAAAACGGATGAGGTCGTTGGTGGTCAGCTCGTTGACCAGCCTGATGCGGCGTCCGAGCAAGGGGTATTTTGGAATGTTGCGAATGATTTCACCGGTGGTTTTCCCGGCGGTCCGAATCTCGAACTGGCGTTCAAGGTATTCGATTAGGATGCGCCGGGTTTCGTCGATCCGCGCGAGCGCATCCTCTGGTAGCGTGCCAAGCGCCTGCAGCGCCGCCTCGTCGGGTGCCAGAACAACCCTCCTTTTCGGACGGCTCATCCAGTGCAGAACCAGCGCCAGAAACGCCACGCTTCCCGAAAACGCAAGCAGGATATATTTAATCTGCTGCCGCTTCTTTTCCTCCGGCAACAATTCCACCGGCGCGACGATATCCTTGATCTCCGGCTTTTCGATCCCCGCCGGCAGCAGCGAGGAAACCGAAACATTGACCGCCTTGGTTTTCACCGCGTCGCTTCCCACCTGGATTTCGACCGGTTGGAAAACCGTCTCGCCGGGCAATCCGGGCAGCAGTATCCAGACCCGGCGGTGCAGCAACTTTCCATTCGGCAGGAACTGGACAGGTTCGGAATAGCCATCGCCCACGCTAAACGGTACAACCAGGCCGCCGAGCTCGGGAACCACCACGTCGGATCCCTCCGGCGCATGCACATCGATCATCATCCGGATTTGCCCGGAGCTCGCAATATTCGTCGCGCTCAACGAAACAATCACGGTGGTCGAGGCCTGGCGGTATTGCGCCGAATAGACCGGCTCCGAGAATTCCTGCCGAACCGCCTCCTCCTTGCAACCCGCCAACAGGAACAAAGCCATCAGCCATAAAACATTAAAATATAGGGCCGACCCCTTCGCCGACCTTCGACCTTCGACCGTCCGACCTTTGACCTTCCAAAACGTCACAGCGTCTGCCTCCGGTCGCGGGTCTGGAAAAAGCGGATGAGACTGCGCATGTAGTCCTGGTTGGTCTGCACGTCGATCTGGTCGATGTTGAGCCGCGTGAGCGAATCCTTGATTTCGAGATGGCGCGCGCGGGCCGCCACGTTGAATTTTTTACGGGCGGTGCTGCTGGCGGTATCGACCAGGATCTGCTCGCCGGTTTCGGCGTCGGTCAGTTCCACCAGTCCGGCGTTGGGCAGCTCCAGCTCGCGCGGATCGGTGATGGTGATGGCCACCAGGTCGTAGTGGAGGGCGGCAAGCTTGAGCTGCTTGTCGTAATCCGCGTCCTGGAAATCTGAAATCAAGAATGTCACGCACTTCTTTTTAACCATCTTGCCGAGATAGTCGAGCGCGCAGGCAATGCAGGTTCCCTTTCGCTTGGGCTCGAAGCTGAGGATTTCGCGGATCAGGTGCAGCACGTGCAGCTGCCCCTTGTCGGGCGGAACAAACAGTTCGATCTCGTCGGTGAAGATGATCAGCCCCACCTTGTCGTTGTTCTTGATGGCGGAAAACGCCAGCAGCCCGCACAACTCGGCGGCGATTTCGTTCTTCGATTTGGGGGTTGAACCGAACGAACCCGATGCCGACATGTCGACCAGGAAAAAGAGCGCCTGTTCGCGTTCTTCGATGAAGCGCTTGACGAACGGCTTGCCGGTGCGGGCGGTCACGTTCCAGTCGATCGTCCGCACCTCGTCGCCGGGCATGTATTCGCGCACTTCGTCGAACTCCATGCCGCGCCCCTTGAAGGCGCTCTTATATTCCCCGCCCAGCAGCTCGTTCACCACCTTGCGGCTGACGATCTGGATTTCGCGGACCTTTTTCAGGAGATTCTGTGACTTGGGATCGGGCATCGAAATTAAGAATTCTTCATTCCTAGGGGACTTCGACGGTGTCGAGGATCTGCTTCAGGATATCCTCCGAACTCTTCTCCTCGGCGGCGGCTTCGTAGGTGAGCAGCACGCGGTGGCGGAGCACGTCGAGGGCAACGTCCTTGACGTCCTGCGGGACCACGTAGCCGCGGCCGTTGAGCATGGCGCGGCCGCGCGCGGCAACGGAAAGGAAGATGGTGGCGCGCGGCGAGGCGCCGTAGCGGATCATATCGGCGCAATCGAGCCCGAAGCGCTTGGGATCGCGGGTGGCCTGGACGAGATCGAGGATGTAGTGCTCGAGCTTTTCGTCCATGAAGACATCGTCCACCATGGCGCGGAGACGGTTGATGTCGGCCACTTCCATCACGGCGTTGACGCCGAGATCGACCTTGGTCTTGCCCATGCGCTTGAGGATGCGGTGCTCCTCTTCCTTGGTGGGGTATACGACGTCGAGCTTGAACATGAAGCGGTCGACCTGCGCTTCGGGCAGGTGATAGGTGCCCTCCTGCTCGACCGGGTTCTGGGTGGCCAGCACCAGGAACGGTTCGTCGAGCTTGTAGGTCGTGTCGCCGATGGAAACCTGGTGCTCCTGCATGGCTTCGAGCAGCGCGCTCTGCACCTTGGCCGGCGAGCGGTTGATTTCGTCGGCGAGGATAATGTTGGCGAAGATCGGCCCCATGTGCGGAGTGAACTCGTTGGTCTTGGGGTTGTACATCATGGTGCCGATCAAGTCGCCGGGCAGCAGGTCGGGCGTGAACTGGATGCGGTTGAACCCGGCATGCAACGTCTGCGAGAGCGTTGTGACGGCCAGCGTCTTGGCCAAGCCGGGAATCCCTTCAATCAGCACGTGCCCGTTGCAGAGCAGCGCGAGCAGCAGCGCCTCGATCAGGTCTTCCTGGCCGATGATCACCTTGGCCACTTCGTCGCGCACCTGCTGGAGCACTTCGCTCTCCGCCTGGTAGCGCTCGTTCATTTTCACAATATCTTCATGCATAATAGTGCCTTTTTAGTAGGAGCGATAATCCTAACGCCGTTCTGGACTGGAAACAGCAAAGAAACGCCCAAATAATGGGCGTTTGGACAATCCTGCCTAGGTCGACCCATAAGATTTTTCAAGGGTCTGTAAAAAATAGCGGCCTAGTGGTCGCAGGCATTGGTGCCGGTTTCGAGCGCACCGGCCATGTAGGCCTTCACCAGTGTTTCCGGGGTTTCGGACGGGGCTCCGACGATGACCTCGATATTCTGCGCGGTGAACAGCGATTGCGCCCGTTGGCCCATGCCCCCGGCGATAATCAGGTTCACGCCGCGTTCCGCGAGCCAGGGCGGAAGCAGGCCCGGTTCATGCGGCGGGGCCTCGATTTCGGTGGAGGCGGTGATGGTTTTGCTACCTGGATCGATGTCCAGCAGGGTGAATGCAGCGCAGTGGCCAAAGTGCAGGTTTAACTTTCCGTCGGCGGTTGGGATGGCGATTTTCATGGTTTCGGTTTCCTTGGGTTGGGGTTTATCGGTTTCAAGAAAGGGTCTGATGATCTCGCGCAGCATGTGCGCGGTTTCGGTGGCGGCGTGGCTCTGGATGAAGGGCAGGCCGGCATCGCACGCCTTGCCAATGGCGGGATCGATCGGCAGCTTGCCGAGGAACGGGACGCGGAAGTCGGCGGCCATCTTTTCGCCGCCGCCGGTGTTGAAGATCTCCACCACCTCGCCGCATTTCGGGCAGGCGAAGCCGCTCATGTTTTCCACAATGCCCAGCACCGGCATCGATAGCTTGTTGCAGAAGGTCAGGGATTTCCGAACGTCAACCGTCGCCACCTGCTGCGGGGTGGTCACAATCACCGCGCCGTCGGGCTCTTCGATCAACTGGCAGATCGAAAGCGGTTCGTCGCCCGTGCCGGGAGGGCAGTCGACGATCAGGTAGTCCAGTTCGCCCCATTCAACGTCGCCGAGGAACTGCTTGATGACGCCCATCTTCATCGGGCCGCGCCAGATGAACGCTTCGTCTTCGTTCTGGGAAAGGAAGCCGACCGACATCACCTTCAGGTTGCCGACATGGATCGGATCGACCGAATCCGCATTCGAAACCAGCGGGGTGGTGCCGAGGCCGAGCATGGTCGGGACGCTCGGGCCGTGGATATCGATATCCAACAGACCAACCTGCTTCCCTGCATCCGCCAGTGCCGTAGCGAGGTTGACGGCCACGGTGCTCTTGCCAACGCCGCCCTTGCCGGACAGTACGCATATCTTATGTTTCACCTGCGCCATCCGCGCATTGATTTTTTTCTGGTCCTCTTCCGGATTCACCGGGGGGTGGGCTGCACATTCGCTCATGATGGTTCTCCTGTCTTAAGTTCAAATCCGGCGTAGCCGGGGTGTATTTCGGTTTTTAGGTTTTGCTTGAAAAAATCGGTGGCGAGGGTGCCGGTGCAGTGGCACGGCACCATGAATTCGGGCGCATACGCACGGAGCACATCAACGGTGGCATGCAACCGCTCGTCGGAAGAGTTTCGCAGGTGAAGCCCGCCGATGATGCCCCGGATCCGGCTTGAGCCACTCGCGGCGAGGATATGGCCGAGCGTGTTGATGATTCCCGAATGGCAACACCCGCAAACGACCACCAGGCCTGCTTTGGTTTCGATCCACATGGCCATGTCGTCGGCGATTGGGTCGGGGATTTGCCCTTCAGGATCCTCGAAGAAGGGGCCGCCGGTGTCTTCGAGCGGATGCAGGCGCGGAATGGGGCCAGTCAGCCAGACGCCGGGGGCGATTTGCGTCGGTGCCTTGACCCAGTTGAGCTGCGAATCGGGCAGGTTGCCCACAATGAGCCGCTCTTCCGAAGGCATCGAGATATCCTTGGCATCCTTGCCCGGATAAATGCTGTAGCGTTCGCTAAAGATGGCCGGGTGCGCGTAGACCTGCACTTCCGGATTCTCCTGCATCACGAAATCGACGGCCCCGGTATGGTCGTAGTGGCCGTGGCTCAGCACCAGGGCATCGATGTGTTTGAGGTCGAGCCCCAGCTGCCTCGAATTGTTTTCCAGCGCATCCCCCTGGCCGGCATCGAAAAGGATTCTCCTGCCACCGGATTCGATCAGCATGGAAAGCCCATGCTCAGCGGCCAGGCCCTTTGCCGCATGGTTATCGACGATGATTTTCAGGACGGTAGTCATGGCGCTGCTTTCTTGTCGATTTCCATGAATCGCGCCTCGCCCCGCGCCATGGTTTTGCGGCCCATCAGGATTCGGGCCTTGAGGCGGTGGAGCGGAGGGTGGCTCTCCACCAGCTTGGCCTGCACATCGACCGTTGAGTTGCAGGGGATGGAGTGCTTGTAGCGGATTTGAAGGTCACCGGTCACCGCCCGCACCTTGCGGTGGAACAGGCAGTGGGTCATGGCCGAATCCAGCAACGAGGCAATGATTCCGCCGTGCAGGATACCGTCGTAGCCCTGCAAATCCTCGTGCCCCTGGAATTCCGCACGAACGCCATCGTCTCCATGGGGCTCGAACCGGAGGCCGAGCGACCGCGGATTAAGATCGCCGCAGAGCAGGCAGTTGCGGTGTTCGTTTTCAGGCATGGCCACGCTCCTTGTCCAAAAGTTGTTTCAGCCGTTCGCTCAACGGAACCTTCGGGGTTGCGTTTTGGAAGTTGTCGATGGCTTGCCGAACCGTGTTGGCCGCGAGCAGGGCGCAATGCCGGTGGTCTTCCGGCAGCGGGCCGGTGGCTTCGAGCACTTGCTCCTGCGTCATGGCCGCGGCGTCCTCCGTTTTCATGCCCTCGGCCAGTTTGACGGCGGTCGCGCAGCAATGCTTGGAATAGCCGCATCCGTCGGTCATGAACGAACCCTTCCGGACCCGCCCCCCGTCGATGCGCAGCCAGACCTCCGCCGTGTCGTTGCACTCGCCATGCACCTTGGCATAGGCATTGGCATCCCGCATCGGGCCAAAATATTTCGCGCGCTCTTCGATGGCAGCCATCATATCGTCGAACATACGGTGCTCCAGGTTTCGCGAACGGCCCGGGCGGCCTCGCCGTCGGAATCCTCGACCAACGCCCGGGCGTTGATCTGCGCGGTGGTCACCGCCGGGTCATATGGAATGCGCCCGACGGGCGTCGCCCCCAGTTCCCGGGCGGTTTGCTCGATCCGCTGCGTCATCACTGCGTTGATGTCCCACTTGTTGATGCAGACCATCGCCGGAATCTTGAAATGGTTGGCCAGCTCCAGCACGCGCTTCAGGTCGTGCTCGCCGGAGAGCGTCGGCTCCGAGACAACCAGCACGGCATCGGCGCCCGTAATGGAGGCGATCACCGGGCAACCGATGCCGGGCGGGCCGTCCACCAGAAGAAATGCGCTGTTTTGCCGGATGGCGATCTTGCGCGCCTCCTGCCGGACGAGGCTGACGAGCTTGCCGGAGTTTTCCGCGCCGGGATGCATGCGCGCATGCACCATCTCGCCGTTGCGCGTGGCCGAAACATGCCATTCGCCGCAATCCTGCTCCGGAAAGTCGATCGCCTTGACCGGGCAGAATTCGACGCAGGCCCCGCACCCTTCGCAGCTCAACGGATCGACCTGGAAATTACGGATGGCATCGAAACGGCAGAGCTCTTCGCATAGACCGCACTGCGTACAGTCGGCCGCGCGGATTTCGGCGGCGTGGCCGCTGGTGAAGGTCGTGCTGGTTTGAATGTTGGGGCTCAGGACAAGATGCAGGTCGGCGGCATCGACATCGCAGTCGGCCAGCACGGCAAACTCGGCCAAAGCCGCGAACGAGGCGGTGATGCTCGTCTTCCCCGTACCACCCTTCCCGCTGATGATCACGAGTTCTTTCATGCAAGAGCCTTCATTTTTTCCGGAAGCGAAGCAATGGTTTCCTTTAGTTCGGGCAGGGCGGTGGTGAGGGCGGCGCCGCGGGAATAGGCCTCGGCGACGCGGCGGTCTTCGGGAATCTGCAGCAGAAGCTCAATGCCTTCCATCTCGCAATATTCACTGATGCGGTTGCGCTCGCCGTTTGAGCGGTTGACGACCACCGCGAACGGGATGCCCAGCTCGCGGATCGTCTCGACGGCGAGCTTCAAGTCGTGCAGGCCGAAAGGCGTCGGCTCCGTGACAAGCAGCACGGCATCGCACCCCTTGACCGCCGTCACGAACGGGCACGAGGTGCCGGGAGGGCAATCCACGATGGTCAGTCCGTCCTTGCTTGCGTGTTTCAAGGTCTCGCGGATGACCGGCGGCGACATGGCCTGGCCAACATCGAGACGACCGGATACAAACGTGATGTGGTCTCTCCGCCCAATGGTCAGCAGCCCGGTCTTCTTCGGGGTCTCCCGGATGGCCCCGGAGGGGCAGATGCGGCTGCAGGCGCCGCAGCTGTGGCACAGCTCGTTGAAGACCATGGTTTTTTTCCCGAGCGACACAATGGCGCTGAACTGGCAAACACGCCCGCACTCCCCGCAGCCGGTGCACGTTTCCGCATCGACCTCGGGAACGAGGCTGTATGTTTTTTCCGTCCGCCCGATGGTCGGGCGGATGAAGAAGTGGCTGTTCGGCTCCTCGACATCGCAGTCGAGCAGGAACACTTCCTCCGACACGGAGAGCGCCATAGCGCAGGAGAGGGTGGTTTTCCCCGTTCCCCCTTTGCCGGATGCAATTGCAATTTTCATCGTTTCGTTCCTTTGTGTTCGCGCACCACCCAGGTGCCGACCGGTTCGTCGAGATCTCTTCCGATGACCGGGCATTTGACCTGCGTCAAGAAAAAGAGCGGACGGGGGCAACGGCTCAGTGTTTCATAGTTGGCCTGCCCCTTGGCAATCACGAGCCCGACTTCATGAAACAGTCCGCGGAATGTGGTGTTGCAGTCTTCGAGGATCGTGCCCGGGGCATCGGAGCCGTTTTCAACCAGCGTGGCAACCTCATCAAGGCCGGAGGCTTTGGCATCCTCCAACGTGACATCGTTGATCACCGGCGAACCTTTGACCGCATAGAACATGTCTGCACCGCCAAGGTGCTCGATCAACAGCTTGTCGAAGACCGCCTCCCCGGCATTGTCGCCCAGAACCAGGATCGAACGCGCTTGGCGCACGGCGTTCCGTAGTTTTTCAAGCGCCTCATCGTCAACGGGCTGCAGGCGGGTCTGTTCAATAAAGTTGTCGAGGTCGAGTTTATCCCAGTTGGCCATTAGCGCAAAATCCATGATGTTGCCGGCAATGGAGAATCGCACCGCCATCTTGAACGGATCGATGGCGGAGGAAATCACCTTGCGCGCCTCGCTGGCCAGCCCGAGTGCCAACCGGGTGGATTCGGCCTTGATTTCCGCATAGGGATCGGGATTGCCCGATTCCTCGCGGATAATGCGATGGGTGGCCTGGGCCATGGCGGGCGGCGTGCTCGAAAGCGGAAACTCGGCGGCTTCGCGCAATACGCGCTGAAGCGTACGGAGCACGAGCTCCTCGTCTTCCTTTGCAACCTGCCGCAACGCGTCGTGCGCCTGGCGAACAAAACAGGGAATGCATTCGGTGTAGGTTTGCATGATGGTTTTGTGGTCGGAGGTCGGAAAGCCGAAGGCCGAAGGTCAGACGCTAGACCTTGGGACTTTCGGCTTTTGACCGGTAGCTTTTGCTACTTACGCCCAATGACCTTCCACGTTGGCTTCTGCGGACGGCTTCAACTCGTTGCGCTTGAGCATTTCGATGGCCTCGCCAACGGTGGTGCCGGAGCAGGTGTAAACCTTGATCCCGGCGGCATCGAGCGTGGCATAGGCCTTCGGGCCGCAGTTTCCGGTAATGACGCAATCGACTTGCTCATCGGTCAGGTTGACGGCCGACTGGATGCCCGCACCTTGCGCGGCGTTCAGGTTCTGCGTGTTTTTCCTAATGGTGAATGAGCCGGTTTTGGAATGGTAGATCAGGAACTGCGGTGCGCGCCCGAATCGGGTGTCGACCGCGGCGTCCAGATTGTCCCCGGCGGTGGTAATGGCGATTTTCATTTCAGTCTTCCTGTTGTCCGCCGAGTCCGGCGAGTTGTTGTTCGAGCGATGCAAGCTTTGCGTGCAGGGCATCGATCCCTTCCTGCAACAGCATGGCATCGGCCGATGCGACGGCATGCTGGGCATGGTTGCGGAAAAAGCCGCGCGGCTTCCCGTTTCGGCGCAATCCGCGTTGCATTCCTCCGCCGCCGGATGTTTGCCATCCCGGCGCATGGTTGCCGGCGCAGTATCCCACGCCTTTTCCTGTCATGGGGCCGGCACCAACCGGCCCTGTTCCGTTTCCTCGTGGCATGTTATGCCTCCTTGTTAATTGCACTGTCCGTTGCGTCTGCGGCATCGGCGGCAGCCGGGCATCGAATAGCAGGCTTCGTCGAGCTGGCCGCTTTTCCACGCCTCCCAAACCTCCCGGACTTCGCCGGAGACGAAGGGGTTCACCCGGATTCCGAGTTCCTCCGCATATTTCTGCACCCGGCGCGAGATCGCACCGCAAATCAAGACATCGACCTGCTGCTCCTTAAGAAAGGCCAGCTTGCTCTCGGGATAATCAGCCGGCAGGGCCATGGATTGCTCCCGGCCATCCTGGCCGACGATCAGAACATTCCCCGCCACGTCGAATACGGGGGCAATGCGTCCTTGCCAATCTGTGAGTGCAGCTTTCATCTGCCACCCCTATAGCAACAACGGTGCCAGCGGCGGATGCCGGGGCATCGGATTCGCAAGTCCATAACAGAAAGCCTCTTGCGTAATACAACGTGTGGGGGCGATGAGGTGGGAGGGTAGCTAAAATGCAACCATATCGGTGGCCAGGGTTGCATTTTAGCAACCCAAGTCCGCATGAAAGTATATCATCCAACCACCACGATCGTGGTGGTTGGATGATATACCTTAGTGGGGAAGGGAGAGTCCGAGTGCCTTAATTTTTCGGTATAGGGTGGTTTTGTGGATACCGAGTTCGTGGGCGGTGGCAAGGCGGTTGAAGTTGTTTTTTTCGAGGGTTTTCAAAATAGTCCGGGCTTCGGCGCTACGGCGGGCGGTGCCGATGTCGGGTAGATGTTCGGGGTGGCGGGGGCTCGGCTGCCCACCGGGGGGAGGTGGCGTATTTCAATCTGCGTGCCATTGCATAGGACAAAGGCGCGCTCGACGATGTTTTCGAGCTCGCGGACATTGCCCGGCCAGTCGTGGGCCATGAGCAACGAGTTGGCCCCGTTGGATAGCCCGGCAATGTTTTTGTTGTGAATGCGGTTGAAGCGTTCAATGAAGTGGTCGATGAGCAGGGGAAGGTCTTCCTTGCGGCTGCGCAGGGGGGGGAGGTCGATGCGGATGACATTGATGCGGTAGAAGAGGTCTTCGCGAAATTCGCCGCTTTCAACCAACGCGGAGAGATCGCGGTGCGTGGCGGCAATGATGCGGGCCTCGGTGCGCCGGGTTTCGTTGCTGCCGAGCGGTTCGTAGGTGTGTTCCTGCAAGACGCGAAGCAGCCGCACCTGCAGGGCGGGGCTGATTTCGCCGATTTCATCAAGGAAGACCGTGCCGTCCCTGGCCTGGGCAAATCTGCCTTCGCGATCCTGCACGGCGCCGGTGAAGGCGCCCTTTTTATAGCCGAAGAGTTCGGATTCGAGCAGGGTGTCGGGCAGGGCGGCACAGTTGATGGCGACGAAGGGTTTGGCGGAGCGGGGGCTCATGCCGTGGATGGCTCTGGCGAGCAACTCCTTGCCGGTGCCGGTTTCGCCATGGATGAGGGCGGTGATGTTGGAATTGGCGACGGAGGAGGTCATCTCGTAGACCGGCTGCATGGCGTGGCTGTGGCTGATGAGGTCGCCAAGGGTGTAGCGGCCGGAGATTTGTTTGCGCAGGGTTTCGATTTCGCTGAGGTCGCGGAAGGTTTCGGCCCCCCCGATCATGTTGCCGGCTTCATCTTTGAGCACGGCGGTCGAGACGCTTGCGGGGATGCGCTCGCCATCGGCGTTGACGATGTAGCAGGCGTGGGCAATGAGCGGTTGGCCGGTCTCGAGGGTTTTGCGCAGTGCGCAGGCGCCTTCACACATGCTGGAGCGGAATACTTCCGAGCAGAGCCGTCCAATGGCCTCCTTGCGCGGAACGCCGGTTATCTGTTCCGCCGCCCGGTTGAACGAGGCGATGCGCCAGTCGTTTCCAACCGTGAACACGCCGTCGGATATGCTTTCGAGGATGACATCGCTCGGTACTATGGATGGTGATTCCATGGTGTTTCAGACTACTCGCTTTTTTAGCCGTGTCTAACGATTTCGGCAGGCGAAAGGGGGGGCACGTCTGTGCTCACGATCGTGAGCGCGGGCGTGACGGAGGCGGGGATTGGGGGGGGGCGATTTCGAGGCCGAGGGATTGGATCAATTGGAGGTCGGATTCGTATTGGCTGCCGGCGACGGTGAGGTAGTTGCCGGTCATGAGGCCGTTGGCTCCGGCGGCGAAGATGTCGGCCTGGCGATGGGCGAGAATGTGGGAGCGTCCGCCGCAGATGCGCAGGGTGACGGTTGGCAAGAGGAAGCGGTAGAGGGCGATGATGCGCAGGGCTTCCGCCGGGGAGAGTTGCTGCCGGTCTTTCAAGGGGGTGCCGGGATGGGCGTAGAGGAAGTTGATGGGGACGCTATCGACGCCGAGTTCGCGCAGGGTGAGGGCGAGGTCGATGCGATCGTGCCAGCTTTCGCCGAGGCCGAAGAGCCCGCCACTGCACACCTTGAGTCCGGCGGCCTGGGCGGCTTTGACGGTTTCGAGCCGTTGCGACCATTCCTGGGTGGAGCAGATTTGCGGATAGTGGTTTTCGGAGGTTTCGAGGTTGTGGTGGAAGCGGGTGACGCCGGATTGCTTGAGCATGGAGAGGTCTTCGGGGGGGAGCCGTCCGAGGGAGCCGCAGATGGGAGCCTGTTCGCCGCCGCCAATCCGCTTGACGGTTTCGGCGAGTTGCTTGAGTTCCGCGGTTGAGAGTTTTCCGCCGCTGGTGACGACGCCGCACATGCGGTCGCCGTTCTTGATGTTTTCGTGGATTTGGTTTTGTAGATCCACGGTTTCCATGAAGGGGTAGACTTCGATTTCGGTGGAGTTGTGCCCGCTCTGGGAGCAGAAGCGGCAGTCCATGTCGCACTTGCCGCTTTTGGCGTTGATGATGCAGCAGAGCTGGATGGTGTTGCCGAAGTGGGCTTCGCGGATTTGCGTGGCGCCGGCAAAGAGGTCGGCTTCGTTGGCTTCGATCAGCCCAGGAGCGTCTTCAGGCGTGCATCCGGTTCCGGCAACGGCTTTTTCTATGATGGTCTGCAACATGGGAGGCCTTCGTCTTGTGATTTCGTAATGCGTGTGGAGAGTAGCTCGACCGAAGGGGAGGTCAAGCCATACGCCATACGAATTGCATGGTAGAGAGGCCTATTTCCCGGCCCGAGGAACGACGAGGACGTTGCATTTGGCGTGGTGCATCACGGCCTCGGAGACGCTGCCCAGCAAGGCCTTATGCAACAGGCCATGGCCGTGCGAGCCGAGGATGATTATTCCAGACCGGAGTTCCTTCGCCTTTTCGACGATGGTTTTGGCGGCATCGCCCTTGAGCAACAGGGCCTGGGCATCGACGCCCTCTGCCCGGAGTTTGGAGGAGATGCCCTGCAGCTCCTTGTGCTCGCGTTTGATTTCCTCGGCGCTGAGGTCGCGGGCCAGCTGGACATCGCCGGGCATGCTGACGAATTCGGGGGAGTAGCCGGTGACCTGGGTGGCTTCGTAGACCATGGCCTGCGTTTCGTCGGAAGTGACGTGCAGGATCCAGAGCTTTGAGCCGAGCGCATTGGCGAGGAGTGTGGCCTGTTCAATGACGGTATCGGTGGTTTGTGAGAAATCAACGGCGGCTAAAAGGTTTTCCATGGAGGCCTCCTTGGTTCGGTGAAGCTATTGTAGTCCAAGCCGGGCGTTTGGCAAGAATGGGTTATGGATGTTTGCCGCGCTGGGGCCTGATGCCGAGTTTGTCCATGCGGTAGCGGAGGATGCGGCGGGTGGTGCCAAGGTGTTCCGCGGCCCGGGTTTGGATGCCGTTGCATTTTTCGAGCGCCTGCTCGATCAGGTTGCGTTCGAAATCCCCGACGGCTTCTTCGAGGTTGATTGGGCCCTCTGCATTCTGGATATCCTTGGGCGTTTTCATTCCTGTTCCTCCGAGGCGGGGAGGGTGATGGATACAGTGGTTCCGCCGGAGCTGCTTTCGATGTCCATCTGTCCGTTGTGGTCGATGACCGCGCGTTTGGCGATCGGCAGGCCGAGGCCGAAGCCGAGCGCCTTGATGGTGATGAAGGGCGAGAATATCTTGTCGCGCAACGAAGGGTCGATCCCGCTGCCGTTGTCGGTGACCATGATGTAGATGTTCCCGGATCCCTTCTCGGGGGAGCGCCCTTTGACCGTGACGTTGATGCGCGAGCCGGGTTTGTTGGCGAGGTTTTCCGCCGCGTTCTTGAGCAGGTGGTAGATGCATTCCTCCATGGATGTGGTGTCGCCATTGATCTGGAGGGCGGTTTCGTCGGCCGAGAGGTGGATTTTGAGATTGTCGTGGTTGAGTTCAGATTGGATCCGTGTGACGGCGTGCTCGATGGGCTTGCGGATATCGAGGGGTTGGAAGATGGGTTTGGGCGGATTGGCGAACTCGTTGATCTTGTCGATGATTTGGTTGAGTTGGTCGACCTCGGTGGTGACCTGTTTGCTGAATTCGGCGCGGAAATCGGGATCTTCGTATCGCTGAGGCAGCAACTGCGAGAAGGTCTTGATGGCCACGAGGGGGTTGCGGATTTCGTGGCTCATGCTCGAGGCGAGTTCGTTCCAGAAGGTGGCGCGCTCAACCTGCTCTTCCTTTTCCTTGAGCAGCTTAACGCCAGTGACATCGCGTAGCATGACCATGGCGCCGACGCAGGAGCCGCCATCCGTTAGGCAGTGTGTTTCTGCGGCGAGTGTTAGTTTGGTGCGGTTGTCGGTCCATTCCTTGGTGCAGGGCATGTGCTGGCCGCCGACGGCGCTTCGGAGCATGTCTGCAATCCGGCTGCCCAGCACTTCGGCGCGCTGGCCGATGACGACTTCGCTTTGCGGTTTGAGGATTTCGCGCGCGGTGGTGTTGAACCAGCGCAGGATGGCATGTTCGTCGCAGGCGATGATGCCGAACGGAATGGTGTGCAGCACCGTTTCGGCGAGGGCTTTCTGGAGTGCGGTTTCCTCGTACTTGAGCGCCTTTTCGAGCGTGGTGGAAATGTGGTCGGCCAGGCCGGTCATGTCTTCGAGGTCGGCGATATCGAACGGGATGCCGGTGGAGCGCTGGCCGACGAAGATCCAGCCCTTGATGCATCCGGTTGCGTATAGGGGGATGATGATTTCCGCGCCGAGCGAGTCGAGCATCTGCTTGAGCATTGCGCGTTCCTGGGGGTCGGCAACGTTTTCGAGCGTCTTGCGCGATACCAGATGCGTGTTCATTTCCAGCCAGCGCACGAACGGACTGTCCGGCCGGACTCGCAGTTTTTCCGTGGTTGCCAGGCAGCGGGTTCCGGCCTTGTAGAGATATGCGTCGCCCGAATCGGGCTTGATGAAAATGCCCGCGCGCGATACGCGTGCCGTCGCAACAAGGCCTTCGACAACACTGTCGAACAGCATGTCGATGTTGTCGAAATTCCGCTGTGCTTTGGAAAAGTTCTGCAGCGGGGCGGAGAAGAGGGTGCGCGGTTGGGGGCGTTGCTCGACCTTGCGGGCGTTCAAGGTCGCCAGCTCCTCCTCGAGCACCTTGTTTTTCTGGCGGAGGGCCAGGCATTCGACGGCCTGTTTTAGCAGGGTCTGGAATTCGCGGCGGTCGGGTTCGAGCGATAAGGTGGCAAAGGGCTCGAGCCACTCAACCGCGAGCATTGGGTCGGACCGGTCGGCTCCAATGGGAATGATGATGGTTGCCGGCTTTTCCTTCCGGATGGATGCAAGCATGTCGAGGCAGTTGGTTGCCCGTAGATCGGCAAGCAGCACCGTATCGCCAAATTGGGCGATCCACTGTTCAAGGTCGACCGGTTCCTCGATAAGCTGGAGGGCGACGACGGAGGTCGAGATGCGGATCAGGCGTCCGGTGAGTTCGTCGTCGCGGCTGTATAGGATGCATGACGGTAGGGTTTTCATGAAGCAATACCCTCCTCAAGCAAGGGGATGTAGACGTAGAACGTGGTGCCAAGTCCGGGTTCGCTCTCCACCTCGATCACCCCGTGATGTTCGTTGATGATGCCATGGGCGACGGAAAGCCCCATGCCGGTGCCCTCGCTCTTGCTAGTGAAGAATGGATCGAAGATTTTTTGGAGATCCTTGCGCTCGATGCCCTTGCCGGTGTCGGTGATCTGCAGCCGGATGCAGTGCTTGGTTTTGGCATGCTCCGGAGAGTCGCCATTGGCAAACCGGTAGGTGCAATTGAGGGTTCCAACGGTGATCGTCCCGCCCTCGCCAATGGCCTCTGCCGCATTCAGGTTGAGGTTGATCAATGCTTGGGAAAGCAACTTGGCATCGCCGAAGATCATGTCGTTTTCGGCAGTGCATTTGTTCTTGAGCTGGATGTTGCTTTGCACCATCTGCTCATGGGTCAGCTTGAGGATCTGATCGATCGTATGCTGGAGTTTCATCGGGACCAGGTGCGGTTTGGCCGGTTTGGAGAAACTGAGCAGCTCGTTCACGATGCCGTCGATACGCGAGACTTCGTGGGCAACCAGGCTGGAAAACTCCTGTCTGAAATCTTCGTCGTCGTATCGTTTGGGCAGCAGCTGGGTGAAGGTTTTGATGGTGACGAGCGGATTCTTGATTTCATGCGCCATGCCGGCGGCCAGCGTACCGACGCTGGATAACTGGTCGGAGCGCCGGACTTGTTCTTCCAGGCCCTTCAACTCGGTAGTGTCGGTGAAAACGAGCAAGGCTCCCATGGGTTTATCGTCGTGGCCGAACAGGAAGGCGGAACCCATCCGGATGCTTACGCTTTCCTCCCTCACTTCCGGTGAATAGAGGGATGCATCGATATTGCGGAGCCCGGTTTTGTCTTCCAACGTTTCTTCCAGAGCCATGGCAATGGCTTTGGGAAGAATGTCGATGTTCTGGCCGATCGCTTCCGACTCGACGATGCCGGTTATGCGTTGTGCTTCATGGTTGAACAGGGTGATTTTCCGGTCAGGGCTGGCAACAATCACACCACTCACGAGCTGATCGAGCATGATTTCGTTGCGGATTTTGCTATCCTGCATTTCGGTATAAAGCTGGGCGTTTTCAAAGGCCACGGCAAATTGGTTGCAGAGGATTTGAATCGCATCCTGCTCGGTTTTGTCGTAAATACGGCCTTTGTGTCGCGTTCCGAATAAAACAATGCCATTCAATTTTGATTTTGAGAAAACACCTGTCGCTATGTTTGCATCAGAAGATTTGAGATTCTTGATCGTGTCATGGATTTCCGAGGTCTCCCGGATACGTAGCAGGCTTTCTGCACAGACGGGATCTCGGTTTCTTTCCAGCATTCCTACCAAGGCACTATTTTCAGAAAAGAAAACAGCATTATCAAGAGGGTAGGGGTATTGTTGCTTATATCCACCGTCGGTAGCGGTAAGAATTATAACGCGCTCCGTTCCGAAAGCACTAACGAGTAAGTTTGAGAAATGATCAAGCAGAGAGGTTATTGTTGTAACGGATTGGAAGATGTCGCTGGCTTTTCGAACCGTGTCCTGGACATTAAAGTAGTTTGTTCCTCCAAATAGAAGGTCTGTTGCTTTCTGCATTCGTGATCTGGCCGGAAGCATGGAAAAAGCTACGGCAAGAGCCGAAGTTAAATGAATGGGGAATGTCATGGATATTTCAAGTGCTTCACAGGCGAATCGCATTATGCTTGCTGTTATAAAATATACCACACTTAGGTAGACCGTGATCAGGGCATAGGCGGTGAATCTGCGTAAGAGCGTCGAAACGGTCAGGATTTTATGCATGGCTATGCCATACGCAACGATGATGGATACTGTGAAAACGCTTGCAGAATTTGCAATTGGGATTGAGTTGTATGATTTTGAGATCAGTGAAACAACCGTCCCTAGGAAGATGCCTACGCTAAGACCTGCCAGACAGGCGAATAGGAGGAATTCCAGTTCTAGTCGTTGTGTTCCCCTAATTTGTTTTCTGTCTTTAAAAACCCCGCATCCAAGCACTGCTATGGAAGAAAGCATGTATACGAGGAAAACGAGAAAGGCTGGTCCATATACTGGTTGAACCAGCCCCGGTTCGCCTGGTTCGGGAAGAATGACTGATTGGCTGAATGAGGGCGTGAAGCAGACTGCAACGGTAATAATATTGAAAAGAATTTGCTTATGGCACCTGGTCAGCACCGATCTCCAAGAGTATTCGGGAAACTTGATCGTAAGGCGAAGCAACTGGAATGTTGTTGGAATGCAAACAGATAAAGCCGATGCGGCATCGATGCCTATGTGAGCTAGGTGGGCGGATGTGGAATGGAGAATGATAAGATTGGCACTGAGCCACAGTGACATAAAGATTGTTGCAACCAGATAACTTTGGTTCGCTTTTCTTGCCCGATTGGTGAGGTATACCGTAGTGCCCAGTCCAAGGTTGACCACAATAGCCAAGATAAGAAGTAGTGTGATTAGGATCACTGTTTAATTTTCTCCAAGACCATAGAACTGTTCACTCCGCCTGTGCCATGGCTATTAATCAACGTAACAGAAGGTTCAAAGTGGCGGGGTGTTTCGGGGACATAATCAAGATCACAATCGGGATCAGGTACTCTAAGGTTCGTTGTCGGAGGTATTATGCCGACCTCCATTGAAAGGCAGCTGGAAATGACCTGGAGGGCACCGCCTGCGGCTAAAGGATTTCCCGTTGATCCTTTAATGGAGTTGATGGGGATATTATAAGCGTGGCTCCCAAGAACATTCTTTATCGCCACGGTTTCCGCAATATCCAAATCCGGATCGCTGGTGCCATGGGCGTTGATGTTGGATATGTCTTGTGGATAGAGACCTGCATTGCTCATTGCCCGCCGCATGCTGGTTTCCAGTCCCTCATGCAATTGCATGTTGATGCCACTTGCTGTTCCATGGGCACTGATTTCTGCATATTGCCGGGCTCCACGTTCTCGAGCATGATTTAGGCTTTCAAGGATCACGATACCCGTGCCTTCCGCCAGCACTCCTCCGCACCTTGTCAGATCAAAGGGTCGGCTAATGGTTTTAGGATTATCGTGACTGTCGGTCAACATGCCAGCAAAACCTAATCCTGTAACAACCGAAGGTATGATGACAGCATCGGTTCCTCCTACTATCGCCAATTCCACTTCGCCGCGTCTAATCGCTGCGGCTCCAGCGGCGATTGCATCAAGTCCGCCTGTGCAACTGTTCGAAACAACATTGATCTGTGTCTTCACTTTGAGGAGGGCGGAGATGAAACTCGACGCGATAATGTGCACACACGCGGAAACCGTCGGCAGTCCCTTCATGGCTCCCTTTTCGACAAGCCTTCGTGTGTGTTGTTCCACCAAATCGAGCCCCCCAAGGCTAATGCCAAGTGTGATTTGCACGGGTTCGACCTTTTTCAAGGAATCCATGGACAGTTTTGCGTCTTCAAGTGCCATGACGGTGGCTGCTGCGGCAATCTGTGTATTTCTACTTTGTCTTTTGGGCTTAAGACTCGGATCAATGAAATCAGTTGGTGAAAAGCCGTCGATTTCTCCAGCAATCTGCCAAGGTATTTCACTCGCATCGAACTGGGTGATGGGGCCGATGCCGGACTCGCCGGCTAGGAGGGACTTCCAGAAGGCCTCCTTGCCAATGCCGTTGGCGGCGAGCACCCCCAAGCCGGTAATGACTACTCTGTTTCTGCCGATCACGCGCCTGAACCCCCGTTGAAATTGGTATTCCAGACTCTGGAAACCAAGCGGCTTAAAAAGCCCGCAACCCATTCCTGTACAAATTTGTACACATTAAATGTCAATATGTTGTATATATCAAGAATTATTACACAACCTATGGACGAAAAAACTTACTGACAAGTGGCACGTCTGTTGCTATCACTTGAGTGGTTCAAATTCAACTAGCCGAACTAAGGGAGAAGATATGAAAACAAATAGTAAGCGCTTGTGTAGGATGGTTTTGCTCAGTGCGTTGCCTATCGCCATGGTCGGCGATGTTTACGCGGATGGCTATCGGAATCCACCGCCGACCGCGGAGGGTCTCGGCAAATCCAGCGCCCACTCGGCGTTTGTGGACGATGCTTCGGCCATCTTCTACAATCCGGCCAACCTGGCCATGCAAGAAGATCATTCTTTGGTGTTGGCGGCAACGTTTGCCCAGTCGGAAATCACCTATGAACCCGCTCCGGGCTATGAATTGAAGTCGGATGATCCTTGGAATGTCTTGCCGAACCTCTTCTACTCGCAGCCTGTTGGCGTGAAGGGGCTGGTGGTCGGTTTAGGCATCAGCACCCCGTATGGCCAGAGTGTATCCTGGAACAAGACAGACCTAGTCAACCCCATGACTGGTGTAACCGAGCCGGTTCCCTACGAGGCCGAGGTTCTTTTGGTGAACTTTAATCCAACGGCTTCCTTCAAGCTCCATGATTCTGTCTATTTCGGCATCGGCGGCGATATTTTCTATTCGGATTTTTCCATGAAAGCCCTCTTTCCAAATCTTTATCCGGTTGCCGATCCGATGTCTCCATATGATGTGGAGGGCTCCGGCGATGGCTGGGGCATTGGCGGCAACGTGGGCCTGACCTGGTTGCCAACGGAAAACCAGCGCGTGGCGCTGACCTACCGCAGCCGCGTGGATGTGAAATACAAAGGCGACTTTGCGGCTTCCTACCCCAACACCGGCGAGTTCGAGACCACGCTAAAATATCCGAACACCATTGGAATCGGATACGGTATCGCGCTTCCCGGAAACGTGCAGCTGGAGGCTCTGTTCGAGTGGTTGGAGTGGTCGGTGAACAAGACGCAAACAATCAATGCGGGAGGAAGCCAGCTCGTCTTGGAAAACAACTGGGACGATTCCTACTCCATCAACACCGGCGTCAACTGGGAAATCATCGATGGTTTGGCTGTGCGTTCGGGCTATACCTGGTTGCCGTCTCCCATTCCCGATAGCTCAGCTTCGCCTTTGCTCCCCGACCTTGATCGCCACATCCTCAGTTTCGGTATTGGCTACTCCCTGGGCATGCACACGCTGGACTTGGGTTATGCCTATAGCATCTACGATGACCGGGAAACGGCGAACGGCACTTATGATGTTGATTCCAACCTGGCATCTGTGACATATTCCTTGTCTTTTTAGGAAACTACCATGATTGCGGAGACGAAGGAAAAGTTGGGAACGGTGTTGGTGATCGACGACGAGCGCGGCCCGCGCGAAAGCCTGCGGATGGTGCTCAAGTACGATTACGACATGTTTCTGGCCGATCGCGTGGACGCCGGGGTCGAGCTGCTCCGGGAGCAGGAACCCGATCTCGTGATCATGGATATCCGGATGCCGGAAAAGAGCGGCATCGAGGGGTTGCAGGAAATCCGTGCAATCAACCCCAATGTCTCCATTGTTATGCTGACCGGCTACGGCGACCTGGACACGGCCCAGCAGGCGATCCGCTTTGGCGCCAACGACTATCTCCAGAAACCGTTCGATACCGACGAAATCCAGGCGGTTGTTAAAAAATATGTTGATCGCTCAAAGCTGCATTCGCGGAAGAAACAGGCCCAGGAAGAGCTGAACAAGATGACGCAGTCGCTCAGCCGCGAGGTCGGGAAGACCAACAAGCTGACCTCGCTCGGGGCGGCCTCCTCCGAGCTGGTTCGGGACTTGCGGAATCCGCTCACGATTATCCGCGGCTACCTTGACCTGCTCAACTATGAGCTGAAGGAAAAGCAGGAATCCACCTCCGATGAGATGAACGAATATCTCGACCAAATTGAAACCAACGTTGAGCGTTGCGCCGAGTTGGTGGAGTCTTGGCGGGCATTGGGGCGCTTCGATTTCTCGCAGCTTCAGCGCCTGAACCTTCCAAAGCTGATCAACGATTGTTTCCGCGATGCCGCGGCCCATTCCGACATTTCATTCTCGGTGCAGGTCGAGGGCATTGAAGACCAGTATGAAATGCTGGGTGAGCGGCTGCAGGTCAAGCGGGCGCTCCAGAATCTGATCGACAATGCCGTCGAGGCCTTGGACCAGCAATCTTCCCCCTGCATCGTTGTTCTGTTTGCAATCAGCAACAATGATATTGATATCAAGGTCAAGGACAACGGGTGCGGGGTGGATGCGCAGAGCCTGCGCTGGATTTTCGAGCCATTCGATAACACGGCAACCATCGAAAAAGGTGCGGGGCTCGGGCTCTTCATTACGAAAAAGGTGATTGAGGAGCATCGCGGCTCGCTCCAGTTCGAAAGCCGGGTGGGCGAAGGAACCATCGTTTCCGTCCGCGTGCCGCAGGCCCATACGGCCCTGGGCTACTTCTCCAGCCCCGATTCCCTGGTTCAGGCCTAAACCATGGCGAGTCCCACTTCCGTGCAATCCGCCATCCAAACCTGGAGGCGGGAGTTGGGGGCGGATGCCGTCATCCACGAATCAACGGAGCTGGCCAGCTACACCCGCACGGTCTGTGCCTCCAAACGCGATGTTGTTGCCGTCCTGAAGCCCGCAACGCAGCAACAAGTGCAGCGTATTGTGGCCATTGCGAACGAATACAAGGTGCCGCTATATCCGATCAGCTGCGGGAAGCAGTGGGGCATGGGCTCGCGCCTTCCGGTGAAGGACGGGGCGGCCATTGTCGATTTGGCCGGGATGAACCGGATCATCGAGGTAAACACGCGGCACCACTACGCGGTCGTCGAGCCGGGGGTAACGCAACGGCAACTGTTGGACCATATCAGGGAAAACAACCTTCCGCTCATCTTCAACGTGACGGGATCGACATCCGACACCAGCTTGATCGGCAATGCCATGGACCGCGGCGTTGGCTATTTCCAGCCCCGTGCCGAAGGCTTCTCGAACTTGACGGTGGTGCTGGGAAACGGGGAGACGATCCAGACCGGTTTCGGTCACATCGAAGGGGCGAAAACGCAAAACCTATACCGTTATGGCGTGGGCCCCGACCTCTCCGGTTTGTTTCCGCAAGGCAACTTCGGCATCGTCACATCGGCTTGCATCGATCTCATGCCGAAACCCGAAAGCCATATGGCGGCCATCATCAAGATTGCCGACGAAAAAGATTTTCCCCGGCTCATCGATGCCTTGGTTGCGTTGCGCTCGGGCGGGGTGGTGAACACCATTGCGCATATCGGGAGCCGCGAACGTACCTACGCAACCCTCGCGCCGTTGCTCTACGACGAATTGACCGCAACCGGCGAGCCGGAAGGCGAGGCGACCCGGGCCAAGGCCCTCGAGATGCTGAAGCAGGGCGGCTTTGGCCCATGGAGCACTTCGCTGGGGGTCCTCGGCACCAAGCGGCAGCTCAAGCTGGCGAAAAAGGAGATCCATAAGGCGGTCGGGGGCTTCGCCAAAACCATGTTCCTCTCCGATGTCGTCGTGGATGTGGCAAAACGGATTGCGGAAAGGCTGACCTTTATTCCCGCCGTCCGCACACAGCTCATGATGCTCAAGGCGGTTGAACCGATCTATCGACTCACCTGCTGCGAAACCACGGATGTCGCCTTGAAATGTTTCTATTGGTCGGCCGGCGATTTCCAGCACCTGGACGAGATCGACCCCGACCACTCCAATTGCGGCCTGCTCTTTTGCTGCCCGATCATCCCGGCGACGGGCGAGGCCGTGCGGCAGGTTGTGCAGGCCACGCGCGAAACCTTTTCCAAGCATGGGTTCGAGGCCGGGATAACGGTCAACCTGATCAACGCCAAGGCGGTGGAGGGCGTTGTGAGCCTCTCCTTCGACCGCCGCGACGCTGCCCGGGCGGCGAAGGCGCATGAGTGCATTAGGGAGATGGAGGCGCGCTACACTGAAATGGGCTATCCCCCGTATCGGGTGGGTATCAACTCGATGGAGCGGACAGTCCGGGAAGACGATCCGTTCTGGCGAACGGTTCGCGATCTTAAAAAGGTGCTCGATCCCAACAATATTATCGCGCCCGGCCGCTACAACCTTGTATGAAGTTAAGATGTTGGTGAACGGCGGGGGGACATTCCCGGAGAGGTTTCTGAAATGGCGAACAGTCTTTTATTGGTCAAATCGATAGTCGGCGGAGCGGAGGCCTTCTTCAAGGCCGACGAAATCAATGGCTACCACATGGTGCGGGATCTTCCGCAACCTTCCATCCCGGTGCTGAGTTCCTGGCTCAAGAACAAGGGGTTCCGCGTTGGCATCTTTGATTTGGATAGGGGCGGGGTCGCGGGCTTGCTGAAGGCCGCGTTCGACTATGATGCCGTCGGGTTCTACCTGAGTTTCTCCAGCCACTTCCCCGTGCAGGAAGCCA
This sequence comes from Pontiella desulfatans, assembly GCF_900890425.1. NCBI lineage: Bacteria > Pseudomonadati > Kiritimatiellota > Kiritimatiellia > Kiritimatiellales > Pontiellaceae > Pontiella > Pontiella desulfatans. The sequence goes on along the minus strand of NZ_CAAHFG010000004.1, from coordinate 224,754 downwards.
CCCAGCGCCTGAAGGAAACGCTCCCCGGAAAGACCGTGATCGTCGGGGGGCCGAGCCTCGGGAACCTCCGGGAGGATTTCTACCGTCTCGCAAAGGCCAAAAAAACGGGCGGCCGCTTCGCGGATTACGTCGACTTCCTCGTCTATGGCGAGGGCGAAATTGCCCTGGAAACCATCCTGCGCCACGAAGGCAATGCGGATGAAATCGGAGCCATGGTTGATCGCGAAGATCCTGCGGCGGACGGCATCTATTGCCGCGATTCCTCCGGCAAACTGCACCTTTCAAAAAAACCGGCCGTGCTCGAAGACCTCAGCCTGCTGCCCATCCCCGACTTCGAAATCAATGAAGGCCTGATTCCGGTGGCCTACATCGAGACCTCGCGCGGTTGCGCCTACCGCTGCCCCTTCTGCGAAATGCCCGCCATGTATGAAACACGGCGAACGAAGGAGCGCGACCAGATCGAAAAGGAAATCAACCGGGCATACGAACTCGGCTTCCGCCACATGGTCGTCACCGATCCCTCCATCTACCCCACCTCGCGCATGGAGATGCTCAGCGAACTGTTTGCCGGCAAAGGGATTGAGTGGACGGGCTACGCCCGGCCCGGAACCTGGAAAGGCCTCCGCCCCTACTATGCGGAGGAGACCCTCCGCCAAGCGCACGAAAGCGGTTGCGTCAGCCTCTTCTTCGGAGGCGAAAGCGCGAACGAGGGCACGCAGAAAATGTATGGCAAGCCCCACCTCGACGTCATGCGTGAAACCGAGGCCATGTGCAAGCGCGTCGGCATACATTCCTGCTGGAGCTTCATGCTGCTCAATCCCAACGAAACCGTTGCGGATATCGACCGGCTCATTGAGCTGCTCGTCGAAATGGAGCCGGGCATGGTGGTCTTCGGCCCCTTCTCCCTCCTGCCCAATTCCCGCATGGACCAGTTTCCGGAACGCTACAACCTCAAGCTCAAGGATCCCGACTACAAGCTCAAGGCCCCCGATGTCTACGCCCGGTTTGCAAACAGCGCCGGCATGGACAAGCGGGAGCAGGTCGACCGCTTGTTGAAAAAGGCGCCTTGGCTCCTGCGCCTCATCCTTAAATTCAAACTCGCGGACGCGAACTATTTCCGCTGCACCAAGACCGGCCTTGACTTCGCCGACGGGGTGTTCCAGATGATCCGCCTCGATGCCGCCCTGCGCGAGCGCACCAACATCGAGGTTGGAAAGTCCAACTACGAAATGATGTACGAATCCGCAGTCCGCCACAAAACGGCAGGGAGCTAGGCCAAGAATCTTCAATTGCGCGTTGAAAAAGATTCGTGCGCTGTTAGAGTGTTAACACTATGCCAATACTGGGGAGTGTGACATGGCTGGCAAAGACATCATCTGTATCCTGGTCGCCTATCTGCTAGGCGGAATCTGCACCGGTTATTATCTGGTCCGGTTCAAGGAAAAGCTGGATATCCGCGAGTGCGGAAGCGGCGGGGTTGGCGCCCGCAATGTCGGTCGGGTGCTGGGCAAGCCAGGATTCATCGTCACGATGCTGGGCGATTCCCTTAAAGGTCTTGTGGCCATCATGCTCGCCCGTAGGTTCGAGATTGCCGAACCCGCGGTTTCGCTCGTGCTGGTTGCGGTCATTGCCGGCCACATCTGGCCCTTGCCGTTGCAGTTCCGCGGGGGGCGCGGCATTGCGACCGCCATCGGCGCCTATCTCGCCTACGATCCCTTCATTGCCTTGCTGTTGCTCGTGCTCACCGGGGTACTGATGGTGTTCCGCCGCGGATTCATCCTTAGCGGGCTGGCGGCGTTTTCACTTTTGCCGCTGGTGGCCTACGCGGTGGAGCTCCCCGGCCACACGGTGGCTGCCCTGGCCGGCGCTTCGGTCATCATACTTTTCGCGCACCGCGAGCGCCTCCGCAAGGCGTTCGCCCAGGCACTACCCCCCAAGGAGGCATAAATGGGTTTGCTCGATGGATTCATCTTCAAGATCGCGGAACAACCTTGGGAAATCGAGGGAGTCCATGCGCTGAACTATAAAACCTTCGTGGAGGAAATCCCGCAGCACGAACCCAACCGCGACAAGATGCTGGCCGATAAATTCCACGAGCAGAACACCTACATCATCTGCGTTCATCAGGAAAAACGAATCCTCGCCGGTATGATCGCCTTTCGCGACGAGCGCCCGTTCTCGCTCGACCGCAAGCTCGACAACCTCGATTCCTACCTCCCCCCGGACCGGTCGCTGTGCGAAATCCGCCTGCTCGCCGTCGAGGAGGAGTTCCGCTACACCCGCATCTCCCAGGGGCTCATCGCCACGCTCGTCCAGCATGCCATCGACTGCGGGCACGACCTCGCCGTGATTTCCGGCACCGTCCGCCAGATCAAGCTCTACAAGTTCCTCGGTTTCGTTCCCTTCGGCCCCCTCGTCGGCACCGAGGATGCGCAATACCAGCCCATGTATCTCACGCTCGAGGCCTACAAGGACCTGAAAGGGCGCTCCCGCTCCTTCGCCAAGGACGAGCCGGAGCTGGCCAACGACGACACCCTGCTCTTCAACTTCCTGCCCGGTCCGGTCGATTTCGCCAAGCAGGTGCAGGAGGTCTATAACGAAAAGCCCTGCTCCCACCGAGGCGACGCCTTCGTAAAGGATTTCCAGAAAGCCCGCGGGTTGCTGTGCGACCTCACCGGGGCGCAGCAGGTTGAAATCCTCATGGGGCCCGGAACGCTGGCCAACGACGCCGTCGCCGCGCAATTGTCGTTGCTTTGCAAGACCGGCCTCATTCTCGTCAGCGGCGAATTCGGGCGCAGGCTCGTCAAGAACGCCAACGGCGCCAAGCTCTTTTTCCACACGTTGGAAATCCCCGAGGGGCAGGCCTTCATGCGCCACGATCTGGAAAAGGAACTCCGCGACCACCCCGATATCGAATGGGTATGGGGAACCCACTGCGAAACCTCCACCGGAGTCCTCAACGACATCGAAATGTATAAGCAGGTTTGCGGCGAGAAAGGCATCAAGCTCTGCATGGACTGCATCAGCTCCATCGGCACCGTCGCGGTCGATCTTTCCGGAGTCTATCTGGCTTCGGGAACCAGCGGAAAGGGGTTGGCCTCGATTTCCGGGCTCTCCATGGTGTTCCACAACCACGATTTCGAACCCGCGCCCGACGATATCCCCTGCGCGCTCGACCTCGGCCTCTACCAGCAGGCCGAAGGCATCCCGTTCACCATCCAGTCGAACCTCGTCTACGCCTTGCTCGCCGCACTTAAATCGCACGACTGGGAAAAGCGCTTCGCCGAAGTCCGCGACTGGTCGAAATCCATCCGCCGCAAGCTCGCGGAAATCGACGCGCCGATTCTGGCCGCCGACGCCTGCGCCATGCCTGCGGTCATCACCATTGCGCTTCCCGAGATCCATTCGTCGGAAACCATCGGCGACAAGCTCAAGGCGCATGGCGTGCTGATCAGCTACCGCAGCCACTACCTGCTTGAACGCAATTGGATCCAGGCCTGCATGATGGGCGCCGAGCACAAGCCGACCGAAAAATTCGTCCGCCTGCTCAAGAAGGAATTGAAAAGGTAAACAAGCTCGTATACGAGCTTTTCCTTACGCCGTGGTCGGGCGCTCGGCGACCCACTGGCGCATGGCTTCCTTGGTCTTTTTCCAGGTCTTGTCGTCGTCGCGTTCCTTGACGAACTCCTGGTAGAGGTGGAAGAAGCACTGGCGGAAGGCTTCCATGAAGACCATGCGCTCCTGGAACTTGCCGATACGGTCGAAGTTTTCGGTTTGCGGAAGCTTCAGGCTGCGGAAGATGAACTCGTCGGCATCGAACGTGAACTCGAACACCTCTTCGCCGCGGGCAAACTGGACCTTGGCCTTCTTCAGTTTTTTCCCGCTGATGAGCGCGCTTTTGAGTTCGGCGCTAAGCATGGGCTGCCCCTTTTTCAGGGTGATCTCGTGCGCGCCCTTGCCTTCCATCACGAAGGTCAGCGGCCCTTCGACCATGTAGGCGATCTCGCCCACGTCCGGAACCTGCACGAGGCCGTCGCGTTTTTCGGAGCAATACCACAGCCACATCAGGAATTCGCGGCCGGCGGTGCCGTCCACCATGCCGTCCTCGAGCTCGTCCGAAAAGCTGGCCGGCCCCCAGTTTTGGATATCGACCCCTTCGGCCTTGGCGGCGATCGTGTCCGGGTCGGCCGGTTCGGCGCCGCAACCGGTGGTTTGCATCAGGCTGAGCACGAAGGCGTCGACCTGCTTTTCGGAGGTGGCCGAGGCATAGATCATGTGCGAGCGTTCGTCGAAGACAAAATCGATGCCCTTGAGTTGGGGCGGCATGTCGGGCAGGAGACGTTCCTTGACCTGCTTCTTGATTTCCGAGCGCGCCTGCTGGTTGAGGTATTGCTTGTCTTCGGCCTCCATCACGGCCATTTCCTCCACGGCGCATTCGGCCTGGAGCAGGGAGGTGGGCACCTTTTTCTTGGCCTGCGTCAGGGTCAGGCGCAGGTAGCCGCCGAGAAAGGCGTTTTCCTCGGTGATGGTGCGGTCCAGCAGGTGGCGGCCGGCCACCCAGCCGTGGACTTCCTCCTCGGCCAGCGTGCTCAACGGCGGCAGCGCCTGCGCGGCAAACTTATCAACATCCTCCACCGTCAAATCGCGCGACGCGAAATACATGCGGAAACTCACAGAACCTTTTTCAAAACCCATTTTACAACCTCAATTAATTTGGCCACGAGTGCGCCTTTGTGCTCTTCGTGTCTTTGTGGTTAGTTACCACCGCACTGCCATCCCGGCGGAGGCGGTGGTGGGGCGCGGTTCGAGGCCGGGAATGGCCTCGAAGTTGGAGCCCCACAGATTGTCCACCAGGAACGAAAGGCGGACATTGTTGGCAAAGCGCGGCTCCCAATGCAAGCCCAGCGACGCCTCGGCTCCAAAATCGCTGCCGGTCCGGGCGGGGTTCTCGGTTTGCCAGCGCGTGGTTTGGGCGAATTGAAGGGTATATTCATCGAGGAAGCGCCACTGGGCGGAAAGGTTCAGCAGGTGCTCCGGATAGTCGGTTTCGTAGAGACCTCCGGTGAGCTCGTTGTCTTTGTGCACCCACTGGTAGTAGGCCGTCAGGCGCACGTTTTCCGTTGGATAAAAGCCGATGCCCGTATCGATGCCGGCCACCTTCAGCGTGCCGAGGTCGGTCGCCACCCCGCCTATCCAGTCCGATGCATGGTCCATCCGTCGATGGAACCCGGCGATCTTCCAATCCAGGCTTGCGGAAAGAAACTGGCGGAAACCCAGCTCCGTATTCTGCGAGTGCTGCTGCTCGAGCAGGGGGTTCCCGGTGCGGTAGGGCCCGTTGTAATACAGCGTTTCGTAATCCGGTTGGCGCTCGGTTTCGGAATAGGACGCGTAGACCGTGCCGTTGTCCGATGCAAGCCAGTCGATGCCCGCCAGCGGGAGCCACTCGGCACTTTCATCGGATTGGAACACCGAATTCAACCCCGCCTTGAAAACCACGCGTTCGAACCGGACCTCCGGCAATACCATCACCGATCCGCGCAGCCGGTCGTGGGTTCCAACATCCCCGCTTATGCGTTCATATTCCAGATCGCCCCGGAGGTTGAGTGCAATGTGCTGGATCTCAAGCGTCCGCCCCTCGGCCATAACCGCGCCGTGGCGGGAAACGACCTCGTTGGTAAACAGCTCCGAAGGAATCGCATATTCGTCATCGAACTCGCGCAGGCTGGCGCTGGTGCGGAAAAAGGCATCGTCCAGCTCGCCTTTGGTGGCGCTGAAAAAAGTCAGGAAATCGTCGGTGCGCTGTTCGGCATACACCTGCTTGGGAATCCCGTAATAGCCTTGTGCGCCGAACTCCTTCGTCCGTAGGGTAGACAGGATGTCGAACACCCAGCCGCCCGCGGGAAACTGAACAAAGATGCCCGTGTCCTCCCGCTCCAGGTCGTTCTTTCCATGGTCGATCTTGCGTGCCTTTTCCCAGTCGATGACGCCGCCAAAATATTCCGAGCTTCCGAACAGCGTGGCTTGGTATTGCTCCTTGCTTCCCAGGCCCATCGAGTCTTGCGTCTGCTCTTCGCGGGGCGCGGTGGTGTAGGCCACCGTTCCGGCCAGGCTCCCGGATGCATTGTCCAGCCCGGTCCGGACCTCCGGTTCCAAAAAAAGGTTTCCCGGCAGGGGGAGCTCGGAACCGAAGTGCGCAGAATAGGGAACCTTCAGGTTCAGCCCGTTGAGCGATACGCCCGCCCCGGTGTAGCCACTGCCCCGGATCGAAAGATCGTGCTGCGCCTTCCCTTGGGAGTTGACCACGACCCCGGGGTCCTCCCGCAGCCCGTGCTCGATCGTCCGCAGGTCGGCGAAGTCGGCTAGGCAACAGGAAGTAAGGAACAGTGCGGGAAGAAACGGCTTCATTTGCCTAGCTCCTCGATGGTTTGGATGGCGGTGGCAAGGTTATGAACCTCGATCGTGGAGGATACCGGATATGGATCATTGACCGGGGCAACAACCAAGGCTTTGTCGGGGGCGATGTCTTCAATGGCGTTTTTGAAGCCAATGGGAATTTTCGGGGCGGAGGAGGCTTTGATTTCCACTGCAACCAAACGGGTTCCTCGTTTAAGGACGAGATCGATTTCTGCACCTCCGGCCGTACGGAAAAAGAAAGGGTCCCAATCCTTGGCGCTCGCCGTCAGGTTTTCGATAACAAATCCTTCCCACGAGGATCCAAACGACGGATGCCCGAACCAATCCGTACGGTTGGCGATGCCCAAAAGACTGTGAAGAAGACCGGAGTCCCTGAAGAAAACCTTGGGCGATTTAACCAGGCGTTTTTTTAGGTTGGTCTCCAGTGGCATGAGACGGCGCAGAAGATAGGTTTGTTCAAGAATGGAGAGGTAATGGTTGATCGTTTTGTTGGTAACGCCCAGAGACCCGCCAATCTTGGATGCATTCCATAGCTGGCCGTGCAGATGGGCGCACATTTGCAGGAAACGCCGCATGTTGGGTGCCGGCACCCTGATTCCAAGTTGTGGCAGGTCGCGTTCGAGAAACGTTGAGGTGAACGATTGCCGCCAAGCTTCGCTCAGTTTGTCCGAAGGCGCAAGTTGGCTGCGCGGAAAGCCGCCGCGGAACCAAAGATCGTTGAGTTTGGCGTTGTCCAATTCGCTCGCCATGAACGGGGTTAACTCGAGATATGAAATACGCCCCGCCAGCGATTCCGAGCTTTGCCGCAACAGGTCGGGCGATGCCGAGCCGAGTACGATGAATTGTCCCGGTTGTCCGCTCTCGTCGCACAGGCTGCGCAGAATCGGAAACAGGTCGGGCCGCCGTTGGATTTCATCCAGACAGATCAGCTTTTCCCGGTTCTGCGCCAAAAATATTTCCGGATCTTGCAACTTGGCAAGATGGGAAGGCTTTTCGAGGTCGAGATACAGTGCATCCGATTTCCGGTTTTCAACAATGGATCTAACCAATGTGGTTTTTCCGCATTGCCGGGGCCCAATCACGGCGACGATCGGGAAATAATCCAGATGTTCGCTGATTTCGGAAGTGAGTTGCCTTGCAATCATGATCTCCGTGTAAATTGGGAGTCTGCCTCCCATATTGCAAGGAGAATGTTCGCGGTTCTTCCGATGTCCGCAGAGAGTCCCAACCTACTCGCAAAAATCCTCGATGGTTTGCTGGAGGGCATAGACGGCCGCTTTCAGTTCGTCGTCCGAAATCACCAGCGGCGGCATGAGGTAGAACATGGTGCCGAGCGGGCGGAACAGGTAACCCTGCTCAAAGAGCGACTGCTTGATCTTCGGAATCAGCGGCTTGGTTTCCGGTTTCAGCTCCACCACGCCGATCATGCCGAGAAAGCGCAGCTCCTTCACGCATTCAAGATCCGCCATGGGTTGCATCCACTGCTTCATCTTTTTCGCCATTTCGGCACCGCGCTCGACGGTGCCTTCGGCTTCGTAGATGTCCAGCGCCGCCAGTGCGGCGGCGCAGCCGATCGGATGCCCGGCATAGGTGTTTCCGTGGTAGAAGGTGCAATCCTTTTCACCTTCATCCGTGAAGGTGTGGTATAGCTTGTCCTTCACCACGCAGGCACTCAGCGGCATATAGCCGGCGGTCAGGCCCTTGCCCAGGCAGACCATGTCGGGATCGATGCCGGCATGGTTGAACGCAAAGCGCTTGCCCGTCCGCCCGAAGCCCATCGCCACTTCGTCGATAATCAACAGCACGTCGTTTTCCGCGCAGCAGTCGGCCAGCTCTTTCAAATAATCCGCCGGATAGATCTTCATCCCCGCCGAGCCGAGGCAGAGCGGCTCGACAATCACCGCCGCCAGCTTGCCGCGGTGCGCTTCGATCACCTTCCGGCCAGGCTCGAAATCGCCGTCGATCGGGAAGGGGAGCTTGGCCGGGTGCGACACCGCATGTTCGAACGGCTTATGGAAGCCATCAACGAAGCCCGCGCCCAGCGCGCCCATCGAATCGCCGTGGTAGCCCTGGTCCATGCCGATCACCCACGTCTTTTCCGGCTGGCCGACGTTGTACCAATACTGGATCGCAATCTTGATCGCCGCCTCCACCGCGCTGCACCCGTCGCTCGCAAAAACCGAATGGCGCTCGGGCGTCGGCATCAACGCCGCCAGCCGCTCCGCCAGTGCTAATACGTTCGGGTGCGTCAGGCTGCCGGTAATCGAATGCTGCAAAACCGCCGCCTGCTCCTGGATCGCCTTCACCACCTTCGGGTGCCCATGCCCCAAGGCGCACGCCCACCAGCTCGAGACGATATCGACATACCGGTTGCCGGCATCGTCGAAAAGATAAATCCCCTCGCCCCGAACCATGTTGGGCAACGTGTTTTTCAAGGCGGAAAACGTCGTGTAGGGATGGAAGATTTTATTGGTCATATGGCGAGCTGATTCACGATTTTTTCGGTTTCGGCGACGACGGGGATGGGGAGGTCGTTGTAGTTGGGGGTGGGGTCGGCGAGTTGGGGGCAGTAGGGAATGGTTCCGAGGACGGGAACCTTTCCGAACTGTTCGATGGTGGTGCCGTTGTCCTCTTCGATGAAGGTGAATTCCTGGTCTTTGCTGGCGACGAAGACGATGCCGGCAAGATCGAGCCCGTCGGAGCGCAATGCGCGGAGGGAGAGCAGCGTGTGGTTGATGGTACCGAGGCCGGGGCGCGCGGCGAGCAGGATGGGGAACTTGAGCGCCTGCATCAGGTCGAGCATCGTCTCTCGGCGGTTGAGCGGCACCACCACACCGCCCGCGCCTTCCGCAATGACGAATTCATAGTCGGAAGCCAATTTTCGCGCGGCAATCACCATCTCCGAAATCTCGATCTCCGTCCCGGCCATCTCGGCGGCCAGGTGCGGCGAGCAGGCCGGCTCGAACCGATAGGGCGACATGTTGGTGTAATCTTCGTCGGACACGGCCATTTGTGCCATCGAAAGCGAATAGTCCAAATCCGGAACGCCGCCTTCGCAACCCGTCTGCGCCGGCTTCATGGGCGCTGCGTTGATTTTGCGGCGACGCAGCTCGGCCAGCAGCAATGCGCTGAGCGCCGTTTTGCCTATATCGGTGTCGGTTCCTGTGATGAATAGTCCGTTCATGGAGCCAGTTTATTGCAGAAGTGGGTAAAGAACGCAAAGAAAGGTTAGGTTCGATAGGTTTCGCTAAACAGGGCTTCGAGTCTTTTTAAATGGCGGTTTTGGAGGTTCAGCATTCCTGTGCTGTTTTCCCAGCGGGTAACGGTGCCTTGGCTGACATCGACTTGATGGCCGAATTTGGTTTGGGAAAGGCCGAGCTTTTTGCGCAGTTCGCGGATGCCCGCGGCGGTCGGCTCGAAAGTCGGTTGCGCGGGGGGAGGGGATTCGGCCACCTCTTCTTCGAGATCGATGCCGAAGACGTTCGCGACGGATTCTTCGGAGAGCGTCCGTCGGCGGCGCGAGCGTTTCCCCGCGCCGAGGCCGTCGATGGCGGCTTCGACGGCGATCAGCTCCTCGTGGTTGACGCCACGCAGCTTGAAGAGCAGCTCGGGTTCGGTGTCGAGCCGTACGCCGATGCCGTACATGGCGGCGGCGACGTGCTTGCACATCTCCGCCCAGTCGGGGCAGTTGCAGTTGAAGCGGATTTCGCTCGGATGCGGGAAAAGGCCGTTGTCGCGGTCGGTGACCACCTTCATGATTTCGTCGGAGATTTTCCCTTGAAGCAGTTCGATCAGCGAGCCGATCTTTCCTTTGCACTCGTTTTTGATGGTGTTCCACTTTTTGGGGCAGAGCGGTTCGATGTGAATGGAGAGTTCATACATTTCCGAACCGCTGACCATCGCCTTGGCGGTTTCGGCCTCGATGCCCAAGTGGCAGACCGAGCCGTTTCGCACATAGTTGCGCCCGCGCGGCAGTCGGTTGGAATAGTCGGAAAACTTTTCGAGGTGCTGGCACCACGACTTGCCCCAGAAGCTCGTTGCAATCCCGCGTGTCTTGAACGGTTCGATCGGCTGGATATCGAGCCCCCCGTCCCGCAGCTTGTCCATTTTCTTCAGCGCCTGCCGCCGCCGTTCGGCAACGGGCACATAGTCGTTGTAGTATCCCCAGCTCATAGATCCGATTCCGCTTTCCCAAGGTCGAGGCTCACGAGTGCGAGCAACTCTTCGTTGCTCATTTCAGTAAGGGCTTTTTCCGCGCCGCCTTCAAGGATTTGATCGGCGGTATGCTGTTTTTCCGCAAGCAGGCGGTCGATCTTTTCCTCGAGCGTGCCGGAGGTGACGAACTTGTGCACCAGCACGTTTTTCTTTTGGCCGATGCGGAAGGCGCGGTCGGTGGCCTGGTTTTCAATGGCGGGGTTCCACCAGCGGTCGAAGTGGACGACGTGCGAGGCGGCGGTGAGGTTGAGCCCGGTGCCGCCGGCCTTGATGGATAGGACGAAGAAGGGCGGACCGTCCTCGCGCTGGAACTGCTCGACGAGTTCCTGCCGCTTCTTCACCAAGGTGCCGCCGTGCAGCACCAGGCCCTGGCGACCGAAGACGCCCGCCAGGCAGTCGGCCAGCGGCTCGGTGATTTCCTTGAACTGCGTGAAGACGAGCACCTTTTCACCACGCGATTCGATTTCGGAGCAGAGCTCCTCCAGCCGCTGGAACTTGGCGCTGTGCCGCGGGTCATATTCGCCTGCGCCCGTCAACTGGTCGGGGTGGTTGCAGATCTGCTTGAAGCGCATGAGGTAGGTCAGGACCAACCCTTTTTTCTGAATGCCGTCCGTCTCCTTGAGTTCGTTCAGCATGGATTGGACGGACTGCTTGTAGAGCTTCGCCTGCGGGGGATTCAGCCCGCAAAAGACGGTCATCTCGGTTTTTTCCGGCAGGTCGGAAATGATCGATTTGTCGGTTTTCAGGCGGCGCAGGATGTAGGGATTCACCAGCCGCCGGAGCGGGGCATAGTGCTCATGGTTTCCGGACTGGATCGCTTTCGTGAAGGCGGTGAATTGCGACGCGCTTCCGAGCAGGCCGGGGTTGAGGAAATCGAACAAAGCCCATAAATCGCCCAGGCGGTTTTCAATCGGCGTCCCCGTCAGTGCGATGCGCGCCTCGGCCTTCAGCGCGCGGACGGCCCTGCTCTGCCGCGTGGAGTGGTTTTTGATGGCCTGCGCCTCGTCAAGGATCGCCCAGCTCCATTCGGTTTCGGTCGGCCAGCCGAGGCGGTTGAGCATGCCGTAGGTGGTGATGACCAAATCGGCGGAGAGCTCGGGTTTATCCAGATCGCCGCCTTCGGAACGGTGGGCGATGAACAGGTTGAGCGACGGCGCAAACTTGGCGGCCTCGCGTTTCCAGTTGCCGATCAGCGAGGCGGGGACGACCAGCAGCGCGGGTTTCGAGCCGGGGCAATCGGCCTTTTTACGCAATAGCGCCGCGAGCACCTGGATGGTTTTCCCCAGCCCCATGTCGTCGGCCAGGCAGGCCCCCAGCCCCGCATTGGCGCACAGCCAGAGCCAGTTCAGGCCGTCCACCTGATAGGGGCGCAGCTTGGCGTTGAGCGTTTCGGGCGGGGCGAGCCTTTCCGGATCACGTAGTTGGTCGAGCGTTTCGGCAAGCCATTCGCCGGGCTGGGTGAACGCCCATTCGCGGTGCTCCTCCAGCTCTTCTTCCGCCTTCAGGTTCGCGGGCGCTCCCGCCAGCAACCGCATGCCCTCGGCAAACGATACGCCGCCGTGCTGCTCGAGCGCCTCCCAGTGTGCAAGGGCCTGCTGTAGCTTTTCGCGATCGACCTCCACCCACTGGCCTCTTAGCAAAACGAGACCGTCCTCACCCGCCAGCAACTCGTCGATCTCGGCGCGCGTCAGCCGCTGGCCATCGACCACCACCTCCAGGCGGAAGTCGATCAGGGCGTTGATGCCCAGGCCTCCCTTTTTCTTTTCGCCAAGGGTAACCGCCACCTGCGGGCGGCGCGTTTTCTTTTTCCACCAGTTCGGTAGGCGCGCCAGAAGCCCGGCTTCTTCGTAGGCGGGGATGCCCTGCAGAAACTCATAGGCCTCTTCCGGAAGCCAGACGAGCGGATGGAAAACATCGCCCGTCTCCACCAGGTCGGCCAGCAACGGATTGGTTTTGGCGGCGGCATGGATGGGCGAGAGCAACTTCAACAGGGCGGGTTTGTTGTTGGCGCCCGCATATTCCTTCAGCGCCTTGCCCAGCGGTAGCTGCTGCACGCGCCCGGCTTTGGAAAGACCGGAGGAATAGGTTGCCATGAAGGCAAACGGGAACTCGGGGTCGCCCTTGTTTTCCGCGAGGTGCAGTGTTACGCGTCCAACCCGCGACCATAAAGGCGCATGTTTTTCGAGGAAGTCCGGTAGTCCTGATTCGGATTGCCGCTCCCGCGTCCATTGCTCCATGCGTTTCCAAAGGTAGGAAAGCACCTCCGGCGAAAGGTATTCCGCGCCTTTCATCGGCGGGGCATTCAGCACCCATTCCGCCAGCTCGGCGGCCGAAGGAGGCGGCACCTCCACCGCTTCGCCTTCGGGTATGTGGCAAAGCGCCTTCAGGAAAAGGTTGCCGAAATCGCGCCAGTAGAGGGCGGAGGCATCGGTTCCGGAATCAAGTTTGTTTCCGGCGAGCGCAACCAGTCCTGCCGCATCCGATTCTGCGAAGGGTGCGAGGGGTTTATGTTCGGGATTGCGGCAGATGATTATGCCGTGTGGACTCAGTTCAAGGAGGGAGGTTTCCATGCAATATCTTTATGTCGGTGCGGCAACGGCGTGCGATAAAGACCGCATGCTGTATAATCCGTTCCAGTTGCCCCCGCGCATCTTGCGCGCGCCATCCTTCCGGCGTTCACTGAACAACGTTCGGTTGGTTTCAAAGACCTCTTCAACGAAGAGCCGGCTGCCCAGCGCAACTCCGTCCGAAAAATAGCGGATGCGACATCGCAATAAATCAAATCGATCCAACTCCCCGCCCTCGGCCAGTGTTTTCTCGACCCGTTCGGGACTCATGCCAGTACGGTTTTCGCGCGCCTCGCCGGCACAGAAGAGGAGCATCCGATACTGCGCCGAAACCTTCCTCCAGCTTGCGTCCTGCCCCAGCATTTCCATGATGCATACGATTCCCTGACGGGCACGCGCGCCACCCCCAACGGCCTCAGAATAGCCGCAATAGCGGTAGTCGCGCGGGTCATCCACCAACCCCGCCCGGACGGGATTCAGGTCGATATAGGCGGCCATGGTTGAAATTGCATTATCCGAATTTTCCACCAAAACACTCTTGAAGCGTTCTTCCCACAGCGTTCCCCGCCGATGGTTCCGACGGTTGTACCATTTCGAAAACCGCTCCTTCAGCTCCTTCACAAAAACCGACAAATTGCACATGCGCGACAAATACCGTTGTCTCAACTCATCCAGTCGCAAATCGCTTCCGGTTTCCTCTGCAAGCTTTGTTGCCCATTCGAATTCCTCTAAAATCGCACTCGCCCGTTGTTTCGGATAAAAGGAGCGGATGCGTTCACATAGCTCATCGTTGACAACCCCTTTTAGGGTAGGCACTTCCAGCAACGCATGCCAATGGTTTGACATAATGCAATACGTAAGCACCCGCACTCCCGTGAAAGCTTCCAGCTTTCGCATGGCCAATCGGAAAAACTCCTTTTCCTCCTCCCCGAAAACATAGCGGCGATCCACCACCCGCGACATCACGTGGTAATAGTTGCCCTCCGCTGTTCCAAGAATCCGAGGCTTTCTCATGGAGAGATGGATATCACTCGGATTATCGCATGTCAACTATTATGTGCCTGTCACATTATTGAGACCATGGAATCAGTGTTTGCTATTGTTGTTGGCAAGCGGGGGTTAATCCCGGGTTAGGAGGAAGGTGGCGGTTTCGTAGGTGGCGTAGACGCCGCCGTCGGAGGCGTAGGCGTCTTGGTAGTCGGCGACGAGCTGGCTGAGTTCGGAGCGGTTGAGCGGGGCGTTTCCGGTGCTGACTTTTCCGCCCGTGACGCCCTGTTCGTGGATGGCCTTGAGGAAGGCCTTGGCATCGTCGTATACGATTTCCTCTTCGGAATGCTTGCGGCGTTGGAGGTGGAATCCGGCTTCCTGCAGGCAGGCCTTGGTTTCCTCGTAGGTTGGCAAGGTGAGATCGGGGGTCTTTTCGGGGGCGATGGATTCGCGCAGTTCATGCAACTCTTTGAGGGTGCCTCTGAGCATCATGCCCAGGGCGAGGGTTCCGCCGGGTTCGAGGCATTCGAAAATATTTTCGCAGGTTTTCGGGAGGTCGGCCACCCAGTGGAGTGCCGAGCTGGAAACAATCAGCGGATAGCGGTCGCCGCCCCAATAGGTCTGGGCATCGCCGACAATCCAGTTGATGTGTGGGAATTTGGCGAATTTGGCTCGGCTGTGCAGAATCATTTTTTCGGCGACATCGACCGCGTCGATCAGTACCTCCGGGAAGCGCTGGGTGAGCAGGCGCGTCAGTTGGCCGGTTCCGGAGCCGAGTTCGAGGATTTGTTCGGGGTAGATTTCCGGCAGCATCGACACGACGGATTGCGCCAGAGCCAACTGCGGACGGGCATGGCGGTCGTAGGTTTCGGCTGCGGCTGAAAATCGGTTTCCAATCATGGGATTTTTCCTAAAATTCGGCGCGCACCTTGCGCCATTTTAATGGACAATGCAATCCATAGCTTGTGTCGAAAATGCGGTCGATGCATAGTGGTTGGGAATGATAAGGCGGTCGCATGATTACGGAAGTTGCTGAAATCCTGAACCTCTCGGAACCCATGGCCGAGAAGCTGGTCTACACCCTCTCTGCGGTTGTGGTGCTCTTTCTCGTAAAGATGCTCACCACGAAAGTCGTGTGCCGGAAAGTGGACGACGACAAGCGGCGCTACCACGTGCGCAAGACGATCACCTATGGCTACACCTTCGTGCTGGTGGCGATGCTGGCTTCCATCTGGTTCAAGGGCATGGCCTCGCTCGGCACGTTCCTGGGTTTGGCCTCCGCCGGTTTGGCGGTTGCGCTGCACGATGCCATCGCCAACATGGCGGGGTTTTTCTTTATTGAGGCGCGCAAGCCGTTTCGCGTGGGGGACCGCATCGAAATCGGCGATGTGCAAGGCGATGTGATCGATATCCGTCTTTTCCAGTTCAGCATTGTGGAGGTTGGCAATTGGGTGGATGCCGACCAGAGCACGGGGCGGATCGTCCATGTTCCCAACAGCTTGGCCTTGCGCGAGCCGTGCCACAACTCGCATATCGGCTTTGAATATATCTGGAACGAGGTGCCGGTGCTGATCACGTTCGAAAGCGACTGGAAACACGCCAAGGAGATCCTGTTGCGCATTGGGAAGGAGAATGCCGAGCATCTCTCTTCGAAGGCGCAGGAACAAATCCGCCGGGCTGCCCGGAAATATTTGATCGTGGCCGGCAAGCTGACGCCGACGGTCTACACGTCGGTCAAGGATTCCGGGGTGTTGCTCACCATCCGCTACCTCGTCGATCCGCGCCAGCGCCGCGGGACGGAGCAGAAGATATGGGAGGACATCCTCGATGCGTTCGCCGCCGAGCCGCGCATCGATCTGGCCTACCCGACCACCCGCTTCTATAGCCTCAACGAAACGCGGCCCGCCGCTACGGAGACCCAGGCATGACCATCGACACAACAATCCACGTTGCCGCCGAAGCCGGTTTCGCGTCGCCCCTTCGCTATGCGGGGTGCGACCCGACGGCGGCCATCCGCTACCGCACCGCCCACGACCGGGTGCGGGTCTACCCGTGCATCGGCTCCGGCGTGGACGATGCCGAAACCGTGTTCGAGCGCGCGGGGCCGCGCGAATGGATTACGGGCGACCCGGCGGGGATGACCGCCGCCATTGTAACCTGCGGGGGACTCTGCCCGGGGCTCAACGACGTGATCCGCGGCCTGGTGATGAGCCTGCACCACCACTACGGAGTTCCACGGGTGCTGGGCATCCGCTATGGCTATGCCGGGCTGACCCCCGGCGGGCTGGAGCCGGTAGAACTGACGCCCGACGCTGTGGACGAAATCCACCGCGACGGCGGGACGGTACTCGGCACCAGCCGCGGGGCGCAGGATGTTTCCATCATGGCGGAACGCATCAAGGCGCTCGGAATTTCCAAGCTGTTCGTGATCGGGGGCGACGGAACCCAGCGCGGTGTTCTGGAACTGTCGGAAGCGTGCGAGGGGGTTTCCGTGGTCGGGATTCCCAAAACCATCGACAACGATATTTTGTGGGTCGACCAGTCGTTCGGGTTCGATACGGCGGTGGACATCGCCGCGAAGGTCATCACCGATGCCCATGTGGAGGCGCGCTCGACCGAGCGGGGCATCGGCATTGTCAAGGTGATGGGGCGCGACAGCGGATTCATTGCAGCCTGCGCGGCGCTGGCCTCGCTGGAGGCGAACGTGGTGCTGGTTCCCGAGGTACCCTTCGCGCTCGAGGGTTCCGATGGGTTGCTCGACTATCTGGAGCAGCGGCTCCTGCGGAAAGACCATGTGCTGCTCGTGGTG
This sequence comes from Pontiella desulfatans, assembly GCF_900890425.1. Classification (NCBI taxonomy): domain Bacteria; kingdom Pseudomonadati; phylum Kiritimatiellota; class Kiritimatiellia; order Kiritimatiellales; family Pontiellaceae; genus Pontiella; species Pontiella desulfatans. The sequence continues at coordinate 207,762 of NZ_CAAHFG010000004.1, read as the reverse complement.
GCCGAGGGCGCCGGGCAGGAGCATTTCCAAGGACTGGAGGAGCGGCGCGATGCCAGCGGGAACAAACTACACGACGATATTGGCGAACTGCTGTGCGGACGGATCGCGGCCTACTTTTCCGGAAAGGGCACCCCGGTGAAGCTGAAATATTTCGACCCCGGCTATTCGGTGCGCTCCGCACCCGCCTGCGGCACCGACCGGATCTACTGCACCCGGTTGGCGCATGCCGCCGTGCATGCGGCCATGGCGGGACGGACGGGCATGATGGTCAGCCGCTGGAGCGGGCACTATGTGCATGTGCCACTGGAGCTGGTCACCCAAGGCCGGCGGAGAATCAACCCGGCCGGCAGCCTTTGGCGGACGGTACTTGAAGCGACGGGCCAGCCCTGCCTGTCGGGAGGGGCGTAAGCCCATGGATCAACAGGATATTTCCCCGATGCTTGACTATTCAAAACTATGGGCGCCGCATGCGCTCGAACGGAACCAGACGCTGGAATTCGCGGTGGGGCCGCTGCTTATGCGGATCCACCGCGGGATGCAGGATTGGTATGTGGCCCACGAGTCCGTGGCGGGTGGCGACGAACGTTGCTTCGTGAGAACCCTGGACGAACCCCTCAACCCCGACAACGAATGGACGCGGTGGATCATCGACGAGGGGATCAACAGCCTCCGGTTCCTGCCGAGGCTGCCGGACCGGCCGATCATCGTCCGCCCCGAAATGCCGATTTCCCTGATGCCCCGGCAGTCGGTGCAGTTCTTCATCGGCATTCCCCTTTGGATCGCCGTCGTCAATGGAGCCCGGCAGGATCCCGCAGTGGAAATCCCGACCATGACCCTCTCGAATTCCTGGTTCGGCCCGACCACCGAGGGCGAGCTTTGCTATGCGCTCAAAACAACGGCCAAACGGCATCTTGCCGAACTGCTGCCGCATGCGCACCGCGCCGTCTTTCCGCTGGAGGTCCGCAACGCATCGTCGGAGCTGCTCAAATTCGAGCGGCTGTGCCTGCGTCCGCAATACCTGAATGTGTTCCAGGGCGCAACGCGGCTCTGGACAAGCAAGGGGCGCGTCAGCTACCGCGGCGAGGAAAACTGGAGCCGGATCGTCTACGCCTCGGGGGCACCGGAGTATGACCGGGCCGGGGCCCAGGTGGGGTCGGCGCGCGAGGCCATGCGGCACGGTGCATTGCTCAAGACGTTCGATAACCTTATACAGAAGGTGGAGCTGCCATGACGGAATCGTTCGGCGAGTGGTTTTCGGTTCACCAGGGAACCATAGTTTATTGTGTCCTGTTGCTGGGCATCGGCCTTCCGTTGCTGCGGTTCGTCGGCTACCTGATTCGCCGGGGGCTCCGCAAGAAGACCAGCGAGCAGTCCATCATGCTGTTGAGCAAGGGGGTGGTCTACCTCGGTTCCACCATCGTGGTGCTGATGGTGTTGCAGAAGGCCGGGGTGCAGCTGGGGACGCTGCTTGGCGCGGCAGGCATTGCCGGGGTGGCGATCGGCTTTGCCTCCCAAACGAGTCTATCGAACCTCATCAGCGGGCTCTTCCTGATTTGGGAACGCCCGTTTGCCGTGGGCGATGTGCTGCATGTCGGCACCGACCACGGAACCGTGTTTTCCATCGACCTGCTCTCGGTGCAGCTGCGCACGTTCAACAACCAGCTGATCCGCATTCCGAACGAAACGCTGATCAAGGGATCGTTCACCAACGTGACCCGCTTCCCGATCCGCCGCATGGATATCCCGATCGGCGTGGCCTACAAGGAGGACATCGAAAAGGTCATCCGTATCCTGAAGGAGGTGGCCAACGCCAACCCGCTTTGCCTGGACGAGCCGGAGCCGATTGTGGTTTTCAAGGGGTTCGGCGATTCCGCGCTCGAGTTCCTGTTCGGCCCCTGGTTTGCCAAGGCCGACTACGTCAACCTGCGCAACAGCCTGCTCATGGAGGTCAAGAAGCGGTTCGACGCAGAGGGGATTGAAATCCCGTTCCCGCACCGGACGCTCTACGCCGGGGAGGCCACCAAGCCGTTCCCCGTGCATGTCGTCCCCGCGCCGTCGGAAAGCCCCGCGCAGCCATCCTCCTGACCCCCGGCTGGCAACGCCCATGGCCATTGTTCTCTTCATCGCCGGTCTCGTTCTGCTGGTTCTCGGTGCCGAAGCCCTGGTTCGGGGGGCATCCCGCCTTGCCGCGGTTTTTGGCATATCGCCCCTGGTCATTGGGCTTACGGTCGTGGCGTTCGGCACGAGCGCACCCGAGCTGGCGGTGGGTATCAAGGCGGCGCTCTCCTCCCAGGCCGGCATTGCCCTGGGAAACGTGGTGGGCAGCAACCTCTTCAACCTGATGGGGGTGCTCGGGCTCTCCAGCATTGCTGCGCCGGCGGGGATTGAGGTTTCGACCGCGGTTATCCGGCTCGACCTGCCGATCATGATCGTTGTTTCCTTCGCGTGTCTGCCGGTCTTCTTTACCGGCGGCATCATCAGCCGGCGCGAGGGGGCCTCTTGTTCGGGTACTATGTGGCGTACACCCTATACCTCCTTTTGGCGGCATCCCACCACAAGGCCTTGCCCCTGTTCAGCGCAACGATGCTGTATTTCGCCGTTCCGCTGACGATGGCCACCCTGGCCATTCTGGCGCTGCGCGCGCGGAATAATCGCTGAATGGCACTTGCAACCGGGTTGGCAAGAGGTGTTAGGTTGGAACAAAATTCCGGAAAGGCAGGAGCCATGAACAAACTATTCAAGGTTGCGGACCAGCAGATGAACCATCTTTTGACCGCCTCTGGAAAACAATTGAAGCGCTTGTTCATTACGATTTCGGATAAGCAGGGCACCCCGCCAGGAACCATGGTCTACACCGGGAAGCAGAAGGCGGAGCCGTTGCGCATTTCCGTGATGGACTTTGATGCCGCCACCCTCGCCGAACAGTCGGATGCCGCAACGGAGGCCTGTCTTGCGCTCAAGGATACCGCCACCGTCTCCTGGATCAATGTAACCGGACTGAACGACACGGAGGCGGTGGCCCGGATCGGGAAAGGGTTCGGGATTCATCCGTTGGTACTCGAAGACATCCTGCACACCACCCAACGCCCCAAGCTGGAGGATCTCGGCGATTATCTCTTCCTGGTGGTGCGCATGCTGTTCGTTGAACCCGGAGCCCGCGAGATCCACTCCGAGCAGATCAGTTTCATCCTCACCAAGCATTGCCTGATCACCTTCCAGGAACGGGCGGGCGACGTGTTCGACGAAATCCGCGACCGCCTGCGCCAAAGCCATGGCCGCATCCGCAAGATGGGGCCGGACTATCTGCTCTACGCGCTGATGGACGCCATTGTGGACAACTATTTCGTCATCCTCGAAAAGACCGGCGAACAGATCGAGGGGATCGAGCAGGCTCTCATGGAAAACCCGAACAGCCTGTTGCTGAACGAACTCTATGCCCAGAAGCGCGAGCTGCTCTACATCCGCAAGGCCATCTGGCCGCTGCGCGAGGCCATCGGCGGGCTGGAGCGGGGCGAAAGCAACCTGCTTTCGGCCAAAATCTCCGCCTACCTGCGCGACCTCTACGACCACACCATCCAGGTGATCGACACCGTCGAAACCTTCCGCGACATGCTCAGCGGCGTGCAGGACCTCTACCTGTCCAGCATGGGCCACAAGACCAACCAGGTCATGCAGGTGCTCACCATCATCGCCACCATCTTCATTCCGCTCACCTTCGTGGCGGGCATCTACGGCATGAACTTCGAGCACATGCCCGAGCTGGGCTGGAAATACAGCTATCCCGTTTTTTGGGTCGTCATGGTGACGCTCTCCCTCGGCATGCTCTACGGTTTCCGGCGCATGAAATGGTTCTGATCCAGCGGCGGGGCATAGGCGGTTGCCAGATGAAGGTCGACAACCCATCCTTGAGGAATAAAATGCTTGGCCAATACAACACAGGAGGACGCTTCATGATCAAACTAAAACTCTACGCCGCTTTGGCGCTGATCCTACTCGTGTTGATCGTGGTGTTCCAAAACACACAGGCGGTGGAGACGCGCTTCCTGTTTGTCTCCTTCACCATGCCGCGTGCCGCGTTACTCACGATTACCTTCATGGTGGGGGCGGTGGCGGGGCTGCTGCTGTCCTTCGCTCTGTCAAAGAAAACGCCTAGGAAGATGTGAACCCGCGGTCACGGATGATCCGGCTGTAGAGCTGTGCGCTGGGTCGCGGCGTGCGTTTGAGTTCCGGGTCGGCGGGGTCGACTTCCACCAGTCCGAACTTCATGGAAAAGCCTTCCTTCCATTCAAAGTTGTCGATGAACGACCAGTGGAAATAGCCTTCAACGGGAAGGCCCTCCTGCAGGGCGGTGTGGATCTGTTTGAGATGTCCGGTCATGTAGCCTGGACGCTTTTGGTCGTCGGCATCGGCGATGCCGTTTTCGGTGATGTAGATCGGCTTCCCATAGCGCGCCCACACTTCAGAAAGAATGTGCGCCAAGCCCTCCGGCCAGATCTGCCAGCCCATGTCGGTGGTTTCCACTCCACGCGGGATGGAATCGATGTCGAGGAAACCTTTGTTCCATTTGCGCAGTGAAAAACGAAGCGACATGCGGAAATAATAGTTGATGCCGCAAAAGTCGATCGAGTCTTCCAATCCGTCGATTTTCCCCTTCCCGAAAAATGGATGCAGCCGGCCGGTATGGACGGAGCGATCCCATGCCCGGAAAAGCAGCGTGCGGGTGAAGTGTTCCGTCCGGCGCTCATACCAACCGCGCAGTCCCGGAGTTCCCCACGCCTCCAAATATGGATAGGCCATGGCGATGCCGACGCGGGCGTCCGGACGCCGCTTGTGAATCAGGGCATAGGCACCCGCATGGGCGCGCAGCATGTTGCGGCTGCATGTCCGGAACGCGGGAATGGAGCGGCGCTGCGGCGGGAAGTCGCCCGAAATATTCCCGGCGAGCAACGCCACCATCGGCTCGTTGAGCGTGATCCAAAGGTCGGGGAAATCGCCGAGTTCATCGACGATGAATTCGACATAGCGCAGGAACTGTTCAACGGTATCGGGGTTGGTCCAGTCGCCCTGCTCCGCCACCCAGCGCGGCAGCACCCAATGGTGCAGGGTGAGGCAAACCTGGATGCCATGCCGCCGAAGCGAGGCGAGCATCCGGCGGTAGTTCTCGATGGCGGTGCGGTCGAATTCTCCTTTGCGAGGCTCGACGCGCGCCCACTCAATCCCAATTCGGAAGGCCTGATGCCCCATGGCCGCGAGCAGCTCATGGTCTTGCTCAAAGCGGTTCCAGTAGTCGACCGCCTTCCCGGATTCGGGCTGTTCGGGGGTGGCCAGCTCCCAGTGCCACCAGTCGGAGTGCTTGTTGGCACCCTCGATCTGGTGCCCGGACACCGCGCTCCCCCACAGGAAGTTTTCGGGAAATTTCAGAAAGGTATCCATGGTCGTCGGCACGTTAATCCTGTTTGGACCTGGAGATGCGCACGACCCCTTCATCGAGGTGCTCGACGGCGTCGTTGACGATGTCGCGCGCGGCGTGCGGGCGGCCCAGCGCCTTGGCGGCGGCCTGCATCCGCTGGAGCTTTCCCGGATTCTTGAGCAGTTCATCGATGCGGAAAGAGAGGGTCGATACGCTGTCGGGCGCAATGGCCGCGCCGTTTTCCAGCAGATAGATGGTGTTGAAGACCTCCTGCCCCGGGATGGGGTTCCAGATGACCATCGGCAGGCCGAGGGCGAGACACTCGGAGGTGCTCAGTCCGCCGGGTTTGCCGATGAACAGCGTGGCCATGGCCATCCACTCGTGCATCTCCTTGGTGAAGCCCAGCGTATGGAAGAGCATGTTTTCGACCGGATGGGCTGCGATGTAGGCATCGATCTGTTTCTTCAACTTGGCGTTGTTTCCACAAACCATCACGAGGTGGCATCGGGAGGTAATTCCACTGACCATGTTTGCCATGTCGCTTCCGGTCATTACCCCGAAGGCGCCGGCAGAAAGCAGGACCACCGGCAGGGCGGGATCAATGCCATGTTTCCGGCAAAGCTCGTCGCGGTTGCCGGGCGCTTCAAACAGCGGATCGATCGGAATGCCGAGCGTCCTGACGCGTTTGGGCGGAAAATTCAGCCGGATCAGTTGTTCGCGGCTTTCCTCTTTCGCAACATAGATCCTGTTGATGTAAGGCTCGAGCCAGGTGGCATGCACATAATAGTCGGTGACCACCACGGCGAGATCCGTGTTGATGTCGTCCTTGCGTAGCATGGTTGAGATGATGTCCGCCGGCATGAAGTGCGTGCATAGGCAGAGGTCGGGCTGGAATTTTTTGATTTGCCGGGCCAGCGGCAGCCCGTTCAGGCGGTGCAGCAGCATGCGGCCCTTTTCCTTTTCCCAGGGCTGGTCTGTTTCATCGAAGGCATAGGACCAGATGGTCGGTATTTTTTTCACGGCTTCGATGTAGAGCTTGGCATAGAGCTCCTCGAACACCTTGTTGGTGTATTCGAGCGCATCGACCAACCTTACTTCCGAAAACCGGTCGTCTTGTTCGCAAACCGAGGCCAGCGCCTCCGCGGCACGCCGGTGCCCGTTTCCGGCATTCGCATAGAGAATCATTACTTTCATCGCGTCTCCTTATCCAGATGCAGGAAGGCATCCTGCCATAGAACCGATTCGTATCCAATGCTCCTCCACCGCTTTGGCATCATTCAAGTTGAGTCAACTCGCCAGGGCAGGGGGCATCTTTGTTTACTCGATGTTCGACGGGGCCTCTTCATATAACTTCGCCAACAATCAGGCGTTATCGACCGTGGAGATTGGTCTATGATCAGCAAAGATGCCATTAATCAAATCGTCAACAGCAACGAGCATGCTGCCGGGAAAGCCTTCGCGTTTGCCGTCCAGGGCTTGATCCTTGTTTCGCTGGTTACCTTTTCGATCGACACCCTGCCCAACCTTTCGGAAAGCATGCAGGGAATTCTGAACGGTATTGAAATGGCGACGGTCGCCATCTTCACGCTTGAATATGTGCTTCGCCTGCTGGTCGCCGAAAGCAAGGCGAAGTTTATTTTCAGCTTCTATGGTTTGGTCGACCTGGCGGCGGGGAATCGTTGGCATCCCTCCCTGGTGAATCAACTTTCCTTGTTTACATTGCCGGGAACAACCGCTATTCCAGCGCGCAACCAATAAACGGGAATTCTTCATGGATAAAACAGCCAGGACATCATCGAACTCCGCCACCTTGAAATCGAAGACTATATCCATCTGCGCAGCTCCATGGACAAGGCCTATGAGCAGACCGGCCTGGGCTCGTGGAAAGAGGTGGAGATCCGCCGCCTGCTGAAGATTTTCCCCGAAGGCCAGTTGTGCATCACGCTCAACGGCAAGGTGGTGGCCAGCGCGCTTTCGCTCATTGTCCAGTACGACCGGTTCGGCGACAACCATACGTATGTCCAGATCCATGGGGACCACACCTTCAACACGCACGATTCCGAGGGGGATGTGCTCTACGGGATCGATGTGTTCGTGCATCCCGAATACCGCGGCATGCGCCTCGGCCGCCGGCTCTACGAAGGGCGCAAGGAGCTGTGCGAAAACCTCAACCTGCGCGCCATCATGGCGGGCGGGCGGATCCCGAACTACAAGAACTTCGCGCACGAAATGACCCCGCGCGAATACATCGAGAAGGTGCAGGGCAAGGAGATCCACGATTCCACCCTGAGCTTCCAGCTCTCCAACGGCTTCCATGTGAAGAAGGTGCTCAAGAACTATCTCGAAGGGGACGTCGAAAGCCGCGAGTTCGCCACCCTGCTCGAGTGGAACAACATCTACTACCAGCCCAACCCCTCCGTGCTCAATGTCGAGCGCACCGATGTCCGGGTCGGGCTGGTGCAGTGGCAGATGCGCCCGTTCGCCAGTGTGGAAAAACTGATGGAGCAGGCGGAATATTTCATCGATGCCGTCTCCGACTACAAGGCCGACTTCGTGCTCTTCCCGGAATTCTTCAACGCGCCGCTAACCCGTCTTTCGCTATTCACGGGTAAAAGTGCCTTGTTTATTCCATTTCTGTTCATAGGTCTGCACTACATTTATTTTTTAGTTCCTCGAGCCGAGGGGGCGGCTGATCCGGTAGCGTCAGGTTGAGCTGGTGCAGGAGAAGCTGGAGATCCTTTTCGGGCTGGGTGTAGCGCGGCAGGACCAGGTTGCGGCCGTCGGTGGTGGGCAGGTGCACGTCGATCATCTGCATGGCTTTGAACTTTTCGAGGATGGCGCGGGGCGTGAGGCCGGGCGCTTTTACCTTGGCCCGCTGCTTGAGCGTGACCTGCAGACAGTAGGAGAGGAAGCTGACGAAGATATGCGATTCGATGCGGTCGTCTTTCTGGTGGTAGACGGGCCGGATGTTGAGGTCGTGTTTGAGTTCCTTGAAGGCCTGCTCGACTTCGGTGAGCACGATGTATTGTTTCCACAGCTCTTCGGGGTTGCCGGCGGTGAGGTTGGTGCGTAGCAGGTAGGTTCCCTCGCCGCGCCGCGCCTTTCGTAGTTTCTGCCGGTTGAGGCGGAAGGTGAAGGTGTCGGGCGTGACGGGTTGTCGGGGTTCGGGGAGCTGGATATCGATTAGTCCCCATGCTTTTCCGGCGTCCTGCCTGGCGGCGCCGAGCTTGAGCAGCAGCGCGTCGCGCTTGAGGTTCTTCATGCCGCTGATTTGGTGCAGCCGTTTCCAGAGCTTCTTAAGTTTGCGCCGCCGCATGGATTGCTCCTTATCGCGCCGTCCGCCGCTGCGGGTGAGCACGTAGAGGTCTTCGCCGTCGCGGGCGAGTTTGACTTCGATTTGTTCCTGCACTTTTTTCCACGGCTCGGCGAAGAGCTGGTCCTCGAGTTTGGTGAGCCGTCCGCGCGGGGTGCCGACGAGGTAGCTCGCGCCTTCATCGCGCATCTGTTCGAGGGCGTCTTCGGTGGGGATGCCGCGGTCCATGATCCACAGCCGGTTCATCCTGCCGTACTGCTTTTCGATTTTGCGGAGGAAGTCCGGCAGCGTGGTTTTGTCGGACGTGTTGCCGGGCATGACTTCGTAAGCGACCGGGAAGCCTTCGGGGGTGACGATCAGCGCGATGACGACCTGTACACAGTCAGATCGTTTGTCGCGGCTGTAGCCGAAGCGCTTGAGCCCGTCGGCATCCTCCGGCGGGTCGCATTCGAAGTAGGTGCTGGTGAGGTCGTAGAGCAACACGTCGTACGAGGCGCCGAAGAGATCCGCCCACCGTTGCTTCAGGAAGGAGAACAGGCCGGCCTTATGTTCGCAGAGCTTGTCGAGGCAGCGGTAGAGCGTGTCCTTGGCAGCCACCGAATCGTCCTCGCCGAGCAGGTCGGCCATGGCGCTGTTTCGGAACCAGTCGCGGTGCAGCCGCCATTCGCTGCCCGGATCGAGCAGGCGGTAGGCGACAAGGGTTTTAAGCACGTTGATCCATCCGGTACCTTTGCGACTGTCCGGCAGGCGCGGTCCCCAGAACGAATCGAGTTCCAGCTGGTTCCAGAGTTCCATGGCCAGCCAGCAGCCGCCCCACTGGCGGGGATGGCGCAGCGTCATCTGGCTGAGCCGGATCTGGACGGGGTTGGACACCTCGGGCGGCGGCATCCGGTCGTCGGGGAACAGGCTCATCTGCTTGACGCAGTCATGCGACTCGTCCAGCACATCCAGGGCCGAACACCACTGCGCCTGCTGGCTGTCATTGAGTTCACCCAGATAGAGCAACTGACGCTGATGTACGCCCCGGCGCGTGCGGACACTTTCCACGACACTCCAGTAGCGATGTTCCTTACCGTCCTTCAACCGCTTGTGGCATCTCAAGTACATGCCCTTATTTTTCCATAGAAAACAAAGTCGTCAACGGGCAAGGTCTGCACTACAGCCCGTTTTGGAACACGCACCCCGGTAAATAAAGGGCAAAACGGAGGTCGCACCCCCGAAATTAGTCGTTTTCAGGGTCGAATAGCGAAAGACGGGCTAATGTCGCCGCACAACCACCTGCCGGAGGCCAAGGCCATCCGTGCGCTGGCCCAGTTCACCAACCCGGTGCGCGATCGGTTCCTCGAGCTGGCGGTGGCATACAACGTCAACGTCATCACCGGTAGCATGCCCGAGGTGGCCGAAGACGGCCGCCTGTTGAATGTCTCGTTCCTCTGCCGGCGCGATGGTTCCTACGACAGCTTCCACAAGATCCATCCGACCCCTTCCGAGGTCGAGGCCTGGGGCATGTCCGGCGGCGACCGCATCGAGGCGTTCGACACCGATTGCGGCCGGATCGGCATTTTGGTTTGCTACGACGTCGAGTTCCCGGAGGTCTGCCGCATCCTGGCCGACCAGGGGATGAACATCCTGTTCGTGCCGTTCCTGACCGACACGCAGAACGGCTACATGCGCGTGCGCCACTGCGCCCAGGCGCGCGCCATCGAAAACGAATGCTATGTCGTCATCGCCGGCGCGGTCGGCAACCTGCCGAACGTCAACAACATGGATATCCAGTATGCGCAGTCGGCCATCTTCACCCCGTCCGATTTTTCGTTCCCCACCAACACCGTGAAGACCGAGGCCACGCCCAACACCGAAATGGTGCTCATCGCCGATCTGGACTTCGACCTGCTCAAGGAACTGCATTCGCGCGGCAGCGTGCGCAACATGAAGGACCGGCGGAAGGACCTGTACCGGATTGTGCAGGCCGGAACGGAGTAGCGGCGCCTAGCTGAACACCGGCGGTTCCTCGCTCTCCACCGTATCGGTGAGCGGGTCGAAGGCGTCCTGGAAGTTTTCGATCGACTCGGCGGCTTCCGAGGTTTGGGAAAACCGCGCAATGTGGAAAATCGCTTCCCCCTCGTGCACCAGCGGCAGCCGGGTGCGGCCAATCACGATCCCGGCCACGGAACTCTTCACCAGCTCTTCGTGTCCGCCGGAGGGATCGCTGATGTAGGCCAGCTCGTCGCCGACGGAAACCTTCGCGCCCAGCGGGACCAGCGACCGGGCCACGCCGCTCTGGGAGGCCCGCACCCAGGATGAACTCTTGGCGATGAGCGGATGGTGCTCCTTCCGGCGCATCCGTTTGCGGACCATGCCGAGGTGCGACAGAATGTTGAGTATGCCGGCGACCCCGGCGCGGATCGAGACTTCGTCGAAGCGGAGGGCCTCGCCGGCCTCGTAGACCAGCGATGGAATGCCGAGCTCATGGGCGGCCTTGCGGAAGGTGCCGTCGCGCAGGCCGGCATCGAGCACCACCGGTGCATTGAACGCCTTGGCGAGCGCCGCGAGTTCGGCATTGCCGTTGAGCGTTGCCCGGATCTGGGGAAAGTTTTCGCGGGCGACGGCCCCGGTATGGAGGTCGATCACGTGGGTGCAATGGGGCAGCACTTCGGTCATGAGCACATTGGCCAGCCGCGAGGCCATGGAGCCTTTCGGCGATCCGGGGAAGGAGCGGTTCAGGTCGCGCCGGTCCGGCAGGTAGCGCGACTGCGCCACAAACCCGAACACGTTCACCACCGGGATCAGCAGCAGGGTGCCCTTGATCCGTTCGATTGATTTGTGGCCCAGCAGGCGGCGGATGATCTCCACGCCGTTGATCTCGTCGCCATGCACCGCGGACGTCACCAGCAGGCAGGGCCCGGGGTTGCGGCCATGCACCACATGGATCGTCATGGTGGTGGGTGAATAGTTGTAGAATTCCGGTAGCGGCAGATGGATGGACTGGCGGGTTCCTGCCTTGATTTCCTGACCGTCAATGGTGATGGCCGCTTGCATGGGCTAGCCTTGCCCTTTGGTTTTGGTGTTCCCCGCCTTGGCATTCTTCTCAATGTAATCGATCACCTGCCCGGCAATATCCTTCCCGGTGGCTTTCTCGATGCCTTCGAGCCCGGGGCTGGAGTTGACCTCCATCACCACCGGGCCGTGGTTGGAGCGAAGCAGGTCAACCCCGGCAACATTCAGCCCCATGATCTTGGCGGCGCGAACCGCCGTGGAACGTTCTTCCGGCGTAATCCGGATCAGCGACGAGGTGCCGCCGCGGTGGAGGTTGGAGCGGAATTCGCCGGGCGCCGCCTTGCGCTGCATCGAGGCAACGACCTTGTTGCCGATCACGAAGCAACGGATGTCCGCGCCTTTGGATTCCTTGATGTATTCCTGCACCAGGATGTTGGCCTTCACGCCCATGAAGCCCTCGATCACGCTTTCCGCCGCCTTTTGCGTTTCGGCCAAAACCACGCCGATGCCCTGGGTGCCTTCGAGCAGCTTGACGACCAGCGGTGCGCCGCCGACCATCTTGATCATATCCTTGATATCGTCCGGCTTGCTGGCGAAGCCCGTGAGCGGCAGGCCAATGCCCTTGCGCGAAAGCAGTTGGAGGGAGCGCAGCTTGTCGCGCGAGCGGGTGATGGCCACCGATTCATTCAGCGGGTAGACCCCCATCATCTCGAACTGCCGCAACACGGCGGCGCCGTAGAAGGTCACCGAGGCGCCAATGCGCGGGATGACCGCATCGATCCCTTCGATGGCCTCGCCCTTGTAGTGAATGGTCGGGTGATGCGATGCAATGTTCATGTAGGCGCGCAGCACGTCGATGGTCTGCACGTCATGCCCTCGCTCTTCCGCCGCTTCTTTGAGCCGGCGGGTGGAATAGAGTTTGGCATTCCGGGACAGTAGCGCGATTTTCATTTTGTATTCTCCAAATTCAAACGAGGCCGTACAGGGATTTGGCCCTGAGTCTCCCGTTGAGGTAGGAAGCCGCCGGATCGACAAGCGTGTTTTCTTCCATGGCGCGACGACCGAGCAACATGCGGAAGCGCATGGAATCCCGGTTGGTGAGCGACATCTCAATCAGTCGGAACTTATCGCCAATTAAAACTTTGGTTTCAATGATATAGCGCAACTCTTTATGCCCGCCCGAATCGCTAACGATCCGCTCATCCTTCACCGCGGCGGTGCATTCCAGGACCAGGTTTTCATTTTTCTGGAGCGGGTGGACCTTGAAGCGCACACGGGAAGCCCCGTCCTCTTGGTACGGCTCGATCGAGAAGGTGTGCAGGCAGGAGGTTTTTGCGCCGGTATCGACCTTGGCCTTGATGGCCGGGATTCCAAGTTCGGGAAGGGCGCACCATTCCCTCCATCCGAGTTTGAGGGGTTCATTCATTTTCATCTTCCTCGTTTATGAACTGCTGAACTTCATTCATTGTTTCGGCGAAGTGGTGGGCCGGCAAGGCATGTCCGTCGTCTTCGAAGACCTTCAGCCGGCTGTCCGGCAGCTGCCCGTGCAGCCATTCCGCCGCACCGACGGGGATGATCCGGTCCTGCGCTCCGTGCAGCAGCAACGTCGGGACCCCAAGGGTCGGAACCTTCGCGCGGACGTCCGATGCCAGCAAATACTCGAGCCCGGCCACCAGCGAGTCGAGAGGTTCTTGCGCTCCTGCGTAGGGGTGGCAGGGGTGGGGGTGGTGGACGTTCCTGTAAAACGCCGCCAAAACGGCATCCGGATTGCGCTGGAGTTGCACAATCATGCGCTTGAGGATTTTTTCGTGGGTGCCGCAGGGGTGGTCCTCGGCCGCGCAGAATTTGGCGGTGGAGGAGATGAGCACCAGTTTCCGGCAGCTCTCCGGCAGCAGCTCCATGGCCAGCAGTCCGCCCATCGAGCCGGTCACGATATAATCGGAGTCCGGAATGGATCGGGCGGCGAGCACGTCTGCCCCGGTCGTCAACCGCACTTCGAAGCGACCGGCCAGCGCATCGCCCATGGGCTTGATGGCCTCGATGCCGTGCGCCCATCCACTTATGAGTAGAACGTTTTTCATTAAGACAGGAGTACAGGATCGGTGGGAGATAGATCAAGTGCAGTCCGTTTAGTTCCGAGGCCTGGGGTTGGAATCGTTACTGCCTTACCAGGGTCATGGAGAAGAAATTCATCACCGCATAGTTTTCCAGGTTCGGTTCCTTGATGGACAGGGTGATGGCCAATGCCCCGCCTTTATGCTCGATCACGCCAATGCCCTGATCGGCACGCGTGTTCCAGCCGCCGGTAGGTTTGAAGTGCTGCTCAAACATGCGCTCGTTGAGTTGGATTGAAAGGACGCCTCCATTTTGGGAGGGAGCGGCATAGTTCACGATTACCTTGTAGGTGCCTTCGCCAAGGCCGGAGACATCGAACCAGATGAAATCGTCCGGGGAGTCCCAATAGCCAAGGCATGGGCCGGTAGGTTTATCCTCGAGTTTTATACGACCTTCAATCACGGCATCCCGGGGAAGAAGCTCTAGCCGGGAAGTGTTTTCTTCTGCATAAACCATAGGGGCGATGCCGGCTTCCGTTGTTTGTTCAAGCGGTTTGACCTCTGCATCGGGGTTCAGCGAGTACTCGACCAATTGCGCCCCCTTAAGCCGATTCCAGTGCCCAACCAGCAGCCTCTCTTCGGAGGAATCCCCCGCTGATATTGCTGTCAGGGTAGGATGCGTAATTCCTTTTCTTGTTGTCTCGGACTTTTGAAAGACCAGCGTCCCGTTGGCGTCGTAGACATAGAGCACGGCCAGATCCGGGGATAGGTTCTTTCTAACCGCCAGATGGGCCGGCTCATCCTTACGGAACCTGACGGCAACGGCATCGACTTCTCCATAAGTGCGACATCCCGGAGCATCGAGCTCCATGAGGATGCGGCCCCTCATGTCCGCGATCCTGATGTTGTTCTCTCCCGGCAAAAGAATATTGAGCCGGTTTCTTATGCCCGGCCATTGAACCAACGCAAACTCCTCGGGAGCCTTTGATATTTTTAGCCGGTCAACAACCGTCCCGTTTGCATCCAACGTAGTGAAGCTGCTGCCATCCTTGAAAAAGAATTCTTCCTTTCCGTTGCCCCGGACATCCGCCATCTCGATATGCCCCAGTGAAGAGACCGGATGCTTCCACAGGGTCTTACCGTTTTTGTCCAGTAGCTTAATCCCTTCCCTATAGCGACGGTTCACAGCAAACTCGGCCACGCCATCCCCATCGATGTCCCCGCTAAGGGCTCCGTCGATGGCACTCTCGCCCTCGGCTCGCTCAGCGTGGTTCCAAATCTCATCGCCATTCGAATCCAGCAAAGTGGCGGACTTAAAGTGCCGGCGTGCCAGTACCCGGCAGTCTCCGGCATCAGCGATGCCCACTGGGCGCACTGAAACATAGTGGTTGGTGAATTCAACCCGCCGAAGCTCCTCGTACTGATCGTCCAGCAGCACCATTCCCCAGTTAAAGCATACCAACGTCTCCGGCCCACTATTCGATCTCCAGAGGCCATGATCAATGGAGGTTATGCCCTGATGAAGAGTCTTATCACTGAAAACCACGCGCTGTGTAAGATTGTCGGAAGTGGCATCTCCCAGATTTTTTTTCAGTTCAACCGGCCTTCTTGCCCGATCTGAAAGGGTCGACTGCAACGGGATAATTCCAACAAAAGAGACGACCGGAAATAGCACCATGACTCCAAGGATGCTAAAGCATTTTGCCGCTCCCGGCCAATCGGGGCGCTTGCGCTCAATAAGACGCCCCGTAAGCCAGGGGACCAGGAACCAAAATAGCGAACCCAGAACTCCAAACTGAACCAGGGGAGGCAATCCGCCCGCAAACTGAAGCAGGAAAATGATCGGTGCATCCAGAATTAGCAAAGGGATGAACACCAGTCCCGCCGTACTGCTGTTTGATTGTGAAAATATGTTGCAGAGATATACTGCAAAGCCCAAGTGGAGCAGCGACGTCACAATACCGACTTTGAATCCCGCGGTTGTTTTTTTCATGGCCATTATCTCCTTCATGCGCCCGGTGGATCTTCGTCTATCTCCCAGACTTGGTTGATCGAACTCTGATTATTATGATCACCAATCGCACAGGGCGTGCCAGCAGGGGTTCATGACGCGCAACTCGCAGTAAATAGGCCGGTTACGCCGTTTTATGCGCTGATGGTTCCAGAGCCGGCGGGCATGGGAGGCATATGCTGCATACAAGCGTTGATCAGAGTTTTCGTAAGGTCGGGGACTCGAAAAACCCTAGTTTTCTTTTACGGCTTTGATGATGAGCTTGGCGGCGCGTTCGAGGTCGTCGACGAGGTGGGCGAGGGTGATGGAAATCCGGAGCCGGGCGGAGCCGGCCGGAACCGTCGGCGGGCGGATGGCGGCCGCAATAATGCCTTCCTCGCGCAACCGTTGCGAAATGGCGACCGCCTTTTTGTTTTCGCCGATGACGATGGGGATGATCTGGCTTTGGCTTTGCAGGGTGTCGAGCCCGGCTTCGTGGAGCAGGCTGCGAAAATAAGCCGCGTTCGCCTGGAGGATGTAGCCGAGGCGCGGGGAGGCTTCGAAGACATCAAGCGCGCCGAGCGCCGCGCCGATGACGGCCGGGGGCGGGGCGGTGGTATAGATGAAGGCGCGGGAGGAATTAACCAGCAGCTTGCGCAGATTTTCGGAACAAGCGACGTAGCCGCCATAGCCCGCCATCGCCTTGCTCATGGTGCCCATCGAAACGGTTACGGCTTTTTCAATCCCGAATTCACGAACCAGTCCCGATCCGTTTTCGCCAAAGGTGCCGGTGCTGTGTGCCTCGTCGACCATCAGCATCGCACCGTATTTTTCGGCCAGCGCCGCGATTTCCTTCAGCGGTGCAAGGTCGCCGTCCATGCTAAAAACCGATTCGGTGATGATCAGCTTCCGGCCGTTCGTGTCTGCGTATTGCTCCAGCCGCTTTTCCAGGGCCTCGACATCGTTGTGCGCCCAGCGTACCAGTTTTGCGCCGGAGAGCTTGCAGGCGTCGACCATGCTGGCGTGCACCAGCTTGTCGGCAAAGATGGTGTCGGCGCGCCCGGCGAGGCTAGGGATGGTGCCGGCGTTGGCCATATAGCCGGAACCGAAGACGAGGGCGGACTCGTAGCCCTTTTCCCGGGCCAGCCGGGCCTCCAGCTCTTCGTGGATCGGCAGGGTGCCGGTCACCAGCCGCGAGGCGGTGGCGCCGATGCCGTATTGGTCGAGCGCTTCGCGGGCGCGATCCATCACATGCGGGTGGCGGCCGAGGTCGAGATAGTCGTTGCTCGAAAAGTTGAGCACTTCCTTTCCATCGATCTTGATGACGCCGCCGGCCTCGGGATAGACGCGCGCCGTCCGTTCGAGCCCCTGCGCCTGCGCGCTGTCGAGTATGGGTTGTATCCAGTCTTCACACATGATCTATTTAGCCTTGAGGTATTTATCGGAAAAGGGTTTGGGCTTGAGCACTTCGATGCCTTTGTAGCCATTCACATTTAGTAGGTGCTTGTCGCCGCTACAAATCATTATCCTGATTGGCTTCAAAGTTCTCGGCACCCCTCCAAAGAAAATTGCCGACATGGCAACGTTGGTGTCGATTACGACCCTCATTTTCCAGACCGGACGGCTTTAATCGCTTTGGAGATATCTGATTGCTTCATGCCCGCGGCTTTGGCCTGTGCCTGGGCTTTGTCCATCAGCGCCCTGAATTCATCAATTGAAGGGGCTTTGATGGTTTTAAGAATCACGGTGTCCTCATGGGCAACAACAACGAATTGGTTGCCGGCCTCAAGGTGCAAGGCTTTGCGGATTGCTTCGGGAATAACCACCTGTCCTTTGGTCGTCATTTTGGTTGTCGCGAGTTTTTGCATTGGATGCTCTCCATTTCTTACCAGTAAGAAAGCATGCGGGGAGCTGAAGATCAAGTGCAGAAACGGAATTGGCGCAACCCCGAAAATGGATTATAGCTTTCCCCATGAATCTATTTGCCGGCTTCGTCCCCTATATGGCCGTCCTGGTTGGACTGTACCTGTTCCGCAGTGCGTGGACGGCGGTGCTGCTGTATCACGCGGGCATCGTGGCCTTCCTGTTGATGCGCCGCCGACCGAACGTTTGGAAGCGGGCATGGGCGGGCATGCGGACGCCGTTACTGATTCCTTCGGTACTGGTCTGCGCATTTGCCGCACCGATTGTCTATTTCATGTGGCCCTGGTTTGCCGCATCGGAAACCGTCTTGCCGGAATGGATGGCGCGCTACGGGTTGACCGGCCTTTCATGGCTTTTGCTGGTTCCCTACTTTTCCATCGTCCACCCGGTGCTGGAGGAGATCCATTGGCGCGGCCTTGCGCCGGAAGGTTTTGTTTGGCTATGTTGGCAGGATCTACTGTTTGCCGGCTACCACGTGCTGGTGCTGTTCCAGCTGATCCATTGGCCGTGGCTTTTCCTGGTTTTCGGGGTGCTGGTGGGCAGTTCGGTGTTCTGGCGCTGGGCGGCGGACCGGTTCGGGGGCTACGGCCTGCCGATCCTGACCCACGCCGCCGCCGATGCCGGGGTGGTGGTGGCGGTTGGTTTCTTGTTGCAGTGAACGGAGGTTGAAAAATGGAACTTGGATTGCATGGAAAAGTGGCGATGGTGGCCGGGGCGAGCAGGGGGCTCGGCTACGGCATCGCGCGCGAGCTGGCCCGCGAAGGGGCCTTGGTTTCGATCGGTAGCCGTACCGAGGCGGACGTGTTCGATGCCGCCGAGGTTTTAACCGAGGAGACCGGCTCGGAGGTGTTGCCCAACATTCTGGATGTTTCGAATCCGGAATCCATTGCCGAGTGGCTCGAAAGCACAACCGAGGCCTTCGGTGGCGTCGATTGTCTCGTCGTGAATGCCGGCGGCCCGCCCGCGGGAACGTTCGACGACTTTGCCGACTCCGACTGGCAATCCGCCTTTGAACTGACGCTGATGAGCTCGGTCCGGATGATCCGGGCCGTGTTGCCCGCCATGCGCGAGGTGGGCGGGGGGGCCATCCTCACCGTCACGTCGGTTTCCGTGAAGGAGCCGATCGATTTCCTGCTGCTTTCGAATGTCATGCGGTCCGGCGTAACCAGCTTGGCCAAGAGCCTATCGCAGCAGCTGGCGCCGGAAAACATCCGCATCAACAACCTGATGCCGGGGCGGATCGATACCGACCGCGTCCAGGCGCTGGATGCCCTGAAAGCCGAAGCCCGGGAGTTGCCGGTGGAGGAAGTCCGGGCCGCAAACGAACTCGGCATTCCCTTGGGGCGCTACGGAACCATCGAGGAATTCGGCCGTCTCGGCGCCTTCCTGCTTTCGGACGCCGCCTCCTACATCACCGGCCAGACCATCGCCGTGGATGGTGGTTCGATGAAAACGGTTTGGTAAAAAAACGTAACGAGTAATGCGTAATTCGTAATGGACCCGGCAGGCGGGGAGTTGTTCCCGTTTTACGCAATACGCAATACGCAATACGCAATACGCAATACGCATTACCCTAATGGACGACGCTCACGGCCAGGTTGATGGCGGAGAGCAACCCAACCACCCACATGACCGGCGACACCTTCTTGAAGTCGCCGGAGCAGACCGCAATCAGGATGTAGGAGAGAAAGCCGACCGTCAGGCCGGTGGCAATGCTGAAGGTCAGCGGCATCAGGATCATGGTAAGGAACGAAGGCACGGCAATCTTCAGGTCGGAGAAGTTGATCTCCTTGATGTTTCGGAACATGTAGACCCCCACGATGATCAACGCCGGCGCCGTGGCAAACCCGGGCACCACGCCGATGAGCGGCGCCAGGAAGAGGCCGAGCAGGAAGAGGGAACCCGTCACCACCGAGGCGAGCCCGGTGCGCGCGCCGTCGCCGATGCCGGAAGCGGATTCGATGTAGGTGGTGGTGGTGCTGGTGCCGAGCAGCGAGCCGGCGATGGTGGCCACGGCGTCGGCTTCGAGCACCTTGTCGATCTTCTTGATCGTTCCGTCGGGCTCGACGTAGCCGGCTTCGTAGGAGCAGGCGACGATGGTGCCGATGGAGTCGAACAGATCGACGAACATGAAGGAAAAGATCGCGCCCACGAGTCCCCACTGCAGGGCGGCGGGAATATCGAGCTTGAAGGCGATCGGCGCCAGGCTCGGCGGGGCCGAAACCAGTTTTTCCGGCAGGCTGACTTCGCCGAAAAGCGCGCCGACGATGGTGGCGAACACGATGCCGATGAGGATGGCGCCCTTGATCTTGCGGGCCTCGAGCACGGTGATCACCAGCAGGGCCACCAGGCCAATCAGCACCGGCGTGGTGAGCGGGCCGATCGAAACCAGTGTGGCCGGGTTATCCACGATCAGCCCCAGGTTTTTCATGCCGATGAAGGTGATGAACAAGCCGATGCCGGCGGCGGTGGCAATCCGGAGTCCGACCGGTATGGCCGTCACCACCTTTTCGCGGATGCCCACCACGGTGAGCACCAGGAAGACGATGCCCGAAACAAAAACGACGCCCAGCGCGGTCTGCCAGTTCAGGCCTTGCCCCAATACGAGGGTGTAGGTGAAAAAGGCGTTGAGCCCCATGCCCGGCGCCATGGCGAATGGCACATTGGCCCAGAGCCCCACGAGGAAGGTGCCCAAGGCCGCCGCCAGGCAGGTGGCGGTGATCAGCGCCGGTTTATCCATGCCCGTTTCGCTCAGGATCATCGGGTTCACGAAGATGATATAGGCCATCGTCAGAAAGGTTGTGATTCCCCCGATGACTTCCGTTTTCGTATCGGTGCCGTGTTCTTTGAGTTTGAATAAGCCAGGCATGGTTTTCTCCGGTTGTAAGGTTTAAAAGTGGGACTTCACGAGCAGGCTGATGGCGCTCTGTGTGGTCGGGAACACGTTGGAGTCTTTGATCCCGTACTTGTTCGACCAGTAGTCGTATTCCACACCCACGTTGAGGCGGTTCGGGTTCCAGCCCCAGAGGGTGCCGATGTCGAACTTGACCTGCGGGCAAAAGTGCAGGTTCTTGCTGTACAGTCCGTCATCGTTGACCACCCAGTCCAGGAAGCCGTCGAAGATGAAGGTGGTTTTGCCCATCGGCCGGGAATATTTCCAGACGCCGGTCAGCTGAATGGATTCGCCGTTACCGCCTTTAAGGTCGAAACGCTGGTAAGCATTAAGCTGAACAAAGTCCATGCCCGGAACATCGAGGTCGACCCCGGCACCTACAAGCATGTTGTGGCCGTATTCATCCAGGTTGACCCCGCGCCCGTATTCGTAGCAGGTGGCAATCAACCAATCTTTAATGAAGGCCACGGAAAGATCTTTTCCGGTCATTTTGTTGAGGCTGAACCGCGGCGCGATTTCGCCATAGTAAGATGCGTCATCGCCGGCACTGTTTTGATCGCCATTGAAATAGATAAAATCATTGAACCAGAAGAAGTCCCCGTATTCCCAGCCGTTGGCGTGTTCGAGCGTGACGGTGGTCTGGTCTTCGGGATCGACCTCAAAGCCGGTACCGGCCAGCAGGCTCACACTGGTGTCGGTCCACTGGATAAAGTCGCCTGCGAAGGTGGATGCGGCGCTGGCGGCCACGAGGGCGGTAATGATGCGTTTCATGGAATCTCTCCTTGTCTGTTACCCCCGCCGCTCCGGGGCGGGATGTGATGAAACCCACGTTATCCTCTAATTCCCGGGCTCTGGCTAGCCTGAAGTTTGGGTTCGAAATGACCGGTATACATGGTAGCATACCCCTGTTTTTTTGGTGCGGTCTACGGGAACGGGGTGGAGATGAAGACGCGAAGGGCATGGTGGGTTGCAATAGGTTTTGCCGTGGGGGTTTCCGCGGCGGGAACCGAGGGGATTCCGGACGAATGGGGCGCGCAGGCGGACTATGCCCAGGCCGCCTATGCCGAGGCCATGGACTATCTTTCCAAGGGGCGGCAAAAGGATGCCGAATGGCTGGTGGCCGAGGCCTGCAGCGTTGTGCCGGATTGCCGGAGGCTGTGGTTCCTGAAAGGCGTCATGCAGCGGAGCCGGTTCGATTGGAAAACCGCGCGCGATTCCCTCGTGAAGGCCTATGTGCTCGACGACGCTTCCGTGGTCTCGCGGGCGGCGGGCGCGGTGGTTCCCATGGATATGGGCGTGATGGTGGAGGCCGGTTTCGAAACCCTCGAGGAGCTGATCGAAAAGCACCCCGACGAAATCCTCGTCCGCTGGCTCTACGGCATCGAGGCGCGCTACCACGACAAGCATGCGGAGATGGCGCAGAAGCAGTTCAAGCGCATCCTCAAGGAGTGGAAGGTTGCGCCCGTGATGGTGCACCAGACCTATGCCAAACTGCTGACCACCGATCTGGACCAGCCCAGGAAGGCGCTCGAGCACCGCATGCTGGCGGTGGAGCTCGAACCCGAGCCGTGGTCGTACCAGGGGCTGGCCAACACCTTCAAGAAACTCGAACGCTACAAGGATGCGGATCGCGTCTATGGCAAGCTGCTCGAAATGCAGCCCTACACCGCCATCAACTGGATCCAGTGGGGCAACTGCTGTTTCTACATGGGCGACTATCCCGCCGCCGCGGCCAAGTTCGAAAAGGCCTACATTCTGAGTCCGAAGGATGTTTCGAGCCTGATCTTCTGGGGGCGCAGCCTCGAAAAGCAGGGCAAGCTGGAAGAGGGCTTCGCCAACTATGCCAAGGCCGTCGAGCAAAACCCGGCCCACTGGCACGCCTGCTCCTACGCCGCCATCGCCAAACTCTACGGCCATGGCTGCAAACCCGACTTCGAGTGGGCCAAGGAGCTGGCCGCCAAAGGCCGCGGCAATCCCATCGACAACCTGCGCGAATTCGTCAACCTCGCCGACCAAAGCGACAATCCGCTTTCGCCCGAAAAGAGCGGCGTCCTGCTCAAGCACCTGACCGGCTTGGCGGAGAGCGGAGACACCAAGGCCTGCTTCAACCTCGGCATGATCCACCACCACGGCATCGGCGTGGAAAAAAATCCGAAGCTCGCAACCGAATGGTTCGATCGAGTGGCCGTGCCTGGAAAGCAATAAGCTGGAGGGCGAGGCTCTGTCCGAGCTTCCGCTGGTGGCTGGGCAGGCTTGGACAGCGCCTCGCCCTCCATTGAAAATGTCATGCCGGCAGGTGGGCCCGATGCCCCAAAGGCTTGCTGTCCTTACGGGTTTTTGCAAAACTCCCTGCTATCTTGTTGGCATTCAAACCATGGGGGTGGTGATGAAAGGTGTTCTAGGGTTGATGTTCGCGGTGTTCGCCGGCATCTGTTTCGCGGAGGCCGGTGGCGATTTCCGCATTTTCACGGCGGCGGATGGGCGCGTCATCGAGGCGCGGATTCTGGAATACAACCCCTCCCGCAACCAACTGCGCATCGAGCGCAACAACGGAGCCAAGGTGTGGATCAATCCCGGTACGTTCGCGGTGAAGGACCAGCCTTATATCGAGGAGTGGATTGTCGGGAACTTGTTTTGCGAAAATGAAAAATTCCGGGTGGCTGCCCAGATGAAGAAGGAGAGTTCAACGGGATCCGACAACGTCCATTACGACGTCATGCTGCAAAATCTAAGCGGATTCCCCTACAACGACGTGCGGGTGGAGTACCGCGTTTATATTGATCAGAAAGGCTATGCAGGAAAGGCGGATTCCAAGCGTTGCGTCGGCGGGAGGATCGACTTTGGAACTCTGGAGAACCGCGACAAACAGACCCGTAGCACGGATCCCGAATCCCTGGCGGAGGTTTATGAAACCGTTACCGAAACCTGGACGGACTACGACATATACGGAAATCCGATTCCCCGATCGAGCACCAAGAAACGGAAGGTACGGCAAGACAATGTGCAGGGTGCGCTTTTCAGGATCTATGGGCCAACGGTCGCCGGCAAACCCGTGATGCGCGAATACGCCATCCCCTCTGGCTTTGGAAAGGATGTGGTTTGGGAAGATAAGGGGCCTCCAGTCGCGCTTCGGACGCAAGCTCCTCCATCCAGGAACGCCTACAAGGATGCAATCCGGGAGGCCGATAAATACCGGGAGGGTAAGGATGGGGTGAAGAAGGATCCGAAAAAGGCGCTCGAAATCCTGCAGAAAGCCTTCGGCGAAGAAGCAAACGGTCTGCTTGCGTATAAGATTGGGCACATCTACCTGCATACGCCGGCGATCCGGGACCTGCCCAAGGCCGAGGACTGGATGCTCAAGGCAGCCGAACTGAAATATGGCTATGGCTGCAACGTCATTTCCATGTTCTATTCCTGCAACCGAAACGCCCCGTTCCACGATGGCGCCAAGGCCTTGAGGTTTGCGCTCATGGCCGTTGAGCTTAGCGATTCCCATCACGAGATCGACACCCTGGCCTGCGCCTATGCGCGGACTGGCGATTTCGGCATGGCGGTGAAGACGCAGGAAAAGGCCTATGGACTCGCGAAGGAAGCGAACGGTTCCGCCAAAACCCTCGAAATGTATGCATACCGCCTCGAACTGTTCCGCCAAGGCAAGGCCTGGGCGATCGGCATGAAGCCCAAGCAGGAAGAAAACTAAAGGAAGGCCGCCTTATGAGGATTGGATCGATGTGCATTATGGATGCGGCGACCACACGTTGCGACGATTGCCACGAAAAGGCACGGGAAACACAAAGACCCGGCCTGCCGGTTTTTCGTGCCTCGTTGTGGCCATTGTTCCGCCGCATGGAATTCTCACTATTTAATCGCCGGAGCAATAGAAGCCGTTACACCACGCGCCGGGTGGGGCACCCGGCCTACATGCTTGCGTTGCTACTGGCGACCAGCATCGTGCACGGCGACGCGGATGCGCTCTATAGGCAGGGCGCGGCGGTGTTCGAGTCCGACCCGGCGAAGGCGTGCGGATTGTTCGTGCAGGCGGCGGAGCAAGGGAATGTTTCGGCGATGGTCGGGGCCGGGCATTGCTTTGAAACCGGCGCCGGGGCGGCGAAGGATTATGCCAAGGCGATCGCGTGGTATGAAAAGGCCGTGGCCCAAAACTCGCTCAAGGCCTGCGAAGGCCTCGGCCGGATTTATGCGAGTTGCGAAAATCCCGAATTCCACGATGGCGAAAAGGCGGTCAAATATGCCGAGGCCTGTGTTCGAAAGAATCCGCGCAACGGCGACGCGCTTGCTCTCTTGGCCGCAGCGTATGCGCGGAATTTCGACTTCGGCAAAGCACTGGAGTCGGCGACCAAGGCTTCCCGTAGTGTGGATAGCATTGAGCAGGCGAAGGAGATCCGCAGTAAAATCGAACGCCTGAAGGCCGACGAGCCGATTCCTTCGGTCGCCACGGAAGCGTGGGTGTTCGAGGCCTCGAACCGCGGCAACCTTTGGGCAACGGTACTCATGGCCAAGCGATATGCGGATCGAAAGGGTGAAGCATACAATCCAAGGTTGGCCATTCAGATGTGCGAGAAAGCCATTGGCGCCGGAAAGTTGTCGCTGTATGCCTTGGCGGGGGATGTCTATTATTTCGCTGAGGGATCGTTCCTCGATCTGGACAAAGCGGCTGAATACTACAAATTGGCACTGAAACACGACTGCTATGAAAAGGCTAAAACACCCGTTCGGGTAAGGTATCTTAAATGCTTCGAGTGGGAGGCGAAAAACTGCATGGCGGCGGGAGTCAGAGCCCGGGATGGATACACCTACTCGGCGGAAGTGCCTTCCGGCTCCGATATCTATGGGAACACGACGTATACAACGACCACGGTAACCGTTCAGCCGAAACCCGAGATGGCAGCGTTTTATTTTGCCTTGGCTCGAAAAAAGGGTCATCCGGACGCGCTTCGGATGCAATCGACGGCTTCTACTGGGCGAACTCCTTCACCGAGGAACGCCTACAAGGATGCAATCCGGGAGGCCGATAAATATCGGGAGGGTAAGGATGGGGTGAAGAAGGATCCGAAAAAGGCGCTCGAAATCCTGCAGAAAGCCTTCGGCGAAGAAGCAAACGGTCTGCTTGCGTATAAGATTGGGCACATCTACCTGCATACGCCGGCGATCCGGGACCTGCCCAAGGCCGAGGACTGGATGCTCAAGGCAGCCGAACTGAAATATGGCTATGGCTGCAACGTCATTTCCATGTTCTATTCCTGCAACCGAAACGCCCCGTTCCACGATGGCGCCAAGGCCTTGAGGTTTGCGCTCATGGCCGTTGAGCTTAGCGATTCCCATCACGAGATCGACACCCTGGCCTGCGCCTATGCGCGGACTGGCGATTTCGGCATGGCGGTGAAGACGCAGGAAAAGGCCTATGGACTCGCGAAGGAAGCGAACGGTTCCGCCAAAACCCTCGAAATGTATGCATACCGCCTCGAACTGTTCCGCCAAGGCAAGGCCTGGGCGATCGGCATGAAGCCCAAGCAGGAAGAAAACTAAAGGAAGGCCGCCTTATGAGGATTGGATCGATGTGCATTATGGATGCGGCGACCACACGTTGCGACGATTGCCACGCAAAGGAACGGGAAACACAAAGACCCGGCCTGCCGGTTTTTCGTGCCTCGTTGTGGCCATTGTTCCGCCGCATGGAATTCTCACTATTTAATCGCCGGAGCAATAGAAGCCGTTACACCACGCGCCGGGTGGGGCACCCGGCCTACATGCTTGCGTTGCTACTGGCGACCAGCATCGTGCACGGCGACGCGGACGCGCTCTATAGGCAGGGCGCGGCGGTGTTCGAGTCCGACCCGGCGAAGGCGTGCGGATTGTTCGTGCAGGCGGCGGAGCAGGGGAATGTTTCGGCGATGGTCGGGGCCGGGCATTGCTTTGAAACCGGCGCCGGGGCGGC
This sequence comes from Pontiella desulfatans, assembly GCF_900890425.1. Taxonomy (NCBI): domain Bacteria; kingdom Pseudomonadati; phylum Kiritimatiellota; class Kiritimatiellia; order Kiritimatiellales; family Pontiellaceae; genus Pontiella; species Pontiella desulfatans. The sequence continues at coordinate 181,229 of NZ_CAAHFG010000004.1, read as the reverse complement.
GAAGGATTATGCCAAGGCGATCGCGTGGTATGAAAAGGCCGTGGCCCAAAACTCGCTCAAGGCCTGCGAAGGGTTGGCGCGCATTTATGCGAGCTGCGAAGATCCCGAATTCCACGATGGGGAACTGGCCGTGAAATATGCCTCCGCCGTCGCCCGCAAGAATCCGCGCGATGCCGACGCGCTCGCCATTCTGGCGGCGGCCCATGCACGGAATCTGGATTTTGCCCAAGCGGTCAAGTTTCAGTCCGATGCCGTGCGGTATTGCTCGCTGGAGCAGGCGTCCGGTTTCAAGGAGCGGATTGCGCAATACAAGCGCGGCATCCCGGAGCCGGTTGCGGCTTCCGAGGTGTGGATTCTTTCCGCCGCCGACCAAGGCATGCCGTGGGGCCTGTATATGCAGGGCAGGCAGTGCCTGGAAAAGCAGGAGGAGGATCAGGCGGTGCAATGGTTCGAGCGGGCGGTGGCCGCCGGTTCGGCCGAGGCCGCCCTGGAGCTGGGCGACTGCCATTGGCTGGGCCTGGGGGCGGGGATCGATTACATCAAGGCGGCCGAGTGCTACGCAACCGCAACAGACGCGGGCGTGGAGCTGGGGGAAGACCGCGCGGAACGGATGGCATATTTCGACAAGGTCTGGGAGCGGCTGGAGCATAGCGATGCGGAGGAGTGTTTCGAGGAGGGCCGGCGCAATGAACGTTGGATCGATGAAATCGTATCGCGCGTCGGCAACAACATGGATAAGGAAAAGCTCAAGGTGATCCGCGCGGCAGGCTTGAAGCGCTCGATGTATTGCTATGCCATCGCCATGGCGAAAGGACACGCGCCGGCGAAGAAGGAATTCGAGCGGATCCAGGGCGAGCTCAATAAAAAATCCAGTACCACAACCCCGTCCGTTGCGGCAAAACGCGCGGAGCCTCCGAAGAATCCCTACGCCAAGGAGCAACGGCCCAGCCGGGGCAAGGCTGCGGATCTGGTCGACGAGGCCGTCCAGGCCCGCAACAACGGCGAGCAAAAGGCGGCGTTCGATCTGTTCATGGAATCCTATTCGATCGATCCCTCCGCCAACAACGGCTATGCCGCCTACAGCCTGTGGCACTACTACCGCAAAGGATTGCCCGGGGTTCCGGAAGATTCCGCCCAGGCCGAGCAATGGCAGCTCCGGGCGGCCGACAACGGCCACCCCGAGGCGTTGCACAGCGTGCTAAGAACCTACACCGAAACGGACGCCAACCCGGAAGCCGCCATGGAATATGCGGCCAAGTTGCTGGTCTGGCCGCGGCAGAACTACCGGTTCTGGGATGTCCTGGCGCAGGCCTACGCCCTCAACGGCAACTTCCCGAAAGCGGTCGAGTTCCAGATGCGCGCCATCGAAGCCCTCAAAACCGAAACCGAGCGTCTTCAGCAGCGGCATTCCGCGCAATACGCCACCGATCTCGAACACTACCAAAAGAGCACCCTGCCGCCCGGCTGACCCCAATGCCGAAAGGGTTGATTAAACCTTCTCGATCACGGCGGCGCCGAAGGTGAAGCCGCCGCCGAAGGCGGTGAGGCCAACCTTGGAATCGATGTCCATGGATGGGATCAGCTCGGTCAAGGCGATCGGAATGGTGTTCGACGAGGTGTTGCCGTATTTCCGGATATGGTTGAACATTTTTTCCGGCGGGCAATGGATGGTCTTGCGGATGGCCTCGATGATGCGCTCGTTCGCCTGGTGCGGCACGATCATGTCGAGATCCTCGACGGTGATGCCGCGTTCCTGGCAGGCATTGTCGAGCATGTCGATCATCTTGCGGACGGCCAGCTTGAAGACGGTGAGGCCTTCCATTTCCACCACCTCGCCGCTGCCCATGTTCGGGACATAGAGCACCTTCGCATCGACGCCGGTGGCGGAGAGGAACGGGCGGTTGAGTTTCACGCCCACGTTGCCGGGCCGCTTTTCGCAACTCACAAGCGAGGCGGTCGCCGCATCGCCGAAAAGCGCCATCGTCTTCTGGTCGTCGTGGTTGACCATCGGCGAAAGGGTTTCGGCGGTGATGACGATCACCTTTTTTTCGGGGGCGTTGGTGAGGAAATCGAAGGCGGATTGCATGGCATACATGTAGCCGGAGCAGGCGGCATTCACATCGTGGGCCTGCATGAGCACTTCGCCTTTTTCGGGGCTGAGTTCGTGCAGCACGCTGCACGCCAGCGAGGGCGTCATGGCCAGCGGTGTGCCGGTGGAGCAGATGATGGCGCCAATGTCGGAAATCTGGAGTTGTTCTTTTTCGAGCAGTTGCTTGGTGGCGTCGACCGCGAGGGTCAGCACGTTTTCATCGCCGTCGATCCAGTAGCGGTTTTCGATGCCGGTGCGTTTGCGGATGGCTTCGGAATCCCATTCGCCATGGCCCTGGAGCAGCTCGTCGTTGGTGAGGTGGCGCGAACCCAGAACCGTTGTAATATTCGAGATATAGATCGGCTTCGGTTCGCACGGGCCGCTGGTTGGGGCGGCTTGCACGTCGGCCGTACTGCTGCGCCGCCGCTCCATGATCGGTGTGCCGGGCTCTTCCTTGGTGAGCGGTTTGAGCTGCGCCGCCTCGTCGGAGGCAATCTTGACCATCGGCGTGCCGACGGTCAGCACGTCGCCCTCTTCGGCAAGCAGCTCGGAAATCGTTCCGGAAACCGGGGAGGTGATGTCCATCGAGGCCTTGTCGGCCTCGACCGATGCAATCAGGTCGCCTTCGGCGATGGCCTGGCCCACTTCAACAAGCAGGCTCGCAACCGTGATGGTTTCGTCGGACGGGCTGGAGCCGATGGCCTTGACGGTGACGGTTCCGGCCTCCTCCTCGACGGGTTTTTCCCAGTGGAGTTCGACGTCGAGCATTTCGCAGCATTTGCCCAGGGTGCGCTTGAACGAGGGCAGGACTTCGATCTGGCAGGAAAAATCGTAGGGGATGTAGGTGTCGGGGCGGGTGACGCGCGCCACCTGCACGTCGCCGCCGGTCTTTTCGCAGATGGCCGCAACAATCTCGCCGCCCATGCCGGCCGTCTGGTTGTCTTCGTGGACAACGATGAGCTTTCCGGTCTTTTGGGCGGAGGCGAGGACGGTTTCCTCGTCCCACGGGAAAATGGTGCGCAGGTCGATGACTTCCGCATTGAGGCCGATTTCGGCCAGCGCCTCGGCGGTGCGCTCGACCACGGGCATGCAACCGCCCCAGCTGACGAGGGTGATGTCCTGCCCGGCGCGGGCAACGCGCGCCTTGCCGATCGGGACATACTGCTTTTCAACGTCGGCCGAGGTGGTGTTGGTGCGGTCGTTGATCAGGCTTTTCGGGAAGAGGAAGACCGAAGGGCGCCCGGATTCGGCAATGGCGTTGAGCAGGCCGGCGGCATCGGCGGCGGTGGAAGGCATGAAGACATCGACGCCCGGCACGTGCGCGAGAATCGCCTCCATGGTCTGGGCGTGGTACGGGCCGAGGCCGGGGCGGTAGCCGCCGGCGATCGACATGACGAGCACCGGCGATTCCCATTGGCCGTTGGTGCGCCAGTACATGGCGCCGATCTCGGAAAGGATGTGGTTGTAGGCCACCGGCAGAAAGTCGGCAAACTGCATGAACGCAACCGGATGGCCGCCCGCGAGCGCCTGCCCGGTGGCGACGCCGAGAATGGTGTTTTCGGCGAGCGGGGCATTGTTGACCTGTGCGGGGAAGGCCTGCGAAAGTCCGCGGGTGAGGCCGAACACGTCGCCCTTCGGGTCTTCGATGTCCTGCCCCAGCAGGGTGGTTTTCGAATCGTTTGAAAGCCGGATCCTGAGGGCCGCGCGCATGGCTTCGAGCATGCTGAGTTCGCGGCCTTCGGCGGTGCCGAGGTATTCCTCGCGCGGGGCGGGCAGCGCCTTCTTGGCGGTCGGTTCGGCAGTGGGCGTGGTCCCTTTGCGCGAAAGGTGGAACGCGGCATCGACCTGTTCCTTCACCTCGTCTTCAACGGCCTGGATGGCGGCGGCATCGACGCCGTTGGCCAGCATGTGGTCGCGCAGCTTGGCGCAGGGATCGGCGTTTTCCATCGCATGCCGGAGGTCGGCTTCGGTGCGGTAGACGGATTGGTCGTCGGCATTGGTGTGGCTTTCGAGCCGTTCCACGTTGAATACGACAATCTGCGGGCCGCGCGTTTCGCGCAATTGCCCGACCACCTCGCCGAAGCGGGTGTGGGCGGATGCGGCATCGGAACCATCGATGCGGCGGATCGGCAGGCCGTAGAACGCGTCGGCTTCGCCGCCGGGCAGTGAATAGAAGGTGTTGCCCTTGGTGACGGTGGAGAGCGCGAAGCGGTTGTCCTCGACCAGGAACAGCACCGGCAGGTTGGAGCGCACGGCCTCGGCAACGGCTTCGTAGAAGTCGCCCTGCTGGGTGGCGCCGTCGCCCACCGAGACGAGCACGAAGGGGTGGCCTTCGTCGTTCTTGATGGTCGAGGCGACGCCGACGGCCTGCAGCACGTTGCTGCCGACGAGCGTCGGGGTGCTGAGGATGTTCAGCGCTGGATCGCACGGGAAGGCGGGCATGCGGCGGCCGGCCGAGTTGGACTCTTCCTTGGAGAACAGGCCGTAGAAGACGGTTGCGTAGGAGACGCCGCGGGCGTAGGCCAGGGCCCGGTCGCGGTAGTGCAGGTGCAGCCAGTCGGCCTGGATCAGGTGCGGCGCCAGGGCGGCGGAGGCTTCGTGCCCCGACGAAGGAATATAGAAAAAAACCTCGCCCCGTTGCGCTGCAGCGGACTGCAGTTGGTCGGTGTAGCGCGAGGCTACCATGGGGCGGTAGAGTTCGAGCAGCTGTTCTGCGGACGGTGTATTCATGAATTTCCGGCTTTCTTATTAAACGAAAATAGTACGGAAGGCGATTTGGGAGGTCGATGCGGAAATTGCATTATCTCTAGACTTTGACTCTCGACAGGATCCCCGATATGTTGTTTCTTATTAAGTTGCTAACCGCATCATGAAAAAGAAGAACGTAGATCTAATATGCGATATCGCGGAGCTGATATCGCTGGCCGAAAATGGCCGGGACCGCAAGGAGTTGCTGCAAAAAGTAGTGACGTCCGTGGCCAAGCATATGCTAGCCGATGTTTGCTCGATCTATATCTACGATGAGGACGACAGGCAACTGACCCTCCGCGCGACCCAGGGGCTGGACGAAGCCGCGATTGGGGTCGTCAAGCTGCGCTTGGGCGAGGGGATCACGGGCCGGGCCGTTCGCGAGCTTCGGCCGATCTGCGTTGGAACGGCCTCGCAGAGTGCTTCCTATAAGTTTTTCCCGGGGATCCACGAAGAGGAATACGAGGCTTTTCTGGCGGTGCCGATCCTGCGCGGGCTTCGCCGCATTGGCGCGCTGGTGGTGCAGGCGCGCGAAACCAACTATTTCACGTCCAACGACGTGAAGGCCTTGCGGGCGATCGCCGCGCAGCTGGCCACCATGATCGAAAACGTGCAGCTCCTGAAGGAGGCGCGCGACAAGGCGGAAGCCCCCGTGGTTCCCGTGGCGAAGAAGGTGACCACCGCAAGCATTTTGCGCGGTCGGTCGGCCAGCACCGGTACGGCGCGCGGCACGGCCTACACCCTGGATTCGGCGAACAGCGAAAGCTGCGCCTTGCCCGACCCGGACGCCCCGCCGCACTCGTTCGAGGACTTTGAAACGGCCGTCGGCAAAACGGCCTCCCAGATTGAACAGCTTCAACGCCAAACCAGCGAAGACCTTGCCGATGTCGCCGTATTGATTTTCAGTGCCCACCTGCTGATCCTGGAGGACGAGCAGTTTACCGGTCGCATCGGGAACCTGATCCAGACCGGCACCCCCGCCCTCAAGGCGATTGCCACGGTGGTGAATGAATATGTCGAAGTGTTCTCCAAGAGCTCCATGCCGCTCATCCGCGAAAAGGTGCTCGATGTTAAGGATTTGGGCAACCGGCTGACGCGGAACCTGATCAACGAAGAGGCCGGCGAGTGCGACTACCGAAGCCAGATCATCATTGCCCACGAACTGCTGCCGTCGGATATCCTCAAGCTTTCGGCCGAAAACGTGGAGGGGTTCATTGTCAGTAGCGGTGTAACCTCGCACAACGCCATCATCTGCCGGTCGCTGGGCATCCCGATGGTGGCGATCAGCCGCGAACTGGCCGACGGTATTCCGGATGGCGAGGAGCTGCTGATGGATGCGGAGCAGGGGATCATCTACCTGCGGCCCGGTGCCGAGGTCTATGCGAAATACCGCGAACTCGACGAGGCCTGGAAGGTCATGCACAACGCCTCGGACATGAAGGCCAAGACCAAAACCAAGTGCGGCGAACGGGTGCATATCTACGCCAACATCAACCTGCTGAGCGACCTGAAGCCCGCCCGCGAGTTCAAGGCCGAAGGCGTCGGGCTCTACCGCTCCGAGTTCCCGTTCATTGTCCGCAACGACTTCCCGCCTGAAGAAGAGCAATACATCATCTACAAGAAACTCGTTGAACAGATGGAAGGGAAGCCCGTCACCTTCCGTACGCTGGATATCGGCGGCGACAAGATGCTCTCCTACTATTCCAACGTCAGCGAGGCCAATCCGTTCCTCGGCATGCGCGCCATCCGCTTCTCGTTGCAGAACAGGGATATCTTCTGCCAGCAGCTCCGCGCTTTTCTACGCGCCGGCGCCGGTGGCGGAACGCGCATCATGTTCCCGCTCATTTCGTCGGTCGACGATTTTGTCGAAGCGCGTTCCATCGTCTACGAATGCATGGACGAACTGGAGGAGGAGGGAATCCCCTTCAGCCGCGACACGCAACTGGGCGTCATGATGGAGCTGCCCTCCGCCGTCGAGGTGGTCGATGAACTGGCCATGGAGGCTGATTTCCTGTCCATTGGCTCGAATGACCTGATTCAGTACATGCTCGCCGTCGACCGGACTAACGAGCAGGTTTCCAAGCTCTATCTGGCGCACCACCCCGCCATCCTGCGCGCCATCAACCGGATTGTTTCGGCGAGTGAAACGCATGGCAAGGATGTCTCGATTTGCGGTGACCTTTCGGCAGACCCCCGCATGCTACCCTTCCTTCTTGGTGTCGGTTTGAGAAGGTTCAGCATCGATATTGTCAACGCCCTGACCGTCCAGCGCCTCGTGAACTCCATTTCGCTCGAAGAGGCGGAGGAGATGGCCAACGCCATGCTCGATTTCGGGCGAATCAGCGAAATCGAAGCTTATCTAATCGACTGCAATCTCGTGGACGCCGCAGAGGCCTAGTACCTGTCGGTTTTACTCGACCTCCTTCTCCAGCCCGAAGTCGGAGAGGTTGACGCCCATGTTCTTGAGCATGCCGGCATAGATTTCATATTGGTCGCCCAGCGCGTCCATTTGGCCTTTGTATTCCTTCAGCTGCCCTTTGAGTTCCTTGCCCTTGGACGTCCATTTTTCCGTCCACTTCAAATCCTTCACCTTCGCGGTGTAGTCGGCGACCTCCGTCTTTTTGTCTTCATAGAGCATCTGGATCTTTTCGGCATAGGCGAGCAGCTTTTCCTGCTTGTAGGTTTCGATCTTGGCCGAAATTTCGTCTGCCGACTTGCCAAGGTCGGCCTTGATGTCCTCGGCCTTCACATTGTATTTCGCCACGGCCTTTTGGGTTTCCTCGACCGCCTTGGCATAGGAGTCCTTGCCCTTGGCGCTGGCCTTGGCCCATTCGTTCGATGCCGCCGCCGTAGCCGAATCGGCCTGCTTGGCGAGGTCGTTCAGGCCGGTATAGCTGCCATTCTTATCCTTATCGAAAAGACCGGCGTTTGCCGAGAACGCCGCGCAGAGTGCCATTGCAAGAATCCGTTTCATCATGTGCTCCTTTTGGTTAATGGAGGCAGACTAGCCTAAAGGGATTTCCGATGCATTTCTATTTTGCGGATTTCGGGCGAAGAAGGAACAGGCGAGCAGGGCGAGGGCGAAGGCGAGGCAGGCGAGGTTGCCGGCGGTGTAGTTGGTGGCGAACTTGAGGATGGCGCTGTAGATGGCGGGGCCGATGGCGCTGAAGATGACCATGAAGGTCATGCAGAGTCCGCTGATGGCGCCGAGGTGTTCGCGGCCATAGTAGCGCGGCCAGGTGACGCTCATGAGAATGCCGAACAGCCCGTTGGCCACGCCGCCGCCGAAAACCAGGCAGGCGATCGGCCAGCCGGGGGCGAGCCGGATGAGGCCCAGTAGATTGACGGACATCGCCAGCAACATGGTGGCGAGGAACCAGCGCAGCTGGGTGCGGTCGACCAACCACCCGCCGAGCAGGGTGACCGATATGGCGACATAGGCCGTGGGCCGGAAAATCGCAAAGCCTTTGGAGCCCTCCATGCCGGCGAGCTCGAAGATGGATTCGATGTGGAACGTGGTGGCGGTGAGCACGAGGGCCTGCAAGGCCATGGTGAGGGCAAAGGCCCAAAAGGGGAAGGTGCGGCGGGCCTCCGGAAGGGTGAACTGGCGGACAACCTCTTCCGTCCCGTTCCTGGTTCCATGGTTTTTCCCGTCGGGCACGAGGCCGGATGCTTCGGGATGGTCGCGGAAGAAGATGAGCAGCAGGGGCGCAAACACGAGAATGAGCAGGATGCCGAGCATGAGCCACGTTCCCGACCATCCATGCAGGCCGATCATTCCGCTGAAAATGGTGGGGGTGATTGAAAAACCGAACGAGACCGCCGCGCCGCTGATGCCGCTGGCGAGGCCGCGGTGGTGGTTGAACCATTTCATGACCATGTTGCGCGAGGCCATCGTCAGCACACCTTGTCCGCTCAGGCGCAACAGGAAAAAGAGGAACGAGAGCAATCCAATGAGCCCGATCTGTTCCGGCAGCAAGGTTGCCAGGCCGTCGGCGATGTGGTCGGTCTGGCTCAGTAGCAAAAGCACGAAGCCGAGGCTGGAGCAGGAGACAAACGCCATCCAGCGCGCCCCGATGCGGTCGAACAGTTTGCCGGCCGGGGTGAGCAGGAACGAGCTGGAAAAGGTGCCGACCATATAGGCCACGCTGATTTCAAACCGGCCGATGCCCAATCCCTTGATCAGCGGCTCGATGAAGGCGGAAACCCCGGTGGTTTGGCCGGGGACGCTGAGAATGATGCCCACAATGCCCCAGAACAGAATCATCCATCCGTAGAAAAACGGCCAGCGCGCGGGGCTGAATGGAATCTGTTCAAATGGTTTCTTCATGGTGATACGGGACTCTGCAACTGGATGAATGGGACGCATGATTATGGACAGAATAATTTGCAGTGCAACTGTTCTGGAAAATCATTCTGCTGAAACACGAAACGATTGCATTCGGATGTCATCCAATACGAGCCATTGCACGCCGTAGGAACAGGCAAAAAAAGCTTGAAGGCCATATGGCATCTGATATGTTGCCATGTGGCTGAGGAGAGCGAAATGAAGGAAAAAGTCGATATCAAGAAAGAAACCTATACCTGGGAGGCCGAAGCCATGGCCGTGAACGAAGCCGCATTGAAATATGCCGTTAAACTAAATGTGGTAGAGCCGGATATCCCGCAGCTGAAGCTGGTGAAGTCCGAGAATGCGCTGGATCAGGTTGCTGAAATCAAGGCGGGGCTGCCGGCGGGGATTGTGGATGCGCTTTGCCGGGAACTGGAGATTAGCCGGAAAGAACTCGCGCGGGTGGCCGGTGTGGCTGAGCGGACGCTGAACCGGAAGATCCAGGAGGGGCGGTTGAGTGCGGATCAGTCGGAGCGCTTCAATCGCGTTGCGCAGCTGCTCAACCGTGCCATCGAATTGTTCGGGGAGCGGGAGCAGGCGGTGCGGTGGCTGAAGGCCCCGCGTTCCTACTTCGGCGGCAAGCCGCCGCTGGATCTTGCGGATACCGAGCTGGGCAGCCGGGAAGTGGCTAACCTGATCGGCCGGATTGCCCACGGGGTCTTTTCCTGATGCCGGTTGCCTGGCGTATCGTTCCGCCGAGCCGTGTGGCCGATGCGTTTTCGGGCGAGGGGGCGCGGCTGTTCGGTGGGCGCTGGAATCCGGTGGGGGTGCCGGTGGTCTATGCGGCGGAATCAAAGGCACTCGCGGCGCTGGAGATTCTGGTGCATGTGGATGACGCTGAACTGCTGGGCGATTACCTGTGCATGCCGGTGAGCTTCGACAAGCGTATGCTGAGCGTCCTCGGTTTTGAGGATTTGCCCGGCGATTGGCGCGACTGCCCTCCACCGGCTTCAACGCAGGGGCTGGGCGATCGGTGGGTGCGAGGGCAATCCTCGGTTGTTCTGGAGGTGCCCAGTGTTCTGATTCCCGGCGAGAGCAACTATTTGATCAACCCGCGCCATCCGAACTTCGGCAAACTCCGGATCGGCGCCCCGGAACCCTTCGAATTCGATCCGCGCCTGCTCAAATAGTCGCAAAACTTTGCAGGCAAACGGGGTTGACCCGATTCCGCGATCCTGTATAAATGCCCGCCTGTTTTCCCGTAAAACGGAATCCCGACCGAAGGATCATCGCCAACAGGAACAAATACCGCGTGGTGCGGGGCGAGCGCCCGGATTCGAACAATCCAAACGGGCGGCCGGTAAAGCCGGCTTAATTTGCAGGGATGCACACGGGAAGCGAAAGGAAATAAAATGAAATACACTGGACCGAAAATCAAGAAGGCGCGTCGTTTGGGCGTTGCCCTGTCCCCGAAATCCGAGAAGTTCCTGGAACGCCGCCCGAATCCTCCGGGACAGCACGGCCCGAACCGTCGCCGCGGCAAGCAGTCCGACTACGGTCGCCAGCTGACCGAGAAGCAGCGCCTGCGCTACCAGTACAACATGAGCGAAAAGCAGCTTCGCGGTGTGTTTGAGAAGGCCACCCGTAAGCCGGGCAACACCGGTGAAGTGATGATGCAGATGCTCGAGAGCCGTTTGGACGTGGTTGTTCTGCGTGCCGGCATGGCCCGTTCCATCTACCAGGCCCGCCAGATGGTTTCCCACGCCCATTTCCGCGTGAACGGCAAGAAGGTGAACATTCCTTCCTACTCCGTTAAAATCGGCGACAAAATCACCGTTCGCGAAAAGTCCAAGGATCTGGACGCGTTCGTGCTGGCCCAGCAGGTTGCCAAGACGCCGGAATACATCACGGCCAACGACAAGGAGCTGACGGCTGAACTCAACCGCCTGCCCAACATGGAAGAAGTTCCCGTAACCTGCGAAATCTCGCTGGTTGTGGAATACTACGCCCGTTAATCGGCTCTCCCGGTTAGTGCAAAAACCGCTCCTTCACGGGGGCGGTTTTTTTGTTGGCGTGATGCGTGACGATTGATTCGTGGTTATCCCGCATCCCGCATCCCGCATCCCGCATCCCGTCTAAAAAAAGCTTGCCCTGCTGTATATAGAGTGTATATACAGAGGGTATGGATAGGAAATCTCCAGCCTTTCAGATTGGGCCAATCACCCCAGCGGCCTCCGGGGCGCTCTATCAGCAGGTGGTCGATGGGATCCGTCGGGAGATCGCGGCCGGCCGGTTGCCGCCCGAGACCCGTCTGCCTTCGTTTCGGGGTTTGGCCGAGTCGCTCATGGTGAGTTTGATCACCGTCAAGCGGGCGTACGAGGAGCTGGAGAAAGAGGGCATCATCTACCGCAAGCAAGGAATCGGCACCTTCGTGGCCGACCATGGCGGGGCGAAAAGCCGCGAATCGAAGAAAAAGGAAGCGCTGGCTTTGCTGGGGAAGGCGGCGCGCGATGCCGTTCAGGCAGGCATGGGTGAAAAGGAATTCATTGAACTGTCCCGAACGGCGATTCGTTCGGAGAAAGGGAGCGGGGAATAATGGAATACTCGATTGATATCCAGGGATTGGAAAAAAGTTTTGGTAGCAAGTTTAAGTTGGGGCCGCTCGACCTGCATGTGCCGACGGGATCGATCTACGGATTGATCGGCCCCAATGGCGCGGGAAAAACCACGACCATCGATCTTTGCATGAACATGGGCAAGGAGGAGGCCGGTGCAATCTACATTTTTGGAAAGCACCATCGCAACGAAGTCGTTGCCGTGAAGCAGGAGATCGGCTATGTCAGCCCCGACCTGAATTTTGATGCGTGGGGCAAGATCCATCGCCTGCTTCGTTATTACCGCAAGTTTTATCCGGAATGGGACGACGCCTATTGCTCGGAGCTGCTGGGAAAGCTGGAACTGAAACCGTCGGACAGAATCAAGACGCTTTCCTTTGGCGGAAAAATCAAACTCGGACTGGTCGTCGCGTTGTCGCATCGCCCAAAGCTGTTGTTGCTCGACGAGCCGACCATCGGACTCGACGCGGTTTCCAAACAGCAAATCTTCGGCGAGCTGCTGGCGGCCGTGAGCGATTCGGATCGAACGGTACTCATTTCATCGCACGGCCTCTCCGATCTCGAACGGTTCACCGACCAGATCGGATTTATCCGGGACGGACAACTCTTGCTCGAAGGCGCGACCGATGAGGTGGTTCAACGCTATTGCCTTTGCGACTACACCGCAAGTGGAACGCTTCCGCAAGGTCGTCCGGGTTTCATTGTTCAGCATACCGAAGGCGACCGGGTGCGAGCGGTTGTGGACAAATCGGCGGATCTGGATGCCTGGTTCGCCAGCTCTGGCTTGACTCAAATCTCCTCTGCCCCCATGACGCTCGAAGACCTGTTCGTGGCGCTCGCGAAAGAGGAGAACGGCGATGGATAGCCGTATCTTTTTTCACTACCTGCGCCGCATGGGGTGGGGGAGCCTCTTGATGTTCCTTTTTTGCGGACTGACGTTTTACGACGGGAAAGTCGATTCGGTGATGTCCGTGGTTTATCCGGTGATCTGGATCTGCCTGCCGATAGCGATGGAAATGAAGCCGGGCGCCGGCGGAAGTTTTCGGGTTCATCAGGCGTTGCCGGTTCAGCCCGCGTTTTTGCGCCGTTTCCCGTTCTACATCGGCTTGGTTGCCCCAATGCTCATGGTGTTGGCCGCGACGCTACCGTGGGGGATTTATCGAACGGTGGTGGGCGACACGGCTTTCTGGATGAACTCTTTCGCGCCAGTGATGCTGGGCATGTCGATGTATTTGATGATGATGGCCGTATCGATGCCGCTGGGGCATGCGCTTAAACTTCATGAAAATCCGTTAAAAGGCACGGTCGTGATGAGTCCACTCATCGCGGTTTTAATCACCGCGGTTTTCGCGATAGATAAACTTTGGCTCCTGCCCTTGGGGCGCGTTCTTGTTTGCGCCATGGCCTTCGGGTTCGCGGGATTGAGTTGGTGGCTCGCGCCCTTGATGGCGGACGGAAAGACGATCCACCTCAGGTTTGGAAAGGAACGAGGCGACCGCGGAGAAGTAAAAGAAAATAGTTTGTTTGGAAAACTCGCGTGTTCGCCGGAAGGGCGCTGTGCGTTGGCGGGAATGGGGTTGTTCGCGTTGTTGGCGGCGTTCGCGTTGTTCTTTTGGTGGAAATTCCGCGGAGAGGATTTCGGGCGGGGCGGCAGTATTTTCGCCGGCATGTTTTTCATGCTCGCGAGTATTTTTGGTTTCATGTATTCGGTGTTGTTTGCTGGATCGATGCGCAGCCTTGCGGCGCTGCCCCTGTCCCGGATTCAGCTATCCGCGAAGATTATGAGGTGCGCGATGCTCGTTCTGCTCGGAGGGCTTCTTGGAATGGCGCTTGTCGTTTTTTCTAGCGGGGAATTTGCCCATTTATTGATTGTCGCCGCGTCCGCGCTCTACGCCATCGCGGTGGTGTTTCTTGGCCTCGCAGCATTCTACCGGGTTGGATTTCGGCTCGGCTACGGCGTTCTACTGACGTTCGCGCTGATTATCCAGTTGCGGCTGATGTTGTCGGGCATCGGCGATCTTCTGCCGGCTGTGGGCTGGGTGGATCTCGCGGTCGGCGCCGTCGGCGCCGCGCTTGGAACATGGGCGATTCCCCGCGCCCTGGAAAGTTCCGCCGCCTATGCCCCGAAGCAGATGCCCGGTCAGCGGATTTGATGAGGGTTTTGTTGTTGGGCGGGTAGGTTCGCTCCGAGAGCGGGGGCGTTACGAATTACGCATTACGAATTACGATTAACTTGAGCCAATACGGCCCAACCTATATAAACAACGCTCATTTTTTCCAATCGGAGTATAGTTATGAAAGTACCAGTCAGTTGGCTGAAGGAATATGTTGATTTCGAGGACACCATCGAGGGCTTGGCCGACAAGCTGACCTTCGCGGGGCTGGAAGTGGAGGCGATCGAAACAATCGGCTCCGATTTCGAAGGCGTCGTGGTGGGGCAGGTGACGCAGGTCGAGCCGCATCCGGGGGCCGACAAGCTGCGCCTCTGCACTGTTGAATACGGCGCCGAAGAGACCATGCGCGTCGTGTGCGGCGCTCCCAACGTCGAGGTTGGCGGCAAATACCCCTTCGCCCCGGTCGGCACCACCTTGCCCGGCGGTTTCACGCTGAAGAAGGCCAAGATCCGCGGCGAGGTTTCCATGGGCATGCTCTGCGCCAAGGACGAACTCGGCCTCGGGGAAGACCATTCCGGCCTGCTGGTGCTCGACGCCGGCCTCGAACCGGGCACCCCGTTCGTCAAGGTTTGGGGCGCGCCGGAAACCGTCATCGAACTCGAAATCACGCCAAACCGCCCGGACTGCCTTTCCATGCTCGGTGTCGCCCGCGAAATGGCGGTGCTTTATGGGACCGAGCTGAAAATGCCCGCCATCGAGATTTACGAGACCGACGAAGACGTCAACGCCGAGATCTCCGTCCGCATCGACGACGAAGCCAAGTGCCCGCGCTATACCGCCCGCGTGATGAAGGGCGCCAAGATCGCCCCCTCGCCCGACTGGATGCAACAGCGCCTGGAAGCCGCCGGTATCCGCCCGATCAGCAACGTGGTCGACATCACCAACTATGTCATGCTCGAAACCGGCCACCCGCTGCATGCTTTCGACAAGAACACCGTCGCCGGCAACCAGATCATCGTGCGCACCGCCAAGCCCGGCGAAAAGATGCACACGCTCGACGACACCGAGCGCGAGCTGACCGAAGAAATGCTGGTGATCGCCGATGCTGAAAAGGCCTCCGCCGTGGCCGGTGTGATGGGCGGTGCCGATTCCGAAATCAAGGCCGACTCCTCCACCATCCTGCTCGAGGCCGCCGCCTTCGAAACCTCGACCATCCGCCATACCGCCAAAAAACTCGGAATGATCACCGACGCCTCCTACCGCTTCCAGCGCGGCGTCAACACCGATTCCGTCGAGTGGGCCAGCCGCCGCGCCGCCGCGCTCACCTGCGAACTCACCGGCGCAACGCTCTGCAAGGGCATCGTCGATGTCTATCCCGGCACCCGGGAGCAGATCAAGATTCCGTTCAGCTACCAACGCATCGAACGCATGATCGGTGCGGAAATCAGTGCCGACGAAATGAACGCCATCTTTGGGAAGCTCGAAATCGGAATCGAAAGCACCGAATCCAAATCGACGGCCGTGGCTCTGGTTCCGGCGTTCCGCCTGGATCTGGAACGCGAGGTGGATCTGGTCGAGGAAATCGCCCGTATTCATGGCGTGGACAATATTCCGGCCAAAACCCCGTTGGCCAAGGTGATTCCCGAGGCCGACGACTCGCGCGTGCGCGCCATCGCCGGCCTGCGGAATGTGCTGCAAGGCCTGGGGGTCGGCGAAATCATGAACTACACGCTGGTCAACCATCCGCTGCTCGACCTCTTCAACAAGGAAAACCGCGAGAGCCGCGAAGAACTGCCGCACCCGATCTCCAAGGATCAGTCGGTCATCCGCACCTCGCTCATCCCGCAATTGGTCGAGAGCCTGGGGCGCAACCATTCGCGCCAGATCAACGAGGCCTGCTTCTACGAGCTCGGCCGCGTGGTCAACCGCGTCGACGGTGCTCCCGTCCAAACCGAAACCGTATCGCTCGGCATGATGGGCCCCGTGGGCCGCTCGTTGCTAGAAAAGCGCGCCCCGGTGAAGGACGAGGAAATGTTTGTCTGGATGAAAGGCCTGGTTGAAAAACTGCTCTCCGCCCAGAAGCTCGACACCGTTTCGTTCAAGGCCGAAGACCGGCCGGAATACGAGGCCGGCAAAGCGATTTCGATCCTGGTGGATAATGAAACCGTGGGCCACATGGGACTCGTCAACAAAACCGCGCGGGGCGAATGGCGCCTGTCCGGCCCGGTTGCCGCCGGCGAAATCAACCTCGAAGCCCTCCTCAAAAACGTTTCCGAAATCTCGAAAACCAAAGACCTCGCGCAGTTCCCCTCCATGAGCCGCGACATCGCCCTGATCCTCGACGAATCCGTCCGGCACGAGGATGTGGTGGCGCTCATTGAAAAGGCCAATCCGCAAAACCTTGAATGCTTCGGCCTGTTCGATTTCTACCAAGGCAAAGGAATAGAATCCGGAAAGAAAAGCTTGGCGTACACCTTTGTCTACCGCTCCGCCAAACAGACCCTGACGGACAAAAAGGTTAACAAGGTGCACCAAAAGCTGGCCGACTTCCTCTGCCAGCAGCTCGGCGCCAGCCTGCGTGACAGTTAGGCCAATGAATGTTGAGTGGCAAAACGGATGAAGAAAAAAGCAATTCAGTACGTCTTTGCCACCGCTCTTTCGCTCGCCTTCGTGGCCGTGGTTCTTTCAATGCTCGACGGGAAGCAGACTGGCAGTGGGCCGCAAAGGGCTATCGATAATGAACCCATACCTGCTTCGTCCGCTGAGCAGATGAATCTTTCCCGGCGCGTTGGGCAGCCCCGGAAATCCTTTTCGCCAGACTTGCTGATCCGGTTGGAAGATCTTCCCGCCGGGGAGTTCCGAAATGATGTTGGAAAGCTTCCGGACGATTTGCGGGAAGAGGTTCTGAAGATGCTGGCGGAGGATCGGTGCCTGCTCTCGGATATCGATTCCCTTCGGGTTGATCGCGGTGGTGCCTTGTACTATGTCTGTTCTTTCATCCCACGGGACGGAGCTCCAATGGAGGAAGCGGCTCTTTCCAAGGAGTCCGGGTTGTTGGGTTTTTCGGCGGCGCAAGGCGCATTGGTATCGGTATCCACGCCAATCCGCCTTCATAGCCGGCCGGGCAGCGACAATATCCTCTTCCTGGATTTCGATGGCCATGTGGTTGAGAACACCCGCTGGAACAACTCGCGGGGCGTTGACCGGTGGGATTGCCTTCCCTACGACAAGGATGGAGACAGCACAACATTCAATGCTTTGGAATTGGCATTCATCACGCAGATTTGGGAACGGGTTTCGGAAGACTTCGCCCCGTTCGAGGTGGATGTGACCACCGAGCAACCGGTGGAATGGACGCCCACGACCGGTCATGCGTTGATTACGCCCGGCCTCGATGCAAACGGAACAAACTGTCCTCATGCCAGTGCGGGAGGGGTGGCCTATGTCAATGTTTTTGGCAAGACCTCCTATTCCTACGATTCCGGGAACGCCTATTCCCCAGCCTGGTGCAAGGATTACCACGAAGCCAATGCCGCCGAGGTGATTTCCCATGAACTCGGGCACAATTTTTCACTGAAGCACGACAAGTGGAGCGATGGCGCCGTAACGAACGGCTACTACGGCGGCCACGTCAACGGAGGCATCAAGTGGGGGCCCATCATGGGGACGGGCTATGGCGACGATGTGTCGCAATGGAGCAAAGGGGAATACCTCCATGCCTTCGAGTCGGACCAGGATGACCTGCTCCAGGTTTCAACCCGGGCCGGCTACCGTCCTGACGATGCCGGGGATGCGAATGGATCCGCCGCGTTGCTCGGGGTTGCGGCAGATGGCGCGGTCTCGCATGGCGGGGTAATCGAAGAAACGGACGATCCCGATGTCTATGTGTTCTCGACGGGTGCGGGAGATATCACGATCCAGGCAAAAACCTATCGAGCCTCGACCCGGACATGGGGCGGTAACCTTGATCTGCTGCTTGAACTCTACAACAGTTCCGGCGACTTGATCGCATCCAGCAACGATCCTCTCGAGATGGATGCCTCCATTTCGCAATATGTTCCGGCTGGAGAATATTTTCTCCACGTGAAGCCGACCGGAGCCGGAAACCCGTTGGTCGATCCTCCAACCGGATATACGTCCTATGCCTCGTTGGGGCAATATTGGTTGACGGGACTGGTTTCGGCCGATGCGGACGGCGACGGCCTGCCGAACCAGTGGGAACTGCAGTATTTCGGGAGCTATACGAATGCCCTGCCGTCCGGCGATCTGGATGGCGATGGGGCGGACAACCTCACAGAGTTTATTGCCGGCACGGTGCCGAACGATGCCGGTTCCGTATTCAAGGCCACCGCCTATTCGGCGAATCATACCTCCGGAACACCGTTCACCATCGATTGGAACACCATGCCGGGGCGCCTATATACCGTTAGCCGCTCCTCCAGCCTTCAATACGATCCGTTCGCTCCCTTTCCGGATGCTGTGGACTTGCCGTACACAAGGAACTCCTACACCGATTCCGTCAGCCATGCCGAAGCGCGCATTTTCTACCGCGTCGAAGTCAAGACTGCGGAATAAAACACCTGCGGCAGCTGGCGAAGATGCAAGGGGCAAAAGGAATCTTGAATGTTTCGGCCTGTTCGATGTCTACCAAGGCAAAGGTATCGAGAAGGAAAACAAGAGCTTGGCATACACCTTTGTATACCGCTCCGAGAAGCGACCCTGACCGACACGAAGTTTTGCAAGGTGCACCAGGAGCTGGACGATTGCGTAGGACGGCAACACGGTGCTTCGTAAGGGAAGGTGAGAAAAACGAACATGTTTTATAATCGTGCTATCGAAGGAACGCGTGTATTTAATTTAACCATGCGAAATCATACACATAGATTGATCGGGGCTCTGTTGATGGCAGCGTCGGCATCCCAGGCTCAGCAGATTTCTCTTTTCGAAGAGAAGCCTTTCGAACGCGAGGCCTTTGCCCTCCAGCTGGCCGAAAAGGCTTCTACCGACAAGGAAGCGGCAAGGGTTTGGGCCCTGGCGAACAACAAGCCAATGCGTGTTGATGACGGACGCCAGGTCATGGAGCTGATGGCGGTGCGAAACGGAAAACCTGTCTACTACATTACGCACAACTCCAATGCCGCGATCTCCTCCGCCGCAAACAAGGTGCGCACCACGGCGCCCTATAACCTCGATGGAGCGGGGATCAATGTGGGCGTGTGGGATGCCGGTGCCGTCAGAACTTCGCACCAGGAGTTCGACAGTGGCCGGGCGGTGGTAAAAGACGGCTACACCACCACCCACTACCATGCCACCCACGTGGCCGGAACTATCGGGGCAAAGGGCGTGCAGACGAATGCCAAGGGCATGGCGCCTTCGGCCAGCATCCACTCCTACTATTGGAATTCCGATATTTCGGAAATGACCACCGCCGCCGCCACCGCGCCGGGGCAGACCGGAAACAAGATCTATCTCTCCAACCATTCCTACGGCCAGGGCGTAGGCTGGACGCAGGGGACCTTCTACGACAACCGCGACGAATTCGGGCAATACAATTCAGAGGCGCGCACGGTCGACCAGGTCTTGTACAATGCCCAGTACTATTTGCCATTTTGGTCATCCGGCAATGATCGAACCGACGGGACATCAAGCAGCAGCCCTGTGGGCGACGGCTATTACAAGGGGGGGTACGACATTATCTCCCACGAGGCGATCGGGAAAAACGTGATGACCGTCGGGGCGGTCAATGACGCGGTCTCGGGGGGGAATCGCTATCCTTCCGCAGGGACCTATACCAGTTTTACCAGCTGGGGCCCGGCCGACGATGGGCGCATCAAGCCGGATATCGTCGCCAATGGCTATCAGCTGTATTCAACGGATGATGACGACGATTCGGACTATACCACATTGAGCGGAACCAGCATGTCTTCGCCCAGTGCCTGCGGGTCGGCGGCGCTGCTGGTGGAATACTACAAGGAATTGTTTTCGGGCGGCGCCATGCGGGCGAGCACGCTTAAGGGGTTGATCATCCACACCGCGACCGATCTTGGTCGAGCCGGCCCCGACTACCAATATGGCTGGGGGCTGATGAATACCTTGGCGGCGGCCCAGTTGCTGGAAGACTATGCCTCCGGCAGCCTGAATCGCTTGCGGGAGGATTCTCTCTCATCGACGGCCAATCCGTCCGATAGTTTTGTGGTTTCCGCATCGGGGGAACCCTTCCGGGTCACCCTCTGTTGGACAGACCCGCCCGGTACCGCGCAATCCGGCGACGATATCAGAACGCCCGCCTTGGTGAACGACCTCGATCTGACCATCACCGGGCCGGGGGGCACGCGCTATCCCTACACGCTCAGCTACGCGAGCCCTGCTGCAACGGCAACCACCGGCGACAACGATGTCGACAATGTGGAGCAAATCTACGTGGCCAGCCCGACGCCCGGCATCTACACCATCACCATCAACTATGAAGGCTCTTCCCTGTCCGGCGGAACCCAACGCTATTCCCTGTTTATCGATGGCGTTTCTTCCGACTCCGATGGCGACCAGATGCCCGACTATTGGGAGCAGCAATATTTCTCCAGTACGACGGGCGCAGTGGCGACCGCCGATTCCGACGGCGATGGCACCGACAACCTGACCGAATATATTGCCGGCACCCTTCCCAACAATCCCAATTCCGTTTTCAAGGTCACCTCCTATTCCGCCAACCACACCGGCGGCACGCCGTTTGTTGTCAACTGGACAACGGAAGAGGGGCGCGTTTATAGCGTCAGCTATACCTACAACCTGAAATATGTGGACTTCGCTCCATTCCCGGATGCAACGGATCTGCCCTCCTCCCAAAACAGCTACACCGACACGGTGAGCCATGCGGTTTCCCCCATCTTCTACCGGGTGGACGTGAAGATCGGCGAGTAGGTTTCCTGCGGATCCGACTTCCCCTTGGCCGCTCTTGTTCCAAGCACCAGAACCGGCCTGCCCAAAATGGCGCCACGCATCTCGCCACGGCCGTCGTAAGATGCGTGGCATCTGCGCGCGGGGGATATCTCGCTGTACTCCGTGCGAAGGGCACAAGAAACCTTTACTATTGGCACAAAAGCGGCTATCTATAGCGAGTGCTGGCCGGAAGAGGTTCCGGTTGCATGTTGCTTATGATTGCCATTGGTACAATTGTTTCCGCGGGATTGGTGCTTTCTGTCGCCGGGATACTGAATTTGAATACACCCGCCCTCGTTCCGCCCCCCAGGCCCGCGTTGGTGGCGGAGGCCGGAACACGGCAACCGGCCCGGCCTTTGGAAGAGCGGGGCGATGCCATGCTGTTCGAGATCACGGCCCTGGTCGGGACGCCCTTCGGCGAGGCCATCACGCTGCCCTTCGACTGAGTCCCGATTTTGAATGTTCCCGGATGTCCGGTGTCTATCTACCCATAGGTGGCATTGAGCGAATATTCGATGAAAACGGGAAGAACCAGACCTTCGACCGGATTCCAACCCCTGGAAGCCGCGGGGCTGGCCTTGTTTTTTCTGGCCGCCCAGGCCATGGCCGACCGATCCTCCCGCGCGCAGGAAGCCGCCGGGCGCGCCGCGCTTGAAAAGGCCGAGGCGCAAGCCTGGGCGTGGCAACGGGGCATCGAGCCACGGTTCGACGATGGCGGGAACGTCATCGAAATCATGGCCCTGCGGAATGGCCGGCCGCTCTTCAACACCACGTTCAACAAGAACGCCGCCATATCCACAACGGCGAATGCCGTGCGGAATACGGCGCCTTTCGGTGTGGATGGGGCGGGGGTGGTCGTGGGGGTTTGGGATGGGGGGAGCGTGATGACGAACCACCAGGAGTTCGGCAACCGGGTGGTGGCCCAGGACGTGGTTTCGGCGCACTACCATGCCTCCCATGTGGGTGGAACCATTGCCGCCTCCGGCATCGTGACCAATGCGCTGGGAATGGCGCCCTCCGCCGCAATCGATTCCTACGACTGGAACAGCGACGATTCCGAAATGATTTCCGCCGCCGCCTCCGCCGCGGGGCAGCCGGGCAAGCTACACCTCTCGAACCATTCCTACGGCTACATTTCGGGGTGGTACTATGCCTATTGGACGAATCCCTGGACGCGCCGGTCGGGCTACCACTGGTGGGGCGACATCCATGAGGATGAGGCGGAGGCCGCCTTCGGGCAATACAACACCTATACGCGCAGCTGGGACAGCATCGTATATAACGCCCCCTACTTCCTGCCGTTCAAAGCGGCCGGAAACGAGCGCAACGACAACCCGACCGAAGGTTCCAAGGTCTACTACTCGCCCGACGGCGGCACCACCTGGACCAACGCCATCTACGACGCCTCGATCCATCCCGGCGGCGATGGCGCCTATAAAAACGGCTACGACTCGATCCCCTACCGCGGCAACGCGAAAAACATCCTGACGGTCGGGGCCGTGACCGATGCCGTGGTGGACGGGGAGCGCGCCCTCACCAATGTCAGCCTGCTGGGCTTCACCAGCTGGGGGCCGGCCGACGATGGCCGGATCAAGCCGGACATCGTGGCCAATGGCGACCAGCTCTATTCCTGCAACCAGACCGCAACCAATGCCTATGCCACGCGCTCGGGCACCAGCATGTCGAGCCCCAACGCCTGCGGATCGGCCGCCCTGCTGGTGGACTATTACGACGATCTTTTCCCCGGCGGGGCCATGCGGGCCAGCACACTCAAGGCATTGATCATCCATACGGCGGACGACCTCGGTCGCCCCGGCCCCGACTACCAGTTTGGCTGGGGCCTGATGAACACCCTGAAGGCCGGGCAGCTGCTTGCGGACTATTCCAACGGAAATCCCGTCCGGCTGACGGAAGCCAAGCTGTCCTCCACCAACGAATCCAACGCCTACGTCTGCTATGCCGATGGCAGCGGGCCGGTGCGGGTGACGTTGTGCTGGACGGATCCGCCCGGGGCTTCAACCTGGGAACACGACAGCCGAACCCCGGCCTTGGTCAACGATCTCGATCTCAAGGTGACCGGTCCGGGAGGCACCTTCCATCCCTTCCAATTGAGCTACGAAGATCCGGAGGCCAATGCAACCGCCCATGCGAAAAACCAGGTGGATAACGTGGAGCAGGTCTACATCGGGTTTCCGGAAAGTGGCCACTACACGATCACCGTCGATCATGAGGGCGCTTTGCAGAATGGAACCCAGCACTATTCCTTGCTGACCAGCGGCCTCATGGCCGACCAGGATGGGGATGGCCTGCCGGACAATTGGGAGGCGGGTTTCTTTGCCAGCGCAACCGGCGGCGAAGCCGCCGCCGATGCGGATGGCGATGGCTACGACAACCTGGCCGAATACATTGCCGGCACCGATCCAACCGACCCCGCTTCCGTATTCGGGATTGCCGCGGTGGAGTCGCTGCAGCCCGTGGACGGCCATCCGCCCTTCGTCGTGGAATGGAACAGCATGCCCGGCCGCGTCTACAACGTCTATTGGACCTACCACTTGAAATATCTCCCGTTCTCCAACATTTCCGGGGAGCTCCGCTGGCCCATCAACAGCTTCACCGACTCCGTGGAGCACGTCGGTTTCGGCCAATACTACAAGATCGACGTGAGGATGGATGACTGACTAGAGCGGTTCACGAATGAGATGCCGTAGAAAAGTGGAGGGTCGGGTTCCACCCCGACTGAACCCGCTCGAATGGAAGACCGGGTGGAACCGGTCCCTCCATCAGGTTGCGGCATTTCATTCGTGAAATGCTCTAATCGTCCCCCAGCCCCGGCACTTCGACCTGTTCGATGGGGCAGTCCTCGATCGATTCGAGGAAGAGGCGGCCATACCACTGGTTGCAGACCCGGCTGTCGAGGATCGTGACCGTTCCAAAGTCGCTGCCGCTGCGGATGAGGCGGCCAACGCCCTGGCGGAACTTGAGCACGGCCTCGGGCAGGGAATATTCCTTGAACGGGTTTCCCCCGCGCTTTTCGATGGCCTCGAAACGGGCCTCGATCAACGGGTGGTCGGGCACGGCGAAGGGCAGGCGGGTGATGATGACGTTGCTCAGCGCCTCGCCCTGCACATCGACGCCCATCCAGAAGCGGTCGAGGCCGAACAGCACCGCCGCATCGTGGTTGCGGAATTTTTCAAGCATGGTCTTGGGCGGTGTGCCGGAGCCCTGCACGAGGAATTCGTAGCCCTCGAGCTCAAAGTCGAAGCGCAGCTCGTCGGCCACCTTCCGCATGAAGCGGGCGTTGGTGAAGAGCACGAAGGCGCGGCCCCGGCTTTCGTTCACGAAGTGCTTGATGGCGCTTACGGCCTTTTCCTCGAAATTGTTCGCGGAGGGCGGCGGCATATTGATGGGGATCTGCACCTGCATCTGGCGGGAATAGTCGAACGGCGAACCCACGCGCAGCTCCTGGCATTCGTCCGCGCCGATGCGGTGGCGGAAATATTCCAGGCTGTTGCCGACGGCCAGCGTGGCGCTGGTCATGATGACGCAGGGGATTTCCTCGAACAGCACTTCGCGCAGGATCGGGCCAACATCGACCGGTGCGGAATAGAGCACCGGCAGGCGGCGGCGCCCCTGCACCTCGACCCAATAGACCTGCCCCTCCAGCGACTGCTTCAGAAACGATTCGATGGTGTCGCGCAGCTCGAGCCCCTTGTTGCGGAGCGATTTGACCTCCGATTGCGTATCCTCGTTGTCGGTGGTCTGCGTAACGGTTTTGAGATGGATGCAGAGATTGGTGATCTTTAGCGGGAGGTCGGTTTCGATGGGCGGGGGGTCGAAGACGCGCTGCTGGGTTTTCTGGGGGCCCAGCTTGAAGTGGTCCCTGATGGCCTCGAAAAACCGATCCGCCGACTCGCGGATCTGGTCGACCATGAAGGTGCCCTTGCCGTCCTTGAGCACGGAAAGCAGGCCGCGCCGCTTTTCGGAATGCAGGCGGCGCAGCCAGTAGTCGATCTGGTAGAGCGAAAGGCGGATGCCGAGGTGCGACGAGGCGACGTGCTCCATCTGGTGCGCTTCGTCGAAGACGACATAGCCATAGGGCGGCAGCATCGCGGCGCCCTCGGCGCGCAGCGCCAGCTCGGAAAAGAAGAGCGAGTGGTTCACCACCAGCACCTGCGCGTTCTGCATCTCCTGCCGGGCGTTGATGTAGTAGCACTCCTTATGGAACGGGCAGCGCTTGCCGGGGCAGTTGCCGTGCTCGGCGCAGATGGCGCCCCAGACCTCGTGGTCGGGCTGTTCGTCGAGTTCCTGGTAGGAGCCATCGCCCAGCTTCCTGGCCTGGGCGGCCGCGTAGATGGCGTCGAGCTGTCCCTCGCGGGTGGCATCGAACAGGTCGCCGCTGGTGCGGCGCGCGCGCTGGAGGCGCAGCAGGCAGAGATAGTTCGAGCGGCCCTTCACCATGACCGCCTTGAAGTCGCGGCCGAGGGCTTCGCGCACGAAGGGGATGTCCTTGTGCATCAGCTGTTCCTGCAAGGTGATCGTGTAGGTGGCGATGACGCAGCGGGTTTCGTGTTCGAGCGCGGTGAGGATCTGGGGCACGAGGTAGGCGAAGCTTTTGCCGACCCCGGTGCCGGCCTCGACCGCGAGGTGGTGGCCGAAACCGCCCGCATCGGCCACGGCGCGCGCCATCTTTTGCTGCTGCGGGCGTAGCTCGAAATCGATCCCGCTTCCGGTGCAGTGCTGCTCGAAGAGTCCGCCCGGTTCAAAGAACTGGTCGGATATTTTTGCGGCCTGCGGGGTCGGCACTGGATCGAGGGAAATCATCGGCCCACTTTACAACATCCGGTGCGCGGGGCAATACCTACTCGCCCAGAACCTTGAACATGCGTTGTGTAACGGTGGTCAGATCCAGCTCGACGGCGAGTTCGGTCGTTGTGTTCGTTGCCGGAATGTGTTGGATGAAATCCCAGCCGTTGGTCTGCAGGAGGCTGTCGGCCCCATACAATGTATAATCGACGCCCGGACTGGACTGCCAGCGGACTTCAAGCGTGCTTTCACCTTCGATGGCCGGTTCGAGCGTGGCCGGGGGGATGACGCCGGCCTGGTCGCAGAGGAAGTGGGCGATGGCCCTGGATACTTCTGTGCAGATGTCGTAGTCCATCACGCCCGGCGTATCGGTCGAGTCCATGTCGGAATGCATGATGGTATTCAGGATTAGTGGGTAGCCCGTGGACAAATCCATGAAATCGCCCTCAAAAATGAGTACCGTATCAATTCCTGCATCATGGAACGGGGCATGATCGCTTGCCCCTATGTGAGGCAACTCGATGATCCCTATGCCGGTGTGGTTCGTTATGGCTTGGATAAGCCCGTTGCGCACCGGGTTCGGATCCGCCTCCACATGGAGCGTGTCCGGTGTGGTGTCCAGATTGAAGGCAATCATGTCCACGCTGATCATGCCCTCAATGGTTGAGCGGAGGATGGCGTTGGTTTCGGATGGATCATCGGTGGTGTGCGTATCGACGAAATGCGTGGAGCCCGCCAGCCCCTTTTCCTCCCCATCGAAGGCGATGAAGTAGATCGTGTCGCGGAAGGTGTACTCTTTCACCACTGTGGCGATCTCAAGCAATGCGGCCACGCCGCTGGCATTGTCGTCCGCGCCGGGGCATGTGTTGGTGACCGGTGCATCGGTATTGCCGAGATCGGCCGTATCGTAATGCGCGCCGATCACGAGGATGTTGGTTCCGGATAGGCCGGGTTTGATGGCCACCACATTGTTGCAGTTGGTGTATTGGTATCCATCGAACTCAAAGTGGAATGGATCGAGTTGCGTGTCATAGCCCATGGCCACGAGGTTGGAGGCGATGTAGTCGCGGGCAAGGTCGTGCTGGTAGGCCGGTTCCCGCAGGCCGGCGTTGTGGCTGAAGCCGCGGCTGTGCCCGGTTGAAACGAACAGGTTGTTGTGGAAGTTCGAGTAGCTGCCTAGCGTTACATCATCGACGATATCCGAAACCGTGATGGCGTTGCCCTCGTGCAGGGTGGATGCAAGAACAACGGCCAGAAGAAGTTTTGGTGTATTCATCATGCATTCTCACTACATGGAAGCCCTGGCCGTGTAAAGGGCCATTAAGAATCAATTACCATTTGTGCAACGTAGTTTTTCGCCAGCGCTTGGATGGCGCCGGGGATGGTCGATTCCCCCGCAAGAACATCCGGTTCGAGGTTATGGTTCGCCAGGGCATCGGCAGTGGGCTTGCCGATCACGACGGTGGTCTTGTTCTTCAGCGCTTCAACGCCCCATTGGGCAATGAACGATTCCACGCCGGAGGCGCTGGCGAAAAAGACGGCATCGAACTCCGGCAGTTCGTCGTGAACCACCTGTTCGTTGTCGTAGATGATGGCGTCCTCGACCTCGGCGCCCGTTGTGCGCAGGGCATCGGCGAGATCGGTGCCGGCTTTGTCGGAGCGGACGCGCAGCACCTTGTCGCCGGGTTTCAGCAGTTCGTGGCCAAGGGCCTTGAGCGCTTCGGCGCTGAAGTGGCCTTCCGGCTGGGCATCGGCGCGGATGCCGTATTCCGCAAATTCGGCGGCGGTGCCGCGGCCGCATACCATGATTTTCGGGATGGTGCGGAAGTCGATCCGTTGTTGAGCCACGATTTCCATGAACGAGCGAACGGAGGAGGGGGAGGTTGCCACCAGCCAATCGAAGCCATCGCAACGAAGCGGGATGTTACGTCTGCATTGCAGTTTGATCAGCGGATATTGGATGGGGTGGCCGCCGAGGTCGTGCACGAGATCGACCGCCTTTTGCTGGATGGATTCGGAGCAGGTGAGCAGGATTCGTTTGCCCCGCAAGGCGCCGAGATCGGGCTTGTAGCCATGGGCCGTAATGTCGCCGACGAGGATCAGGCCGGGCTGCCGGATGCAGTGGTCTTGCGCGTGCCGCGGCAGCTCGCCGATCGTCAGCTTGAAGATCCGCTCATCCTCGCCGCCCGCGTTGTAGACGATGGCGGCGGGGGTGTCGGCCGGGTGGCCGTCTTCGAGCAGTTGTTCCGAAATGCGGTCGATGGCGCGGATCGACATGTAGTAGATGACCGGAAGCGTGTCCTTCATCGCCGCATCGCAGCGGGCGAGGGCCCCGCCGCTCTTGCGCGGGGTGAGCGCCACGAAACCGCGGGAAACATTGCGGCGGGTCAGCAGCATGCCCGTTCCGGTGGTGGCGGCCTGCAGCGCGCTGATGCCGGGGATGACGCGGAAAGGGATGCCGAGCTGTTCGAGCGCTTCGGTCTCTTCGGCCAACCGGCCAAAGATGCCGGGGTCGCCGCCCTTGAGGCGGACCACGCGCTTGCTCCGGCGCACGCACTCGCAAATCAGCTTGGTGGTTTCGTGCTGCTCCTTGGAATGTGCGCCGCAACGTTTGCCCACGTCGATCTTCTGGGCACCCGGCGGAAGCTCGTTGAGCAGGGATTCGTCGATGAGCGAGTCGTAGAGGCAAATGTTGCACTGCTTCAATGCGCGCAGGGTGGCGATGGTGCACAGCTCCTTGTTGCTGACGCCCGCGCCGGCAAAGGTGACCGCGTGCATGAACAGGCTACGCAATGCCATCATCCGTTCGTCGCCCTCGCGGAAGGTGACGGCGAGGTGGCCCTGGCCTTCGGGAACCTCCAACTCGTCGAGTTCGATCCATTCCGTGATGCGCTCTTCGATGCCGAGGCGGAACAGTGCGGCGGCGGCCATCACCACCAGGTCGAAGTCGCCGCGGTCGACCTGCGCAATGCGCTCCTCGATGTTGCCGCGGATGTTTTTCTGGATACCGTTGGGGAACCGTTGGGTGCAATAGGCCTCGCGCCGCTCCGAGCTGACGCCGATGACGGGATGGTCTGGCAGGTCGGCGATGGTGCGGCCGGGGGCGAGGATGAGCGCATCGCGCGGCTCCTCGCGCCAGGGTAGCCAGAACCAGTCGATCCCTCCCGGCATCGGCTCCGGCAGATCCTTGGCACTATGTACGGCGAGGTCGACCTCGCCCCGCAGCAGGGCTTCGTCGAGCTCGCGGGTGAAGAAGTCGGCCGGGCTTTCGCGCAGGTCGGTGGTGCGGTCGGTGTCGCCGACCGAGGTGATCGGCACCATGTCGAAGGCAATTTCTTCGAGCATGCCCTCGATCCGGTCCAGCGCCCCGCGGGTCTGCGTAAGGGCCAGGCTACTCGGCCGCGTGCCCGCCTTTAAAACTATTGGCGATTTTTTCATAGAGCTCTTTGTTTTGGGCGGCGATGGCGCGGCTGCGGATGAGGACCTCGTTTATGTCGGTCAGTTCACGACGATACCAGTATTTGAGCCCGTCGAGATCAACCACGGTGACGTCCGAGGAGAGGTCGTCGAGTTCGGGGTCGATGTTTCGTGGCATGCCGAGGTCGATGACCATGACGGGACGCTCCTGGTTGAAGAACGGGGCGTGCGCCATATGAAGAATATGGCCGGGCGCATCGGTGGCGCTGACAATGGTGTCGGCATCGGTGATGCGGTTCTTCATGTCGTTGAAGGTGCACAGCTCAACCTTGCCGTTCCAGTCGGCGGGGACATCGGGCTTGTTGACGTGGTAGCACCAGATAATCTTTCCCACCCTGGAGAGGCTGTCTTTGACCAGCCCCTTGCCGACCATCCCCGCGCCGAGCACCATCAGGGTGGATTGGGCGAGCTCCTTGCCGTGGGCTTCGAGGTAGCGCAGGGCGAGGTCTTCGATCTCGTAGTTGTGCAGCAACGGGGAAACCTCGTTCTTGATCGCCTTCGAAACAAAGAGGGCGGAGGAGATCCATTCCTGCATCATGTTCCCCGTCCAGCCGCGCATCTTGGCGGTTTCGAGCGCCTCCTTGATCTGCGCGGTAATGTGGTTTTCGCCGGGCGTCTGCGAGAGCATGCCCGCCGTGACGAGGCAAAGGTGCTCGAAGGCCTCCCTGCCGGTCTTCAAGTAGTATTTGTCTTCCTTGAGCTGGGTGAAGCCCATGATGTGGCGCAGAATGCCGTTCTCGGCCGTCTCCGCCGAAACGACGGCGATCACCTCGACGCGGTTGCAGGTGTTGAGCACCATGAATTCGTGGATGCCCCACAGCTGCATGATCATGAACCCGGCGCGCTCGAACTTGTGCCCGGTCAGGTGGAACGGCTCGCGCTCCTCCACCGTCAGGTGGTTGTGGTCGGTGCCGACCACAACGAGGTGGGCGGAGTCCATCATCTTGAGGTGGCGCGCCAGGCTGTTCTTGACCATTTTCGACTGGCGGCAATCGTTGCCGCCGGAGGAAACCGACAGCAGCAGATTGTCGTGCCGCGCGGTGGCCGGGGTGGAAAAGTCGCTTTGTGCCCAGTTTCCGTCCACGCAGCAGCAGAGGATGCCCTTTTCGCGGCAGGCCTCGAGCACGTTGCGGTTGATGCCGCGGCTGTTGGTGGCGGCATAGACGAGGGTTGCTCCCGCAATGTCGTGATCCTCGAACCTGCGGACGGTGTGGGTCACCTGGCCGTGTTCAATCAGCCCGCCGAGCTCGCCGCAGACGTCGGGGCTGACAACCGCGACCTTCGCCCCGGCTTCGAGCAGCATCTGGATTTTGCGTGTTGCAACCTTGCCGCCGCCGACCACCAGGCAAGGGCGACCGGTAAGAAAAAGGTTGATATGGAGTCCGCTGAGGGTGTGGTTCTTCTCTGTCATCTTGCTTTTGGTATCACTTTTTAATACGGCATACTATGCCAAACCGCCAAATCATGGGCCATCCCGTCCAACAATGCGAGTAGATAGGCTTTAAACATTATAGTTTTAATCCGCAAATGGCGCCCCGCCCCCGGGGTGCGCTCCTGCTTCCCCGTTTGCAAGGGGCGCGGGAAATGATGCGGGAAAGGCCCGAAAAAAGTTGTTTTCAAGGTGTTGACTTCCCCGGCGATTATTGTACCTTGTTCGCCTCTTACGAGAATTCCGGCGTAGCTCAGCGGTAGAGTAGGTGACTGTTAATCACTTGGTCGCTGGTTCGAATCCAGCCGCCGGAGCCATTTTAAACCCTGTTGTCAGCAATGATGGCAGGGTTTTTTCTTTCTCTGGGCGTTTCCCCCATCATTCTGTTTCCTCCTACTAGTTGGTGAAGGAATCGGACGATCTACACAAGAAATGCCAGAGAGGAGGGAGCGGGGGAGCGGAAGATAATGGGGCCCGTTGTATATGCTTTTAACGTTATAATATTAATCGACATTGAACGGGGCGGGCTTGTATGTTGTCGATACAGCCTTCAAACAGGAAACCGATATGAATAAACTATGGATACTCGCCCCGATACTGGCATTGCTTGCCGCCTGTGGTCGTGATCAGGTCGAAACCTACGAGGTGGCCAAGGAAAAAACCGCCGCCCCGGCCCAGCAGGAGATGAAGGCGCCGGAAATGCGCGCCGCCGCCCCGGCATCGAATGGCTTTTCGGCCGATGTCCCCGAAACCTGGACGGAAAAGCCCGGCTCCGGAATGCGCATCGTCAGCTATTCCATCGAAGGCACCTCCGTCGATTTCTATCTCATCTCCCTCTCCATGGGCGACGTGCCGAGCAACGTCAACCGCTGGCGCGGGCAGATCGGCCTGGCCCCCGCATCGGCGGAGGATATTGCCAAGGATCTACAGACGTTCAAGGCCGATGGGCACGAGGTCAACTATGCCGAGCTCTACAATCCCGATTCGGGAAAGGGCATCATTGCCGCCATCGTTGATCTGGCGCCCAAATACTGGTATTTCACCGCCAAGGGATCGGTCGAGGAGCTCCAGGCCCATGCCGCCGACATCCGCAACTTCCTCGAATCCCTCAAGCTGAACCACTAATCCACACTAATCTGCTTTTCCTCCATGGGGAATTAGTGTCGATTAGTGGAGATTCGTGGTTGGAGTTAACATGCTGAACAAGGTCATTTCTTTTTTCCAATCGTTGAAGCTGACGGTGGTGCTGCTGGCGCTTTCCATGGTGCTGGTGCTGGCGGGTACGCTGGCGCAGGTCGATAAGGGCATCTGGTCGGTGATGGATCAATATTTCCGTTGCTATGTCGCCATGATCGACCTGCCGGTATTCTTCCCGCGCGACCTCAACATTCCGGACATTGCCATTCCGTTCCCGGGCGGTTTCCTGATCGGCGTCCTGCTGACGATCAATCTGATTGCGGTGCACTCCGCCACCTTCAAGATTCTCGCCAAGGGCGGGCGCCGGACTGCGGGCATTGTGGCGCTGCTGGTCGGTGTGCTGGTGGTGGTCGGCGTCATGTTTGGCTGGGGAACCGCCTCCGTCGCCGCCACGGAAGACGACGCCTTCTGGCGGGTCTTCCTTCGGCTGGGGCGGGGGACTGCGGCGGCGGTGGTGCTCTACATCGCCTGCGTCCTGCTCTATCGCCAGCGCGCGGGCATGGTGCTGCTGCATGCCGGCATCCTCTTCCTGCTCATCGGCGAATTCTTCACCGCCATCTTCGCGGTCGAGGCCACCATGACCATCAAGGAGGGCGAGACCATCGACTATCTCGACCGCTCGCAGCAGATGGAGCTGGCCTTCACCGAAACCTCGCACCCCGACCACGATACCGTCACTTCCATCCCGCAGCGTTTTCTGAAGGACGGCGCGGTCGTCGAGGACGCGGCGCTTCCGTTCGATGTGAAGGTGCACCGCTTCATGGTCAACTCCACCCGGCCGCAGCCGTTGCAGAATGTTCCGCAAGGGCTGCTCTCCGATTATCCCGCCTACCAGGGATACGGCTCCCGCCTCTATGTTGCGGAACGAAGCGAGGCCAGCGGTGCCACCGCAGGCCGCAATGCGCCCGCCGTGGATGTCGAGTTGCTGGATAAAGAGAGCGGGGCGTCGCTCGGGCGCTACATCCTCTCGCTCTGGTTCTACCCCAACTTTGTCAACCGCTCGTGGGACATGCCGACCACCTTCAGCGCAGGTGGCAAGGACTACACCGCCTATTTCCGCTTCAAGCGCGAATATGCCAAGGCGCCCAGCGGAAATCCCTACTCGATCAAGCTGCTCGAATTCGTGCACGAAAAATACGAGGGCACCCAGACGCCCAAGGATTTCGCCAGCCGCATCCTGCTGACCAACGAAGGCGACGGGGTCGAACGCGAGTTGCGCATCTGGATGAACAATCCGCTGCGCTACGCCCGCCGCACCTTCTACCAATCCGGCTATCTGCCCGACGACGGCGGAACCGTCCTGCAGGTTGTCCGCAACGACACCTGGATGGTGCCCTATCTCTCCTGCATGATCGTCTTCGTTGGCATGGCCGCGCAATTCGTTCAGTCGTTCAACCGCTATCTCCGTACCGCAGGCGTCCCGCCTGCCCCGCAGAAGGGAGGCCGGGCATGAAGCGCATCGTTTCCACCGCCATCGTCGTGCTTTTCGCCCTCTGGTTTTTCCAGAGGGGCATCCGCCCCGAAAAGGAAGCGGGCTTCGAGTTCAACGCCTTCGCGCACCTGCCCGTAAAATACGAAGGCCGCAAGAAGCCGATCGATACCCTCGCGCGCAACCTGCTCACGATCGTCTCCGGCAAACAGACCGTCCGTACGGATGGAGGCAGGCTTTCCGCCGTCGAGTGGTTGCTCGACAATATTTCCGGGCGGCCGGAGGCGGCCGACTACAAGGTGATCCGCATTGAAAACCTCGACGTGCTCTCCAGCCTCGGCCTCGAGGAACGCAAGGGCTTCCGCTATTCCTACAACGAACTGATGCCCGCCCTCGGCCGGCTCGATGCCGCCTACCGCGCCGCCTTCGCCAAGGAGAGCCGCGACCGCGACCTCTTCGACCGCCAGGTCATCAAGCTGGGCAACAAGCTCTATACTTTCCAGAACGTGCTCGGTGCCTTCGAGGATCCCTCCACCGTCCCGCCGGATGAGTTGCTCGCCACCGCCCAGCGCTATATGCAACTGGAAAACTATTCCCTGCCGCTTGCCATTCCGCCCACCTCCGGCAATCCGCGCTGGCGACCGTTGATGAGCGTGCTGCTGGCCTCGCACCCCTCCATGCAGGGCATCACGGGGCACAATGTTTCAGTCGATCCGCTCGGCATCCATTTCGGCGTCATGCTCGCCGCCTACCGCGACGGCAATGCGGCCATCTTCAACCAGCAGCTCGGTCAATATGGCTCCCTGGTGCAGTCCGAAAACCCCGCCGCGTTCGAAAAGATTTCGTTCGAGGTTTTCTACAACCGCCTAAGCGCCTTCATGAAAGCCGCCCAGCTCTACCTGCTCGTCTTTGTGCTCAGCGCCTTCGGCTGGCTCTTCCGCAAGCAGGGGCTGCTCTCGGCCGCCCTCACGCTGATGGTTGTTGCATTCATCCCCCACACCTTCGCCATCGTGGCACGCAGCTTCCTTTCCGGCTATCCGCCCGTCACCAACCTCTATTCCTCCGCCATCTTCATTGGCTGGGGCGCGGTGCTCGCGGCCATCATCCTCGAACTCGGCTTCCGCAAAAAGGCGGCGGGCATCGGCAACCTGGTTGGCGGCATTGCCGGGTTCTCCACGCTGCTCATCGCCCACTTCCTCGCGGGCGATGGCGACACCATGCAGCAGATGCGCGCCGTGCTCGACACCCGTTTCTGGCTCGCCACCCACGTCATCACCATCACCCTCGGCTACGTTGCCACCTTCGTGGCCGGAACCATCGGCGTCTTCTACATTGTCTCCGGGCTCTTCTCCCGCCGCCTCGACGAGGAGACCGAGGACAGCATGTACCGCATGATGTACGGCACCACCTGCTTCGCGCTCCTGCTCAGCTTCGTGGGAACCGTGCTTGGCGGCCTTTGGGCGGACGACTCCTGGGGGCGCTTCTGGGGATGGGACCCCAAGGAAAACGGCGCATTGCTGATCGTCATCTGGAACGCCATCATGCTTCACGCGAAATATGGCCTGATGGTCAAGCACCGCGGCTTCGCCGTCATGGCCGTCTTCGGCAACGTGGTCACCGCCTGGTCGTGGTTCGGCGTCAACCAGCTCAGCGTCGGCTTGCACTCCTACGGCTTCACCGACTCCGCCACCTTCGCCCTGACGGTTTTCGTCATCACCCAGCTCATCTTCGTCTTCGCCGGTCTCCTGCCTTCCAAGCT
Organism: Pontiella desulfatans; assembly: GCF_900890425.1. Classification (NCBI taxonomy): domain Bacteria; kingdom Pseudomonadati; phylum Kiritimatiellota; class Kiritimatiellia; order Kiritimatiellales; family Pontiellaceae; genus Pontiella; species Pontiella desulfatans. The sequence goes on along the minus strand of NZ_CAAHFG010000004.1, from coordinate 146,303 downwards.
CTGGAAAAGCGGGCAGTTGTCCGAGAGCTAACCTCTACGGTGGCGTCTTCGAGTAGGACGGCGGAGGTGGCGGAGAGGTCTTTGGAGCCGGTGCCGTCGTGAAGGTGGAACCAGTTTCTGCCCAGATGCTATTGGGAGCTTTCAAGGCAATCCCGAAACCCGTAACCTGAGTGCCGTCCAGGCTTTCGGAAAGCAGGCGGTGATGGGTACCGCCCGCGCGTGCCATGGGATCATGGTTTGAACAGCCGGTAGAACTTTTCCGGGACCGAGGCTGGAACCACGATCGGATTGGTCGTGCCGCTTGGGGAGTTGGTCCAACTCGATGAGGTCAGATCAAGCGTTTCCTGAAGCACCCACCCTGGATCGTCCGGATTCCAGGATATCGTGGCATCGGTCGGGGCCGATATGACAATGGAAAGAAACGGTGCCCCGGGGGTTTGGACCGCGTAGATTGCCCAGAATCCGCCGGAGAGCGAAAACGGGCCGCCCGTCATGGGGGCGCTGCCGGCATCGGGCTGGCCGATGGTGCCGCTCACCTCATACTGACCATTTGTGCTCGTTCCGCCTCCGCCGTCGATGGTGTGCCAGTCGATGGAATACTGGGCCCACGCGCAAAGCGCCGCGAGAGAGGGCAGGAAAACGGCCGCGATGGTCTGTTTCCGCTTTTTCATTGCACCTCTCCGTTCAGGTTTTGAGCCAGTAGTTTCTCGAGCCGATCGAGCCGTTGCCGCAGCTCCGCGTTTTCCCGCTCCAGCTTCTGGTTCAACCCCTGGATGGCCGCCAGCGCCACGCCATCGGCATCGACGGTCGCGATGTGCCGGTCGTCCGTTCCGAGGCCGAAGGCGGCATGGAAATCCTGCGCCATCGGGCCGATGTGCTCGGTGCCTGCATCCTGCCTGAAGTTCCAGCGCGTGATCGGCAAGGCGGCAACCTTTTCCAATACTTCGGCCGGGCTGACTTCAACAAAGTTTTCCTTGGCCGTGCGGTCGCTGGTGGGGTTGAAGGCAGTAGCGGTCACCGTTCCCGCCTGATTGATGTTCATCAGGTTCTGGTTGATGGTGCTGTCGGCGTTATAGGTTGAAACGTAGAACGCCTTTCCCGCAATGGCTGGAATACCGACAACCAGGTTATGCGGTTCCATGAACAAACCCCAGCGGCCTGCGCCCAGGTAATTGCCGGAGGTGAAGGGATCATGCCCTCGGGTGATGAAGGGCCGGTTCACGGCGTTAAGGTTGACTCCGGGACCATTGCCGCTGTCGATTCTCACCCCGCCGTTGGCGCGGATGGAGAATTCATTGGCACGCGTGGAATAAAAAGGGGTATACGTGGCATCGGACCAGACAAAGGCACCCGGGTGGTATGCCTCCGCGTAGGTACCGCCCGCCCAGGCGTTATACGCAGCCGGTGCCACCGTGTTATGGAACCCTCCCGGAATGACGGCGCCAGCGGCGCTGGACGAGATGAAATTTTGCTTACCGCCACCGATGGTGGCATGCTCCGAATAGGCCCCGATGGTGTTGATGTATCCCCCGCCGATCACGCTGTGATCGGCATAGTAGGAGATGCTGTTGTCTTCGCCACCGCCGAGGAAGGTATGATCGGCTTCTTGGTAGATGTGGTTATCCTCTCCGCCGCCGAGGAAGGCATGATGGGCATTGGTCTGAATGCTGTTGTACGAACCCCCGCCGATGGTGGCACCGTCAGCGCCGGTCATAGCAATGTTGTTATGGCCCCCTGCGATGGTGGCATAGACGCTATCAGATTCTATTGAGTTGGCCGAACCGCCGCCAATAGTGGAAAGGATGCCGGCAGAGGTGTTGCCGGCGGTGAATATCAGATCATACATATAGCCTCCACCGCCTATCGTCGATCCAATGCCAAGTGCCCGATTCCCTGACCCCCCGCAAACCGTGGCAGAATCTGCAGCCTGGTTTCCCACCCCGCCGCCAATGCTCGCAAAATTGACGTTATCAAGGATCGCATTTTGCCAGCCTCCAGCAATGCAGGCATAGGGAGAATAGTCCGCAACGATGTTAAGGGCTCCCCCGCCAATGATACTGCCATCGCAGTCCGTTCCGATCATGTTATTTTCCCCTCCGCCGATGGTCGCGTACGCGGAATCTGCTCCAATGGAATGGCCGCCTCCGCCACCGATGACCGCCGCAATTGCGCTGTTGGAAATGGTATTACCCGCCCCGCCTGGGATGACCGCGGATTGCGCATCGGCCGCGATGGTGTTGGAGATGCCGCCTCCGATGGTCGAGAATTCCGCAAGCACGGTGTTGGGCATAACCAGATCCCCATCGTCATAGCCACCACCGCCGATGGTCGCGCCGATGATCCCTGAGCCGACCTGGTTTGCCCGCGACCCGCCAATGATATTGGGGCTTGCCCCTCCGGCCCACTCAAGCCGGAGCGCGCGGGTTTCGTTCACGCGCAGTTCCAGCGGCTGGCTGTCGGTGGTGCCGAGAAAGTGCGTGCCGGGGGTGGTTCCCGCATTACCGTCGAGTCGCCAGAAGGTGCCCGACGCGAGGGTGGGGCTCAGGTCGGACTGCTGGATGGTTCCATCGGCAATCTTGACCGTTGTTACCGAGTTTCCCATTAGGGCGTCGGTTCCGATCGCGCCGGGGATTACCGTATAGGCCGTATCCGCGTTCAGCGCCGTCAGCGCACTCGCGGATTGCATGGAACGCATTGCATAAGGCACTCCGGTCACGGCCTGGCGGGCCGACAAGGTCGTGAAGGCCGCAGCCGTACCGTTGCTGCGCACGCCGATCTCCAGCCAGCGGTCCGCTCCGTTGAACACACCGGTTCCAAAATCCAGCGAAACGGTGAAGAGACCGTTGGATATGACCGTCGCCGCTTCGGTGACCGATCCGAGAGAGGAGCCCGCCGTATCTGAGTCGAAGATTCCGAAAGAGAGGTCGTACAGGCCGTTGGCCGGACTGCCGCCATCCGTCAGCTGGCCCTGGTAGGTAAAGGCCGTACCCTGGGCATGGGTTTCAACAATTGCGGCCGCGCCAACGAGCATGGCCAGCAGATATGCCTTGCGTATGTTCATGATGATTCTCCTTATTTCTGATTTTCGGTGTTCGCTACATTCGACCCCATGGTCTGTATCAGCACTTCCAGGCTGGCCAACCGGGTTTCCAGTTCGCAGATGCGGGCCTCCTTCTCTTTCAAAATCATATGCAGCCCCTGGATGGCCGCCAACGCCACACCGTCGGCATCGACGGTCGCGATATGTTTATCGTCCGTTCCGAGGCCAAAGGCGGCGTGGAAGTCCTGCGCCATCGGGCCGACGTGTTCAGCTCCCGCGTCCTGTTTGAAGTTCCATCTTGAAATCGGCAGGGCGGCGACTTTTTCCAATACTTCAGCCGGGCTGATATCCGCGAAGTTTTCCTTGGCGTTGCGGTCGCTGGTCGGGCTATAGGCGCCGGTGATGGTCATGTTGCCGGACTGGTCGAGGGTCATCAGCGAGGTATAGGTGCTGTCGGCATTGTACTTGCCGATCCGGACTGTCTTGCCGGCTATTGCGGGCATCCCCAGCACCAGCGCGTGCGGTTCCATGAACACTCCCCAGCGCCCCGCGCCTTCATTATTCCCGCTGGTAAAGGGATCGTGCAGCCGCGTGACCAAGGGACGGTTCGCCGCGTTCAGGGTAATCCCCGGTCCGCTGCCGCTGTCAATCCGAACTCCACCGTTGGCGCGTACGGCAAATTCGTTGGCGCGGGTGGAGGCGAAATCAGCGTTGGTATGATCAGCCCAGACGAAGGCACCATCATGATCGGCTTTTGCCCGGAGGCCGGCAGCAAGACTGAAGTAGCCCCCTGCATGGTTCTGGTATCCGCCTGGAATGGTTGCGAACTGAGCATCGGTATCAATAATATTGGATGCGCCACCGCTGATGGTCGAACCGTAAGCATAGGTGTTAATCGTATTGGACTCTCCTCCGCCTATGGTTGCTTTATCTGCGGTATACATCCTGTTCTGCACACCCCCGCCGATGGTCGATCCATCTGCCCTGGTTCCAATACTGTTGTAGCTACCCCCGCCGATGGTGTTGTAAGTAGCTACCGACTCGATCAGATTACCCTCACCGCCCGCGATAAATGAATGTCCCGCATCGGTTTTAATCGTGTTGCTCTCGCCTCCGGCGATGGTCGAGTGCGGGGCATTGGTTCCAACGGTATTGTTTTCTCCTCCGCTTATGGTCGAGCCCGAGGCGGAAGGCAGGATTACATTGTCTTTTCCTCCGCTTATCGTTCCATAGGGGGTCGGGGGATATCCTTCGGTTTGGATTTCATTACCTATTCCTCCGCCGATAGTTCCTCCATCGGCATTTGAACCGATCATGTTTCCCCCACCACCACAGATGGTTGTGTATTCAGCTCCTGATAGAATCCTATTATTCCAGCCTCCTGAAATGGAAGCCTGCTGGGAGAAACTCTCAACCCTGTTGCCTCCGCCCCCTCCAATGGTGGCATCGAAAGCTGCAGTCTCTATGCTGTTTCCGAACCCTCCGCCAATGGTTCCAAAGTCCACGAGCACAGAATTTGGAGCGGCAAAACTGAAGCGGTTGGTGGCACCGCCACCACTGATAGTGGCTCCTACAACACCGGTCGCCACCCAGTTGTTCGGCGCTCCTGCAATCACATTCGGAGCACCATCGGGAATCCCGTCGGGGGTTTCGCCTGACTCGGTGTTGCATTCCAGGCGCAGTGCGCGAAGTCCATTCACCCTGAACTCCAGCGGCTGGTTGTCGGTCGTGCCAATGAAGTCAGGACCCGGAGTTGTGCCGGCATTACCTCCTGTCTGCCAGAATCCCTGGGCTGTGCGGTCTCCGAGCCGTTCCGCATTCAGTCCAGCAACCATGTCGGCACCCGAAACCACGGCGAATGGAGGACCGCTTGGATTGTCGAACTCCACCGGCCCTCGAAAAATCACCTGGTTCTCCAACTCAATCAGGGGCACATCCGAGCGCACCAGATTTCCCGGAAGCCGGTTGTTGGGCACAAGCCCGAGTATGTCCGAACCATTCACTGATGCGGCGTGCAAGGCATAAGGCGCGGCGGTTATTGATTGGCGGGCAGACAGGGCAGTGAAGGCCGAAGCCGTACCGTTGCTGCGCACGCCGATCTCCAGCCAGCGGTCTGCGCCGGTAAACACGCCGTCGCCAAAATCCGGTGCCACCGTGAAGAGGCCGTTGCTCACCGGAATTGCCATCAGATCGACGGGGCCGGCCACGATGGCGCCGAGCAGGTTCGTGGAATCGTAGAGGGTAAACCGGAAGTCATAATTTCCCGAAGCGGGGGTACTTCCATCGGTAAGCCTTCCCTGATAGGTGAACGCCGAGCTTTGGGCCTGGGTTTCCTGAACGAAGGCGGTGCCGGAGAGCACCGAAAGTAGGTAATAAATGACATGCTTCTTCATGGCGATATCTCCCGATTATTTGGGTTACGCTTCCGCAAGAACGGAGCGGAGTCTAAGCAGATTAGATGAAGAATTGAATGATAATATTTTTGGATATGTTATTTAAACCTTGTCTACATAGCGAAAGAACAAGTTGCCGGGTTCCAGCCCATCATGGTTTCCATGCATTGGAAGCAACAAGGCCGTGACCACCTCACAAGCCAGACGCAATTACGCATTGGTCGGTGCGGTTTTTTTGGCCACTAAGAGGTGTGGACGGCACGAAGACACCCGCCTTTGGGCGGCTAATCCGCAAGGCTGCCTCGTTTGGACTCCACTGCCGTTTCGCGTCAGCTATACTACGTGTCTTCGCAAGCTTAGTTGAAATGCCGCTACACCCGGCAAGGTGCGGCTTCGGGTGCCCTTGTTTCGTTGGGCTCGCTTTGCGTCCACCGGCCGAAGGATGGCCATGAGCAACGCGAATGACAATTTGCTGAGCAAATAAGGGGCGCCAAGAGTGGTTCAGGCGATGTTTCTGCGGAAGTCTAATGCATGAAAAAACCAGAGAAACTGGCGGTGGGACTGAAGGCGGGACTAAATGCAGGATTTAATTGGGTAGGGCTGGTTCGCCGAACCCGCCGTTCAATGGATCAGCCTTGTTGGTAAAGTCGTTCGCCCGATTGCCGTCGTCTGCCCCCTTGCCTTCCAGGCGTTGGAAGAGCGGGCTGTCGGCCGAGAGCCAATCGTTTACGGTAGCGTCTTCGAGTAGAACAGCGTATTTGTAGCCGTGGCCGAAGTCGAGGTTGCTGGCGGTGATGGTTGCGCCGACTTCAACAGTATCCACAGTGGTTGCGGAGAGGTCGTTGGATCCTGCGATGCCCCAAACGGTAGCGGATTCGCGCTCTTGTTTCACACCTTTAAAGGTGTGAAATGCGCCATAACGTCGCAAGGTGTTCGGCTTGCATCGGCTGCGCCGTTATGGCACAGTCGTGCCCATGAAACCGGGATTCTTTGATAAATTGGTTGATCGTTTGGATCATCTGGACAAGGGGAGCCTGCAAACCTATTTCCTCCGTCTGGCGCGGGAAAAGGGGCTGATGGAAACCATTTTCCAGGCGTTGGAGGAGGGGATCATCGTGCTCGATCCCAAGGCGCAGATTTCGTATGCCAACCGGGCGGCGGAGCAGTTTCTGGGCTTTAAGCTCGACGATGCGCAGGGTACGAAGATCGAGCGCTACCTGAAGGATATCCACTGGGACCTGGTGCTCGACCTCGATGAATATGAATGGAGCCAGCTGGTTCGGCGCGAGATCGAGATTACCTACCCGAAACATCGCTTCATGGAATTCTATGTCGTCCCGCTCCGGGCGGTCGATGAGAAGGAAGAGGGGGCGGTGGTGATCTTCCGCGATGTGACCCGCGAGCGCGAAAGCACGGCCGATTCGATCGAGTCGGAGCGGTTGCATGCGCTGAGCCTGCTGGCGGCGGGCGTTGCGCACGAGATCGGCAATCCGCTCAACTCCATCAACATCCATTTGCAACTGCTCGACCGCGAGATCGGATATCTCGAGGACGCGACCGCCAAAGCCGAGTTGAAGGAGCTGGTTGATGTTTCGCGGAAGGAAGTGGGGCGGCTCGACACCATCATTCGCCAATTCCTCAAGGCGTTGCGTCCATCGCTCCCGGAGCGGATGCCGCACAAGTTGCAGGAGCTCATCAAAGAGACGCTGGGCGTGATGAAGCACGAAATCAAGGATCGGCGCATGCTGGTCGAGACCGATTTTGCGGATGACGTTCCTGCGGTTGCCGTCGATGAAACCCAGGTGAAGCAGGTGTTTTTCAATGTCGTCAAAAACGCGTTGCAGGCGATGTCCGATGGCGGCATCCTCAAGATCGAAACCTACCTTTCCGATCGGTTTGTCGGCGTGGTGGTGGAGGACAACGGCAGCGGGATCGATCCGGAAAAGCTGGGCGCGATCTACGAACCCTACCACACCACCAAGGCCGAGGGCACCGGGCTGGGCATGATGATTGTCCAGCGCATCATGCGCGACCACGGCGGCGAGATCGAAATCAATTCCGAACCCGGCCACGGAACCCGGATGACGCTTCGCTTCCCGCGCGAGGACGCGCGGTTGAATTTGCTGGAAGCTCCGGAGCAGGAATGATTTTTTACAGAAGGACGCAAAGAGCGCGAAGAGCAGAACTGATATGTGGATGGAGTGGTTATGACAGCTAACGTTGAGATATATCGAGGATTGGTCGGGAGATGGACGTCTGTCGATCCGTTAATGGAGGATGTGGAGCATCGCATCTCGACTTCCAAGGGAGAGTATAAAGTAGCGGTTACTGACACCTTTGACGGTGAGAAGGCGGAGGTATACGACGTAAAGTGGGATGGAGATCGTCTGCAATACAAAGTTCATTGGCCGTCTACCGGGAGGTTCATTGAATATTCTTTGACCCATTTGGAAAAAGAGAAGGTGGGTATTTCGTTCAAATACTCAGCCCAGGATATTTGGATAAAGAAGAAACCTGTAAAGAGTGGATAAAAGGAAATCTTAAGCGGTTGCGGATTGGCGCAAGGTTTTCAGGTTTTGCGCTCTTTGCGTACTTCGTGTTGGAAAAGGACATGTATGAGCAAGCCGACGGTATTGATTGTAGACGACGAGAAGAGTGCGCGCGACGGGTTGGTCCGTGCCTTGCGGCGGGACTATCTCGTGTTTGCCGCAGAGAACGGGGCGGCGGCGCTGGAGATATTGTCTGCGCAGCGGATCGATGTGCTTTTGAGCGATGTGCGCATGCCGGGGATGGATGGCATTGCGCTGATGCGGCGGGCGCTGGCGAACCATCCGGAGCTGACGGTGATTATCCTGACGGCCTATGGCGATGTGGAGCTGGCGGTCGAGGCGATGAAGCACGGCGCGACGGATTTCATGACCAAGCCGATCAACCTCGACAAGCTGGAGCTGGTGCTCGGCCGGGTGCTGAAGGCGAAAAGGATCGAGCTGGAAAACGAGCAGCTCAAGGTGCAGCTCGACAGCAAGTATGGCCTGGAAAACATTATTGGCCGCTCCTCCGCGATGCAGGAGGTGTTCGATACGATCCGGCAGGTGGCGCAGTCGCGCGCAACCGTGCTGATCCAGGGCGAGAGCGGCACGGGCAAGGAGCTGGTGGCCAAGGCGATTCATCAGTTGAGCCCCCGTAGCAAAGGCGCGTTCGTGGCGGTGCACTGCGCGGCGCTTTCGCAGAATATTCTGGAGAGCGAATTGTTCGGCCATGAAAAGGGCGCGTTTACCGGGGCGATGGAGCGGCGCGTCGGTCGCTTTGAAAAGGCAGACGGCGGTTCGTTGTTCCTCGATGAGATTTCGGAGATCGACGCCTCGGTGCAGGTGAAGATACTCAGGGCATTGGAAGAGCGGCAGGTGGAGCGCGTCGGCGGCGATACGCCCGTGGACGTCGATACCCGTTTGATCGCCGCAACCAACCGCGATCTGAAGACGATGGTGGACGAAGGCGATTTCCGCGAAGACCTGTTCTATCGCTTGTACGTCGTGGTCATCACGTTGCCGCCGCTGCGCGATCGTCAGGACGATATTCTTTTGCTGCTGAACCACTACCTCGCCGTGTTCAACGAGGAGAACGGCAAACGGATCGAAGGCTTTACCCCGGCGGCCTACGAAATGCTTTCGGCCTACGGCTGGCCGGGCAACATCCGCGAGCTGCGTAATCTGGTGGAGCGCATGGTGGTGCTGGCGCGCGGCACGGTGTTGGATGTGGCCGACATCCCGGCGCAGGTTCGCGAGCAGGCGCAGGGTGGCGGCGACGTGAAGATCGATGCCGAGTTGACGGTCGATGAAATGGAAAAGCGCATGGTCATCCAGGCGCTGGAAAAGACCGGCGGCAACCGGACGAAAGCGGCCGAAAGGCTCGGGATCAGCCGACGTACGCTGCACCGCAAATTGAATCAGTATGAGATAGGGTAACGAGTAATCCGTATTGCGTAATTGACTTGGCAGGGTTTCGGGTTCCTTCTTTTACGCATTACGAATCGCAGCTAAATCAGGAGAAGCTATGCTTAAGAAAGAAGAAGCCGTTTTGGTATTCATCGATGTGCAGGGCCGCCTGCATGGCATCATGGACGGGAAAGAGGAGCTCGATGCCAACCTGGAAAAGTTGGTGAAATGCGCGCAGTTGCTGGAGGTTCCGGTTGTTGGAACCGAACAGATTCCCGAAAAGCTAGGCCCGACCAGCGAACCCTTTAAATCGTTGCTTGCCGATGAGGTTGTGGTTTCCAAGTCGGCGTTCAGTTGCTGCGGTGAACCGATGTTCATGGAACAGCTTGAACGGCTGGGGCGTCGGCAGTTTATCCTGGTGGGCATCGAGACGCATGTGTGCGTCTATCAGACCGCCGTCGATCTCTTGGAAATGGGAAGCGAGGTGTTTGTTGTTGCGGATGCCGTTTCCTCGCGCGCACCCGAAAACAAAGTGCTGGCGTTGCAGGCGATGCGCGCTGCCGGGGCGCAGGTGATCCCAACGGAGACCGCCTTGTTTGCCCTGTTGCGCGATGCGGCCGATCTGCGCTTCAAGGAGCTTCTCAAGTTAATCAAATAGGTCTATGGTTCCTTCGTTAAACGGAGGAACTTCCATGAGTTATCTGAGAAATGAACGGTGCGCCCCTTGCGAAGGGGGCGTCGATCCATTGTCGCCGGAACAGGCGGATGCTCTCCTTGCCGAGTTGGATGGCTGGGAGCGCGTGGGAAACGAAATCAGCAAGACCTTTGGTTTTCGGAACTATTACGAGGCAATGGCCTTCGTGAACGCGTCGGCCTATGTGTCGCATCGGGAGGATCACCATCCCGATCTCTTGGTAGGGTATAAAACCTGCAAGGTCACCTATGCAACCCATGCTATCGGCGGGCTGTCGAACAACGACTTCATTTGTGCCGCCAAGCTGGACGCCTTGATTGGTGCCAAATGAAAAAAGATCAGTCCGGGGTGACACCCCCGCCCGGATCGGGCGGGATAGGTTCGGGCCGGGAAAACCAATCCTTGGTGCTGCCGATAGCTTTGTAGATACCGGCTCCGACACAACGGTTTAAGAGCCCATCCGCCATGGAGGATGGCTGCATCCGTGTTTCGCGCCGGATTGGCCGAGGTGTTTGTTCCCGGGATTCTTCCGACGGAATCAATTCAAATGGCGTTGCGGAATAATGCCGCAGGATCCTCAGGCGATCCTACAATTGCAAGGCATCGATGTCCCCTTCGATGGTGGCCTGGGTATCTTGGTTTCCACCTAGAAGGGCTGTGTCGATTTTCTGGCATCCGAAGGTGAACAGGAGGCTAATGAGCATAACTACATGGATAACTTTCATGATTTAGCCTTTCTTAATTTAGGCTAAATATCCTTGCACCTTCCATGCCGTGAACCCTGAAAAGGGGCATATGGGCGAAGTTGGAAATTCATCTTAATATAAAAAACCCGCCCCGGTAGAAACCTGGAGCGGGCCGGATCGGTACGGCTGGGAAAAGCTAATCCTTGGTGCTACCGATGGCTTTGTAGAGCACGGCTCCGATGGCCGCTCCAATGATCGGGGCAATCCAGAAGAGCCACAACTGCTTGAGAGCCCATCCTCCCTGGAACACGGCAACGCCGGTGCTGCGCGCGGGATTTACCGAGGTGTTGGTTACCGGGATGCTGATGAGGTGGATCAGGGTCAGGCAAAGGCCGATGGCGATCGGTGCAAAGCCGGCCGGGGCGCGTTCATCGGTTGCGCCCATGATAACAATGAGGAACATGGCGGTCATGACAACTTCGCAGACCAAAGCCGCCAACATGGAATATTGGCCGGGCGAATGCTCGCCGAAACCGTTGGATGCAAATCCGCTGGCTGCGGCGTCGAAGCCGGCTTGACCGTTCGCGATCACGAAGAGCACTCCTCCAGCCGCAATGGCGCCAAGCACTTGTGCGATGATGTAGGGCGCAAGTTGTTTCGCGGGGAACCTTCCCCCCACGCACAGGCCAACCGATACCGCCGGGTTGAGGTGGCAGCCCGAAATGTGGCCGATGGCATAGGCCATCGTGAGCACCGTTAGGCCAAAGGCCAAGGAAACCCCGAGTAGCCCTATGCCTACTTCGGGAAAAGCCGCCGCTAAAACCGCGCTCCCACAACCGCCCAACACCAACCAGAACGTGCCGAAGAATTCAGCTCCATATTGCTGCATGACATCTCCTTTTGTTCGCTTTAGTTTAAAGGTGCGCCAGAAGAATAAGGACAACTCCCTTTTGCACGGAATAACTATTACCGTATCGGTTCTATTTGGCAATCGTTGGTTCAGGAAAAAAAAACCGGACGGTAAGCCGCCCGGTTTATCCAAAACACGTAGAATTTTAGCTTCAGCTGTTTCGTCCTCTCAGTGGCGTTCCGCTTTCGTTCGCCTTGGTGCGCCAGAGTTCCGCTTCCGCAGGATTTTTTTCAACCCCCTTGCCGTTGGCCAGGCAGGTGGAAAGGTTATACATCGCCTCGGGGCAACCGGCCTCGGCCCCCAGCCGATACCAGCGAACCGCCTCGGCAGGGTCTTCCGGGACGCCGATTCCGCGTTCGTGGCAAACGCCGAGATTGTGCATGGAGTCGGCATCGCCGCCTTCGGCGGCCTCGCGGATCAGGCCGAGTCCCTTGTCGACGTCTTTTCCAACGCCGGTACCCATGGCATAGCAGGCGCCCAGCTTGCCGGTTGCTTCCAGCGAGCCAGCGTCGGCCGCTTTCCGGTACCACATGACGGCCGTTTCATGGTTCTGCGCAACGCCGGCAATGCCCTTGGAATAGCAGCGGCCAAGATAATACATGGAAAGGACGTTCCCGTGGTTGGCCGCCTGGCGGTGGAGCTCGATGGCCTTGGCCGGATCCAAGGGAACACCTGCGCCAACTTCATAGTAGTTGGCAAGAATCGCCATGGCATGGTGGTTGCCTGCGGCCGACTCTTCTTGCAGGAGTGTGATGGCCTTTTCCTGGTTTTCCGGGGTTCCAATGCCCTGGATGTGGAAGATGGAAATGTATGCCCGCGCCTTCGGGTAGCCGGCATCGGCCGCTTTCTGGATCCAGCCGAACGCGATTTCGGGATGGGCCTCGACGCCCGTGCCGTAGAGGTAGCAGGTGCTCAGGTTCATCATGGCCTCGCCATGGCCCGCCTCGGCGGCCTGGAGAAATAGTTCGGCGGCCTTTGCAGCATCCGGCGAAACCCCGTCCCCGTTCAGATACGCGAGCCCCTTGGCATTCGCACTGTCCGCCGACATGCCTGTCGATCCTCCGCAACCGGACAGCAGGATTGCCGCCGCTGAGCCAACCACCAACCACTTGATAATTTTTTTCCCGTTCATATCGTCTCCAAGTTCCCTCCAAGCCTAGCTAAAACCAAGCCAATGCATGGATTTGTTCCATTATTAGCAGAGAAAGAGGGCCATGGAAACCCTGCCGTTTCCATTATCACACCTTGTGAGGTGTGATAATCGCCAGTTTCCCTTTTTGGTTTCGAAGCTTGAACTGGTGGAATGCTCCCTGCACTATCCACTGTTTGTTGAAACCCAATACCTTTTTCCTGTGGATTGAATTTCCGGAGTAGTCAATGAGCTTGCAATGGATTGCGATACTGATCGGCCTGATGGCCACCGGCGGTGGTTTGGTGGGCATTCTGCGCCCTGATCTCGTTAAGCGTTTTGCGGGGTTGTTTCCCCGTAGCGTGGTGCCGGCCTGGGTGTTCACGGCGCTCTGCTGTTTTCTTGGGGCGCGTGAGGCCGGCGCGATGAACATGGGGGCGGTGGATGTCATCAAGCCCTATATTCCGTTCATGGCGGTTGGGGTTTTCGGTGCGAGCATCTACTACATGAAAGAGCTTCTCGCCCCGCGCGCCCTCGGCGGGTTCCTCTGCCTGATCTCCGTGCCGATCGTCAAGACCGCGTCGCAATCCGGCCAGCCCTTCTTCCAGTTTTTGGTGGCGATCATGTATTTCCTGGTGATCTATGGCATCATCCTGTTGATGTCGCCGTGGTATTTCCGCAAGTTTTTCCAGCCCTTCCTAGACAACGACGCGCTGTTCAAGGTTGTGGCACTTGGCAAGACCGCCGTGGGTGTGGCGCTGCTTCTGCTCGGGGCCTTGGTCTACTAAGACCGTCATGACCCGCGCCCAACTCCAGGCCGTCCGGCGGCATATCATTGACTATGCCAACCGCCATATCGCCCGGGCCGGCGAAATGCGGCACATGATGGAGCTCAAGCGCGAGCATTGCGCCTTCGTTGCCCGCAACTGCCGCGATCTCGCCCTTGCGAACGGGTGGGGCCCCGAGGATGTGAACACGGCGGAGGCGCTTGGATTGCTCCACGACATCGGCCGCTTTCCGCAGCTCGAGGAATACGGCACCTTCATGGATGCGAAGTCGATCAACCACGGTCTGAGGGGCTGGCAGGCCATCCGCGAAAGCAACCTGCTCGAAGGGGTGGAGCCGGTGCTGTGCGCTGCGCTGCTCGACGGCGTGCTGCACCACAACGCCCGCACCGTTCCGGAACATCTCCCCGAAGCCCACTACCGCTGGATCAACCTCATCCGCGATGCCGACCGGCTTGATATCTACCGGATCGTCCACGATGCCATCATCAACGATAAGCTCGGGGAGCATCCGGAAATCGGAATGGGCCTGACCCTCGAGGGCGATCCCAGCCCCGGGCTGGCTGAGCGGATCCTGGCCGGCGATCACCCGGCCTATACCGACTTGAACTGCTTTGCCGACTTCCTGTTGCTGATCCTTTCGTGGGTCAACCAGATGGGGTATCCCGCCACGCGCACCATCATTCACGAACGCGGGATCATCGACCAGTTCTCGGCTCATTTGCCGACGAACATCCCCGAGGTTGGCCAGGTGTTGGAACAATTGCGGACGGTGGCTGGGCAGGAGTAGCCGGGAGATTGTTTATGATGGGCAAAAACGGACAAGGAAGCTTGGTCGCAGTTGTGGTTTTGCTCGCCGGGTGCGGCGATACACCGGTGAAGCAGGAAGCGGCCGAGGCCGAGACGAACGATGTGCTCGCCGAAATCCTGGCGGAGGTCTTGCCGATTACCCCGTGGGATCCGGAGTCGGCCTTCTCCTTCGATCCAACCATCTTTCCTCGCCGGATTGACCATGGCGAACGCATCATTCACATGGACTGCTCCTTCCCCACCTTGCCGGCCGGCGATATGACACTCATCGACGACCGTTGGCGGCTGGAAAAGTAGTCCGTGTCGGGGAATCATTGCGTCTCGATTCGGTAGAACGAAGCCGGGTTGGTGGCGGGCAGGGTGAGCAGGTTGGTGGTGCCGTCGCCGGTAAAGTTGGTGGCGGGCAGCCATGGGCCGGTCACCAGATTGGTGGTCCATTCCACAAAGTGTGTGGCTCCTGACTGCGAAACAAACGACAGGCCGAGATTCCCGCCGATCACCAGAGGGGGCAGCATTGTGACCGGCAGCGGGGCCATTCCGCCAACTTCATAAGTGATCCAGTGCTCCGATTCCAGCCAGGTCCATTCGTTCCATTGCGACAATGGGTTGGATGAGGCGTCGAGCGGTTCGGAAATTTCGATGTCCCAGTAGGAATGATTGTTGTAGGTAACCGTGAAGCGGTTGGTGACTTCCGGCGCTGTCGGGGCATTCGTCCACGCGGTGGCCGTGGTGGGCAAGGATGGGCTGTGTCCGATATAACCGCCCTCTTCAACATTATAAAGGTTTGCACGTATGGAGGTATAATTTGTCGGACCCGTCCACGTATAGTCCGGATTCGGCGACACGCCGACGGCATCCTGTACCGGGGAGGTGATGTTGACGGGGGGCAGGTCGCCGGTGTTCAGCGTCGGCAGGGAAACGGTGAAGGTGAACGTTTTTTCCTGCGGTGTATTGCGGTCGTAGTAGATTGTCCAGGGCCCGGCTTCGCATTCATCAATAGCTGCCTGCAGGTTGGTGAAGGCATTGTGCCAGTAGGCATAATGCGTGCCACGGCAGATTTCGTTAGGGGAGACCACCTCGATCTCGGCATTCGTGGGCGCATAATCACCGATATAGGGATAGACGGAGTAATACGCGGGATCGTTTCCGTTTTTATTGCGGCTGATCCTCAAGTTCAGGTCGGCTTCATAGTCCGGTTCCACTGTTGCGGCCGGTGTAAAGTGAACCTGATCGAGAAATGCGGGGCCACTCATCTCCGTTTCGTCATTCACGAAGGTCCAGCGCAGGGTGTTGGGCCCGGCCGGCAGTTCAAGGGTGTAGGGGGCCCAAAACTGATAACCTTCAATCCGGCCATGTTCGGAGCCGTTGAGTTCGAAGATCAGCACTTCGTTTTCCATCACTTCGATGTTCCACATAAAGGAAAGGGTGCCGGGACCTTCCACGGTGGTTTCGATCCAGGATTCGCCAAGCGGCGCCACGTACCCACTCATTGCAGTGTCGATATCAGCCGGGGACACGTACCATTCCGGGTACCAGCCATCTTCACCTCCGGTAGTCCACGTCCATTGCGGGGCATCAACCGCCAGTGCGAGTTCGTCGTCGCCGAATTCCACGCGGTCAAGGAATGCGGCATCCTGCCCTGATCCCGTGTCGTCATCGTTGTAGAACGTCCAGCGGATGGTGTCGCCGGCGCTGAGCCCGTAAATATCAAAATAATCCCAGCCTCCGTACCAGCCGTCATACAAATCGTAAAAACTGCCGTTGACCGTGATTTCCACATAGTCGGACTGGTCGGCATCGATATACATCCAGTACTGCATGATGCCCTCGTTGGTGACGGTGGTTTCGATCCAGGAGGTTTCGAAGAGTCCGACCGCGCCGCTTTGGGCGGTGTCGATCCCATCCCATGTTTCATTGGTTTGCGCGAACCAGTCCGCCTCGCCGCCGGTGGTCCAGGGCAGATAGTAGGCCTCGAGGGCGGTGCCCAGCGAGGTGGGGGGGGCAGGCGGTGCGGGGGTGGCGACCGTGAAGTTGATATAGTCATAGCTGGCGATGCCGAACTTGGTGTTCCATCCGGCCAGGGTGCCCGAGGCGTTCGTGGGGGCGGCGGCCGACATGGCCAAGAAATCCTTGTCCTCGTAATTGACCAATGCCGAGTAGGAGCCGTCGGGCATGGGGGAGGGAACCATCCAGCTGGTGGTTGAGCTGTCCGGCCGGTCGTATTCATAGAACGAGTAGTCGCCATTGGCCACCTGGAGATAAAGCTCGGGCAGGTGCGAGGGCCCCAGCCACAGGAGGGTCGGTTGGTTGTTCGTGACGGTTTCGCCATACGTCGGGTGGATGAACATGGCTTGGCCAAACGTGGCGGTCGTCAGGTCGGTCGCGGCGACCGTGAACCAGTTGGTTTCCGCCAAAATTTCACCGTGGTTGAGGATCAGCGTCCACAGCCCGTTGGTGCACTCGTTCAGCAGTCCCTGGAAGTTGTTCGTCCAGGTGTCGCCTGCGGAGCTCCCGTTGCCATCGGTCTCTTTCCAGATGAGGCCGGAGGGCGACTCGACCCGGTAGACCGAGAACGGTGCCGGATTGGTGGCCGAAAGTTCGACGGTTGCATAATAGTCGCTTCCCGTATGGCCAAAGTTGAGCTCGAAATGAACTTCCCCTAGCACGGGGATTGAAGCCAGCACAAAGGCTGAAACGAAAGCACCGGCAATCAAACAACGACCCTGTTTCATAGTACCCTCCCGGTTGGTTGATGGGCATTATGAATCTTTATTAATCAGCGATCAAGCCCATCCAGGATTTAAGTAATATAAAGTAGTGATAGGTAATCATTGTAGTCATGATCGCTGCCGGCGTGCGGGGCGGGCTAGTTTATTCGGGTGAAGGTGAAAGTTCCAAAGGGTGCCACCGATCCATTATGTTCCAGCGGATAGCCGGTGATTAGGAAGATGGGCTGGGGCGGGCTACTGGGCGCGTTGCCGGATGTGTAGGTGGTGCCATCGTCGGTGCCGGCATCGTAGG
This sequence comes from Pontiella desulfatans, assembly GCF_900890425.1. Lineage (NCBI taxonomy): Bacteria > Pseudomonadati > Kiritimatiellota > Kiritimatiellia > Kiritimatiellales > Pontiellaceae > Pontiella > Pontiella desulfatans. The sequence continues at coordinate 128,900 of NZ_CAAHFG010000004.1, read as the reverse complement.
GCAGCAGCGGGAAGGTGGCCTCGTCGATCCAGTCGCCATCAACAAACAGCTTGGCCCCATGCACCCCCACGAACCAGTCGGGGCTTGGTGCAATCATGGTGACGACGGTCGCCAAGGGATGGCTCTGGGTGATCGTGAAGCTCATGTTAATCGATGCCGGGGAGGTGCCCATGGCTCCGCCGCTCAGCACAAACTCGGCGGTGCCGGCGGTGATGGCGGAATTGACCTCGGCCGCCAGCGGGTTGGGATTCCCGGTTTCGGCCATGGTTTTTATGCCGGGCGTTGCCTGCCCACCCGGCGCCCAGAAGCTGACGCCCGCGTTGTGCGTTCCGCCGATGAGCGGGGAATAGTGCTCGTTCGGGGAGGGGAAGTTGGTCGGGTGCGTTGAGGCGCTCCACGTTGAATCGAACGTCAGCTTATACTGCGCACTATCCGCTGCCGCCGTACTGCCGAGGACCCGGAACAGCACGGTATCCTCCGAACCCGCATTGTCGGTGGCCGACCGCGAGAATGTCGGGCTACCGAGGTTGGCCCATGCGCCCGCCACGAGGGATGTGCGGGCTTGCACCTGGAAGGGTGCAAAGCCGTTCGTCCACTCCAACTGGACGAAGCTGTTGCTCGGTGCAATGCCTACCAGCTCGGGCGTTGAAGAGGGTAAGGCGGAGTGGCCGATGATACAGGCCACCCCGATGAGTATGCTCGTTTTATCCATCGTAGTCATATGATGGCTACTCCGTTTCCACCTTGAAGTAGGCCGCCGGGTGGGTGGCCGGAAGCGTGACCATGTTGGTGGTGCCGTCGCCGGGGAAGTTGGTGGCGGGCAGCCATGGGCCGGTCACCAGGTTGGTGCTCCATTCCACAAAATGTGTCGCGCCCGACTGCGTGGGGAACGACAGGCCGAGGTCGCCGCCGATGAGCACAGGCGGGAAGATCGTTACCGGCAGCGGCACGAAGCCCGATGATGCAATGAAGGTGGAAGAGGCTGCTGTGCTGATCTCTGCGGTGGAAAACCAGGAACTCAGCGGATAGCCGCCGGACGGTTCGGTGAAGTCGAGCCCCATGAAGTTATTCGACGTGTAGGTGGCCGAGAAGGTATTTGTTCCTTCTGCCAGTGTTGGACCATCCCAGGAAGCGGTCAGCGCCGACAGTGATGAAAATCCGACGGTGCTGTTGGCTTCGTTGTCGCGCACCAAAACGAACAGGGAATCGAAGCTAGGAGGACCGAACCACATATAGTTCGGATCGGTTGAAACCCCGGACGCCCCGTCTATCGGGTCAAGAATCACCACCGGCGGGAAGTCGTTGGTGCTCAGCGAAAGCACGCTCATCGAGAAAGTATATTGTTCCTCATAAGGCGAGCCGCGGTCGAGGTAGAGCGTCCAGACACCGTTCGTGCATTCGTCGAGAACGGCATCGAGTGAAGTCAGGTTGGCGGATGAAGAGCTTCCTTCCCCGCCGGTAAACAGCTGGTTTGGTGATTCGACTTCATGCACCGTGGCTGCCGGCGGATAGACGCTGGGCAGGTCCGGGAATGCGAGGTAATAGGTCGTCCCGTTTCGATAATTGCGCTGAAGCCGAAGGTTGAATTCGACATCGTATTCCGGAGGCTCGGGCGTGTAGACCACTTCATCGAGGAAGGCCGCGTCGTAGTCGCCGGCGGTGGGATCATCGTTGTAGAACGTCCACCGGATGGTATTTGGTCCCGGGTCTAGGTAAATGATGCCGGTGTCCCAGCCCCAATCCCACTCAAGGTAGTTTTCCTGGAATCCATTCCACTCGACTTCCGCATAGTCGTACTCGTCGGCAAAAATTGCCCAGGCGTATTCCAATGTACCCGGTCCCTGGACTGTGGTTTCAATCCATGAAGTGCCGGAAACGCCAATGAACCCGCTCTGCGCAGCATTGGTGGTGATATCATAGACTTCATAATCCTGGGCGAACCAGTCGGCATCGCCGCCGGTCGTCCAGGTCAGTTCTGGGGCATCCACGGCATTACCCAGAGCAGAATTGCCGGCCGCGCCGGGCACGGTGAACGAGGAATAGTCATAGGTATTCAGGTCGGCTACGGCGCTCCAGCCGGTCAATCCGGTTCCGCCGGTCGGGGTCGTGAAGGTGACGCCGGCGTAGCCGTTGGTGCGGAAGATCAGCAGAACGGATTGCTCGGCCGCGGATAAGGGAGCCGGTGGTGTCCAGTTGGTGGTCGTACCTGGCAGAGTGGCTGAACCACCAAATGCATACGGAAAATCGTTTTCAGCGACCTGAACGTAGACCTCGGGGAAGTTCGGCCCTGTCCATTGAATATTCGGCTGGTTGGTGGTCGCGGTGGTTCCATCGGCGGGGGAGGTTACATCTGCTGTGCCGAACAGTCCTGTATTCACACCGGCGGCGGATACGGAAAAGGTGTATATCTGTTGCGAGGCATCACCGAAATTCAACGTCAGGGTCCATAGACCGTTGGTGACTTCGTTCATCAGAACCGCAAGATCGTTCGTCAGGCTCAGGTTGGACGAACTGCTGTCATTGTTGTTTCCGGCATTCTGCCAAATAAGCCCGTTGTGCGATTCGACGCGATGGTAGGTGGCGGGTGCAGGATTGGTGGCGACGAGGGCAGCATCTCCATAATAAAAACTATAGCCGTGCCACAGGTCCAGGGTGAAGGCAACTTCGGCTTGGGCGGTGAAAGGCATTGCAAGGATGAGCAGCGCGGCCAGCAGGCCGGGTGTGTAGCGGAGCAGGGCGGAGCACAGGAACGGTTTCATTTTTTTCCTCCCGGATTTTATATTTCGTTCTCTGAACAGGAGTTTTTACACCGATATTTGGCGCGGTCAAGAAAGATGACAAAAATGATAATGAAACAGGGAATGCATGGGGCGGCCCGTCAAAGAAGCCCCTTGCTTTTTCCTAGCCCCGTTTTATTGGAAAGGGTTTAATGTCTGCACGTTTGTGCAACAGGGAATGCAAGGGGGACGTAATGCTTTCACAGGTCAATTCTGGTGCGGTGGTTGGGATCGAGGCCTATCCGGTCGAGATCGAGGTCAACGCCGGGCATGGCGAGCCCAAGGTCGTGATTGTTGGCCTGCCCGATGCCGCCGTGAAGGAAAGCTCCGACCGCGTCTGGACGGCGCTCATCAATTCCGGCTTCCGCCCGCCGATGGGCCGCACCACCATCAACCTCGCCCCGGCCGACATGAAAAAGGAGGGGCCGAGCTTCGACCTCCCCATTGCGCTGGGCATCATCGCCGCGCTCGACGACATGAATGCCGACCTGCTCCCACGTATTTGCGTGGTCGGCGAACTTGCGCTCAGCGGCGCCGTGCGCAAGGTGCGCGGTATTTTGCCGATCACCCTCATGGCGCGCAACGCCGGACTCAAGGCCATCATGGTTCCGGTTGAAAATGCCGAGGAAGCCGCCGTGGTGGATGGCATCAAGGTCTTTCCCGTCCGCAACCTGCGCGAAGCCGCCGACTTCCTCAACCAGGACAAGAAGATCGATCCCTACCACCTCGACATCCAATCCGTCTTCGAGGCCAACAGCCTCTACGAGGACGACTTTTCCGATGTGAAGGGGCAGGAGTTTGCAAAACGCGCCGTCGAGGTTGGCATTTCCGGAGGGCATAATCTGCTTCTGCTGGGCCCGCCCGGCACCGGCAAGAGCATGCTCGCCAAACGCATCCCCTCCATCCTTCCATCCATGTCGCTCGACGAGGCCTTGGAAACCACCAAGATCCACAGCATAACCGGATCGCTGAAGTCGCACCAGGCGTTGGTGGCCACCCGCCCGTTCCACTCGCCGCACCACACCATTTCCGATGCCGGCCTGCTCGGGGGCGGCACCAATCCCATGCCCGGCGCCGTCAGCATGGCGCACAACGGCGTGTTGTTCCTCGACGAGCTGCCCGAGTTCCAGCGCAGCGTCCTCGAAGTGATGCGCCAGCCGCTCGAGGACGGCGAAGTCACCATCGCCCGCGCCGCCGCCAGCGTCACCTATCCCTGCCGCTTCATGCTCGTGGCCGCCATGAACCCATGCCCGTGCGGCTACCAGACCGACCCCAAGCGCGAATGCCGCTGCTCGCCCACGCAGATTGCCCGCTACCGCTCCAAGATATCCGGCCCGCTGCTCGACCGCATCGACATCCACGTCGAAGTCCCCGCCATCTCCTACGAGCAAATCACCAAGCTCGAAAAGGGGGAACCCTCCTCCGCCATCCGCAAGCGGGTCGTCCGCGCCCGCGAAATCCAGCAGGAGCGCTACAAGAACCAACCCGGCACCCATTGCAACGCCAACATGCGCAGCAAGACCCTCCACCAAATCTGCCGCATGGAATCCGACGCCGAGCAAATCCTCCGCGCTGCCATGTCCGACCTCAACTTCAGCGCCCGCGCCTACGACCGCATCCTAAAAGTCGCCCGCACCATCGCCGACCTCGCCGCCGCCGAAACCATCCAACCCCACCACATTTCCGAGGCCATCCAATACCGCACCCTCGACCGGCAGCTTTGGGTTTGATATGAAAAATGACGAAAAAAGCGTTCTGACCCTTTGGCTTGAATTTCCTCTTTTGGAACGCGCTGAAAGACATCGGGAGTATGACAGTTATTCGCTCGTTCAGAGGTCTGAAATCGTAAAATGTTATCTGTTTGAGGGGAAAAGTTTTCGGGGTATGGATCGAGATGTGCTCGGTATGGACTCGGCGTATTCCAGAGGTTGGCAAGCCAAGGGAATGTCATCGTGAAGAACATTATGGGTAGGAAGTTGAGGGGAAATTAATGGGTAAAGCAATCATGACATTTGATGATTTCGATAAATTCGGATTGAAGGAATTCGCCGACCAACTGACTCTATATCTCGAAGTCGAATCCAAGTTCGTTGAGGGCAGTTTTGTACTGAGCCTGAATAGTGAGTTCGGGAGCGGCAAGACAACCTTCCTTGAAATGTGGAAAAATGATCTTGAGGGGAAGGAAGACCCTCCACACATTGTTCTGTTGAATGCATGGGAGTCTGATTTTCAGGGGGATGCACTGTTGGCAATAGTTTCAGGCTTGATATCTGGTTTGAGACTGGATGAAGAGAAGAAAGCAGACCAGTTGAAGGAGACGACAGGGAAGTTGGGGAAGTTCGCCCTTTCAATCGGCAACGATGTCGTTAAGAAATTTACAGGAATTGACGCTATCAAAGCAGGTGAGAGGGCTGAGTCAACAGAGGCTGTTGGCATTGGTCATGCATGCTTTGAGGTGTATCGGGAGCGGCAGAAGCTTTTCGATGAATTAAAGGTGCTGTTGACCAAGTTAGCCGAAGACTCGGATAAGCACATTATAGTCATCGTTGATGAGTTGGATCGTTGCCGCCCTGATTACGCTGTCGAGTTCTTGGAGACCATAAAACATTTCTTCGATATCCAAGGATTCAGCTTTGTGCTGGGCGTAGATAAGCACCATCTAGCCTCCTCTGTAAAAAGCATGTTTGGGCAAGATCTGAAGTTTGAAGAATACTATCGGAAGTATGCTCATCGAAATGTCTCTCTGCCCGTTCATGTGGTTTCCAAGCAAGATAAGTTCTGTTCGAAAATGATGATCGAGTATTTCTCTCCAAATGCATTTGCCGTGAAATCCAAAAGCTCGTTTGCCGAATTTGACAGATCAATGGCAACGGTTGGAATGGAGCTATACAAAGGACTACCTCTTAATGCCCGACAATTGCATGAATTTGCACGGGTTGTTACTCATGCTATAGCTGTTGCACATGATTCGAATAGCGGCAGGATGATGTGGGGATTTAAATATGGAACCCTGTTTTTGGTTGGGTTGTCCATGGTTGATGAAGGCATGTACCACCGTCTAGGAAAAGGGCATTTGCCCATAGGGGAAATGACGAACTGGCTTGAAGAAAAAAATCTGGGCAATGCGGACGGTAAGCGGCGACGCTTTTGGTGGGCATCTTTAATCTTTCTAGGGGCATATTGTAATGTGGGAAATGAGGTTCTAATGACTGAGTTCAAGGCATTGGGCTCGTGGTCAGAAGACGATGGAGACCAAGAAGCTTTTGACCAAAAACTGCAAGAGTATAGGAAAGCGTATGACTCATTCGGCGACATGTAGCACCAAGAGCCACCGTTCCTGCAAATATATGGCGTACTGGAATCGTTGAAAACATTTGCTGACTAGCTCTAGGAGCCAACCACGCCCTGCTATCCACAAGCAAGGGGTCAGGGCAAGGGGTCAAGCAAGGGGTCACCCATTAGAGGTTCCGGGAAAAGGGGTCACCCATTAGAGGTTCCGGTCAAACACAAAAAACCCTTCCATGGTCGTTTCTCAACGACCTGCTTATTTTCCCTTTTCGTTGATCGGTTCTACGTTAATCCCCATCGCTGAACGTTTGCTGCCATCAGGGTCTTCGTCGCGTGGTTTGCCGCGTGATTCATCACGTGGTTGTTCAGTCACCCATCTGGATCTCGGATGCCGGCGGCGAAGGCAACCACCTGCGCTTTGTGCCGCATCCCCATTCCGCTATTGCAGAACCAGAAAACCTTCTGTACCCGTCCACCGCCCATTCAGTCAAAGTGGTTTGCCTTCGGTCCCGCATCTGCGGGTCCTCCGGGTTTCCAGACCCTTGGGGGCTGGCAACGGGGCAACCCCGTTTCAAACGATAGAGTTGGGACGCCGCCGGATTCCAATCAGTCCGTTGGTTTTACCAGACCCTTTTCCGGTTCCCGGCGGCATCCCGTTTATCCAAACATCAGCTTTTCATCAAAATCCTTTCCGTTCATTACATGCCACATCGCCTTGGCCAACTTGCAGGCCAGCGCTTTTTTCGCCTTCGGCACGCCGCTCGTTCTTTTTTTACGTTCGTACCAGGCGTGGATGCGCGGGTTGAAGCGCGCGGCATAGGTTGCGGCCTCAACGAATGCCCATGCGAGATAACGGTTGCCGTTCTTCGCGTTGTTTTTACCCTTCTTTTTTCCGTTCGAACTGCATTCACTTTTTACCGCCCGGCAGTAGGAGGCGTAGTCGCCCGCGCTTTTGAAGCGGCTGAAATCCCCGCTCTCAAGGGCGACAAGCATTCCCAGCGCAACCCCGATTCCCGGAACCTGCTGCGCCCGTCGGTATTGCTTTGTCGGTTTTGCGACTGCCAGCACCTGCTGCTCGACCTTTTTCGCCAGGCGATCCGACTCACGGATGGCTTCAAGCAGGGTTTCGAGCTGAAGCTGAACGAATTCGTCGAGTCCGGTGGCCTGAATATCTTTTAATGTCCACTGTTCCAACTTGCGCGCACCCGGAGCATCCAGGCCATAGCGTTCGAGCAGGCCGCCGAAGCTCAGCAGCACCTGTGTCCGACGGCGCACGAATAGATGTAGCTTTCCGGAAAGATACCCAGCCGGAGCTGCTCGGACAGCCAGTCCGCATCCGTCAGATCGTTAGTGATCTTGATCCCCTTGTACTGCTCCATCTTCGCCGGGTTGCCCAGCTTTACATTACGGTCTTTCTCGCGAAGTCCATCGACGAACCAGTACCAGTTAAAGGTCGATTCTACGCCCAGCGCCACGATCCGATCCCAGAACGGGTCGAGCGCAGCATTGACGGCCGCAAGGTTCGCTTTCACGCGTTTGCGGAACACCGTGTTCCCCTCCTGATCACAAAGGGAGAGGAAAACATTGTTTCCATGCAGGTCGGCACCTGCGTATAGTGCATTTGCTTTGGTCGTTTGCATAACTGCTCCTTTAGTTAGTGGTTTAACCCAAGGATAGTTTGCGCTCGACCAAGGCTTATTTCAAAGAACCTCTTTATGATTATCAGGCCGCCTAAATCGTCATTTTTGGCAAAGGGGTCCTTTGATCTTTGTGTTTGATGAACTAAGGGTCATCCAAGAGGTTCCGAATGGCGTTGGAAAAGGCTGAGAATACAAGGGTTTGATACAGAAGATAACGAGCGGTTTTGAGGCGGCAGGGTCAGGTCTCAAGACTCAAGACAAGCGGGTGAGGGGGCAGCCCTTTGTTGTTGATGCAAAGGGAATCCTCCGCACCGCCATGTCGGAGATGATTTTCATCGGCGAAGGTACCAGTCCTTTGACATTGGTGCAGAGCAAATCCTGCGCACCGCGATGTCCGGCCTCAACTTCTGCGCCCGCGCCTGCGACCGCATCCTAAAAGTCGCCCGTACAGTACCGGTCGTTGGATCGGCAGCTTTGGGTTTAACCAGGCAGACTCAATAATGTATTGCTCCCATGCGAAGGAAGCCGGTGCTGTCATCGCAGGGCAGCCGGACTTCCATGACAGCCCGTCCGAGTGCATCAAATGCGCCGGTATCGACCGGGACGATTCCTTCGTTGCTCCAGTCGTCCATCAGGGTCTCGGCCACGATGGGCGAGAGCCCAACGCCGACCGTATTGGTTGCCTGATAGTAGGTCACGACCAATTCGGAGCCTTCCCATGCATAGGTATAGAGGTTGGTTTCGTTGTAACCTGTCTCGGGCTCGAGCCCGGCGGCATATTTGAGCAGGTTGGGAATGCCGTCGCCTGCCGGGGTGTCTGCGGGCTTGATTTGATTCGGATCGATGATTCCATTGACCCAGGTCCCGAAGGATTTCATGGAAAGGAACTCACATGGATATCCGTTCCAAAGCGGTGTGGTGAAGCCGATGGCACCGTCATAGCAGAAAACCTTGAACTCCGCAGATGCCGAAGCGAATGGAGCGGATCCGAGGGTGGCCGGAACGTTGCCGTTGAAGAGGCGGCAGGGTCAGGTCTCAAGATTCAAGACAAGCGGGTGAGGGGGCAGCCCTTTGTTGTTGATGCAAAGGGAATCCTCCGCACCGCCATGTCGGAGATGATTTTCATCGGCGAAGGTACCAGGCCTTTGATATTGGTGTCGTGCAAATCCTCCGCACCGCGATGTCCGACCTCAACTTCAGCGCCCGCGCCTGCGACCGCATCCTAAAAGTCGCCCGTACAGTACCGGACGTTGGATCGGCAGCTTTGGGTTTAACCAGGCAGACTCAATAATGTATTGCTCCCATGCGAAGGAAGCCGGTGCTGTCATCGCAGGGCAGCCGGACTTCCATGACAGCCCGTCCGAGTGCATCAAATGCGCCGGTATTGACCGGGACGATTCCTTCGTTGCTCCAGTCGTCCATCAGGGTCTCGGCCACGATGGGCGAGAGCCCAACGCCGACCGTATTGGTTGCCTGATAGTAGGTCACGACCAATTCGGAGCCTTCCCATGCATAGGTATAGAGGTTGGTTTCGTTGTAACCTGTCTCGGGCTCGAGGCCGGCGGCATATTTGAGCAGGTTGGGAATGCCGTCGCCTGCCGGGGTGTCAGCGGGCTTGGTTTGATTCGGATCGATGATTGCATTGATCCAGGTTCCGAAGGATTTCATGGAAAGGAACTCACATGGATATCCGTTCCAAAGCGGTGTGGTGAAGCCGATGGCACCGTCATAGCAGAAAACCTTGAACTCGGCAGAGGCCGAAGCGAATGGAGCGGATCCGAGGGTGGCCGGAACGTTGCCGTTGAAGGTGGCATTCGTTAGCGTGCCGCAGTAGGCGGCGCCGTATGCACCCAAATTATCCACGGTAGACGGAATCGTGATGGATTTCAGGAGAGGGCAATAGGCAAAGGCCCGGCTGCCGATGGATTCAAGGCCTTCGTGAAGCGTCACTTCTTCCAGGTTGTTCGCATTGAATGCGTCGTTTCCGATGTCGGTTACGCCGGAGTGTAGGTCGATGCGCTGCAATCCGGAGTGGCTGAACGCGCTGTTGCCGATTGAGGTAACACTGAGTGGAATTTCTATCGATGTCAGGTTGGGGCAATAAGAAAAGACAGAGGTCTCGATTTTGGTCAGCCTTTCGGCGTCTTCAAAGGCGCTTGCCTTGATGTCCGCCACGGTGCCGGGCACGCTGTAATCGCCTGGTTTCCCGTCGGGGAACATCACTAGCGTGGTCATGTCCTTGTTGAACAGCACCCCGTCCAAACTTGTGAAAGCGGTGTTGGAAGGGGCAACCACAACTGCGGTCAGGTTCGAGCAATAGGTAAAGTTGTTGCCATGGAGGTAGGTCAAATCCGTTCCGATGACCACATTCGTCAGACTGGGGCAATTCACGAAAGCGACGGTTAAATCCGTTACCCCATCTGGAATTTGAACGTGTTTGAGACTCTCGCAGTGAACGAAGGATTCGTAGCCGATGGTGGTGACGGCTTCCGGGATGGTCACGTCCTCAAGGTCATAACAATATTTAAACGCAGAGCCGCCAATGTAGGTGACCGTCGAAGGAATCACCGCATTGGTCATGGCGATACACTGGTAAAAGGTTCCGTACTCGATTCGTGATAGTCCGCTTGGCAAATCAACACGCAGCAATCCTTCGCATCCGTAAAAAGCCTGCTCCCCGATGACTGAAACGGAGTTGGGAATCGTAATTGCACTCAGGGTTTCGCAACCGTAAAAAGCGTCTTTGGCGAGGTTGGTTACACTGCCGGGAATCGAGACCTGAGCCAGGTTGCCGCAGTACTGAAACATTCCCACAGCAAGATCTGTTGCTCCGGATTCAATGACCACATTGGTCAGCCCGTCGCTGGAGCGGAAGATGTTGACGCCCCAGTTGGAAACCCCGCCCGGCACCGTGAATTCGCCCAACGCATCACAGTTGCGGAAGGCATAGTCTCCGATATGGGTGATGCTGGGCGGCAGTATCACCTGTTCCAGGGCCGTACAATCGCGGAAGGCGCTTGCGCCGATCTCAGTTACCGGAAAAAGATCGATTTCCGCCGGAATAAGAAGTTCGCCTGAGGCATTCAAGGCGCAATCCGTGATCGTAATGGCCGCGCCATTGGTCACATAGCTCAAGTCATCCACGCTTGCTGCCATTGCTGGTGTGCCGAAAACAAAAAATGCAGAAACTACGCCGATCAGCCGACCACCCAAACATTCATTACTGACACTCATCCTATCTCCTTTTGTAAGCATAATACGTATGATCCATACGGAATACGCCCTTGTGCTTTAATCGTCTATAAAATTTAATATATAAATACGGGTTAAGTGTATGCATATATTCAGCAGCGGTTCAGGGTCGGGTCTCTGGGATAGCGCCTGGCCTCTGAGTTTTTCGGGAAAAAGCCAAAGGCCCGCCTCTCCCCAAACGTATCCACCATGTCCGTTGCACTAAAGCGGCGGGGTGTGCGTTGAACGGAGATGCGGAAAGGAGTTCGGGATGAAGCAGTGGATATGGATTTCGGTGGGTGTGTTGAGCGTGGTGGTGATTGGTTGCGTGAGTACACCGCGGTTGGGCGGGCGTTCTCCGGCGGATGGATATTCGCGGGAGGTCTATAGCGCGCAATTCATGGCTATGCCCAAGGCTTCCGTTGGTCGCGGCGTTGCGTTCAATACGGAGCAGTATGACAAGATCGATGAACCGGGTTTCAAGACGGCTTTGGAAAACCCGCTCTCCACCTTTTCGATCGATGTCGATACGGCGTCGTATGCCAACGTGCGGCGCTTCCTCAACGACGGCAGGCTTCCGCCGCCCGATGCCGTGCGCATCGAGGAGATGATCAACTATTTTTCCTACGACTATCCCCAGCCCGATGGAAAGGATCCCTTCTCCGTAAGCATGGAGCTGGCGCAGTGCCCATGGAACAAGGAGCATCAGTTGGCGATGATCGGCCTGCAGGGGCAACGGGTGGAGCTCGGCGAGCTGCCGCCCAACAACCTGGTTTTCCTGCTGGATGTCTCCGGTTCAATGAACAACTACGATAAGTTGCCCCTGCTGAAAAAGGCCATGCAGCTGCTGGCCGATAACCTGCGACCGACCGACAAGGTTTCGATCGTGGTCTATGCCGGCGCCGCCGGGCTCGTGCTGGAACCGACTTCCGACAAGGGGGAGATTCTCGAAGCGATCGACCGACTACAGGCCGGGGGCTCCACCGCCGGCGGAGCCGGGATCAAGCTGGCCTACCAGGTGGCGCAGGACAACTTGATCAAGAACGGTAACAACCGGGTCATCCTCGCCACCGACGGCGACTTCAATGTGGGTGCGAGTTCCGACGGCGAGCTGGTGCGGCTGATTGAGGAAAAGCGCGAAAGCGGCGTCTTCCTGACGGTGCTGGGATTCGGATCCGGCAACCTCAAGGATTCCAAGATGGAAAAGCTGGCCGACAAAGGTAACGGCAACTATGCCTACATCGACGACATCCTCGAAGCCAAGAAGGTGCTCGTTAGCGAAATGGGCGGCACGCTCGTGACCATTGCCAAGGATGTGAAGATCCAGGTGGAATTCAATCCGGCGCAGGTGAAGGCCTACCGTCTGGTCGGCTATGAAAACCGGATGCTGGCCAACGAGGATTTCGACGACGACAAGAAGGATGCCGGCGAGCTCGGCGCAGGACATACGGTGACCGCGCTCTACGAAATCATTCCCGCCGGCTCCCCCGAACCGGTGCATGCGGCTGGAACGCTGGTCTACCAAAAATCCGAAGTCGTCCCGAGCGACGACCTGATGACGGTCAAGTTGCGCTACAAGCGACCGGATGGCGACACCAGCAAACTGATTTCGCATTCGGTCAAGATGCAGTCCTCGGCCCCCTCCGAAAACCTGCGCTTTGCTTCCGCCGTCGCCGAATTCGGCATGCTGTTGCGCGACTCCGAGCACAAGGGCGACGCCTCCTTCAAGGAAACCGTCCGCCGCGCCAAGGCCGCCAAGGGGCAAGACGAAGAGGGCTACCGCGCCGAGTTCATTCGCCTGCTCGAAAAGGCGCAGCTGCTCGATGGCTCGGCATTCTAAATAATCCAGCCACCCGGGTGGAGGGCCGCCGGCCTTGGCGACCGCGCAACACCCCGCGCTCGTCCATCACGAAAAGCGTCTAATTAAAACTCACGGCCGTGAGTTTTAATTAGACGCTTTGGGGGGTCGGGGTCAACCGGGATATTCCAGCGGCACGGCGATGTAGAAGGTGGTGCCGGTTTGCTCCGAGGTGCTGAAACCGACTTTGCCCTTGAGGAATGTTTCGCCGAACAGTCGCATGCTGTAGGAGCCCACTCCATGCCCGGTGCCCTTGGTGGTGAACGAACGCTGGAAGACTTGCAACTGGACGGGGCGGGGCATGTAGTTGGGGTTGTGTACGCTGAAGATGCCGGTGTCGTCCTCCCGCCGGCAGCTGATGGTTACCGTCTCGTCCAGGGCCGCTGCTTCGTTGGCGTTCTTCACCATGTTGAATAAAACGCGGAACAACAGGGTTCGGTCGGTGGTGAGTTCAAACTCTTCGGAGTTGCTGTCCAGCTCCAGTTTCCGCTCCGAGCAGAGTGTTCTGAGTTCGTTGACGAGCACGAGGGAATTGATTCCCGGCTTCAGTTCCACTTCCAACTCCCCGTGCTCCGCCTGAAGGAGCTTGCGATGGCACCAGATTTCGGAGGTGAGTTCCTTGCTGGCCATCCGGATGGCTTCGATGGAGTGAACGGCTTCTTCTTCATCGTGCGGCATTTCAAGCAGCTTCGAATGCCCGGTGATGGCCATGAGCACATTGGCCATATCGTGGAAGAAGGTCTGTTCGAGCGCCTGCCGCCGTTTCTCATTGTGGATGTCGATGATGGTGAAGATGGTGAAATCGGAATCCCCGCAGTGGTAGGGCGAGGCCCAGACATTGAATTCCAATGCCTTGCCGGATTGGGTGGTGATCCGGCATTCGGCCTCGACCCCGACTTGCTCATCCTGTGATTTCAGGATGGCCTTCACTGCTCCGCATTGGCTGCAGAATTCGGTGGTGCCGCATCCACCGCAACCGTTGGTTGAATGAATGCAATCGAGGATTTCCCCCGGCCGCAATCCGAGAACATCGTGGTCGGGTGAAACGTCGAGGAATTCCTGGAGCCGTTGGTTGGAATAGACCACCTGCCGTTCCTTGTTGAGCACCATCAGGATGGATGGAATCACATGGGTGATGTGGTCGACGATGCCGGCCTGGGCCAGCACCTGGGCATCGTGTTCAACTTGTTCGGGCGTTGCCCGCTCCGCCGGTGCAAACAAGGTTTTTACCGTCATCGTGTCCTCCCTTTGCCTCTCAGGTTCAAGGAAGTAGCATATTGCGCGCGACAATCGGTGTCAAAAACTTTAAAGGAGAACTCAAGACCGAAGCGGTTGGCCGAAGTAGCGTTCGATCTCGGCTTCGGCGTTCTTTCCGAAGAGGATTTTGGCGGCCTCGGCCAGCCCCGGATCGCACCGCAGCGATGCGCGGTGTTCGGTGAGCGCGAGGCGGGTGCGGCGGCGCAGGAGGTCGTCGAGGCAGACCACCATTTCGCGTTCGGCCATCAGGTGCAGCTCGGCGCGCAGCAAGCCGCCCATCGTTTTTTCGGCCAAGGCCGGACTGAAGCGAATCTTTTCCAGGCATTGGAAGGCTTCCTTGCCATAGCGCCTCCAGAGCCGGTCGATCTGTTCCCCGTCCAGTTGGTGTTTCCGGCATTCGGATTCAAAGCGGTTGCGCTTTTGGATCGAGGGTTCGCCATACCAGGATTCCAGCGATTGGAACATGTGGACGCCGAACGATTCGATGATTTCCGTAACCTCTTCGCCGACATTGATGCAGTCGGTCAGCTTGCCGCCATAGATGCTGCAGAGGTGGCGCTCGGGATGAACGTCGATCTCGTGCTTGCGGGAGAGCGCCGTCCATTCGGAATTGCCGACGTTGGCTTCCTTCTTCACCACCAGCGGGCGGACGCCGCAGCGCTGGGCGATGACATCGTTCTTGGTTAGCGGTTGATCGAGTTTCAGCAAGGTGTTGGCGTTTTGCAGCAGGAATTCCACATCGTCGTTGGAGGGTTCGGCCACCTCGTTATCCACGCGTGTGTCGGTGGTGCCGATGCAGGTGCGGTTGCCCATGGGAATCATGAAAAACAGTCGGCCGTCCGATGCAAAGAAGGTTAGCACGTGGTTGGTCTTGGTGATTTGCCGGACAATGATGTGCGCGCCCTTTGAAAAGATATGTTTGAAGGGGCTGTCGATCCGCAGCATGGCATTGATCCGGTCGGTGTAGGGGCCGGCCGCGTTGACGAGCGTTTTGGCCCGCAGCGAAAAGGCCTCGCCGGAAATAGGATCGCGCAGGGCGCATTCCCAGTGTCCGTTTTTCCACTCGCCGGAAACCAGTTCCATATAGTTGATGGCGTTGCAACCCTTCTGCAGCACCTTGCGGATAAAGCTGAAGGCAAAGCGGGTGTCGTTTTCGACAAAGTAGCAGTCGGAATATTCCAGCCCTCCGGCCAGGGGCGCGGTGTTCACCCTCGGCGCCTCCTTGCGGATGCGGGCCACCGAAAGCAGGCGCGGCGGCCGCGTGCGGCAACGCCCCATGAACCAGTAGAGCAGGGCGCCGAGATAGATCAGAACCCTGGGTTTCCGGAAGCCTTTGGCAATGCTGGTGAAGAAGCGGATTTCCCGCACCTGGCCGGGGTAGGCATCCATCAGCTGGTTGCGGCTTTTGCACAATCCCCATACCAGGGGAAACTCATAGTTCTCAAGATATTTGATGCCGCCCCAGGCGAGGTTCGAACTTTCCTGCGAGGTGAACGAGGCGAAGTCGGCCTTGTCGATCACCGTCACCTTCGCCCCCTTGCCGGCCAGCGCGGCGGCGGCCACGGCGCCGTTGATTCCCGCGCCGATCACCAGGCAATCCTGGATGTCGCGTTTGGCGTGTTCGATGCACTGGGTGCGCAATTCACTCATGTTAGTCGATGTGGACTTTCACGTTTTTGAGTTTCAGCACGTCGTAGGAATAGACCTCGCGGACGAAGACAATCAGGGTGGCGAGGATCGGAACGGCCAGCACCAGCCCCAACGCACCCAGCGCCATGGTGATCAGCAGCTGGAACAGCATCAGGAAGCCGGCCGGAATGTTGAGCTGCGCCTTCACCACCTGCGGGGTGATGATGTTGCTTTCGGTGAATTGGATGGCGAGGTAGACGGGAATATAGACGAGTAGCTTGCCCGGGTCGGCATAGGCCAGCGTGAAGATGCCGATCGGGATGATCGGTAGCACGGCGCCGATGTTCGGGATAAACGTGGCGAGGCCGGCGAACAGCGCCACCACCATCGCGTTGGGCATGCCTAGGATGACGCCGAGAATGAACCAGACCAACAGCACGATCACGGTAACGGAAAAGAGCTGGGCATTCAGCCATTTCGTGAGCGTGGTATAGAGGGTGCGGACAATTTCCTTCGTCCGTTCGTGGTTGTCTTTGGGGACAAGGTAGAGGAAGGCCTTGATATAGCTCTGGGGATCGAGCAGGAAAAAGACGGCAATGAACAACACAAGGCCCAGGTTGACCAGGATGCTCGCAATGATCCCGATCCCCCCGAGCAGGTCGGGCGCAATCGCCATGCCGGACTTGACCAACCAGTTGAACACGTTCCGGATGGCGTTGGCATCCAGCGGCTCCTTGGCATTGGCCTCCGGAATCTTCGGCATGATGCCCTGGGCGGAAGGCGTTGCATGCCACCACTCCCCATAGGCCACCTTGGCCTTTTCAGCGGCGGCGGGGACTTCGTTCACCAGCTCGCCAACCCCTTTCCCGAGCGTCGGGATGATCCACAGCGAAAGCAGGGTGATGGCCGTAAAGCTGAAGCCAATCGCCAAGGCGAGCGCCAGCCCGCGCTTGACCCCTTTCCGCTGCAGAAACAGCATCGGCTGGGCAATCGCGATCGCAATGACAACTGAGGCAAAGGCCAGCACCAGGATGGAGCGGGTCGACCAAAGCGCCGTCGCCACGGCGAGAAGCAATACGGTGGCCAGCACGCGCTTGATGTATTCACTGAATGGCATGCGTATCTTCCCCCAAGGTTCATGGAACGGCGAAACCATAGACGATTGCCATCTTGCCAACAATTTTTCCGCGAACTTTTTTCCGGCATTTGCAAAGATGCCCCCGGCGGCAGGCGTATCCCCATTGCCAGCGGGTGCTGGCGAATGAAAGGAAGAAGGGAAGAAGGGAATGATGGATTCGAAAAAACAGGTGAAGGGCCAGGAATCCAGCAAGCCCTCCCACCCCATATCCAATCCCTCAACGTTGGAGGACGCCATGCAAGAATATCAAACCGCCCTGTTGCGCTACGCCACCCGCGTGCTCAACAGCGAGGATGCCGCGCAGGATGTCGTGCAGGAAGCCTTCATCCGCCTGCACGGAAACCTCGAAAAAATCTCAGCTCGCGGAGTCCAGCTCAAGGGTTGGCTCTTCCGCACCACCCACAACGCCGCGGTCGATTATATCCGCAGGGAATCCCGCCGGCGCAGCCTGCACGAACGCCAGTCGAAGCAGGCCGACCTCTTTGCGAACGATCCCGGCGCCCAGCACGAGCGCGACGAAAAACAGGCACTCGTGATGCGGCACCTCAACACGCTCAAACCCAAGGAACGCGAGGTGCTCGTGCTGCGGCTCCAGGAAGGGATGTCCTACAAGGAGATCGCCGGCGTTCTCAAACGCTCCGAGGGCTATGTTGGAACCCTCATCCACAACGCGACCAAGAAGCTTTCCCAAAGCCTGCGCCAGGCGGGGGTGGTGTCATGAAAAACTGCAAACCATTTGAAAAACAACTCGTCGCCTATCTCCACGGCGAACTATCCGAAACCGATTTCCAGGCGCTGGATCGGCACCTCGAAACCTGCACCTCCTGCCGCGCCGAGCTCGAAGCCCGGCGCTCCACGCTCGAACTGCTCGGCGAAGCGCTCGAAACCGCGCCCGCCCCCGAACGGTTGGATGCCTGGCGGGATCTGCCGCACCGTCCGTCCGCACATCGCATGACACTGGCCGACTGGTGGTTCAACCCCCGCTTCCGCGCCGGCCTCGTTACCGCCGCGGCTTGCAGTGTATTCATCTTCCTCAGCCTCAGCCTCGTCGTATTCAACGTCGTCCAAAAGGAGGAAAAGGCCTTCGTCGCCGATGAAGTCGCCTTCGAAGCTCCGGTGCCGGAAGGTCCCCGCATGGAACTCAAGAAATTGAAGGTTCCGGTCAAGGAGAAGGTGGCCATGCCCAAGCCCGCGCTCCGCAAACGGATCGTTGCCAAGTCCGGGCCCGAATTCCCGCAGGCCACCGCACCCGAACCGGCGCCGATCGTATATGCTGAATCAGTGGCTGCCACGGATGGGCTTGCGTTTGGTCATGCCGGAAACTTCAGTGGGTCAACAGTGGTGGTTGGAAAGGAAGTTCTGGCCAGGGGCGCTGTTTGGCGCGATACCCCGGCCCAATTCAACACCGAGCAGTACGACCGGATTGTCGATAACGCCTTCAAGGCCTCGATGGAAAATCCGCTCTCGACCTTCTCGATCGATGTCGACCGGGCGGCCTATGCCAACGTCCGCCGCTTCCTGACGCAGAGCAACCGGCTACCCCCTCCGGACGCGGTGCGGATCGAGGAGATGGTCAACTATTTCGACTACGACTATCCCCAGCCCAAGGGCGAGGATCCGTTCGTGGTCTCGATGGAGCTCGCCGACTGCCCGTGGAACGCCGGGCACCAGCTCGCGCTGATCGGCCTGCAAGGCCTGGAGATCGAAACCAAGGATCTGCCGCCCAACAACCTGGTCTTCCTGCTCGATGTCTCCGATTCAATGAACAACCCGGCCAAACTGCCCCTGCTCAAGTCCGCCATGCGCCTGCTCGTCGAACAGCTCCGGCCCGAAGACCGCGTTTCGATCGTGGTTTACGCCGGCGCCGCCGGAATCGTGCTCGAACCCACTTCCGAAAAAGGCCGGATCCTCGAGGCCATCGAGCGCCTCAACGCCGGCGGCTCCACCGCAGGCGGCGCGGGCATCGAACTGGCCTACAAAACCGCGCAGCAAAACTTCATCAAGGAAGGCAACAACCGCGTCATCCTCGCCACCGACGGCGACTTCAACGTCGGCGTCAGCTCCGACGGCGCGCTCACCCGCCTGATCGAGGAAAAGCGCGAGTCCGGCATCTTCCTCACCGTGCTCGGGTTCGGCACCGGGAACTACAAGGATTCCAAGATGGAAAAACTGGCCGACCAAGGCAACGGCAACTATGCCTACATCGACGACATCCTCGAAGCCAAGAAGGTACTCGTCAGCGAAATGGGCGGCACCCTCGTCACCATCGCCAAGGATGTCAAGGTGCAGGTCGAATTCAATCCGCGCAAGGTCAAGGCCTACCGCCTGATCGGCTATGAAAACCGCATCCTGGCCAAGGAAGACTTCGACAACGACCAGAAGGATGCCGGCGAACTCGGGGCCGGCCACACCGTCACCGCGCTCTACGAGCTCGTCCCCGCCGGTTCCGACGAAGAAATCCCCGTGGCCGGAAAGCTCAAATACCAAAAGACCAAGCTGCTCGCCAGCGATGAGCTGATGACCGTCAAGTTGCGCTACAAGCAGCCCGATGCCGACGTCAGCAAGCTCATCACCGAAACCGTTGCCGCGAGCGCCGCCCTGGCCATGGAAGAGGCTCCCAACATTGGCTTTGCCAGTGCCGTCGCCGAATTCGGCCTCCTGCTCCGCCACTCCGAGCACAAGGGCTCCGCCAACTACGACGCCATCCTCCGCCGCGCCAAGGCCGCGAAAGGCGCCGACGAAGAAGGCTACCGCGCCGAGTTCATCCGCCTCGTCGAAAAAGCCCAACTCCTCGACCGCTAACCCCCTGCAAGCGTCTAATTAGAATTCACGGCCGTGAATTCTAATTAGACGCTTGCAGCAGGAAGAGAAGGTGCGGATTCCTCGACACCGAGGGGCTTTCATGTATTCTCCGTTCCAATTATTGGGAGAGAACAGATGAGAGTTTTAATGGTTGGGGATATTGTCGGGAAGCCGGGGCGCAATGCCTTCACGCAGGTGGCGGCGCGCATGAAGCAGGAGGGGCAGGTGGATTTCATCATCGCCAACGGCGAGAACGCCGCTTCAGGGCGGGGCCCCACGCCGGAGATCGCCAATGCCTTGCTCAATGCCGGCGCCGATGTGGTGACGCTCGGCGACCACGCCTGGGATGCCAAGGAAATGGTGGCCGGGATCGATCTGGAGGAGCGCATCATCCGTCCGGCCAATTTTCCGAAGGGTGCGCCCGGGAAGGGCTTTGTTCGGGTGGACACGCCGGAAGGGCCGCTGGTGGTCATGCAGCTGATCTGCCGGGTTTTCATGCAACCCGGCTATGATTGCCCGTTCCAAATGGCCGACCGCATGCTCAACGGGCAACTGGGTTCCGATTCGGTTATCTTTGTGGATGTCCACGGCGAAGCCTCCTCCGAGCGCATGGCGATGGGGCGCTACCTCGATGGCCGGGTCTCCGCCGTTTTCGGCACGCATACCCACTGCCAAACCTCCGACGAGACCGTCTTTGAAAAGGGAACGGCCTACATCACCGATCTCGGCATGACCGGCCCCAAGGATTCGATCCTCGGGCGCGAGGTCGAGCCGGTGGTCGCGAAGTTCCTCACCGGTGTCCCGCACAAGTTCGATGTCGCCAAAGGCAAGCCCACCCTCGAGGGTGCCATCGTCGATGTGGACATGAAGACCGGAAAAGCCCACTCCATTGAACGGATCCGGATTGAGATTTAATGGGCGCAAAGCGTCAGCTTTATTCCGTATCCGACATCAACCGCAAGGCGCGGATGGTGCTGGAGGGGGGCATCGGCGAAGTGTGGGTGGAGGGCGAGCTCTCGCGGGTTACGATCCACTCGAGCGGGCATTGGTATTTCACGCTCAAGGATGAAGCCGCCGCGGTCTCGTGCGCGATGTTTTCCCGCGACAATGCCGCTGTGGGGTTCAGGCCGAAGGATGGGCTGAAGGTGCAGATGCTTGCGCGCCCGAGCCTGTATGAAGCAAGCGGCCGCTATCAGCTGATTGCCTCCGAGATGGAGGAGGCGGGCAAGGGCAACCTGCAGGAGCAGTTTGAAAAACTAAAGGCCAAGCTCCGGGACGAAGGGCTTTTCGACGAGGCCCGCAAGAGGCCGTTGCCCATCCTGCCCAGGAAGATCGGGGTGGTCACCTCGCCGACGGGCGCGGCGATCCGCGACATCATCAATGTGCTGACGCGGCGCTTCCCGAACATCGGCATTCTGCTGATTCCCGCGAAGGTGCAGGGAGCCGGGGCGGAGCTGGGCATTGCCAAGGCCATCCGCTATTTGAATACCCGCAACGACATCGATGTGATGATCGTCGGACGCGGCGGGGGATCGATCGAGGATCTTTGGGCGTTCAATGAAGAGGTTGTCGCGCGGGCGATCTTTGAATCCGGAATTCCGGTCATTTCCGCCGTGGGGCACGAGATCGATTTCACGATCGCCGACTTTGTGGCGGATGTACGTGCGCCGACGCCCTCGGCCGCCGCCGAGCTGGCGGTTCGCGAGAAGGGCGATCTTGAAGACACGCTTTCGCTCTATGACCGGCGCCTGAAGCAAAGCCTGAAGACGATGAGCCAGGATTTCCGGCTGCGGCTCAACCGGGCGGAACATAGCTATGTGTTCCGCGAGCCGGCGACTTTGGTGAAGCAATACCGGCAGACGGTTCAGGCGATGGAAACGCGCATGGCCGATTTGCTCAAGCTGGATGCGCAGGCAAAAGCGAGCCGGCTGGAGAACGCGAATGTCCGCATGGCGCACCTGCTGCAATCCGGCGTCCGGCAGGCGCATCAGCGGGTGGATGAGCTGGGCATGGTGATGCAGCACCAGATGGAGCGCAAGGCCGAGCACGACCGCCAAAAGCTCCAGCGTTTGGGGAGCCAGCTGCGCATGCTCAATCCGTTGGCGGTGCTGGGGCGCGGCTACAGCCTGACCCGCAAGCCCGATGGCACGGTGGTGCGGAGCGCCGATGGGGTCGAGGTGGGCGAGCCCCTTGTTACCTTGCTCGCCGACGGGAAATTGGTTTCAAATGTTACAGGAAAAGAGTAAGCAACTCCGGTTGGGAGACGAACGATGACGGAAAAGAAAAGCGCGGATTTCGAGCAGTCGCTGGAGCGGCTGGAGGAATTGGTCGAGCAGATGGAGAGCGGCGAGCTGAGCCTCGAGGAGATGATCAGGCATTTCGAGGAGGGGTCCAAGCTGGTCGAGGTCTGTTCCAGGAAATTGAACGAGGTTGAGCAGAAGATCGAAAAGCTCGTCAAGAAGGATGGCGAGCTGAAGCAAGTCCCGTTCGAGGTTGAGGAATGATGGGTCGCAATCGATGGATGTTGGTTGGGTTCTGCGGGGTGATGGTTTTGAGTGCATTGGTCTCCGCCGTCCGCCGGCAGCAGGTTGTGCCCGGTGAGCCGGTCGAGCAGCATGAGCCGGTCATGCATGTGCCCGAAAGCCGTTTTTCGCCGCGGCAGCGCCCGGTGGACGAATACAACCCCGCACGCACCTACAGCGAAGCCATCGCCGATGCCGTGGAAAAGGTGATGTGCTCCGTGGTGGTCATCCGCACGGGGAGGCAGCAGAAGGTAGTCCGGCCCATTATCCCCGGATGGGGGCGGGTCGAGTGGGAAGAGCTCATGGGCGAAGGCTCGGGAATCATTATCGATGAGAACGGCTATGTCTTGACCAGCTGGCATGTGATTGACAAGGCGGAGTTCATCGAAATTGTCTTGAACGATGGAACCAAGCTGCCGGCGCACGAAATCGGGCATGATAAGGCGACCGATCTGGCTGTCTTGAAGTTCGAACCGAAAAAACCGCTATGCCCGGCCGTCGAATTCGGGGATTCCGACAAGGTGCGCGTCGGGGAGGTGGCCATTGCGATCGGTTCGCCGTTCAGCCTGCAAAGCTCGGTGACCGTCGGGCACATCAGCCAGAAAGGGCGGCGGGTGCAAATCCTGCCCTACGAAGACTTCATCCAGACCGATGCCGCAATCAACGAAGGCAATAGCGGAGGCCCCTTGATCGATGTGGACGGCCGTTTGATCGGCGTGAATGCCGCCGTCAAGACCGAGGCCGAAAAGAAGGGGGTGGGCATTGCCTTTGCCATCCCGGTAAACCTGGCGGTCAGTGTCGCCAATTCCATCATCGAAAAAAAACGGCATGAATGGCCGTGGGTCGGTTGTTTCTTCCAGTCCACCGGGACGGAATACAAGGGAATCTACGACGGCGCCAGCGTGGTCATCTCGGATGTCTTTGCCGATACCCCGGCGGCCCGGGCCAGCCTCCAGCCGGGGACGGCCGTGTTTGCCGTGGACGGGATCCCGGTGAAGGATGAATACGACGTTAAGCGCATCATCTTCAACAAGTCGGTGGGCAAAAGCATCAAACTCCTTCTGCTGCTGAATGAACAAAAGCAGGAGGTTGAGCTGGAGCTTGAAGAGTTTCCGGGCATTACCCTCTACTAAGAAAAAACGCCGGAGCAACCGATGCTACGGCGGTTAGTTAAATATGAAGTATGAAAGATGAACTATGAAATCGGGTCTGCGACTTCATCCCTCGTGGTTCATCCTTCATCTGTTGGTAGCGGCTTTGCTTCGTTGGGATTTCCCGCGCAAGCGGGCTAGCCATCCTGCCGAAGTCCGCGAACCACGGCCTGGTCGAACCCGAGCGGTTCGAGGAACTCGCCCATCAGCCATTCCGGGGGTGTGCCGCCTACTGCCGTCTTGATGCAATAGTCGGCATAGGCGTTCCAGGCGTCGCGATGAACCAGCAACGGCGGCAGATAGGCCTTGGCACTGGAGCCATCGACGATGGCCTCCGAGATCTTGCGCTGGGCTTCGGCCGCTCGGGCATACTCCTCTTCCTGCTCGACCGGCATCGTGCTGCCGGCCGTAGTGGCCAGACGCATCAATTTGTCCTGCTCGGAAGTGGTGCCCTGCGGATAGCTGAACCGGCGGTAATCCTCTGCCGCTTCCGCGAATCCGCTCTTCTCGAAAAAGTCGATGCGCTTGTTGGTGTGCTCGGCGGGGCTGCTCCAGGCTTTGCCCAGATAGACCACCTCCGTGAGACCCGACGAGAAGCCGGCCAGCCAACCCAGGCGCCCGTTCTCGACGTCCTGCGGCAACGTGAATACGCTGTGGCCGATCATGATGCGGTGTGCGTCGTCGTCCGACTCCAGCACCTCGATGAAGATCTTGGTACGGGCGTTCAAATAATCGTTCGCCGCACGGCGCGGGAAGAGCTGGTGGTCGTACACCGGCCAGGCCATCGCCATCGTCTTGAGTGCCAGCTCGTTGTCGGGCGTGGCGGCGTAGCCGTCGGCCTTTCCAGGCTCAAGCAAAATGCTCTTGTGCGAAAACTTCGGAAGCATGAGCGCGGTCTGGTTTCCGGCGACCGGGAACGAACCGGGCTCGATGCCTGCCGCCAGCAGCAGGAAGTTGTACGCCGTGAGGTCGCACTGCCCGAGGAACGACTGCCCTTCCTTCGCCGAAACGGTGAGGCCGTCCTTGACGGTCGTTTCCGAATGGGCGGACGAGGGGCTGAACAGGTTGACCATCACGAACGGATGGCCCCCATAGACGGCCCGCTCGACCGCGAGGCGGTCGGACGTCGTCTTGGAATAGTCCGCATTCTGGGCCTGGACATAGAGCCAGGGGCGGGTTGCCCCGCCGCTGAAGTGGTTCGGCTCGATATAGACGTTGAGCTGTTCCACCACATTCAGGGCAAGCACCACCACGAGGGTGATCAACACGATGACCGTGCAAAGAACCATGTCCGAGAAGGACTCATAGATGCCCTCGGAATCCGAGGGCGCTTCATGACGGGTTGCCGCACGCATTACGCCACCTTCTGGGTTGCTTCGTGAGTCGTCTTCTGGCTGATGAACTGCTGGATCGAGTTGGCCGCAGTCGAGAGGTGCCCGGCAATTTCCACGGCCTCGCTGTCGAGCTTCGCCTTGGCCATGGTGACCATCTCGCCGGTGGCCTTGCTGATGGCGCCATGCAGCTCGCCAACCGCGCCCTTCAGTTCCTGGCTAGTGCCATCGACGGAAAGTTTGAAGTCGGCCAGGGAGCCGGCAACCGTGTCGCCTGCCTGCTGGACGGAGCTGTTGAGGCTCTCGAAGGCTTCGCTTACGCCCTCGCCGCAGGTGCCGAGGGTTGCATTGATTCCGCCGAAGGCTTCGGTCACGCTTTCGCCGCACGTCGCCAGGGTTGCGTTGATTCCACCAAACGAGTCGTGCATCTCTTCGCCCGATTTTTCAATCGAGGCTTTCACCGTGCCAAAGGCTTCGTGCACATCTTCGCCGGCCTTCTCGATGGATTCGTTGAAGGTACCGAAGGAGCTGCCGATTTCGCTGCCGAACACGGCCATCTGGTCGGTCATGCCGTTGATGCATTCCTTGGTGGCATCCATGGCGTGGTTGCCCGCTTCGGTCAGCGAGTTCCCGAAGCTCTTCATGGTGGCTTCGAACGATTCGGTCAGCTTGACCGTAATGGATTCGATTTCCTTCTGCATGGCACCGAAGCTGTCGATAACCTTCGAAACCTGCTGGTTGAGCTCCTCTTCCTTGCTTTCGAGCTTGGCCACGAGGTGGCTGCCGGCATATTCAGCCGCTTCCGCGCATAGTTCCGAAAGGGAGTTGAGCTGGGATACCGCAACCGCGCGCAGGATCAGGCCGCCCATGGCGCCGAAGAAGGTGGTGTAGAAGGCGGTGCCCATGCCCGATACGGTGGCCTTCAGCGCTTCCATCATCGTGGTGCGCGATAGGCCGATGTTCTCGACCATGCTGCCCAGTCCGGAGATCGACATGATCAATCCCACAACCGTGCCCAGCAATCCCATGGAAATGATCAGACCTGCCATGATCGTAACCACACGTACGCGGGAGTTGTGTTTGGAGTGGTAGGTGTCGATGGCGGTATACACATCAACGGTTTCGCCCTTTTCCTTATATTCCTGGAGCCGCTGGAAGACCGAGGCGAGATCCTTGTTCCCCTTGGATTCCGGAATCGAATTGGACTCGCTGATTTTTGCCAGCACTCCCCATTCGGAATGCAGCTGTTTCGCGGCACGGAAAGAAAGAAGCAGGCCGGCTCCGAAGAAGGCGGCAATGACAAAGCTCATTCCCGTGCCATCGGCTTCGAAGCCTGCGAGCAGTTGGTTTCGGGTAACAATACCCATCACGAGCGATAGGCCGCCAGCCCATATGCTCCACGATACTATCGGTTTGATCTTGGTCTTCATTAGTGGTTACTCCCGTTCGTTGGTTAACTGGTTCATATGCATCGCCGGCTAGTGAAGCAGATTGCATGCCACTCGTGCTACGGAACCGTTCAGGGCTTAATTCCAATTATATGATGCTGAAAACTTTTCAGTTCTGCGAAAAAAAGGATGTGCGACACAGGAATGGAAATGCGAAACGAAATAAACCCTTTGTGGGACTTGCTTCAAGGTTGGCGACTCCAGATCCGGGCAAAAAGAAGACCTGCAATTGCAGGCCTTTAAAGTATGGCGAGGATGACGGGAGTTGGATTCATGTAATAATATGAGCGTATAAATTCATTGGTGGTTAATAGGTGGTGTTATGGAAAATCTGTGGGAGGATTACACTGCCGTACGAGCAGCCACGGATGGAGTTGTAGGCTTTGCGGTACTTTGCACGGACTTCGATATATATGCCGGTCATACGACTTAATCTTTCCTCAGGTGTGCTCTCCTTGGTGGGAGCCAGAGCAAGTGGTTTGGTGACGGGGGGTAAAAGGGCCATTGCTCCCTTTCCGCTAAAAGCAATTGGCCTTTTCAGGCTTAGAGTTGAAGTGTCGGGTTAGCCCGAGCTCCCCATCCAATATCTTTCAGTCCCACTTGCACCCTATCCTTACCGACCTTCCGGCGACCAAGTGCTTAGACCCAGTTTGGAAGCTCTATCTTGGAGGCGCGGTAAAAAGTGTCGAAAAGAAGACTCATTTGGATCTGAAAAGACGTTTCCCATGAGTTCTCCGACAGTACGGGGGCGGGTGTTCCCACCAGGCCGCGGCGGTGCTAGGTTGCTCCCCGAATGAGGCGATTTATGGCCCGGAATTTGACAATTGAACAGATCGCAAAACCACTCAGGGCGACAGTACGGGGGCGGGTGTTTGAGCCGAGCCGCCACGATGCTATGTTCCCCCCAATTGAGGTGATTATGGACCGGAATTTGAAATTGAATCGATCGCGAAACCATCCAGGGGCGACAGTACGGGGGCGGGTGTTTGCGCAGCCCGGCGGGCGTGCTAGGTTGCGTCCCAATGAGGTGATTTTTGGCTCGGAATTTAACAATTGAATCGACCGAGAAAGCGATAGTCAAGCAGGTGGTGATACCACCTATTTGTGATCGGAAGACGGTTATGCGGATTCTTGAACTTGGGTATGAGCAGGTGAAGCGGCTGCAGTACGAGGGTTACCTGAAGGTGCATCCAGGCTTCAGCAATCCGGTCAGATACACGGGAAGGAGTGTTCGCGATGTATTCAATGGGGAAATCTGAGTTTAGGAACCCAGATGAGTACGAAAGCAATAATAAAGAGCGAACATAATTAGGAATGTTTGGTGAGCAGTAAAAAACTAAAACTAAACCATGTGATCTGGGCGCTGGATCCGATACGCCGGAAGATCGAGGCGGGGATGCCGATGCTGGATGACGGAGCATTGGCGTGCCTGGCGCGGTTGGAGATGCTGGTGAAACGGAATGCTGCGGGCGTGAAGGGTGATGGCTGTGTCTACACGGATACGGGACAGAAGGCGGACAAGGATTGGGTTCGGCGTCGGTTGGCGCGGATGAATCCGTCGCGGATAGCTGCGGTGGATCGGAACCTGACGGCCTTGCGGGCTGCCGACGAAGTGTCGTTCGATAAACGGGGTAGGCCTTATCTAAAGCATTGGGCGGCGGATAAGAAGCGGTCGAAGAACAGTGCAAGCGAGGATAAGACGCTGAGGTCGGACGAGGAGATCGTTTCGGCATCGGTAGAATTGCTTGGCTGGTATTTGCGTTCGGGGGAGCCCCGGACGGTGGATGCTCTGTGCCATTGGCTCGGGGCAAAGTTAAAGAAGTGTCCGGTGCGGACAATGCCGCGCATCGTGGAGCTGTTGGAAGCTGGCGGTGTATTGTTGATCGAGGACGGGGTTCTTTCGGTTTCGGGTGAGTATCTTCCCTCGCCGCCTTCGGCGGCTCGCCCCCCCCCTCGTTCGGGAGAGGCAGGAGAGCAGGAGACGGAAGCTCCGGCTGCGCCGGAGACTTTTCCTACAGAAGATATAGAACCTATAGCAGGAGAGGATTTCTCTGAAATCCCTATAGATCCTATAGGGGGCGATGCCCCTAACCCCGCTAGCGCGGGGCTAGGAACCGCATCGGCGGGAGAGGGGGGGGGCGAGCCGCCGAAGGTGCACGTTGACCCCGATTCTCCACCCATTCCCGTTGGTCAAGGCAGGGGCAGCCATGCAGGTAGAAAGTCGGGCGGCGGGGTAGCCGGGCTGCCGGCGGTAGTTCCGACGCCGGGCGGAAAGAGACGTGCGCGGCGAAACCAACGCCTGGGCGGTTTCGACCGGTCGTTGTCGGGTAAGGTGTACCGGGGCTGGGTGG
Organism: Pontiella desulfatans; assembly: GCF_900890425.1. NCBI lineage: Bacteria > Pseudomonadati > Kiritimatiellota > Kiritimatiellia > Kiritimatiellales > Pontiellaceae > Pontiella > Pontiella desulfatans. Next base: position 100,477 of record NZ_CAAHFG010000004.1, on the reverse strand, counting down.
ATGGAACGCATCCGCACCCGCGGCGTACGAAGGATGAGTTGGTGGAGTTCCGGTCGGTGCATGTACACGATTGCGACCTGATTGACGGGATGTTGTACCTTGCGCCGGACGGCAAGCCGCCGAACCCGGCCAAGGAGGAGGGCGGGCAGGAAAGCCTGTTCAAGTATGCGCTGGGCCGGATCAATATAGCGGCGGGTGGCGCGAGTGCGGCGGACGATAAGGTGCGGCGGGTGTTGGTGGAGTTTGTGGAGGATATCCAGGAGCAGAAGCGGCATGACCAGAAACCGTTCGACTGCGATGCTTCGGTGCTGTTTGAAAAGCTGATGGATTTAGAGGCGGATCTAGCTGGATGGAAAGACGTGAACTAAAATGAATGGAGAAAGTATAATGGAAGAATCTGTAGACACTCAAATCGAAGTTGAACCTGTCGAGTTCCGCCGGATGAGCAGCATTGCTTGGGGTGATTTAAACAAGGGTCTTCCCAAGCACTGGGATGATATGACGCCGGCAGAGCACAGTGAATTCCGTATCCGGATGATGGTGCTTGTTTGCGGATCTGTCGTTCGAGAATACGGGTTTGATGATAAAACTTATGTAATGTCGGTAGTAACCCGTATAATCGTACTTCACGGCTTCGTTTTGCAGCATATGCCAGAAGAGAGAGGTGTGTTTAATGATGGTCCCGAATCTTCAATACTCCACATTGCGTTGATTGAGGCGGCCGCGACTTGTCCGGTCATCATTGGGGCGGATAAACATTATGCATTTGAGCAAGATACACTTCTCTCCATAGCGGCTAAAATCAGGGCCAATAAGAATGCAGCCGCAACACGAATGCCTCCCGTTGGTCGCGCGTTATAACAGATTGTATTTAATCGGATACCATGCAAGTCGAGCCGAGGGTAATAATGTCCAGAAATGTCTCAGATTTGAGTGAAAATCAGTTGCGGGTGCTGCCCTTCCTGATCAGCAACTCCTGTGTTGCCCAGGCGGCGCAAGAGGCGCGGGTGTCGGCGAAGCAGATTTATCGCTGGCTCCAGGAATCGAAACCATTCCGTGATGAACTCCGCTCCCGCCAGATGGCTCTGGCTGACGCGGCGATGAGCAACCTGCTTTCGCATATGCAGAAGGCGGTGGACACCTTGATTGATTTGCTGGAGTCGGATAAGCCGACGGTTCGTCGGGCGGCAGCCCGAGATCTTCTGGATATGGTGTTTAAGCTGAAGTCTGTCGATGATCTGGAGAAGCGATTGGAACAACTTGAAGAACTGGCAGGTATGCAATGATCAGGAAGAAGCAAATGAAATCGATCGAGCACAAGTTGGAGGAGAAAAAAACACCGAAGGAATGGGCTACCTGGATCGCGGGCCGCTTTTCCTGTTGCGGCTCAGTGGACGAATACCTTCTGAATGCCTATTCATGTTCCGACATGCAGCGCTGCGACTTTTGGCGCCCCCAGACCATTGGTGCCGACAAGAGCCAAAGAGACAGGAAGAACAGCGGGGCTCATCGGGGAAATGCGACGGAAACATACATGCTCACCATACTTGCCATGGATATTAACGAGCACCTGGAGGATTTCATTCAACAGCACCAGTTGCAGCTCATTCACTTGGCAACGGTGCGAGAGCTTTATGACGCCAAGCTGGAAATCCTGAGTTATACTCAACCGAGTGACCGGGAAGAGCAGGAGTCAGGATATGGTCACCAGATTGCATCCAACTTTGAATTGCTCACGCAGGTCGTATGCGTAATTAGAGGCGCACTCATGGCTACGGGCAGGATTAAGGATGATCATTTTTTCGGGGCGGATTTCTTAACACGGAATAATCGAGAGGGATTGGCTAGGTTACTCGACAGCTACGATGGGTACCCGATGACAACAATGGTGATGTTGAGATATTGGTGGAAACCAGCACCGACTTGCAAAGTTGGACGCCGGTCTATTCCGGCAGTGCCGGCACCAGCAACAACGCGGCGTTTATCAGAACCCGCTTGATTCAGAACTAGATAGGAATAAAGTCTAGGTTGGCAGTAATGATTAGGTGAATGTGCAGATATGAATCAGGATGAAGTCCGTGATCGGCACCCGCGGTATGGAACTTTCCTGGTGCGTGCGGATGGAAAGGAAGTCCTGGAACAGAATTTCGGGGATGTCGGACCTCGGTTGATTCCGGTGGAGGATGATGAACCGTGAAGGGGAGTGGTTTAATGAAAACAGCGCCTCATTTCTTGCGACCACAGAGATAAACCGTAATGACTCCAACTCCAAGCAGCAGTACGCTAGATGGCTCAGGCACCGTCAGCCCGGTGGTGGAGGCAATCCACTCCCACTCGTTGTTGAGAGATATTCCGCCGCCGATGTCGCCGAAAAGTCCTCCGTAGCCTTCGGTAAAGGTATTTAGTCCAACCAGTGAATCACCGACCAGTAATGGGCCGCCGGAGTCCCCCGGGCCAATGATGGTTTCAATATTGTTTCCTAAACCGTCCCCGGTATTTGGATCATCAAAGTCATACCGAAAAAGTATGCCGTCCCCGGAGGTCTGAAAATCATCAATCACATTGTAGCCAATGCGCCTGTCTGTAAGTGAGGCCGATGTGGTGTACCCATAGCTGCCGTAGCCGGAGCGGCCGTAACCGACCAGCGTTGCGGTCGCATCCTGTGCCAGGGAATCACCAAGAGTTGGAAAAAGAAGATCAGGCAACGGATCGTCAAAATAGAGCAGCGAAAGGTCGTGATGGATGGATGGATTGGAAAAACCTGTAAAATCAGGATGGATACTGTAACTGCTGGGAGTATACACACCGTAGCCCGGCAGATGAAGATCAACGCCAAGCCCATCGTCCACTAAGCCATCGTCATTGAAATCAACATTGTGCCCTGCCGTCAGAACCCAATTTTCTGAGAGCGCCACTGCCGATCCACGATAGTTATAACCGCCGGCCAAGATGTCGAGAGCTCCTACATAGCTATATCTATCCACAGTATCGAGGCGGCTGGATGGCGAATCATCGGGGAGAGAGAATTCCCCCCCTGCGAGGATCGCGTATACATGCGGTGCCAGAAGGAGCAGCGACACAATATATATAACCCGCATAGCTGGCATCTTAACCACCCTGAGAAGGCAAAGCATGTTCAATAGCTTTATCCTTATTGTTGTGCATCGGCCGGTATTTGAAAATCGGATGAAAGTATAGACTGGGATGTTGATGCATCGAGTACCTCACCTGTCTGTTGCAATCGATAGTCCCTATACCACTCACACGTCAGATTTAGCCAACGTTCATTAGCAAAATGAACTTCGCGCCATTTAATCGGTTCGAGTGGGTTGTTAGGGTCAGGCACATTCGTTCCTCCGTTATCAAGCCATGCCTCAAACTCATCTATACCGGGAGCCATATCCACACGAGTCATCGATCCGGAGGTATCAATACAGATAACAACTTCACGAGGGTGCAGTTCATTACTTCCGCCTTTACAACTGTTGTATGCAGAAACCAAGTGCTCAAAGGCAGGGTTCCGTGCAATTGAGCTACTATCAATTCCTGATGGATATGTTGTTTGCCCAATCGGAAAAATGTCGCCACTCGTATCGCCGGAAACCTCATAGACTGCAGCGTGTTCAGGCTCTCCATATTTTTTAACGAGGTCAGCCCACCATTCTACATCGGCATCCCAATTATCTGTGCCGCTAGGGTAATATACACTGTCGGCTTCATCAACAAAGACCATGATCATATCACCGCTACGAACGGTTAGGATTGCTTCATCGGATGTGATGCGTTGTTCGCCCATTTCCGCCTCAACATAGTAATAACCGGGGCTCATTTTCGAGGTGTTTGGGATGACGAAGGCAGAATCTTCGGAGTTGTTGTATAGGGGCGATCCATACTCGTGCTTATAGAGCCTCTGGAACCAATTGTATTCCACTCCCTCAAATGGTGATGTAATGCAGTCGAAACCGGCATCATCTCCTTTAACTACAGTGATGGACTCAGGTTGCTTGGTAAACTCCAATTCATCATCCGGGAAGATTTTCCAGCTCCAATTGTTCTCGTAGAGATTGGCCGACCACCCGAGACTTTCAAAAGCAATCCCGGCCGTCTCTAACACCCAGGCGGCATTAGCATCGACGTATCCACGCCACTCCTCCTCAACATTGCTGTTTCCAATTCGGAATCCACCGCGCACGCTAGGACCCGTTGACAAGCCAGCCAGGCCATACACCAGCATTTCAACTCTGGGATTTAGCGTTAAGCCGGCACCAAGCGTTATTTCCTGCCTGTTTTCAAAGGGAACGATCCCGGTAGAGACACTAAAATCAGAGATGGCCTTAAACTCACCATAATTATAATTCAGTCCAAATTCGGCTTCCATAGGTAGCTCGACACCTCCTTGAATTGTTAAAGAGCCCCCTGCCACATAATCCGCATCGACCGTCATGCCTAGTTGGATCTTGGCATAAACCGGGAGGAATCCTCCAATGCTTCCTAGGTATAGCCACCCCGACGGTTTTGCCTTTTCCGGCAACTCGAACACTTGGATGGTGTCGGTAAATTGAGCTGAAAGCTCAAGAGTACATACCGCCGCCGCATCAATATTTGCTACGGCCTTTGCTAGAAAGCGTTCCAGTTCTCCACCTCGGATTTGTAGTCTCGTAACTAGTTTCGGAGTAAGTAGAAAATGGAGCCTGTCAGCGTGGAATTGAATGCTTACAGCATCCCAATTATCAGCATGCATGCTGCCCGCTGAGCTGACCACTTCTCCATCAACGATGTATTCATGGCCACTGTTCCAGACCGTCATTTCCTCATTTCCAGTCGTCAGGTATGCTTCATATTTTCCCGCTTGGTTTACTGTGTACGTAGATCCGTCCAAGGAAAATCCCACATCGTTAAATTGCACGATATTTTCTATTGCAATTGCCTTCGTGAAGTTTCCGTTGAAATCTGGTTCCAGCAGTACGGAGCTATCACTGATGCCCATCGTGCCATCCATGACAATATCGGTAAGTGTAATCTCCGTTGTGGATAGTGTTAATAACTGATTGGCGGAATCATCGGAAATACCGGTAATTTCCCGGTAGAATATTTCTTCCTCGCTCTCTGGTGTAAGATTGGCGAGTTTTGTGCCGATCGCAAAAAGGGGAGCCTGCCCGGTGTATGAAATCACAAGAGCACCTGGTTCAACTCGTTCCAGCATCCATGAATCAGCAGTGCCGGACATCCGGATTGGACCGCCCGCCATCTTCTCGGCGATAATTCGAGTTGGAATGGAGCCGATTTGTTGGCCTGAGCGTTGGGCGTCCGGAGAACCAAAGACAAACAAGTTGGTATCGACCACGGAATCCAATTCCAGATCAAACGACCACGTATTGGTCATTGCCTGCCCTAAGACATCGGCGGCGATCAGTGAAACAACGATCTCTTCTCCGTAATAGCCCAATGCATCATCGCCACCTCCATCAAAAGTTAATACGCCGTTCCCGTAGGAAAGCTGGGCATCTTCCAGTGAAAAAGTGCCAATGCCTCCAACTGACAGGTGAATGCTGTTAGTGTCGATTCCTGAGGAATCGTTGAGCGCAACGGAAATCGTGTCAAACCGGGGAATGGCATAGCCTCCATCGGCAGGGTAATACGAATCAATTTCCGGGGGCTCGACATCATACTGTACTACTCGGTAAAATTCGGCTTTCTCAGTTACATTGAAGGCATATGAGTCGGCATATCGCAAAGATAGGGCAGGGTAGCCTTCAACCGGGAACCAATCGAACAGGTTGGTTGAAGCCTGAAGCTCATAGCGAAAACCGGGACTTGTCTGCCAGGCCACTTGAAGTGAGTTGCTCGAATCCCACCAATTCGCAGAATAAAGATTGATTGGCAAACCGATTGCGAACGCTGCTGTTGTGGGATCCATACCGAGCTCGACCTCAATTCCATCTGCAATGCCATCGCCGTCACCATCGGAATTGGTTGGATCCGTTCCTGCATTGAATTCTCCCTGGTTGTCGAGTCCATCGCCATCCGGATCCGCATCCGTCGTAGCATCCTCGCCGTACAGGCCGTGGTCTGACGCCCAAATCTCGAACATTGTCGACTGGATATTGAAGGAGAAGCCGGCAAGGACGTATCCTGGGTTGCTGTTGATGTAGGAATGATCGTTGCCGAAGGTAAGGCTTTCTCCGGCAACCACCACAATATTCGAATCAGATACATCCCATGTTCCATTGGATTCCGGCATATCGATGGGATAGATATAGGTTCTCGCGGACGCATCCAGTTGTGCCCTCTGAACTCCTTCTCCACCGCTGCAATCAGTCCAGCTCATGCTAAGAATATTCAGTCCGTGGGCATAGGACGCATCCAGCGATGCGTAGATCTCTTCACTGCCCGGATCATCGAGCTTATTCTGATCCATTCCCTGAACTCCCAGTCCACCGTGGTCTCCCTGATCTGTCAAATGCAGGTCGCCACTGCCCGTTATGTCGATGAAGAAGCTGGTTCCGTAGGAGGGCGTATAACCTGTGTAGCCAGCAAAACCATCCCAGGCATCTACGGCGGCAATGACATCGTGATTCGTTGATGTCGTTGAAGCGTCAAGTGCGACATTGCCGGATCCATCTACTGCAAAGTCAAGCATGATGGCACCTGGCGCAGTACCTGCCGGCAGGTTGTTGGTAAAAAAGACAAACACCCCTCCGCTGCAGGGCGTGGTTGAAAATTCGCCGTAGTCTATGTTGAAGGTTACCGGGTCACCGGTACCGACAGGCCCCGGGCCGGAGGCAGCACCCCAGTAGCACTGGCTCGCGTCAACTTCTGCAGTTCCTTCGTTATTAATTGCGTAGCTCGTATTCCCCGAAAAATCAGTCTTGTTGCAGAGGGTAGTGGTGGTGGTGCCGGAGAGGATGTGAATGGCGGTATCAAACCCTTCAAGGTTGCAATACTGCACATTGAGTTGTCCTCGATAGTTCCTGATGGCCTCATCGACGGAGCCGGTATGGTTGAATCGGCAGTTCCGGAAATAGGCATCGCCGGTGTCATCCAGATACACCAGGTATGTTTGTGAGGCGCTGCTGGTAAACAATACGCCAATGGCATTCAGTGCTCCTGCCGAGGATGATCCCACTTTCAGATAGCTAGAGCCACAATCTACAGTTAGTCCCGGCTCGATGGTTAATGTCGCACCGCCGTTGATCGTAAATGTTTGGCGAAGCTTTATGGGGCGGCCTCCTGTCGCGCCAGGGTGCCATGTCCAGTCATCAACCATGCTGGCACCAACTGTAATTGCGTCGTACGTGCAGTCGGTAAAATCGCAGGACACGGAGGTCTGAAGGTTTCCTGAATTCCACTGCACGGGATAGGAATAGTTGGTGACAGTGCAGCTGTCAAGCGAGAGGTTTCCCTCGGAGAAGATGGGGTAGGTGCTCCGGCTGCCCGTGTCGCGAAACTCGCAGTTGGCCAGCACCGCGGTGCCGCTGTCTTCCACGTTGACCGCGGTGCTGTCGTCCAGAAAGGTTGCGCCGTCGGCGTTGAGATAGCCGGGGCGAAGGGACGACGTGCCGTAGCTGTCGTATCCAACAATCAATGAATCCGATGTGCCGTCGATGACCGTTCCGGGGAGGATGGTTAGCGTGGCGTTTTTGTAGATTCGAACCGTGCCGTTAAGAAAATAGGTCCGGTTCTGTGTTGCGGCCGGCGAGAAAGTCATGTCCGTGATGATGCTGCCTCCGACATAGGGGCCGTCGGAGCTGCACCCGTTGAAGTCGTTGGCCCCGGAGAAAGAAAGGTTGTTTACGTCATTGAGGTACCAGTACACGGGATAGGTGTAGTTGGTGACTGTGCAGCCGTCGAAGGAGAGGCTGCCCTCGGAGTAGATGGGGTAGGAGCTCCGGCTGTCCGTGTCGCGGAACTCGCAGCTGGCCAGCACCGCGGTACCGCTTTCTTCCACGTTGACCGCGGTGCTGTCGTCCAGAAAGGTTGCGCCGTCGGCGTTGAGATAGCCGGGGCGAAGGGACGACGTACCGAAGCTGTCGTATCCAACAATCAACGAATCCGATGTGCCGTCGACGACCGTTCCGGGAAGGATCGTTAGCGTGGCGTTTTGGTAGATTCGAACCGTGCCGTTAAGAAAATAGGTCCGGTTCTGTGTTGCGGCCGGCGAGAAAGTCATGTCCGTGATGATGCTGCCTCCGACATAGGGGCCGTCGGAGCTGCACCCGTTGAAGTCGTTGGCCCCGGAGAAAGAAAGGTTGTTTACGTCATTGAGGTACCAGTACACGGGATAGGTGTAGTTGGTGACTGTGCAGCCGTCGAAGGAGAGGCTGCCCTCGGAGTAGATGGGGTAGGAGCTCCGGCTGCCCGTGTCGCGGAACTCGCAGCTGGCCAGCACCGCGGTGCCGCTTTCTTCCACGTTGACCGCGGTGCTGTCGTCCAGAAAGGTTGCGCCGTCGGCGTTGAGATAGCCGGGGCGAAGGGACGACGTACCGAAGCTGTCGTATCCAACAATCAACGAATCCGATGTGCCGTCGACGACCGTTCCGGGAAGGATCGTTAGCGTGGCGTTTTGGTAGATTCGAACCGTGCCGTTAAGAAAATAGGTCCGGTTCTGTGTTGCGGCCGGCGAGAAAGTCATGTCCGTGATGATGCTGCCTCCGACATAGGGGCCGTCGGAGCTGCACCCGTTGAAGTCGTTGGCCCCGGAGAAAGAAAGGTTGTTTACGTCATTGAGGTACCAGTACACGGGATAGGTGTAGTTGGTGACTGTGCAGCCGTCGAAGGAGAGGCTGCCCTCGGAGTAGATGGGGTAGGAGCTCTGGGTGTTCGTGTCGCGGAACTCGCAGTTGGCCAGCACCGCGGTGCCGCTGTCTTCCACGTTGACCGCGATGCTGTCGTCCAGAAAGATTGCGCCGTCGGCGTTGAGATAGCCGGGGCGAAGGGACGACGTACCGAAGCTGTCGTATCCAACAATCAACGAATCCGATGTGCCGTCGACGACCGTTCCGGGAAGGATCGTTAGCGTGGCGTTTTGGTAGATTCGAACCGTGCCGCTAAGAAAATAGGTCCGGTTCTGGGTCGCGGTCGGCGAGAAGGTCATGTCCGTGATGATGCTGCCTCCGACATAGGGGCCGTCGGAGCCGCATCCCGCGAAGTCGTTGGCCCCGGAGAACGAAAGGTCGTTCACGTCATTGAGGTTCCAGTATACGGGATAGGTATAGTTGGTGACTGTGCAGCCGTCCAAGGAGAGGCTGCCCTCGGAGTAGATGGGGTAGGAGCTCTGGGTGTTCGTGTCGCGGAACTCGCAACCGCTCAACAATGCTGAGCCGTTATCCTCCACGCTGATCGCGGTGGCGGAGTCGAGAAAGGTGGCGCCGTCTGCATCCAGGGTTCCGGCCCGAAGGGATGACGTACTGTAGCTGTCGTAGCCAACGGTCAAAGAACCTGCCGCACCGTCAATGACCGTGCCGGGAAGGATGGTTAGCGTGGCGTTCTGGTAGATGCGAATTGTTCCGCTTAGTACATATGGAGAGCCTGCGGGCTCCCAAGTCGTGTCACTGATGATCGTGCCGGAAACATCGGTTGCTTGGGCATAAGAGACGAAAAATGCCAGTAGTGATAGCATCAGGATGAACTTCTTGGAGAGCTCTGATCCAGGCTTCAGTAATGGTGTATGAGATAATGCATTTAATAGTTTCATGGCTGTCATACTCCTTTAGGCAAGAACCTCTTAATAAAATGCGCTATGTCTATTCTTTGAATACAAGGCGACATGTTTCTTTATATTTTTACTTCTGCCACAGTTGTTTCGAACAAACAAGCCACCATGGTCAGAATCTAAAAGTTTCGATCAGTGGTTTAGTGTGCATTCGTGTAATGTGTCATGTAGTTGTAGAATATGTCGAGAGGGGCGCGGGCCACAGGCCCAAGATCAACGCTGTTTGTTCGGCCCTTTTTGCTGAGGTCAAAGCCCCGATTTTTCGACAGGTTTTGCAAGTATTACCATGTGCTGGTGATCATCGGATTCATCGTGGTTCCGATTCGGTACTTTGACGAGCTGTCTCGAATGCTTGGTTCCCTCTAAATTTCCAGTGCCAAGGTTCGTAGGCGATTCCGTATGGATTATTGCGCGGGTAACTAAGGGTGAAACCAAAGCTGGCGGCATTTTCCCGCAACCATTCGAAGGCCGGCGTGTCTTCGAATTCTTCTTCCAACACGGGGCAATCGACGGTGTTGAGGTCGATGGCGCGGCCGGTGTGGTGCTCACTACGACCGGGCGGAGCGCTCACGGCATAGATTTCGTCGTCCGGGATACCCTTGGCCTTTTTGTTTTCGATGATTTGGGATTGGCGTTCGATGCTGCGAAAGGCGGAGACCATATATAGATGGATGCCGTCGCTTGCGGCTTTGGCCTTCATCGCCTTCCAGGACTCGGCGGTGTTGGGCTGGAGCAGGAAGGTGCGGCCCTCGTCTTCGAGTTCCATAAGATTTTTCTCTTCGGTGAAAATGGGTAGGGGGGTTTTCATTTCAGGCAGGTTTGGATTTGTTCCATGGCAGAACCGGCTTGCATATGAATGAAGGTATGGGCGTGTTCAATGCAGTCCTGGTGGGGATTAATGTTGATGATCGAGCAGGCGGGATTCTCTTTGCGGCATTGTCTGAGCAGGCGATCCAGAACGGCAACTCCGCCGGAACAGCCGACTACGAGCACCGTATCCACGCCTTTCCGGATGAAGTCCTCCACCCAAAGGAGGCGGTTTCCGTAATCTTCGTTGAAGAAGAGCACGTTGGGGCGAATTGCCGGATCGGTGTAGGGCGGAATGGTGGAGAACGGAACTTGGTGATCGTTCCAGATGGTGCGGTTATTCTCCTCGCTCCAGCGCCGCAGGATGTCGGCGTTTCCTCCGGATGACATCATTTCGGAAAAATCGTCCGAGAACTGTTCGTCTTCCGCATAATCGACCGTGCGTGGGCAGGCCATCTGCCACATGCTGCCGTGGAGCTCGCTGACCCGCCCGCTGCCGGCCTTCTGGTGCAGTCCATCAATGTTTTGCGTGGCTATCAGCATTCGGGGGAAACGTTGTTCGGTTTCCCATTTTGCCAGGATGCGGTGTGCCGGGTTGGGTTGCGCTCCGGCAACGAGTGTGCGGAGTTCGTTGAAATGGTTCCAGATGCGGTCGGGATCTTTGGCCAGCCCTTCCGCGCTGAGCATCGGTGGTAGTCCGGGGTTATTCTCGTAGATGCCACCGGGGCCGCGGTAAGTGGGTATGCCGCTTTCGGCGGAGATCCCAGCACCCGAGATCACCAACAATCCCCGTGTTTTCTCCAGAATATCGGTGCAGTGTTCGATTTCCGACGATGATTGCTTTCCCATGGCCCCGAACCCTTTATCCTGTATTGCAACCATGCCAACCTAGAGAAAACAATATTCTGCTATAGGATGTCGTACAGTTCAGTTTCCTGTTTGATAAGCTGTTGCCGTTCCTTGACAAGCGTTGTGCGGAGATCGGTTACCCCCGTTCTAAGATTAGCCAGATCGGCTGATTGATAGGCTGAGTCGGAAAGCTCCCAAAACTTATCGCACATATAGCCCGCAACCGCGCCTTCGGTGCAAAGCACATTATTCATCAGCCCTAGCAATGCATCCCAATCTGCAGTACTGATTTTCCCCGCGAGCTTGTCTCTTATTGTTTCGGTTTCACGAACTGCTGCGCGGAGGCTCTTGCACAGGCGGAACTCGCGTTCAGCTTTCATCCAGTCATCATAATTGCCCAAGCCTTCGACCCCTTTCAGAAAGACATCGTCTTCCTCTTGAAGAATGTCGCCCAAACGGATAATCACCATATTGAGCGTCGTGTCGATCAGGCGATATGTCTCATCCAGTACATCCCGATATTTTTCACGTTCTTTCTTGGTTAAATCGGTCAATACCTTCAGTCCCTTGCAGACTTTGCTGAGCACCTCAATAAGATCACTAAAAAGGTTCATTTTTTCTGCCTCCTATGTGTGGTTCGTATCGATCATGTTCCCCGACGTATTCATTGTCTCCATTTGGGATGGTGTCGTTGATGTGTTTGGTTTAAGTGGGGCAGTGCCGTTTCCCGCAAAGCAAATGATGACAGCCGCGGCAACAGACAATATTAATGGGGGCAGGAAAAACACACCCAGACTTGTCCTGTAAGCCAGTTTGTAGCCCTCGCATTTATAGGGATTATCGCTACTGTCCCCCGAAACTTGCAGCAAACGATTAGGTATGGAGCTCAAATCATCCGGTGACGCCTTGATTTTGTCTGTGAGTGAGTTCAAGGCCAGAATGACCCGGTATTTGCGATGGAGGTAGTTTATGTCCACAAGCCATGCGCCCAACGCCAAGCACAAACTGAAGACCAGCATGGCGATGCACAGGATCCCAAGTCGATTAATCGGCTGCCCAGGATCATCGGCGATGGATTTCAGCAGTACCGACCAGCCCACAAACAGCAAAGTCAGGAAACCAGTGCGAATCTTCCAAATGATGCCGTCGTATGCATGAATCGCGGTATTCTTCCCCCCGACTTCTTCCAATATCAGCTTCTCTAGAAGATTACACATTTGCAGAAGATTGTTTTAGATTATCTCAGATTCCTTTAATCCATCTGTACTGGAACTTTACTTACGCCCTTTTCGGAGGCATTCAATATAAATCACGGATAGAATTTAGTACTTTATACTATCGGTTCCGGCTAAGGACGTTCACCGAATTCGGCGCGCGGTTTACAAAGTGGGATCTGTTGGGCATACGGGACATAAATCATCTATTCAGCCGCCGGCACCTGAGAGGGCCGGAGCACCAAAGCGAATAGATCGGTATTCGAATGATGTTTCCAAGCACCCTGCTGCATGATCTCGAATCTCCTACATCATGATCAAATATATAATGTATTATTTTGCGCCGGTCTTAATAAGGGAATCGCATTCCTTGTCGTAGTCATAATCTTCTGATACCGTTGTCCCGTATCATCGGGAGGTGCGGTATGGTTTTGCGGGGAAGTGCGTTGTTTCATAGGCGTTTTCCCGTACCCCCTTCCTAGATACCAAAACAGAAAAATAAGTAGCTAAGTCGTGAAAGGTTCCATGGGTTGCTGCGTATCCAGTTATAGGTAAGGCCATATAGGGAGGTTCGGGATGAAGGGGAAAGTTCGTCTGGCGGTATCGGTTGGTTTATTCGTGGTTTCTATCGGACAGGTGCAGGGTCGTGTCGTCAGCGCCTTGATCCCGGTCGCAGATACGGTGGTGCATGAGTTTTCGGAATCTACCGCCACCGATGGGAGCAATTGGCTGGTGGCAGTCCGGGGCTCTTCCGGCAATGCAGATGAAGCCTGCGCTCAGTTGATGTCTTCTGATGGCCTAATAATCGGCTCTTTGATCCAAACCGGGCGACTCATTCACACACCTACGGATGGCGACCTTCCCCCCTTTAGAGCCCCGTTTGTGGCCTTTGGCGGGGGGAAATACCTAATGGTATGGGTGGATCATGCGTCCGGCGGCAAAGTTTACGGTCAGTTTATCAGTACAGTGGGAACGCTGGTCGGCAGCGCTTTTGCCATTTCGTTCGATGGGGATAAATATCTTCCCGATGTTGCCTCCGATGGAACAAATTTCTTTGTGATCTGGACTGATTGGGGAGGCACAGAGGGGCGGTTTGTTTCCTCCTCCGGTGCGTTGGGTTCTCAAGTTGAAATCTCATTCGCTAACGATATTGCGTCGGTGGCTTATGGCGGCGGACAGTACCTTGTGGGGTGGATGACAAGCTCGGACGGGAACAGCCTTCCTCAGTGCAGGCTGGTTTCATCTGACGGGACAATGGGCAGCACACTGACGCTCGGCTCGTCTTCACTCTATTATGAGAGTCTGAATGTTGCATACGGCGACGGCCGTTTTATGACGGCTTGGAGTCATACAGGAGGGAATATTGACCTGAAGGGTCGAATGGTGCTACCGAACGGTACGTTAGTCGGCCCCGAGCTGGACTTGGTGTCCGATGCATTAAACGAGATGTCTGTTGGTCACTGTCTTGCGCACGACGGCGACTATTTTCTGCTTGCGTGGGTTGCGAGCGATTTTGGAGTGGGAGTGGACGATATTTCATACGGGCAGTATGTAGATTCCGATGGGAATATGCTCGGGTCCCCGTTCGTGATCGACTCCTCCCCGGATGTTGCGGGTGCAATGGATTTTATCACCGGTTTGAGTGCTTCTCAGGGGAAAGCCATGGCGCTCATTACAACGGATGCTTTTGGATCAGGCGGCAACGTTTATGCCGTCATGATTGACTCCTCCGCCCATGTGCAACTCGAATCCATTGGGACGGGGCAGTTGCAGCTCGAATACAGCGGCATACTCGAATCCACAACAAATCTAACGTCGGAAACATGGTTGGATGTCTCGCCGCAACCCGCCAGCCCATGGGTCATCAGCCCGGCCGATATTCCCATGTTCTATCGGACGCGGCGGATCGAATGAAAATGGATATTGAGCGTATTCCAAATGGAGTTTAGCGATTCTGATTCAGGACTTAAAATGTAGGGAAACAGAGATTAGGTGTTAGGGAGGCTTGTGATGAAGGGAATGTTTCGTTGGGTCGTGTTGGTTGGTCTGTTCGTGGGTTCAGTCTGCTTTGCGCAGAGCAATGCTCCAGTCCTCGTTGAGGATCCGGTTGGTCAATATGTGGCTTTGGGTAGTAATGCGGTGCTGAGTATCACGGTATCCGGAGCAGAACCTCTCTATTTCCAATGGTTAGAAAGCGGGGTAATGATTTCCGGCGCAACGGAAACAAATTATCCAATTACCAACGCCACAACCAACGACAGCGGATTCTACAGTGTGGCGGTCAGCAATGCCTTTGGTGTGGCCACCAGTTCCGTTGCAGAGGTGACGGTGCAAATGTCAGCCATTAATTATTCTTCGTTGTCGAATGCGACTCTTTATGCAAGTGGGGCGCCCTATCTGCTGACATGCGATGTGGACATGGTGAATGTGGTTATAGAACCTGGAGTGCGTATCGAAGCCGTTGGGAATTTTGGAATCAATGTATTCGGTGGCTTGAATGCTATTGGAACAGAAGACCTGCCCATTGTTTTCTCCTCGACCAACGCAGCCACGAAGTGGCAAGGGATCAGCTTCGTTGCAAGTACGAATGATAGCGAGTTGACACATTGCATCGTGGAAAAATCCCAAAACAGTGGCATTCGAATCAATGACGCCAGCCCGATCCTTCGGCATTGTGAGGTTAAGAATAATCAAGCGATATATGGGGCTGGTATTAGAATAACTGGATCACAGCCGGTCACTCTCGAAGACTGCTCGATCAATGAAAACACCTACTACGGACATAATCCACGAGGCGGCGGAATTCATACAACCGCCCCCTTGTCCTTGATTCGGTGCGAAGTAAGAAACAATGTGATTTCAGACTATCAGGGCAACTGCTCCAGCGGAGTCAATGCAACAACATATGGAGGGGGCATCTATTCTTCTTCAGATGTTTTCATGGATAATGTCGAGGTGCTGTATAATACGGCATCATCTCGAGGTGGGAGTGAAAACAGTCGTGGTGGCGGCATCTACACCTCGAAGAATCTACATGCTACTAATTGCATATTCCTTGGCAACAATGCCGGAGCCGGTGGATGCAATATTGGGAATGGAGCGAGAGGATATGGCGGTGGGATCTATTGCGGTTCCACCTTGGATCTGAAGAATTGTATCGTTGTCAACAATAGTACTCGTATCAGCAATGGTGCGGGTGGTGGAATCTATGCAGGGAATGGATTGATCGAGAACTGCACTATCGCCGGAAACAACAGGCCGGGTGGCGTGCGTTTTACGGGTAGCATCGTAAACAGCATTCTCTGGGGAAACTCGTCGTATCAGTATACTGGAGGCGCATCGGTATCGTATAGTTGCGTCCAAGGCATTGGTGCTGGAAACAACAACTTTTCCGATGATCCTTTGTTCGTGTATGGTGATGGCGGCGATTACCGTCTGATGGCCAACTCTCTTTGCATCGATGCTGGAAGTACGAACCATGTTTCCACCTCCACCGATATTGATGGGAATCCCCGGATTCTTGCCGGTTCAGTGGATCTGGGAGCCTATGAGTTCCTTGTAAAGCCGACTGATCCCCCAACCATCGTCGAGTTGACAGCGGAGTCCTATGTCGCCTTGGGTAGTAATTCCACATTGAACATTTGGGCTGTTGGGGGAGAACCCCTCAATTTCCAATGGTTTTTCAATGGCACGAATATCGTAGGAGCAACAGGAACGAACTATCCCATCGTTAATGCTACAACCAACGACAGCGGATTCTACAGCGTGGTGGTGAGCAATGCATATGGTTCCGTCACTAGCTCCGTTGCCGAAATCACCGTGGTTCCCCCTCCGGTAATTACGCAACAACCACAGAGCCAAACGATGCTTGTTGGCTCTCCGATTGTTCAGTTTATCGTGGCAGCAACAAGTATAACAGAAATTGCATACCAATGGCTAAAGGATGGAGAGGTGATTCCGGGTGCCAACAGTGCCTTCTACACAATTTCACCCATTCGCACTAATGATTTGGGTAGTTATGTAGTTGAAGTGAGCAACTTTGCTGGTGTCACTCCAAGCATGGAGGCGGTCTTGTCGGATGGCGGGCAACCTCCAACACCGTGTGTTCAGTGCCCCAATGGAATTGTTGCTTGGTGGCCTGGCGATGGGAATGCAGATAATCTCGTCGGCACAAACCACGGAACGCTTTATAACGGGGCGACCAACCTTCAGGGTATTGTCGCAGAGGCGTTCAGCTTCGATGGCGCCAACGACTATTTCGCCGCACCCGATTCATCCCTATATAGTCCGCACGTTGGAGCGGATGGAGAAATGACCGTCATGGGTTGGATAAAGGTTCCGTCGTTGCCCAGCTCCGAACGACCTTTTATTGCCAAGGGAACAAGTGGTGCATGGGAATACGCGCTGTATCTGAAGAACGATGGTTCGGTTCGGTTCTCGATATGGACTTTGAGCGGGTCTGGATATGCGGCGGCAAGCGGAGGGAGCGTTGCTCCGAATCAATGGCACCATGTGGTCGGAACCCTGCGAAAAGGCCAGTTTGCTCGGATATATCTTGATGGAGTTTTGGTGGGCGAAGACACCACCTTCTCTGGCAACACCGGGGATGGAACTGCTCCGTTCTACATTGGACGACGTGGCGATGGCTATTATTTCCCCGGGTTGGTTGACGAGGTTATGCTGTTCGACACTGCATTGAGCTCCAACGAAATAGCTTCCGTTTATGCTGCCGGAGTTGCCGGTATGTGCAAGAATGCACTCCCGCCTACGATTTTGGATAACCCAGACGACCAATATGTGGCACTCGGTAGTAACATGACATCAAGTGTCGTCGCCGTTGGAACAGCGCCGCTTGACTATCAATGGTTATTCAATGGCACAAACATCCTTGTCGGAGCAACGAACATCTCCCTGTTCGTCACCACCGCCCAGACCAACGACAGCGGATTCTACAGCGTGGTGGTGAGCAATGCGTATGGTGCGGTAACCAGTTCCGTGGCGGAAATCACGGTGGTTCCACTGCCCGTCATTACAGTCCAGCCCGAAAGCCAGTCCTGGCCGCTGGGCTATCCCGTATCCTTCAGCGTGGTTGCCGATAGCCTCTCGCCGGAAACCTACCAGTGGCGCTTAGATGGCATGGACATTCCCGGAGCAACTGCCTCAACTTATTCTATTACCTCCCTGAAAACCAACCATCTGGGGAGCTATTCCGTGGTGGTTAGTAATCTGGCAGGAATAACAAACAGCACAACCGCCACGCTCTCAAGCCGAGATCCGGTATTCAACAATCCCGAAGGCTTTGAAAACGGTTTGGGCGATTGGCAAATTGATAATGGTGTCTGGCAGGTCGGAGTACCGACAAGTGGCCCGGGTTCTGCCCATTCGGGGAGCAAGGTTGCCGCGACGGTGTTGAACGGCAACTACCCCGACTACACGGACAGTCGCCTGATAAGCCCTGAGATCGTACTGTCGTCGGTTTCGGGGGATGAGCGTCTGCAGTTCCGCTTTTGGCAGGCATTCTACTATCCCTTTGCAACCCATGCGAACGACTGGGGCGAGGTACAGGTTTCCTCCTATAATGCCGGGACAGGTGCTTGGTCGTCCTGGAGCCGCCTTTCAGTCACGGCAACCGACCGCTCTTCAAGCTGGTGGTCGCGCATCGCGCTAGACCTGACCTCCTACGCTGGCCAGCGTATCCGGATCGGTTTCCTGCATACGGCCGACAGCTACAATGGCGCGGGTTGGTACATCGATGATATAGAGATTTGGAAGGGCGTTCCGGAGATGTCGTCGTTTGAGGGGTTCGAGGACGGTTGGGGCGATTGGCATACTGACCACGGCTTGTGGCAAATCGGTGTTCCATCTAGCGGGCCGGGTTCTGCCCATTCGGGGAGCAAGGTTGCCGCGACGGTGTTGAACGGCAACTACCCCGACTACACGGACAGTCGCCTGATAAGCCCTGAGATCGTACTGCCGTCGGTTTCGGGGGATGAGCGTCTGCAGTTCCGCTTTTGGCAGGCATTCTACTATCCCTTTGCAACCCATGCGAACGACTGGGGCGAGGTACAGGTTTCCTCCTATAATGCCGGGACAGGTGCTTGGTCGTCCTGGAGCCGCCTTTCAGTCACGGCAACCGACCGCTCTTCAAGCTGGTGGTCGCGCATCGCGCTAGACCTGACCTCCTACGCTGGCCAGCGTATCCGGATCGGTTTCCTGCATACGGCCGACAGCTACAATGGCGCGGGTTGGTACATCGATGATATAGAGATTTGGAAGGGCGTTCCGGAGATGTCGTCGTTTGAGGGGTTCGAGGACGGCTGGGGCGATTGGCATACTGACCACGGCTTGTGGCAAATCGGTGTTCCGTCTAGCGGGCCGGGTTCTGCCCATTCGGGGAGCAAGGTTGCCGCGACGGTGTTGAACGGCAACTACCCCGACTACACGGACAGTCGCCTGATAAGCCCTGAGATCGTACTGCCGTCGGTTTCGGGGGATGAGCGTCTACAGATCCGTTTCTGGCAATGGTACAACTATCCTACACACACATATGCGAACGACTGGGGCGAGGTGCAGGTTTCCGCCTATAATGGCGGGACGGGCGTCTGGTCGTCTTGGAGCAGTTTAGCTATCACGGCTCCGAGCCGCTCTTCAAGCGACTGGTCTAGAATTGTTCTTGATTTGACCTCCTATGCAGGTGCTCGTATCCGCATAGCCTTCCAGCACATAGCCGATAGCTACGACGGCCCAGGATGGTTCATTGATGGTATAGAAGTTGGAACTATTTCGGTGCCTCAGATCATTTCAGAACCCCAAGACCAAATGACGTTGGTTGGTCGGAATCTGAGCTTTGCTGTTGTTGCAACGAACAAATATCTATTGAGTTACCAGTGGCAATACAATGGTTCGGACATTGTTGG
This sequence comes from Pontiella desulfatans, assembly GCF_900890425.1. Lineage (NCBI taxonomy): Bacteria > Pseudomonadati > Kiritimatiellota > Kiritimatiellia > Kiritimatiellales > Pontiellaceae > Pontiella > Pontiella desulfatans. The sequence goes on along the minus strand of NZ_CAAHFG010000004.1, from coordinate 80,978 downwards.
TGCAACTAACGACACACTTGTTTTGACCAATGTGCAGGTTGGTGCTTCCGGGAACTATCGGTGCGTGGTCAGTAATGTCGATACGTCTGTCAATACTCGGGATGCGGTGCTGGCCGTTCATGATATTGTTGGATCGGCACAGGAGTTGTATGAGCTAGGATTCACCGAGGATGGCGAATACTTGATCGATCCCGACGGGGATGCTGGCGAGGAGCCGTTCAATGCCTACTGTTTGATGTCGCTGGCGGGCGGGGGCTGGACTAAGCTTACGTCCACGGTTGCCGATAGTGTGCTCAACACAAATCCCGATACGGGTAGGGAATACTTGTATGTCAAGAACGGTACTCCGTTATGGTACCGCACCCCGGTATCTGATCTCGTGTGGGATTGGAATTCCGGCAAGGATCTATACGGGACTTATTACTATTCAGATGGTACCAGCGAGGGAAGTTTCAATATCACGCCCAGTAGCGAGCACCAGCGTTATGGCGTTGGCGGCAGCAGTGGGCCAGGGAATAGATACAAATGCCTCGTATATTACAGTAGTTATAAAGATCCATCCATTGCCCATGTTCAGCTCTGCCAGGATCGCCCAGGGATTTTTGGCGGTTCATGTGCCGGCCCGGTTACGGTGTATATCCGGGAACAGCCGGAACCGGTTATTCCCGAGTTGTTGCTGGAACTGGCTGCTGATGAAATAGCGGAGAATGCGGTCGGTAGTGACATCCGTTGCATCGTCAGTCGCGGAGGATCGTTTAGCAATGATCTGAGCGTTGCTGTCGCCTCCTCTGCGCCAGATGAAATCTCGGTGCCGGCTTCGGTCGTGATTTCTTCAAATGCGAACAGCGCCGTGTTCTATGCGGTTGTCCATGACGATGCCGTGGTGGATGGCGACCAAACCGTGGATTTGATGGTTTCCGCTGCAGGATATGTTGCTTCGTCGGGGACTATTGCTGTTGTGGATAACGAGGTGCCGTCTTTGTCGATGGCTCTCTCGGCTACCAATGCTGTGGAAGGCGAAGTTGTGGCAGGAACAGTGACGCGCGACTTTGTGACGGATCAGCCGGTGACAGTCTATCTGCAAAGTTCGTCCGATGTGCAATGCACGGTTCCGGCCTCTGTAACCATTCCGGCCAATACGGGGTCGGTCGCGTTTGCCTGCACGGTGGTTGATGACGAAATTGCGGAGATTGATCTGGATGTGTTGATCCATGCAAATGCGACTGGATTTGATTCTGTTGACCAAATCTTGCGAATTGAGGACGACGATGTGCCGGGTGCATATCTCACATTGTCTCCGGAAGAAGTGTCGGAAGGCGCAGGATTGTTTGCCTGCATGGGGACGCTGACCCGGTTTGGCCAGACCAATGGGGAGGTTCGCATCCAGCTTCAGGCATCGGAGGACGATGCGTTGATCCTTCCATCCGAGGTTGTGCTGGCCGATGGAGAGGAGTCGGTTCAGTTTGCCATTGGCACCATCGACAATGCGGTAGTTGATGGACATCGCGATGTATTGGTCAGCGGTGGCGTGGTGATAGATTCGTGCGGATGCACGGGGTCGCCTTCCGATGGTGGAATGATTGAAGCTAACTTGCGGATTCTGGATGACGACGGGGCAACCTTGTCCGTTTCGGCTTCACCGGCCAACATGCCGGAGGGCAGGGACGCCGCCGGTCTCTTATCCATTACGCATAACACGACGTTGACCGAGCCGCTGTCGGTGGCGATTTCGCACGATCAGCCGGATGAGGTTACGATCCCAACGAATGCGGTCATTCCCGCTGGCGCATCAAGCATTCAGGTTCCTGTGGAAACCTTGGATGACGGAGTGGAGGATGGCGGCAAGCTGGTATCGGTCTATGTGGATGCCGATGGCTATTCCTCCGGTACGACCTGGCTAATGGTGAGCGATCAAAACCATCCCGATCTAGTGGTTTCCAATGTGCTGGCTTCCGTTGCTTTGACGACTGGGGAAGAACTTGAATTGAGCGCCGTCCTAGCCAATATTGGTTTCCGTGATGCGGGGGCTGGCCTGCCTCTGGCCATCCATTGCAGTCCGGGGAACTATGTCAATTCTTCGACCTTCATGTTCGAATATCAAACCGAGGCGGCTTTGCCGATGGGCAGCAACCTGACCATCACTGCGCAGGCAACGGCTCCGCTAACACCCGGCGACTACCGGATTGCCGTGGTGGCCGATCCGGACAAGCTGGTCAAGGAACTGAACGATGCCAACAACATTGCCTGGTCAGCAACGTTGTCGGTTAGTCCATCCTATACGGCTTCAGCCGAAACCGATGTGGAAACGGCGATGGATTCCGATGTCATTCCAATTACTGGAAGCGCAACGCTTCCGGATGGCATGTCTCCTGCCGCGAACGTGGATGTGGATGTCTATGTGGTGGTGAACGGTATCCGCCGGGTAATATCTGTGCAGAGCGATGCCGAAGGACTGTTTGAGACAGAGTTTGTTCCGTTGCCGGGCGAGGCCGGGCACTATTCTATCGGCGCCTGCTATCCGGGGTTGGGCTCCACCGTCGAACAGGATTCGTTTGAAATCCTGGGAATGGGTCGGACAAGTTCTGGGCACATCATTTGGGATATGACGGTGGGCGATGTCATCTCGAATGGCACGATCAATATCCGCAACCGAAGTCAGGCGGAGTTGACCAACCTGAGTGTCGAAATCCTTGAAGTGCCGACCAACTGTAATCTCGAACTGACCCTTCCAGCCACCCTGCCGGGCGGTAGCGTCATTCCGCTGGGCTACACGGTCGAGGCGACCGCAGTCAGCGAAGGCAGCGACTATGAAAAAATCCTGATCCGGATCACGACGGACGAGGGCGTGGTTTTGGAAATCCCGTGCTGGTTCTATTCCGAGTGCGAGCATGCCTTGCTGCGAACCGTTCCAACCAGGCTCGACACGACCATGACGCGGGACATCCCGCGCCTGGTCGAGTTCTCGGTTTACAATGCCGGCGCAGGTGACAGCGGATTGGTTTCTGTTGATATTCCCAGCGTGGATTGGATGCGCGTGGTTGGTGGTCAGTACATTGACAACCTGACAAATGGTGCGTCTGCAACCATTACACTTGAACTCAAGGCTGATGAGTCGGTTCCCCTCAACGCACCGCTCAATGGTTCCATTGCCATTAACGCCGAAAATGCTGATGGCATCCGCGTGCCGTTCCGCTTCGAGTCGGTTTCCGACGAAACGGGCGGACTGCTGATAGACGTGGTGGATGAATATACCTACTATGTCGAATCCTCTCCGCACGTCTCCAACGCGACCGTCAAGGTGCGCAATCCCTACACCGGAGCAACCGTTGCTCAGGGAATGACGGCACCCGACGGCACCTTCCAAGTCAGCGACTTGCCAGTTGGGAGATATACGGTGGCGGTGTCCGCCAACAGGCATAGTTCTTGGAACGGTGTAGTCGAAATCGCACCCGGACGCACAACGGCGGAAACCGTCTTCCTCTCTTATCAGGCCATCACCTATCGGTGGGAAGTCAAGAAAGTGGAATTGGAGGATCGTTACGAGATTGTGTTGAAAACCGAATACGAAACCAGTGTGCCCAAGCCCGTGGTCACCATTGATGTACCGAAATCCTTGCCCGATCTTGACTATGGCGAGTCCCATGTCTTCGAGGCGGTAATCAACAACCATGGTCTCATCAGTGCGCATGAGGTAAGCATCATCCTACCGGAACATCCTCGGTATGAATTCGAATCCATGGTTTCGCAGATCAGCGTGCTACCGGCCAAGTCGAGTGTGAGAGTGCCGGTGCTGATGAAACGTCCCGCCGACGAGCCCATGTCAATAGCGCTGGCAGAGGCTTCCGATTCGGATGACACAAAACCATGTTCGGGAATCATTAAAACTTATTACGTCTACTATTGTGCCGGTTGGTTTGTAGATGGTCATTGGGAACTCGCATTCTCGATTCCAATCACCTACAACCATTGTAAGGGTTCTTCTTCGGGCTCTGGTGGAGATGGAGGATCACGATGGCCTACGCCTATACCTCCTAATACTGGTGGTTCTGGATCAGTTTTGCCACCCCATCGTGATGGAGGGGGCAATGGTGAAGCAGGATCACAAATTACAGTGCCTGGAATCCCTCCACTACACGAAGACTCAGAGTGTGATCCATGTTTTGGCCAACTATTTAAAGCCAGTACGGGGTGCTTGCCAGGAGTTGGGATGGTTTGGTCTGTTTGGGACTATCTATCGTGTCAACGGGAGGCTCTCAATGGAAATGGAAGTCCTTGGCAGTGCTTTTGGGACTATGCCTCAGGAGAGGTTTTGGGAGAGATAATTGGCTCTTTGCCTGGTGGAAGTGCGATTTCCTGTGTGAAATCGATATTTGATGCTGTGGCAGGTTGTACTCGCATAACAACTATTCCAATGGGGGAGAATGGCGATATATTTGCCATGCAGGCTTTTGGTGACATATATGTGCTGCCTGCCTCTGCTGCCGACGAATCGGGTGATGATTTCGAGCAAATATCTAGTTACTTGGAAGCTTATATCAGCTTCTTGGACAACAATCTGGATATGACTTATTTTGTTTTCGGAGATTCCAAGTGGAGAGGGGAAGACTACATAGGCGAATTCTATGGTCAGTTTCTTGCAAAGCTTGATGGGCAGACCAAGAAGATTGCCGCTCAGGATCTGGAGAATCTATCAAGCTCCTTTATTGGATCCAAAGTAGAGTCCTCCGATATTATTGCCTTTGGGGAGCGCTGGAACCGAAGCATCGACTATTGGGATGCAGGCTATGAATATGGCTATCAGCTTCCAGTGGGATGGAATACCAACTTCATCGACATGGCGGTGGTGAGCAACTATGCAAGCGCGATGAACGACAGTATGGATTTTGCGACTGCCGAGAGTTTTTCGAATGTCGTTGAAATGGCTGAGGATGCCTACACCTATGTTGAGAACTTCCTTGAGGCAAACAGAGGTTCTGTCTGTGCAAAAGTCTCTATGAACATCACGCAAACGGCGACGATGACGCGCGAGGCGTTCGAGGGTGTGTTGACGATCTTTAACGGCCATGAAACGGATGCCATGCAGGATGTGCAGCTTGAGCTGAGGGTGACGGATGAGAACGGCGATGTTTGTAATGACCTGTTCGAGATTTCGACCGAGTCGTTGGTTGCTTTGACGGACATTGATGGAACCGGTTCTTTGGCGGGCAATACGGAGGGGGCGGCAACCATCCTGTTTATTCCAGAGCACGGTGCCGCGCCGGTTTATGCGAAGACCTATCGCTTCGGCGGCACGCTTTCCTATGTTGATCCGTTCACGGGCGAGCAGGTGGTTGTGGACTTATTCCCGGTGGCGTTGGAAGTGAATCCATGTCCGAACCTGGAGCTTCACTATTTCCTCCAGCGCGATGTGATGGGTGATGATCCTTTGACGGAGGATGTTGTTGAACCCATGGTTCCTGCCGAATTGGCGGTGCTGGTTTGCAACAAGGGTTATGGGACGGCGAATAACTTCAGGATCGATTCCGCCCAGCCGCAGATTGTGGAAAACGAAAAAGGATTGTTGATCGATTTCGCGCTTTATAATTCCGCGTTGAATGGCTTCGAGGAAGCCATCGGACTGGAAGAGGTCAACCTGGGCGACATCGGGGCACAGGAGTCGGCGCTGGCGCAATGGTGGTTGACGGCTTCCCTGCAAGGCCATTTTACCAGCATGGATGCGAACTTCACGCATTTGAACAGTTCGGGTAATCCGGACATCAGCCTGATCGAATCCGTGGATATTCACGAGTTGATCCGCAGTGTGGAGGTGGATGGTCATGATCTGCCATCTTTCCTCGTGACGGCTCGCGACGTGAAGGACTTGCCGGATGAACTCTATTTCCCGGATGGAACCATTGCGGACGTATTCCATGCAACCACGAGTGCCTCGAACACTCCGGTTGGAATTGTATCGACTTCCATAGTGACGGTAGTGGCTGGTGACGCTGGTTGGCATTATGCATCCTTGCCCGATCCGGGGGGTGGCAACTATGAAATCGTCCAGATCATGCGCTCGGATGGCAGTGAGCTCCCGTTGCGGAATTGCTGGTTGACGGATCGTACATTGCCGGATGGGGGCGATCCGGTATATGAACACCGGTTGCATTTGCTGGACGAGTTTGGTTTGTCGGGAACGAATACCTACACGATTGAATGGGAGGCCACCGATACCAATCCACCTGCGGTTGAGCGGTTCGAAGGTATTGCCAGCGGAGAAGTACTGACATCCGCCTTGGATTCGATTGATGTGGTGTTTACGGAACCCATTGATCCGGCATCATTCACGGTCACCGATCTTTCCTTGAGGCATCAGGGTTCGGGGATCGCGGTGAGCAATCTAAATGTCTCTGGGATTGATGAGTTGCGCTACCGCATTGGCAACCTTGCTGCCGTGGCAGTGCAGGATGGTTACTATGAACTGACGGTTCAAGCGGCCGGCGTCACTGATCCGGTCGGTAATCCTGGAACCCATGGCAAGTCGATTTCGTGGATTGCTGCGTCCATGGCTCCTGCAGTTGTCGAAGTGCTCAATCTTGAAGAGGGAGCTGTCGTCACCAATGTGGATTCGATCATTGTGCGGTTCTCGGAGCCGCTGGAACCAGGATCTTTCACGGCGGACGATATTGCCCTTCAAGGGGAGTCGATCTCCAACCTATCCGTTGTCGTCATCGACGATCTGAACACGCTCTATGAAGTCGATGGTTTCTCCGGCTCCATGGAATCGAACGGATTGTATGGGCTTGAGATCGATACACGCGGTGTTGAAAGTGCCCTGGGTAATACGGGCTTGGTGGTCTTTGCCCTGAGTTGGTCGATTGACCGAGTTCCACCTGAAGTAGTGCTCGTGAAGGAGGTTCCTCCTGCCGGGCTTGAGGGCGAATACAACATCCGTCTGGAATTCAGCGAGACGATTCCCTACGACACCGTTTCCCTTGCGGCCATTGACCTGTTGCGTGATTCTGTTTCTGTTCCTGGAGTGGCAGGAACGGCTAGCCTGGAAAAAACCGATGACGCAACGTATCTGGTTTCCGGTCTTGGTGCACTGTCCATGGATGACGGGCATTACGAGGTGGTATTCAATGCAGGAAGCATCACGGACATCGCCGGCAATCCAGGCGTGGGATTTTCATCCGTTTCCTGGCATACGGACAACACACCGCCAGAGGAACTCGCAGACCTGTCCATTTCGCCGGATACCGGAATCTCCGATTCCGACGGCATTACGGCTGTGGATGCATTTTCACTCGCGGCAACCCTGCCCGAAACGAATCTGCATGTCGAAGTCTATGAAGAGGTGCTTGTCGGCGATCCAAGTCTGCTTGCGGAATTGGATCCGGTGTCCACGTTGCTTGACGTGCCTCTGTCTTTTGATCGTGGCGGACATCTGGATCTGCTGGTGCGCTGTTCAGATGCGGCAGGCAACACGAGCGACAGTCGGTTCCCGGTCTTTATCGACAACATAGACCTACAGGCAGAACTGTCAGGAGTTCCGGAAGATCCCGAAGTGGCGGTCGATGCGTTGACCATTGTTTTCAGCGATGAAATCATCGAAGCGGAGTTCACTTCCGCGTCCTTGTCGCTGACATTGGATGGAACGAGCCTGTCTGTTGCCGGTATTTCCATTGCGAAAACCGGTGCGCGCGAGTTCGAGGTTTCGGGGTTGGCTGCAACGGTGGGTGGAACCTATGAACTTTCCGTTGATTTAGGCGGCCTGCATGAGAAGCTTTCCGGCAGAAGCGGCAGCGGTCTGGTGGCGGTGCAATGGGAGCATGAGGCGGCGGATGCCGAACCTCCGTATATCACCGATATTCGAATCGACGGACTTACGAACCAGATTGGTTATGTCTACATTTCAAAAATCGATGTCGTGTTCTCCGAAGCGGTTAACATGCCGGAGCTCATTGGTAATGGGTTGATCGAGAATGCCGTCAGGATAATGGACATGCAGGACGGGAATCCGACGGGGTCGGTGGTCACTGGAGCTGATACCTTTGACTGGGCTACACAATCGAATACGTTGAGTTGGAATCTTACGGATTATGAGTTTTCGGATGGTAGGAAACTGTTCTATGCGGACTCCAGGTTGATAGCCGATCTGGCGGGCAATGCCCTCGCCGTGGCCTCGAATACCCCAACGGTCGGTTTCGGCGTCCCGTCATTCACCAACAGCGGTACGTTGGCGACCGTCGAAGCGTACGCGGCACCTGTTTGGTATGATTTTGATGCTGATGGCGTTGCCGATTTGCTGGTGGGCGAAAAGGCTACGGCTTCCAATGCCATGATCCGTCTTTATGTAAATCAGGGGACTACGAACACTCCTTCGTTCGTTTCCTACGAACATCTCATGATTAATGATGTTCCGTTCACGATTCCGGCAAACGGTTGCCTTGGTGTCAGTTTCAGGTTGGCTGACCTTACTGGGGATGGCGTGGACGATCTAGTGACGGGACGCTCGGATGGCAGTGTGTGGCTATATGAAATGATCTCGCAAGCATCCAACAACTGGCAAACCATGGATGCAGTCGAAATCTGGAGCAATACAAACAGCTTGGCGGCTCGTGCCATGGTGGATGTAGTTGATGTGGATGCCGATGGCGATCAGGAAGTTCTTCTTGGCAGGATGGACGGCGGTATCCAGGTGTTGGAATACAGTATTGCTTCGAATACATGCAGTGCTTTCTCTCTTATTGGAGCGGACGATGTCCCGCTGGCGGTTGCGGGTGGACGTGCCGCTCCATCGATGATGGATTTGACGGGTGACGCTGTGCCCGATCTGGCTGTTGGCGATAGCGGTGGAGACCTTTGGGCGCATCTCGGTGGTGCCAATGGACTGAATTCCCATGCGTTTCGTTTGGCGGACGTACCGATAGGTGCGAGCCGAAGCAGGCCGTTCACTTCCGATGTAAATACCGATGGTGTGGTGGATGTCCTTTTGGGAATGGCCAGTGGCGAAGTAAATCTCCTTCAAGGAGTCCGCCCGCAGAACCATGCTATGGAATTCGAGTTCAACGTTGTGCCGATCTATAAATTGACGGTGACCTCAGGTACTGGGGGACATGTCGATCCAGAAGGGGAAATCATAGCCTTCGGAGGTACGTATCACATCTTCAACATGGTGCCGGAACCATATTGGCATGTTGAAGAGGTATGGGCGGATGGGATACCGAAAGGTGCCGTATCATCATACACCTTCTTCGATGTGCAGGCGGATGGTTTACTGCATGCGCAGTTTGCGCGGAACATGGTTACGAATGCCCCGGCGGATGTGCCGGAGGAGTGGCTGGCTCAGCATGGCTGGACGAACAACCTGTCAGCGGCGGTGACCAATGATCCAGATGGGGATGGTTTTGCGACGTGGCAGGAATATGTGGTCGGGTCTTCGCCAACAAACAAGTCGTCGAAGTTCCGGATCACGGAATTCCGCAGGCTGGAGAGTGGTGAGTTCCTGGTCAGTTGGGAGCCATCGGTCTCCAACCGGCAATACAGGGTGATGCAGGCCGGTGCGCCGGGCGGGCCGTATGCGGAGTCGCTGGCGACGGTGACGGGGCCGGCGAATTCGGCAACAGTGTCGGCAAGCAATGATTGCGGCATGTTGCGGTTGCAGGTGGAAATGAAGGATGCTCCACCGCAGTGGATCGTGATGGCCTTTGCGGGCGACCACGGCACCATTAGTCCATCGGGACTGCAATATGTGACCCATGGTTCGAACACGCTGAGCTTCTCGCTAACACCTGAGGAGTGGTATCACGTGGCGGATGTGAAGACGAACGGGGTTTCCGCAGGTGCGATGGATTCGCTGGTGCTGTCGAACATTACCGACAACATCGGTATCCGAGCCGAGTTTGCGCTGACCATGGAAACAAATGCGCCGGTAGATGTATCGCATCGCTGGCTCGCGGAATATGGCTGGACGAACGATCTGGCGACGGTGGTCACCAACGATGCCGATGGCGATGGATTCGCGACGTGGAAGGAATACCTGGCCGGATCGGAGCCAACGAATAAGGCGTCCTATTTCCGAATCACGCAGATCCGCAACCTGGAGGGCGATCTGTTGGTAAGCTGGACGCCGTCGGTGGCGAACCGGCGCTACAAGCTGATGCAGGCGCCGGCTCTCGGCAGCCCGTTCTCGGAAGTCCTCGCAACGCTGGAGGGGCCGGCCAATTCAGTCAAGGTTCCTGCCAGCCTTGCCGTTGGCATGCTGAGGCTGGAAGTCGAGTTGTACCAGTCTCCGCCGAAGTGGGTGGTGCTTTCGACCGCCAGCGGTGGTGGTACGATTTCGCCCTCGGGCATCCAGTATGTGACCTATGGCTCCAACTCGCTGAGTTTTGCCATTGCCCCACGCGCATGGCACCACACAGTGGATGTGGTGACGAACGGCATATCAGCGGGCACGCCGGGCTTGCTTGAACTGGACAACATTACCGACAACATTCTGATCACGGCTGAGTTTGCCCCGAACATGGTAACCAATGCGCCGGTGCAAGTGCCGGAATACTGGATGGCGAATCATGGCATAACCTCCGGTTTTGCGGCGGCAATTACCAACGACGCCGATGCCGACGGATTCGCAACCTGGCAGGAATTCGTGGCCGGGTCGGAGCCGACCAATGCCGCGTCCTATTTCCGCATCACCCGCAACGAGGTGGTCAGCAACACGTGGGTAGTCGAATGGGAGCCATCGATTCCTGGACGCACCTACACGCCTGTGGTGATGGATCTTTCGGGCGGCACCAACACGCCCCTGCCGGAAATCCAGGGGCCGTTCAACGTGGTCTCAAACAACATCGAATCCGCTTCCGGGTTGATGAAGGTGGACGTGCAGGTCAGCCGTCCGGCGGAGTAAAAAAATAAGTTTTGGAGTGCGGTGGCAACCAAGGGGCGACACCGCTTTCAAATCAGATGGTTGAGAACCACGAAATACACGAAACACACGAAAGTGAATGTGGGGCAGGCTTCCCAGCCTGCCCGTATAAGATTGCGGCGTAGCCGCCATGGAGTGCGGAGACGGTGTCTCCGCTTTCATTCCACATGTTGTGGGATAGGCAACGAATGAATGTAAAGCAACGAATATTTGGGTGTAGCGTCGGCTCTATGAGCCGAAATGGTTGGGTCTGCCTTGTGTCAATGTTCCTGCTCTCTTTGAGTGCCGAAGCGTCACTTGAATGGGAGCAGAAGAAGGTCTCGCTGGAGGTGCATCCAAGCCAGGTTTCGGCTACTGCCGTTTTCCGGTTTGAGAATGCCGGGGAAGAAACCATTGCGTTGCAGGAGGTCAAGGCCGGTTGCGGATGCCTCTCTTCCAGAATGGCCAAGGAGACCTATGTCCCCGGCGAAAAGGGGCTGCTGGAAATCAAGATGGATTTGCGGAACCGGACGGGGAAACAAAAGAAAACCACCACTGTGCGTACGAGTGATGGACGCAGAGCCCAACTGATGGTTGAGGTCAATATCCCGCAGGCATACCGGATCTTGCCACGAATGGTGACGTGGCATCAGGGTGACGATGCCGAGTCCAAGTCCGTTCGGTTGGTGAACGATAATAAGCTACCCATCAAGCTACAGGCCGTGCGGTCGTCGCACGGGCACCTTGCCGCGGAGTTGAAAACGATTCGTGAAGGCTACGAATACGAAGTGGCCATTACCCGAAAAATTCCAGATCGAGGCATCCGTTCCTTCGTGCGCATTATTCCCGAACCTCCTCCCGGCCAAGCCAAGGCAAAGGAGCTGATGATCTATGCCCATGTGCAATAGCTTGGGGCGGTTTGGTTTTTCTCATCCTTCTATTTGTTGGGATGGCTGGATAGATGCTTGAACGGCCAGTAGCTCCTTTTGGATTTCTTTCCAGTTGTTGCTGTTCTGTTTTTGATCAGTTCATAGGCCCAATTCGGAAGAGGAAGCTTCACTTCCTCGTATTTCGCATCTTTAATGCCTAGAGGGTGGTTTTTGATTACGGCATGATCTGGAAATAGCGCTCCGCCTCGTCTTTGGTGGTGCATCCACAGTAGTGGTCGTAAAGCGTGGACACGCTGCCGCGGTGCGTTAGCAGGGTGGCCGTACGGTCGGCCGACCCGTACAGGGCGACGTGGTGGGTACAGAAGCTGTGCCGCCCTGCATTGTTTGGGAACCGCACCTTGGCCGCCGAATAGATTTGGTTGCGGTATTTGGTGAAGGTCGAGCCCGGCCAATGCGGCAGCTCCTTTTCCGTTCGCCACGGTTCGAGCCAGTCCCATAGGTTGTCCGGATAACCCTGCACCATGAACCGCTTGTTTGTTTTTTGTCGTTGCGCCTGGAAGCGGATCCGGCGGTGTTCGAAATCGATATCGTCGCGCACCATTCGCTCGATCGAGGCTGACCGCATCCCCGCAAAAAACGCCAGCGCTAGCGCTGGGGCAAGTTCCTTGTGGATTTCGACCGCCTTGCCGAAGAACGCCTTCACATCGGCCACCTGCATAAAATCAACCTCGCCACGCACCACCTTGATTTTCTTCATGCCGGCCATCGGCGACACCGGGCAAAGCCGGTTTGCCACGCACCAAGAAAAGAAGACCATCCAGTTGGCCTGATAGCCGCGCTGGGTAACCGGTTCGAACCCCAGCCCCCGGAGGAGGGCCGTAATGTCTTTCGGGGCGATTTCCACCAATCGGCGCTCTTTGCCCACGCCCAGTGCCAGAATATCAAGTTTATGGTTTTGCTGGTGCAGATGCGTTTCCGTCAGGTTCTGCAGTTCCTGATCCGCTTGGAACAACCGCAGGGCCTCGCCAATGGTCGTCTTTGAATTCGGGTGCTTCTGCTCCATGAAGAAGCGCGCCGCTTCGCGCGGATCGTGCTCGCCCAGGATTTCCCGCAAATCCTTTAGCAGGGCCAAATCTGAAGCCGACACCTCCGACAGCACATCGTGCCCCTCATGGCGCGCCACGCGCTTCAGCCTATTGAACTGGATATCCCGCTCCCTCACGGTTTTGAAAAACAACCGCTTTGGTCGGCTTCCCTTTTGCGGAATTGAGATTCCGAACTTGGATGCGCGCCCGTCGTCGCGTTCGATTTTTCGCAGAACCGCTTGTTTCGGCATGGCTAGACCCTTGCCTTTCTGGTGGTGGTTGGTGGTGATATAGCTTCTTTGGTGGTCGAAAGACAAGCACAAAGCCACACAGCACACCACGGCAGCGAACGCGGTAAAACAACGGTTGGGGTCGATCTAGGCCCTGTAAACATTGGGAATTATCGAAAAAGGCAATAAAAAAGGCCCGATCCGAAGATCGGGCCTTTAAAGTATGGCGAGGATGACGGGACTCGAACTCGCAACCTCCAGCATGACAGTCAGTCGGAGGGGGCGAATTGCAAGCCTGCGCAATCCCGTTAAGCCTTTATCTGCAGCGTATCGTTTCTAAACCCCCGGTCATGCGATCCGATGCAATACTCTGCATCTACCCTTGCATCCCATAAATCAAATCAACCTCGCCGACAACATGATACGGCATCGGAGATGTTTCCGTAGCCCTCGGAAACTCAATCAATTCGTAAACTTATCGAAGTGGAGGATTCCGAACCCCTCCATAGCCGAAACTGGAACGAGAAAAACCGGATGGAGAGGTTCGAAATCCTGTTCGGGAAACTGGGGTTTCGGAAGGGCCGGAGTTCGCATAACCGACCAGCCGGGCCGACTAGGTGCAGGGTTCGGCTTTGCTGCAAGAGGGGCGACGTGGAATATGTGTGAATATGGATCTAGCGGTCTTCCGATAAATATGTAGAGTGAATAGATTTCCATAAGGGGTTTCAATGAAGGTCACGATGCAGGATATTGCGAAGGAGTTGGGGATTCATTCGTCAACGGTGTCGCTTGCATTGAGTGAATCGCCGAAGATTGCCGAAGAAACCCGCAGGAAAATCCAGACGACGGCCGAGGCGATGGGCTACCGGAAAAACCCCTATGTATCCGCCCTGATGAGCGCGCGTCGCAACGGTCGGAATCCGGACGACCTGCCGGTCATTGCTCTGATCGTGGCGGGGGAGACGGCGGACGAGTGGAAGAGCCGATACAACACCAGCAAGTTTATCGAAGGCTGCGAGGACGCGGCGCAAAACCTCGGGATCCGGATCGACATGTTTTGGGTCGGTGAGAAGGGCATGAGTGCGGAGCGGTTGAACGACATCCTTTACTCGCGGGGCATCCGCGGTACCATTCTCGTGCCCGCAGGGGCACATCGTGAAAAGTTGGTCCATGAATGGCACGATGTGGCCTTGGTCAGCTATGGCATCTACGAAGTATCCCTCAATATTGATTCGGTCCGGGGCGACTATTACGGCAACATGGAGAGCACGCTCGGAATCCTGAGGGAAAATGGGTTCGAAAAGGTAGGGTTCGCGATGGAGACGCCGTATCCGTATCTGAACGATAACCGTTGGCTTTCGGCCTACCTTATGCGGCGGTATGCCGCCCCCGAAAAAAACAGGCTTGAGCCGTGGCTCGATCCGGAGCCTTCCTTCGATAGTTTTGCGAAGTGGTTCGAGCAAGCGCAACCCGACGCCATTATTTGCGTCCGCCCCCAACGGGTGCTCGAATGGCTTGACCGGATGGGGCTGAAGGTGCCTGGCGACATTAGTCTGGTGACCGTGGGCACCGCCGTTATGGATGGCGAATACAGTGGGATCGTCGAAAACGCCCGCGCCTGCGGCAAGCTCGCGTTGGAAATGCTGTTCGAGCGCATCCACCACAACCAGTTCGGGTTGGTGGGCTCGCCGCACCACATCACCGTGAGCGGAAACTGGAATGCAGGATCGACGGCGCGCTACCGGGTATGAGCCCCTGCGGGGGTCAACAATGTGAATCCATGGGGCGTTGCCCGGAATCCCGTTTTGCGGTTCCATGGCGATTTGAGGTGGATGATGAAAATAGCGCAAGGTTTGGGGGCGGGTATTGCCCTTATGGTTTTGGTTTCATCGGTGTTAGCCGTAGATATCGTTCCACTGGTCGAGTCGGTGGTGGAAAGCAATGCCCTCAATTTCGCCACGGGCGCCCTCACCAAGTTCGGCACCACGATAAACGGCCGTACCCATCAGCAGCTTCCAATGGCAACCTTCAACGGTTGGCAATATGCAACCTTCTACGACCAAAACCGCCATGTCTGTCTGGCGCGGCGGAAGCTGCCCGGTAGCGGCTGGGAAACCATCCGCTTCACGGACTATTCGATCGAAGTCCACGACACGCACAATGCGGTCGTCGTCGGCATCTGCGAAAAGGACGGGACCATTCATCTGGTGTTCGACCACCACGGATCGGACCTGCACTACCGCGCCTCGGTTCAGGGGCTGGCCTCCAACCCGGAAACCTTCGCGTGGGATGCATCGCTTTTCGGTTCGGTGACCGACACGCTGGGTTCCGCCGGAAAGATCGACCGTGTGACCTATCCGCGCTTCTTCTCCGCGCCCAACGGCAACCTGATGCTCTACTACCGCTATGTCACCTCCGCCAACGGCGACGGCATGATCCAGGAATATGACGGAGCGGCGCACGACTGGACTCCCGGCCTCGGGCGCTTCGTTGCGCGCGACGAGGGCATCTATACCGAGGGCGGTGAGACCAGCGCATACCGCTGCCCCTATCTCAACTGCATTGCCTATGCCGGCGACCGTCTGCATTGCTCCTGGGTGTGGCGCGATAAGTTCAACGGCACCTCGATAACCAACAACCATGATCTCTGCTATACCTACAGCGATGACAACGGCCGGACCTGGCGCAATTCAGACGGCACGCTGATCGGGGAAACCGGATCGTCGTCCGTCATCTCCATCGATTCGCCGGGACTGCACATCGGTTCCATTCCGCGCAACTCGGGGCTGAAAAACCAGAACACGCACTTTGCCTATGCCGACGGGCGTGTCCATGCCATGCTGCCGCACTATGCGGATGGAACCACTACCATGTATTACCACCATTACTGGCGGACGGTGGACGGCGTATGGAGCAGCGAAGTCCTCTCCTTTTCGGGCGGACGGCCGAAACTGCTGGGCGACGACGACGGCAACCTGTTTCTCTTCAACACCGGCGGTGGCATGCTGAGCATCCACAAGGGTGTGCCCAATGCCTCGATGTCGGCCTGGAGCTGGTCGCTGATCCATGAAATCATTGATCCGAGCACCGGCGGCGAGGCCTGTGTCGATTTCACCCGGTGGGATCGGGATCGGATACTTTCGGTCTACGGGCAGGAAAACCCTTCGGTCGTGTTGGACTATGGCGACGGGGTGCCGTTCGACGGCCTGCCCTCCGCGCTGTATATTCACGACCTGCATGTCACATCCCGCGCCATCCTGCCCGAACCCACCGATGGGGCGGACGATGTCGCGTTCGATCATTCGCTGGAATGGACGGCCGGTATCGGCGCGGTTGCGCACCGGGTGTATTGGGGCACGAATGAAGCGGCCATGGCATACCACGGCGAGCAGGCCGGAACTTCGTTTTCGCCAACTGGCGGCTCGGAGCCTGCAACGTATTATTGGCGCATCGACGAGGTGGCCGGCGATGGCGGCGTGGCGACGGGCGCGGTCTGGAATTATACCACGGCAATCGACCTTCCTCCGGTCATCGAACCCATCCCGAACCAAAGCCTATTCGCCGGGGAGGGAGCGATCTCCATTCCCCTCACCGTCCACGACGACTTTACGCCGCCGGACGACCTGTTGCTTTCCGCCACCTCGTCCAACCAAGGCCTCCTGCGGGATTCGGACATCTCCATCTCGGGCAGCGGAACCAGCCGAACGCTCATGCTTGTTCCGGTTGCCGGCGCCTCGGGGAGCGTCGGCGTGCTGGTCAGCGCAAGCGACGGCGCCCTGACCGCATACGAAAGCTTCACACTGACCGTCCACAATCTCGTCGTCCAAGACGTCGATCTCGGCACATGGAGCACGGCGGAAACGTGGGATCCCGATGGCGTGCCCGTCGTCGGCAACCAATACGAAACCACCATGCGCCTGCGCACGCCGACCACCACGGCCGAATTCCTGGGCGATTCACTAACCATTCTCCCCGGAGGGCAGCTGCAGCTGCGGAATACGGGCGATCCGGTGGTCACCGTCCCTGACCTCATCCTTGAGGGCGGCACGGTCTATGCAGGAACCGGCGGCGAGGTCGTAAGTACGCTCGACGGTGCCATCACCGTCCGCTCCGCATCCTACTTGAGAGGCTACTGGAATAATACGACCGGCGACGCGAGGAGCCTGCGCATCCGATCGAAAATAAGCGGCGGTTCCGATTTGATCAGCCTCGCGTCCGTGGAGGCCTCCACCCACACGCTCTACATCGAAAATCCCGCCAACGATTTTGGCGGTGTTTGGATCAGCGAGAGCGGAACCATCGAATTTGCAGGCGCCGAAGCGGTGGGCAAGGGTTCCATCGTGGTCGGCGATCACGGGAAACTCGCCATCCACGGCAATTGGGACCAATCCTTTTCTTCGGCAACCCTGACCGTATCGAACTCTCCGTCCGCACGGGTGGAAATCGGCACCAACCACTGGAAGGTGGCCGTCCTATCGATTGGCGACACCGCTCTGGGCGAAGGCGAATACACCGCCGACCAACTCAATGCCCTGGGCGATGCCGTCTTTTCCGGCAGCGGCAACATCTCCGTCGGGCTTTCCATCGCGGGCGCCATCGTGCAGGACACCGACCTGCTCCCGTGGGACGATCCCGCAGTGTGGGATCCGGACGGAGTACCTGTTTCCGGGGAAATCTACACGGCGAACATGCGTCTGCGTACGCCATCGACCACCGCCACCTTCCCAGGCGATGCCCTCTACATCCTGCCGTCCGGCGACGTGACTTCGCAGTTCCAGTTGCGGAACATCGGGAACGAAATCATCACCGTGCCCGATTTGATTCTCGCGGGCGGTACGATCTACGCCGGGACCGGAAACAACGAAACGAACACGCTCGACGGTTGCATTACCGTTGTGGCGAATTCCTTCGTTTCCGGCTACTGGGGAGAGAGCGGGCCCCGCAGCATCAGGCTGCTCGCATTGGTCGAGGGCGATGCCACGCTCACGGGCTCCGCGTCCTCGTCTGCCTCCACCCACGAGTGGATCATTGACAATCCCGGCAACACATTCTCCGGCACTTGGATCAGTCGCAGGGGGAAGCTTCATTTCACCTCCGCCGGAGCCGTCGGTGCGGCGGATATCCTGGTGGAGACCTACGGCGGGCTGCGGATCGACGGCGACTGGAACCAGTCCTGGCTCGGCGCTTCGCTCACCGTTGCCAATTCCTCCATCACAAGCATCGAACTGGGGAACCACCATTGGGTGGTGGCCGGGATGCAGTTGGGATCGATGGATCTTTCCAAGGGCGTCTATACCGTTGAAGAACTCAACGCGATGAGCAGCACACTGTTCGAGGGCAGCGGAACCATTACCGTCGGCACCCGGCTTCCGGAACTTTCCCTGGATGCGTTCGACGAAAATCTTGAACTCATCTGGGAGGGCGATGGACTTAAGGTGCAGATGCTCACCAATGGCCTCGCAAGCGGCGACTGGTTCGATCTTCCCGGCGTCACCGCATCGCCCATGGCCATACCCACCACCAACTCCAACGCTTTCTTCCGCCTCGTCGAACCCTAAGTGGTTTGTAGGGAACAGCCCTGCATGGCGGCGGGGCAGGCTGGATGCCTGCGGGCTTAACCACCCGCTATGCCAGAGGACACGGAGCCACAGAGCTGCCGTTCCCTCGGGTGTTTTTTTATCACACCTCATAAGGTGTGATAATGCGTGCCGGGACGGTGGCGTATCGTCCTGCGGGGCGTCGACTTGCGAAATGCCTTACACATTTTGTTTCAACAATGTGAAATCCTCATGGATTGGCTGGGGAGTCCGGCCGCTGTATTTTTATCCGCATGTTTTTAGGAAGAAGAATAGGATGTGCGGGGTTGGGCGCCGCGCTGTTGCTTGGCGTTGCGGTTCATGCCGCGCCGGTGCATCTGGTGGATGAAAAGCCAGTGGAGATCACGAAGGATGCGTCCGGAGTTTATATTGTCGATTTTGGAAAGGTGGCGTTCGGCAATGTCCGGCTACTTCCACCCGACGGGGCACGCGGCGAAGTGATCGTTCATTTCGGCGAGGATTTTGTCGAGGGCCGGGTTAACCGCACGCCGGAGGGCACGGTTCGTTACAACAAGACCACGGTCGCGCTGAGAGGAAAAGCACCCGTGGTCGCCGCGCCGCCACCGGACGAACGCAATACTTCCCAGGTCAGCGTGATCCGCGCGAATCCGGCGGCAATCCTGACACCGCCGGAGTGGGGCGTCGTGCTGCCGTTCCGTTGGCTGGAGGTCGAGGGCTGGTCTGGGGAACTTCTTCCTGAACAGATTGTTCGCCAAGCGGCGTTCGCTTCAACGTGGGACGATGATGCGGCCATGTTTGAATGTTCGGACGAAATGCTCAACCGCATCTGGGAATTCTGCCGCTATTCCATTAAGGCCACCACCTTTGCCGGGCTCTATGTGGATGGCGACCGCGAGCGCATTCCCTACGAGGCCGACGCCTACCTTAATCAGCTCAGCCACTATACGACCGATACCGACATCCAGATGGCGCGCGATACCTACGACCATTTAATGATCAACGGAACCTGGCCGACGGAGTGGGGGCCGCATATGATCTTCATGGCCCATGCCGACTGGATGCACACGGGCGATGCCGACTGGCTCGCCCCGCGCTACGAGGCGCTCAAGGGCAAGCTGTTGCTGAAACGGATCGGGCCCGACGGCTTGATCGTCAGCGACAAAGGGCAGATCAATAAATACGATATCGTCGACTGGCCGCCTATGGAGCGCGATGCATATGTGATGACCCCGGTCAATACGGTCGTCAATGCATTCCATTTGCGCTCGCTCGAATTGATGGCAGGGCTGGCCGAAGCGGTCGGCCGGGAAAACGACGCACTTTTGTTCCGCGCCATGTGGAAGACCACGCTCGGAACGTTTAATGAAAAGCTGCTCGATCCCAAGACCGGGCTCTACATCGACGGCATCGGCACGGATCATTCCGCCATGCACGCCAACTTTTTCCCGCTGGCGTTCGGGTTGGTTCCCGATGGCGCGCGCGATGGAATCGTGCAATGGCTAGCGGGCAAGGGCATGGGGTGCTCGGTCTACGGCGCTCAATATTTTCTCGATGCGCTTTTTGAAAACGGTGCGGATGCCGCGGCATTGGAACTGATCGCCGCCGAGGGCGATCGCAGCTGGAGGCATATGGTTGAAAGCGGTGCAACGATCAGTTGGGAAGCGTGGGATCTGAAATATAAGCCGAACCAGGATTGGAACCATGCGTGGGGCGCCGCGCCCGCCAACCTGTTGCCACGCCACGTGCTGGGCGTCCAGCCGTTCGAACCCGGCTGGAACACCGTTCGCATCCGCCCCATGTGCGGAAACCTTTCGGAAGCGACCGGCAAGGTGCCGACTCCGCGCGGCCCGGTATGGGTGACGTGGGAATGCGCCAAAAAGTTTCGGATTGGAATCGCGGTGCCGGACGGCGTCCGGGCGCGGCTGGAGCTGCCTGCAGTCGAAGGCTCGACGGGGGTCTTTCAGCGGAAGGATCCGGTGAAGGCGACGAAGGTGGGCGACCGATGGATTTTGGACGAGCCCGTGACAGGGCGTATTGCTTTGGAAGTCAGATGATGTTTGGAGGTTTTTTTTATGACAGTTGATCGGTTTAAGTGGGTGCTGGGGGTTTGCATGATCATGCCGTTGGCGATCCTTGCGAAGGAATCGCTCCCGTATCGGGATGCGAAACTTCCCGTTGATCAGCGCGTCGAGGATTTGCTGTCGCGGATGACGCTGGAGGAAAAGGTGGCCCAGATGCGGATCTTCCATGCAAACAAGGGCATCGAATTTTCCGACGACGACCAAATGGTGTTGTCGGAGGATGTGGTTGGGCGTCTGGAACACGGGATTGCGGGGATCAAGAATCCGGGGGAAGAGATTTCGCCCTTGCGCGCGGCCAAGTTGAACAACGAGCTGCAGCGATACATCGTTGAAAAGAGCCGTCTGAATATTCCGGCACTGTTCGTTACCGAATCCTATAACGGGGTCGATGCGGAGGGCTGCACCCGGTTCGGGCGGCCGATCAACATGGCGGCGGCCTGGGATGTGGAGCTAACCCGTAGCGTTTGGGATGTGATCGGGCGCGAGGCCCGCCTGCGCGGCATGCACATGTGCCATTCTCCGGAGGCGGACATTGTTCGCGATCCACGCTTCGGCCGTATGAGCGAGGCGCTCGGAGAAGATACCTATTTGACCACCGAAATGATCGTTGCCGCCGTAACGGGCGTGCAGGGCGGCTATGGCGGAACCGGATGGAACACGACGCATATCGGTGCGGTGACCAAGCATTTCGCGGGCTATGGGCAGGTGCTCGGCGGGTCCAACTTTGCGGCCATCGAGATTTCCGACCGGACGCTCATCGATGAAATCTTTCCGCCATTCAAAGGGGCCGTTCAGCGCGGCCATGCGTTGGGTATCATGGCTTCGCACGGCGATCTGAACGGCGTGGCAAGCCATGCGAATCCATGGCTGTTGACCGAGGTGCTCCGCAACCAGTGGGGCTTCAAGGGCTATATCGTTTCCGACTCCAACGACATTGCGCGTCTGCACGATTTCATGAAAGTGGCCGAATCGCACGAAGCCGCCGTTGAAATGGCGTTGAGGGCCGGAATGGAAATTGATTTATACAGCGACCTGGCCTATGTGCATTTAACGAAGATGGCGAATCAGGATCCGGGACTCATGCCGTTCATCGACCGTTCGGTCGGTCATGTCCTTCGGACGAAGTTTATTCTCGGCCTCTTTGAGAATCCGTACGTTGATCTCAATGAGGTCGGGAAAGAAGTCCGCAAGCCCGCCGCGCTCGAATTGGCCCGGCGCATGGACCGGGAGTCGATCATTCTGCTGAAAAACAAAAAGCAGCTGCTGCCCCTGAATGGGGCGAAGCATAAAAAAATTGCGTTGCTGGGTCCGTTGCTGGACCAGGAAGCCGAAAAGCAGTTTGAAAAAGCGGCCGGCCCCGGCGTGACCTTCTCCTCCATGAAGGGGTTCTGCCTGACCGACGAACAGTCCGGTATTCCGAAGCTTGTTGAGGTGGACGATGGCATTATCGAAAAAATGGTGAATCAGGCCAGGGATGCCGACCTCTCCATACTGTTTCTCGGGGGAGATGAATATACCGCCAAGGAGGCCTATTTCAAAGCGGGGCTCGGCGACCGGAACAGCATCGATCCCGTGGGCTGCCAGGATGAACTGGTCAAACGGATCAAAGCGTTGGGCAAGCCTGTTGTCGTTGTGTTGAAGCATCGCCGCACGCTTTCGATCAATGTGATTGCGGAGCAGGCCGACGCCATTCTCGATTGCTGGGACTTGAGCGAGTTCGGGGAGGAGATCGTCGCCAACATGGTCTACGGAGCCTATTCCCCGTCGGGCAAGCTTCCGGTAACCGTGCCGCGCACGATCGGCCAGCTTCCCTTCCATTACAGCCAGAAAGAGATCAACTATAAAAAGGACTATCTCTTTTCCAAGAAGGGGCCATTGTTCGAGTTTGGCCATGGCTTGAGCTATTCCACGTTTAAATACGGCGAACCGGAAATCTCCGGAACCGAGATGGATTCGAACAGTCGTTTGACGGTAGGCGTCGATGTAACCAACACCGGAAACTATGCCGCCAAGGAAACGGTGCAGCTGTATGTGAAGGATGTCATCGGCTCCGTAACCCGTCCCGACAAGGAGCTCAAGGGATTCCGGAAGATTGAATTGCAGCCTGGGGAAACTCAAAGCGTCGCCTTCACAATTACGCCGGAAATGCTGACCTTTACCGGCATGAATATGAAGCCGACGCTGGAGCCGGGCGACTACCATGTCATGGTGGGTACATCCTCGGCGGATCATCAAACCGTTGCCTTCCGCCTTAACGGTTCAAAAAACATAGCCGCGCGGTGAGGCGGTGGAATTTCATTGGTTCGAATGCCCCGATCGAAATCCATAACCTTGCCAACGATTCCGGAGAGTCCCGCAACCTCTCGGAAAACTTTCCCGAAAACACACGTGAATTCCTTGCGCTTTTCGACGAGTATGCGGATGAGTTGACTTTCATGCCGGAGAAGGTTCCCGCACGGAGGCAAGGGCGTTGGACAGGCTTGTTCCGCATCTTTGTTTCTTCGCGTTTTTACGGTCGATAATGTTTCCGGAAATGGGTGTTGCGGAATTGGGGTTTCATGACTCAAAAGCAGGATAAAGCGGTTTCGGTTTGGCGCAAGACGGCGTTTGGCGTGGGCGGCGTAGGCGACACGCTGATGCAGAACGCGGTCAACAACATGGCCAACCAGGTGCTGAACATTCACCTCGGGATCAATCCGGTTCTGATCAGCGTAGCGATCTTTATCTCGCGCCTCTGGGATGCGTTCACCGATCCGGTCATGGGATCGATCTCCGATAACACGCGCACGCGGTTCGGTCGGCGGCGGCCCTACATGCTGGTCGGGGGCATCGGCGGCGGATTGCTGTTTATTCTTTTGTGGCGTTTCCCGTTCGTCAGTACGCAAACGGGCTATTTTCTCTGGTTTCTCGGCGCCAGTCTGGCTTTCTACACGTTATACTCCGTTTTTTCGGTGCCATTCAACGCGCTCGGTTACGAGCTGAGTCCGAGCTATAACGAGCGCACGCGCATTATGGCGTTCAAGTTTGCGTTCGCGGCCATTGCCGGGCTGTTGATCCAATGGCAATTCAAGTTCACCCAGTTGGACTGTTTTACGGATACGCTCGACGGCATGCGCAGCGTTTCGTTGTTTATCGCGGGCGTGATCATCCTGACGACGGTTGTTCCTGCCCTATTCTGCAAGGAGCGGTTTGCGCGCGAGGTCGCCGCGCAGGGGAAGCTTCGCCTGTTCGATAGTCTGGCCACCACGTTCCGGAACCGCGCCTTCGGTTTGCTGATGCTGGCGCTGGTGCTTTGCTGCCTCGGATTGTTCATGGTCACCCAGATGGGGATCTACATCAACATCTACTACATTTTCGAGGGCGACAAAAAGGCCGCCTCCACCATGCTCGGTATCGCGGGGAGCACCTACCACCTGATGGGGGGCATCATCGCATCACCAATCATCAGTTGGTTCGCTTCCCGGTTTGGCAAGAAACGGGTGCTGATGGCCGGGCTGGGGATCGCCATGTGCGGCGCGGCCAGTAAATATTTCACCTACACCCCGGACGCGCCGTATCTACAGCTGCTCAGCCTGGCCATGATGTCGCCCGGTCTCGCCTGCCTTTGGATCCTGACCTCGTCCATGGTGGCCGACATCTGCGACGAGGATGAACTCGAACACGGTACACGGCGCGAAGGCATGTTCAGCGCGGTTTATGGATATGTGTTGAAAATCGGTATTTCCGTGGGTCTATTGCTGACCGGGTTCCTGCTGAACGCGGCGGGGTTCGACGCAACGCTAGGGGTTGAGCAATCTTCGTATGCGATTTTTTGCCTGCGCGTCATGCACGGCGCCGTTCCCGCCGTCGCGCTTTTGATTGCGATCATCCTGATTGCCCGTTTCCCCATCACGCCC
The DNA here is from genome assembly GCF_900890425.1 of Pontiella desulfatans. NCBI lineage: Bacteria > Pseudomonadati > Kiritimatiellota > Kiritimatiellia > Kiritimatiellales > Pontiellaceae > Pontiella > Pontiella desulfatans. The sequence goes on along the minus strand of NZ_CAAHFG010000004.1, from coordinate 56,356 downwards.
GAGCGCGCCGCCCGCGTCCGACAGGAGCTGGAGCGACGGCATGCGGAAGGGGAACTCTAGAACATTTAACCTGCGAGCCGCCGCAAGGGTATTTCATGGAGGGGCGGACGCCGTCCGCCCCTCCAGCAAGGCATCGCAGGCGTTGTGATGGCCACACAATTGAGCAGCAATTGCGCGCAAAATTCACAAGACAGGATAATGGAATGACAGGATCATTTGCTTAACCGCGAATGAACACTATTTTCCCCTGCGTCCGCACCGGAAATAGTCCTGTCATTAATAGTCCTGTAAAACCTCTTCATCCGCACCGAAAATAGTCCTGTCGCTAATCGTCCTGTAAAACCTCTCCGTCCGCACCGGAAATAGTCCTGTTATAAATCGTCCTGTAAAATCTCTCCGTCCGCACCGAGAATCATTCTGCCAAAATCCTGTCCAGCCCGGCCATGAGCAGGCAAGAAAGCCCGCTCCACATATTGGAGGGCGAGGTTCCATCCGAGCCGTTCGTGGAGGGGTGGACGCTGTCCGCCCGGGCGCACGGCGTGCGTCCCTCCAGCAACGATTCCACCCGATCCGCCCGCCGCACCGGATCGTTATTCGCCGCAAACCTCCTTCGCCAAGGCTACGGCGGTCAAGCATCGCGCTGGGAAACGCAAGGACGGTGTGGGCGGATTATTTGACAGAATGATTTGGTGGCAGAATAATTTTGCGGCGCAGCCGCCCTGGAGTGCGCCGACGGCGTCGGCGCTTTCCGTTGTGCGGGCGGTTGAGGAGTCAAAAGACGGCCTGCCATGGGAGTTGAAAGCCGAAATGACGAATTAGGCGGCCTGACCCTTTTTCCGCAGGCACTCGGCCAGCTCCCGGGCATCCTCCTTGTCGTTCTTATGCTTGTTCGCCGCAATCGATTTCACATAGTACGCATGGGCCAGCACGAAATTGATCCCCGCATCCTCGCAGGCATCGGCCAATCCAAAGCAGACAAAGCAGCTCTCGCACGTCACCGTCAGATCATCCTTGTACGGCTCAACCAGCTTCAGGAAAAAGCCGAAGTCGTTGTTCCGGATATTGCGGTGAACCAGGATCTTTCCATCCAGATCCATCACGCAGATGTACATCTGCCGTGTATGCAGATCGATTCCGCAGTTGTATTTCGTCGTTGTTTTGTAATACTTCATCCATGCCTCCTTCGATTAGTGTCCATTGGGAGCCGCCTTCGTGCGGAGAGCCCGCAACCTTGACCCGAAGGAGGCACCTAACTTTAGCTTAAGGAATTAACCGTCCTTTTAAGAGGACTTAGATGAGTATCAAGCTCATCGACCCTACTTGGACAACGCCCGATTTTGAAGGCAGAGTCTGATTCCCAATCGGGTCATGAGTAACGTTGGCCACAAAAATATGATTGAACATCTTACATTGCAGAATTTTCGAGGATTCAGCTGTAAACGCCGGTTGAAAAGTGCACCGGGCGGCGGGGCGGTCTAAAAGTGTAACACTCCAACTAAAACTTCCGGATTTCCGGGCGGATCGGGCAACGTGGTTGCCTAACCGTTTCGGAACCGGGAGGTAAAGGAGTGTACATAGACATGCAATGGTGGACCGACATCAGACGAAAGGTGCTTGTTGAAGGCGTCAGCAAGCGACAGGTTAAGGCCGAGTACAGGATTCACACCAAGACGCTGGAGAAGATTCTGGCGCATCCTAAGCCTCCTGGATACCGGATGACCCAGCCGAGGTCGAAGCCCATGATCGGGCCGTTTCTCGGCCGGATCGAAGAGATTCTCCGGCAGGACCGGGAGTTACCGAAGAAGCAACGGCATACAGCCAAGCGGATTTTTGATCGCTTGAAAGAGGAAGGATACACCGGCGGGTATACGCAGGTAAAAGATGCCGTGCGCAACGCCCGGGTGCGGTTGAAGGATGTCTACATTCCGCTGGCTCATCGGCCCGGCGAGGCGCAGATGGATTTCGGCTATGCCCTCGCTAAAATAAACGGCCAGCTTCGGAAGGTCGCATTTTTTGTGATGAGCCTGCCGTATTCGGATGCGGTTTATGTGCAGGCCTACGAAAAGATCTGCACGGAGGTTTTCTGGGATGGGCATGTGAGGGCCTTCACCTTTTTCGATGGCGTACCCTGCCGTATCAGCTACGACAACGAGCGGGTGATGGTGGCCAAGGTGATGAAGCGCCACCAACGCAAGCTCACCGACGGGTTCCTCCAGCTCCAGAGCCACTATCTGTTCAAGGAACACTTCTGCAACGTGGCCCGAGGTAACGAAAAGGGCGTGGTCGAATCGATGGTGCGCTATACTCGTTCCAACTTCATGGTTCCGGTGCCGGAGGTTCGTAGCTTTGATGAGCTCAACCGCATGCTTGAAGAGCGTTGCCGGGAGGAGCTTGGGCGTAATCTGCGGGGCAAGGACGGAACGAAGGGGCAGTTGCTGGCCGATGAGCGTGGCCGTTTTATTGATCTGCCGGTCGTGCCGTTCGAGTCCTGCCGGGTGCGAACCTGCACCGCCAGCTCCTTGTCGCTCGTGCGTTTCGACGGCAACGATTATTCGGTGCCCGTGCGCTACGCCCACTACGAAACGGTGGTCAAGGGCTATATCGACCGGATTGTGGTCTGCCGGGGCGATGAATGCATCGCCGAACATCCCCGGTTGTGGGGCAAGGCCGGCGTCCATTTCAACCCCGTGCACTATCTCGCACTGCTCGAACGCAAGCCCGGCGGGCTCGACCACGCCCGGCCATTGGAAGACTGGAAACTGCCATCCTGCTTTCGGGATCTGCGCAGCAGGCTGGAGGCCGATCTCGATGGCGAAGGAACCCGGGAGTACATCAAGGTGCTGCGTCTGCTCGAAAAGCATTCACCCAAGGAACTGGCCCGGGCCGTTGAGCAGGGGCTGCGTTGCGGGGCCTCCTCCCGAGACGCCATTGCCCAGTTCCTCATTCCCCGGCCGGAATGGCGATGCACCCGGTTCAACCTGGATGGACACGAGCATCTACGCCACGTGCAGGTCGCCAGCGCAGATGTGGCCGATTACAATCGCCTGCTCGGACAGGAGGTGGGCGCATGAGTGCACAGACCTCGTCACACGTACTGCTGGAGCACTACCTCAAAACGCTCAAGCTGCCGAGTATCCTGCGGGAGCACCGCAAGATGGCCTCGGTCTGCCAGGCCGAACGGGCCGATTACTCGACCTATTTGCTGCGGCTCATCGAACAGGAGATCCTCGACCGGGAACAACGGGCCGCCGAACGCCGACTCAAGTCCGCCCGTTTCCCCGTTGTGAAAACCCTCGACAGCTTCCGGTTCGAGGAGCAGCCCTCGATCAACCAGCCTTTGGTGAGGGAACTAGCCCATGGCGAGTTTATCAAGGAGCGGGAGAACGTGCTGCTGATCGGCAACAGCGGAACCGGAAAAACCCACCTCGCCACCGCCCTGGCCTTCGCCGCCTGCCAGATGGGCTTCAAGGTGCGGTTCTTCGGCGTCACCGCCCTGGTCACGCAGTTGCTCGAACGCCGGGAGGAAAGGCAGCTTGACCGGTTCTTCAAGCAACTCGAGCGCTCCGACCTGCTCGTTCTCGATGAACTCGGCTACGTTCCGTTCTCCAAGCTGGGGGCAGAACTGCTCTTCGAGGTCGTCAGTCGGGCCTACGAGCGCACCAGCCTCGTGGTGACCACCAACCTGCCCTTCGAATCGTGGACGGAGGTGATGGGCTCCCAGCGGCTTACCGGAGCCTTGCTCGACCGCCTGACCCACCGGGTCCATATCCTCGAGGCCAATGGTGAAAGCTTCAGGTTGCAGGACTCATTGCGCCGCCGGGGACAGCGGCAGAAAACAAAGAAACCGTAGGAGCAATTGACACCCGCAAGGAAGCGGGGTAATTAAAGAAAAAGTGTTACACTTTTGGGCCGCCGCCCGGTGCACTTTTCAACCGGCGTTTACAGATGGGCCTTGAAGGGCCGGATATGAATGAAAACTAAAACGTTTGGTAGGACGGCTTCGCGAGCGGTCCCTGCCTTTCAGGGTTTTAAATGAAGGGTGATGGGAATGAAAAAGTACGTATTGATAGCTGTTTGTGTGTTGTTGGGTTTCTCCGCGTTTTCGGATGGGGATACCCGCGTGGTTTCGCTGTTCAACGACGGGTGGAAATTTAAACTGGAAGACCGGTTTGACTATAAAAGCTCAGAGCTCGACGACTCCGGTTGGCGGGAGGTGACGCTGCCGCACGACTGGAGCATTGAGAGCGCCTTTTCCGAAACGAACTCCGGGCGCAATGCCTGGCTGCCGGGCGGCATTGCGTGGTATCGCAAAACGTTCACCATGACGGAAGCCAACCGCGGAAAACATATCGAAATCCATTTTGGCGGCGTCTATAAAAACGCGGCGGTCTGGATTAACAATAATCATGTCGGCACGCAGCATGACGGCTACACCAGCTTTTTTTACGACATCTCGGAACTGTTGTATTATGGCGGTAAAGAGAATGTCATTGCCATCCAGGTGGATAATTCCATCCAACCCAACTGCCGCTGGTATTCAGGTTCCGGGATCTATCGTAATGTTCATTTGAAAATTCTCGAACCTACTCATGTAGCGACGTGGGGGACATTCATTACGACGCCGGAGGTGAGCAAAAAGCGGGCGACGGTTTCGATAGAGACGACCATTGAAAATATGGATGAGGCCAAAGAAATCGTGTTGGAAACCATTATTTATGATGCGGAGGGCCGCGAGGTCGCAACTGAGCGTTCCAAGGTTTCGGCTTCGCGTTTTGCAAAGAAGACCGCCCGGCAGGAACTTACGGTTAAAAAGCCGAACCTCTGGTCGGTTGATACGCCGCACCTCTACCGAGCGGAAAGTGTGCTGAAGTCTGGCAAGGTGGTATTGGATCGCTACCCCTCAACTTTCGGGATTCGTACGATTGAATTTGATGCCGAGCGCGGGTTTTTCCTGAACGGGGAAAACCTGAAGATGAAGGGCGTCTGTCTGCATCATGATGCGGGTTCGTTCGGGGCGGCGGTTCCGGATGCATCCATCTGGCGCTTCCGGCTGGAAAAGATGAAGGCGCTGGGCTGCAACGCCATTCGAACCGCGCACAATCCGGCTTCGGATGCATTCATGGATCTGTGCGATGAAATGGGTTTTCTGGTGATGAATGAATTTGTCGACAAGTGGGACAAGACCTACCGACCAAACCTGGCGGAGGATTCGCCATTTTATGATGTCTCTTTCTTTGATCCGCATTTCAGCGATGAGTGGAAACGTAATTTTGAGTCCACGATCCTGCGGGATCGCAACCGCCCGTCGGTCATCATGTGGAGTGTCGGCAATGAAAACCATCCGCCGGAATCGCTTGGCCAGAAACACGGCCTGCGGACCTATGCTTCGTTTGTTCGCTCGTTGGACCCGACCCGCCCGGTTATTTCCGGCATGGAGCGCGGGAAGGATTATAAGGGCAGGAATATTGTGGAGCGGAAGGTGAACGACATCATCGAAAGCTGCCGGTATATGGATTTGATCGCGCTGAACTATGGCGAGCAGTGGTGCAAAATGATTGCCGAGAAAAAGCCGGGCAAACCCTTTCTCAGTACCGAAAGCTATCGCTACTTCAACAGTACGCCGGAAGTCCGCTTCGCCAGTGTAGAGCGCAGTCCCTGGCTGGATGCGCTGGAAAATGATAACAACATGGGCGTGTTTCTATGGCCGGGTATCGGTTATCTGGGTGAATCCAGAACCTATCCAGATGCAAGCGGGAACAGCGGTCTGATCAACGCTGTTGAGTTTAGACGACCTGAGTCCTATCTGTATGAAGCCTTCTGGACGGAAGAGCCGATGGTATATCTGGCCATTTACGAGGAGAATCCCGACACGGTTGAAGGGACATGGGGAATCCCCAAGCTGAGCCGGAACTGGAATCGGACCGCCGGCGAGACGGTGAGCGCTGTGACGTACGGCAATTGTGATTCGGTGAACCTGTACCTCAACGGAAAACGGCTTGGAAATCAAAAGTTGGCGGATGTGCCCAACTGGATTATGAAATGGCGCGATATCGCCTTTGAGGAAGGAACGCTGACCGCCAAAGGCGTGGTCGCCGGCGCGGAGGTGTGTGAATCGACCGTGAAGACGGCAGGGGATGCCTCGCGCATACAGCTGACCGCAGATACGGAGTCCCTGAAACCCGCCGGATTTGTTCGGGTGGAATTACAACTCACGGACGATGAAGGTCGGCCGGTGGTCTTTTCCGAAAAAGAACTCACCTGTGAAATCAGCGGCGATGCGGAAATTTTCGCACTCAACAACGGAAACGGTGATGTCGTCAATTCCCGGTTAAATTGCACGAATCGTCCGACCTATCTGGGACGTTGTCTGGCACTCATTAAAACCGGAACCGATCCCGGCGCATTGACGCTGACCGTCAAAGGCGCGGGGCTTGAAACAGCTGTTTTGAATCTGAAGCAATAACTTGCGGCATAGCCGCCTTGGAGTGCGCGCGACGGCGTCGCCGCTATCTGCCGGACGGTGCGTACTGTTCGCTGTAATTGAAGCGGTGCCCTCGCCAACGTGAGCCGGGTTGGCCTCGACAAGGTGGGCTCACTCGAGCGAGGCCGCCCTACCTTGCTTTGCGTTCCTGGAGCCTTCGTAGTTAATCCGGTTTTACTGAACTGGAGATAACCGCAATGGACGATATGCCGCAAACAGGGTACCTTGTTCGGTTAACCGCTTAAATGGGAACGTAGTGATATGAAATCGATTTATATGGCCTTGATGCTGGCAGTCGGACTGGGCGGTGCGGCTCGTGCCGCGGAACAGCCTAATATTCTGTTTATTGCCATTGATGATATGAACGACTGGACCGGTTTTCTGGGGGGGCATCCGGCGGCGCAGACGCCGAATATGGATCGCCTGGCGCGGAAGGGCGTCAATTTCAGCAATGCGCACTGTTCCGCGCCCGGGTGTTCGCCGAGCCGTAATGCACTGCTTATCGGCATGGAGCCGTTTAAGTCGGGGCATTACGCGTTTTATAGTGAGAAGGTGTTTACGGATGAGTTTCGTGACCGCACGACGACGTTGCCGGAACTGTTTAAAAATAATGGCTATGGAATGTTTGCTTCCGGGAAGAAAAGGGGTCAGGCCGCCTAAATCGTCATTTTGGTTGACGAGTGCCTAAAAAGGGGTCGGTCCTTTGATCTTTGTGAAAAAGGGTCGGAGTGCCCGGGTAGATGCAAAAGAGCGCGAGCGGCTTTTGGGGGCGCGCGGTGGTTGCCCGTTCGGCGGGGCAGGCGGGCCGCCTGCGGTACGGTGCCGATTCCTGTCTTGTACGGGAACAGGGAAATTCCTGTGCCCGACGGGGGCAGGAAAGCCCCCGCTCCGTTGGAAGCACCCATGAGGCCGGATTCGGTCAAAAAGGGGTCAGCCGATGAATCTTAGAATCAAGGATTATTGAAAGGACAAATGGTCAGGCCGCCTAATTCGTCATATTGAATCGAAGCCCAGCATTTCCCTGCTTCACTGCGTTCAAGACACGAAAGCAACTGCCCATCGATCCTGACCATCCGGTTATCCTGTCAAAAGATTCTTGCGGATGTCGGGAAGCGGAAACGTGGATCGGATATCCGCGCTACGGAACGGGGAACAGCAACAGTTCCGGCTGGGAGAGGTCTTCTTCCGATAGGTGCTTGAGCAGGTCGCGGTATTCCGGTTTCCGGTAGTTGATGTAGGCCTGGCTGATGAGCGGATACATGGAGGCGCTTTTCACGGTGCTGATCTGTCTATAGGGCCACTCGAGGTCTTTGTTGGTGTAGGGCGCCAGGAACTCGAATGCAGCCTGCAGGTAGGGGCGGTCGCCTTCGCCCAATTTCCAGAGGTCGATTCCGGCGGATTCCCCGAGGCGTGCGAGGGCATACAAGGCCTTTAGGTTCATGATGCTGTATGAAAACGATTTGGTGCGCCGCAACTCTTCTTCCTGCTTGCCTTCTTCATCGATCTGGCTGGCGATGCGTACCTGCCCGGCTTTTTCCAGCACCGTTTTCGCCGTTGCCCGGTCGCCGCAGAACAGGGCAAAGCAGGCGACCTGCACATCGTACCAGGTGCCGTGGTTGTTGGTTGCCTGGCCTTCCTTTCTGCCGTGCGGGCTTTCCAGGAGCCACTGGAGGTATTCGCGGTACCACGCTTTCAGGCCGCCATGGTCAACGGGTTTCCACGCTTTGGAAGGTTGCAGCAAAACGGCGGCATCGGCGGTCTTCAGGAAGCCGACGCTTTCGATGATTCCGATGCTGCGCCCGGTATCCATTCCAGGAATTGCTTGGCCAAAATTCAGGTTGGGATTCATCCGCGTCTTGGGATCCAGGAACCAGAACCGCAGTAAACGCGCGGCATGGTTTGCGTAGCGCTCGTCTTCCGTAAAATAGTAGGCCAGCGCAAGGGAATCCACCGCCTTGACCATGGCACTTTTCCGCACTTGGTCCGAGGCGGTCGTCCGGGTTTCCGGGTTCACCTCGCCGTCGCGCCAGATATATGGGAGCCCATCCGGTTGGGATGGGTCCGGCCACCAGTAGGGTCCTTGGCTCATATAATCGTGTTTATCGCCGCTCGCAGGTGTGGTCGATTTCTGCATCACGGTAAACGGCCCGGCATTCAGCGCCTCGTCCGCCTGGGCAATCAACCGTTGCAAGGCGGCAAGGTATCGCGGGTCTTTCTTGGCAATCTGCGCCTTGGAATGGGCCAGCCAGTTCCCGGGCTGATAGTAGGTTTCCGGCGCACGGTTCCGCCCGGCGCAAACCGTGTACGGTGCGCCGGCTACCAGCGCGACCGCCTTTATGAACTGACTACGATTCTGCATGGTTAACCTTATACGGAATGTTTGAAACGTTAACAAACCTAGAGGGAAAATGTTTTATTGCAGATGGTTCAACAATGTGAATTCCTGCTGCTTTGTCAGTCGTGCGGTGACGTGGGATAGTTATGAACGTGTGGGGCGTGCTATATTCTTTCATGCAGACCCAGCCCGTGAATGAAAAAAGAGAATCCAGGAGAAGCGATGCGAAAAATGATTTTGACGCTGACGTGCTGTTTGATGGCGGTGTGCGGATTTGCCCAACAGGCGGTGACAAGCCTGACGTTGATCAATGCGGACACCGATCTTCCGATGGCCGGATACGATCCGCTGGTCGATGGAACCTCGATTGATCTGGCTTCCTTGCCGACGCGCAACCTGAACATCCGGGCCAACACCGATCCCGATCCGGTCGGTAGTGTGGTATTGAACCTGTCCGGTGCGGAAACCCACACGCAAACCGAAACCGTCCAGCCCTATGCACTGAAGGGCGATACTTCGGGCGACTATGATGCATGGACCCCGTCCGTCGGCAGCTATTCCCTCACGGCGACCCCCTACACCGGGAGCGGCGCAAGCGGCACGGCCGGCATAGCGTTGACAATCCATTTTTCGGTAACCGACTCCGGCGGCACCACGCCGGTCGCCGAGGGGGTCTATCTGGAAGAGGGCGGTTTGGTGATCATGGAGATGGAGAATACGGAATCGCCGCTGGATCTTTGGGAGGAAAAAACCGCGCTGTCCGGCTATTCCGGCACGGGCTATCTAAAGTTTGACGGCAACACCTATGAATCCGGACCCGCCACCTCGCCGCTCGAATATCAATTCAAGATCAACCAAGGCGGGCTCTATTATCTGCACCTGCATTGCGCAAAAGAGACGCACGACGGCCGCACCGACGTGGCGAACGATTGCTATGTGCGCGTTGAAGGCGACTACGATGCGGGCCCCGCTCCGTGGGATAGCCATGGCGACAATGCATCGCTATCGTTGCTGCAGAGCGATACCAAATATTTCGGCGGGGCGGCGGATGCCTGGAAGTGGGAGAACGGCAAGGATTCTTCCGGCGGCAACGGCAATCTCGATCCGGGCGGCGATTCAAACAAGCGCGTTGCCGTGTATGATTTCAAGGCCGGGGAAACCTATACGCTGGTGGTTTCCGGCCGCTCGCGCTATTTCAGGATCAACCGCATCATGTTCCGCCACGAGCTGGTGGACGAAGCGACCGCCGAGAGCCTCAGCCAACCGGAGTCGGAAAGAAGTGACGCGTCCGCCGACTATACCTACGACGCGCTAACGGATTTCCCGTCCATCACGGGCGGCGAAGTGGACTATTACGAAGATGCGACCTATGATGCGTTGGCGATCGACGCATCGGTTGTGGCCGACCGCGAAAAGTTTGCGCGGGCCTCCCGCACGTTCGGCGGCGATTCCGGCACCTATCAGGTGCGTATCACCACGCTGACCGAGGAGGACGGCGAATCGACCTATCGTCTGCTGGTGAACGGCTCGGTTGTTGCGACCTACCAAAATCCATATATCGGCGAAGGTTCCGTGCTGAACATGGAGCCGAACCCGTATGTCTGGAACGATATCGCGCTGGAAAACGGCGACACCATTGCCATCGAGTCCGACACCCACACCAACGGGGAAATCGCGGAGGGCACCGGAACGGCCTGGTCGCGCGGGCGCTGGCGGACGATTGAACTCTTCTCGGGCACGCTGCGCACCCAGTTCAACAAGGCGTCCGACATCCTGATTGCCCAGTTTGATTCCAAACCGGATGCGGACGATATTATGGCGCAGGCGGCGCTGGGCTGCATGCTGGCGCATGAGGATCTGGCGGGCGTGGACTATTTCTGCGTGGCGGGCGCAATCGGCGAGCAGAGTGGCACCTTCATTGATTCCACCAGCCTGTTCGAACTCGCCTTCGGAACGGAAAACGTCAACTGGACGGACGCGAGCGCCGATTGGTCGGCTTCGGTAACGCGCGTCAAAGACAAGGTGCAACCCATCCTTGAAGCCGGAGGAAAAGCCTGGGTGCAAGAGGCCGGACAGTCCGACTTTACCGCCGACTGGGTCGCGGCGCTCCTTTCCGCAGGCGTGTCCGAAGCGCTTGTTCAGGAAAACGTGATCGTGGTGCAGCACAGCTCCTGGAACGAAGACCAGACCACGGACGCGGACCTGGCCTATGTGCAGGCGCAGACGACCTATCGGCAGATCGATGACGGCAACGTGGATTTCGGCGACTATTCAACCAAAGCGGACCGCGGCCCTGACACGCCGAAATATGTTTCGGAGGCGACCTCGTGGCTAAGCTCCGCCACCAGCGCGTCGAACCCCAACCCGCTGGCGCAGAGCCTGTGGGCGGAAGCGGACGCCATCATCGATGCCGCTGGTTTCAGCGCCACCTATTCCGTCATTCCGGACGGCGGGGTGGATTTTTCCGACTGTACGGAAAACTGGTGGATCTTCGATGTCGACGGCGCGGACAGTGTTTCCGGATTTTGGAGCCGCTACGTGACCTCGGCAACCTATTTCCCGCCGGCGGGCCGCCTGGCGATTGTCGCCGACGGCAATTCGGCCGACCCGGACGACATCGGCGCCACCGCCGTAATGTTCGGCATCCTGAACGGCGCCGGGTTGGAAGATCGGTTGGTCCATCTTTCACACTCGTGCGATCTGGTTCCAGGTTCGGGGGAAGGCCTGTTAATCAGCGAGGCCGACGAGCTGCGCCGCCAGGCCAAGCTCGACGCGCTGTGCGGGGAAGGAATCTCCTATTTCGGGCCGTTCGGAAACCTTTCGGATTATTACAACTGCCGCTCCAACCAAACGGAGGCCGTGGCCAACCTGACGGCGGCCATCGACGCTTCCAGCGCCGCCGATCCGCTGTGGATTATCGAAGCCGGGGAGCCGGATGTGATCGGCTATGCGCTGCAGGCCGCCGATCCAGCAAAGATTCCGTATGTGCACGTGGTGTCGCACCACCCGGCGAACGACGACAGCGGCGACTATTTTACCTGGCAGCAGATTCTCGATTTCGGGGTGACGGAACATCAGATCGGCGATCAGAATGTCGGGCTGAAGGTCTATATCGATACCGGGCTGTGGAACTGGGCCTATGAGCACGAGAATCCGGGAATCGCCTGGATTTGGGATCAGCTCAAGTATGCCGAACAGGATGGCGTGGTTTCGTTTCAGGACGACCGGTTCGACTGTTCCGATGCGGGCATGGTCTACTGGTGGATGACCGGCGCCGATGCCGGCGGCAACGCCAACTCCACCCCGACGGACATCAAGGAGATGATCCTCTATGGCGGAGTGGTGCCCGAGGTAACCACGGTGACGATGGACGAGCTGGGGTCGGCGCAGACCTGGACCACGGCGAGTATTTGGGACAACGATCTCGCGCCCTCCGCGCAATATGCGTACGTCGTTCCGGATACGGGCAACCTGAAAAGCCCGGACGGAACCGTTTCGTTTGCGGGCGGCTCCCTGACCGTAGAGGCCGGGGGCAAAGTGCAGTTCCGCGGTATGGAGGAAAACGGCGCCGCCACCACCATCAACAACCTGATCCTCTCCGGCGGAACCAGTGCCAAGCCGGTGAACCTCGCGGCCGGAACCGGGGCCAATACCGTCAATGTGCTTCGGGGATCGATCTTGAACCAAGGCTACACGGTCCTCTCCGGATATTGGAGCAGCACCGGGCCGCGCAGTATCCGCCTTTCGGCATCCATCGACGGCTTCGGAACCATTTATTCCACCGCGTCGAACGATTCCACCACGCACTCCGCCACCATCGACAATCCCGCCAATACGTTCTCCGGTGTTTGGAAAAGCCACCGCGGTACGCTCGTCTTCGAAAATGCGGGGGCGGTTGGTTCGGCGGATATCGAAGTGCTCGGCAGCGGCAAGCTTCGGATTCTGGGCAATTGGCTGACAGGGGCCACGTTGACGGTGGCCGACTCGGCAACCGCATCCGTCGATCTCGGAATCTATGCGTGGACGGTCTCCGGTTTGGAGTTCGGTGGAGTCGCCGTGGCCGCCGGCACGCATACGGCGGCCGAACTCAACGCATTGGGCGCCAACGTGGTCTTCACCGGCAGCGGAACGTTGACCGTTGCGGAGATCTCGATGATCAGCGGCGCGCTCTATGGCGAAACCGCCGACGCCAGCATCAAGGAAGACGGAACCGTCATCAACGGAACCACCTCTTCGTTGGTTGGAACGGGGGGATCGGATCCGTGGGTAGACCGGGCAACGGTGTTTGTCTTCCAGCTTCCGGATCTCGGAAACGCGGAAGATCCGTTCGTCAATGCTGCGTTCTCGTTCGACTATTTCGACAAGGATGGAACCCTTCGGAACACCGATCTCTACGGCCTCGGGGCACGTGGCGACTCCTCCGTGTTGGGCACCGACTACTATGGCCAGACCAACGCGCTCGACGCGACCGATGCGACGCTTATCCAGGCCAGCGTGTTGACCGACAGCACCGCGTTCGGAACCATCACCGCAGACGGTATCACCTTGACCGACTACCTGAACGCGCAATATGCCGGTGGCGTCGGTGCCGGGCACTATGTCTTCCTGCGCCTGAACAGCGCCGCTGGGAAAAACAGCATTCGCCGCGCCCACGTCACCATGTCCGAAGGTGGAGTGGAAGGGCCGCCCGATACGCGTCCGCAACTCAATTATCAGGCGCGGTTGGTCGGCGGCGGTGTGGTGGATCCGCCCTTGCTGGAGCACGGCATCAGTGGTGGCGATATCTCCTTTTCGTGGGTGGGTAGTGGCTTCAAGGTGCAGGTGCGAACCAGTTTGACGGAGGGCGGTTGGTCCGATGTGCCCGGCGGCGATACCCCGCCGTTTGATCTGAACCCGACCAACGGTGCGGGCTTCTATCGGTTGATCGAGCAGTGAGCCGGGATCGCACGCGGCTTCCCTCCGGCCTGCTCGGCCCGGTTCGGCTCGTTCAGGAAGTTGTTGTGCCTATTCCATAAGAGCGCCATTAGCCCGTAGCGCTGGCTTTTTTGATTCAACAATGTGAATAACCACGCCGTTGGCTTCGACCCGCCGTTTTATATATACCGTCCACCATGTGCTCGATCTTAGCGCGGTAGCGTGCTTCGAGTGGGGAAATAAAAACGGAGAAAAAAATGAAAAGAGCTCAGTGGGTTAAACTGCAATGCGTGGCAACCGTCCTTGCGGTCATTTGCGCTTCCATGGCAAGTGCCGACACGGTAAGCCAGGACACAGATCTTGGAAATTGGGATACGGCTTCCACCTGGAATCCGGACGGAGTTCCGACTGTGGGGAACGACTACACGACCTCCATGAAGTTGAGGGTCGGTTCCGCCGGCACGTTCAGCGGCGATTCGCTGACGATCGAATCTACGGGGCAATTGCAGCTGCGCAACACGTCCGGTACTTTCACGGTCGATGACCTGATTATGGCCGGCGGCGTCGTTTATGCGGGAACGGGTAATGAGGTTACCTTTGCGCTGGATGGCAATATGAATGTGACCGCCGACTCCAACCTTAACGGGTATTGGAACTCCACTTCCGGCGACGCCCGCAACCTGAACATCCTTTCAAAGGTGAGCGGCAGCTCCGATCTTGAAAGTTCTGCTTCGAACAACGGTTCCACGCACAAGCTCACCATTGCCAACGCCGCGAATGATTTTTCGGGCACTTGGATCAGCAACGTCGGCACGCTGGAATTCGCCAACGCGGGCGCTGTTGGTGCAGGGGATGTCAGAGTCAATGCCAACGGGAAACTGACGATTCTCGGCGACTGGGACGCGGAAGCGTCGCTCTATGTCGCCAACAGTGCAAATGCCCTTGTGAATGTCGGGGACTATGACTGGACGGTAGGCGAATTCAACCTCAATGGTGAAGGCCTATTGGCCAACGACACCTACACCGTGTCGGAGTTGAACGCCATGGCCGGCAACGCCGCCGTCTTTTCCGGTACGGGAACCATCACCGTGATTCCGGAACCGGCGACCCTGGGGCTGGTGGCCATGGTGGGCACGGCGGTCTTCTTCATCCGCCGTCTGTCCATCTAGTCCGCGAACGGTGCCCGGCACCGTTTCCTTTTGCAGGAAGAGCCGCCACCATGTGGCGGCTTTTCACTTTTACCCGATGTCCCTTATTCCCCATTGCCCGCCGATCTGGGGATGCCCATTTTGCTTTCAACAATGTGAACAGTCGTTGCGTTGGATTCGTATGCGACAGCGGGGTATGGTGTGTTGCATGAAATTGAACGGTTGCTTTGTTTACGCTTTGTTGTTTGCTCTCCTATCGGTCTCAATTGCGTCGGCCCGGATCTATGCGGGCGGGGTGTCCGGATGCGGAGATCTGGCGGTCGCGGCGAACTCGGATGACTACCGGGGGGACGGCGGAAATATTTTCATCCATTCCGTAGGTTGGACCGATCATACGACCGAGGCGGAAAAGGACGCTATCGTTTCGTTGTGGGCCGACCGCGCGTGGGGCATTGAAATGGGGCACACGACCTCCAACTACACCGCGCGCCAAAACGCCTATGTGAGCCGCTATCTGAGCCGGGGCATTGAAGCGGAATTCATTACCGTAAACTGCTTCTCAAGTTCGCGCGTTCCCGACGTGACCGATTGGGAGCTGACCATCCAGGCCTACTACGACAAGGGCGTCGATCCATCCACGCCGATCTATCCCACCTTCGAATACCAGAACATGGCGGCCTACTACACGCAGCTGCACAACAACTATGTTTCCGACCGCGCCGATTTCCAGCAGCTTATCGAAGCCTCGGGAGGGTTGACGATCGATATCCCGCCCCACGTCTATTTTTTACGCATCAACAACGCCAATCCCAACATTCAAAAATACCACGACTGGATTCTGGATGCGATCGGCTGGGCGCACAGCCAAGGCCATACGGTCGGCATCATCGTGTCGCCGAACAACAGCAAGGAAGAGTATGACGAAGAGACCGAGGCCTTTGTGCAGATTCTCCGGGATCACGATGCACTCCCCGATTTTTTCGTTGTTGAGAACTATTCCACCGAAGATCCTTCGACCTACGAGAACGAAGTCGGCAACGAAGACACGCCGCACCACCAGCTCGGTTGCGCCCGTCTGATGCAGACCGATTGGTTCCCTTCGGCGCCCGAGGACGAACTCTTCCGGCAGACGGTTGATTTGGGGAGCTGGAGCGAAAGTGCAACATGGAATTCGGACTGGGAGCCGCTCGCAAGTTGCGACTATGTCACCGATCTGCGCCTGCGCACGCCCGGTACGGACTCCGTCTTCGGCGGCCGATCATTGACG
Organism: Pontiella desulfatans; assembly: GCF_900890425.1. Classification (NCBI taxonomy): domain Bacteria; kingdom Pseudomonadati; phylum Kiritimatiellota; class Kiritimatiellia; order Kiritimatiellales; family Pontiellaceae; genus Pontiella; species Pontiella desulfatans. Next base: position 40,211 of record NZ_CAAHFG010000004.1, on the reverse strand, counting down.
ATCGAGAGCGGCGGGCAGCTTCAGGTGCGCACCACGGGCGGCGCAGTCGCTACCGCCACCAACCTGGTTATGGCGGGTGGAACCCTCTTTGCCGGGACGGGAGCCGACGTTACCAATATCCTCGATGGAACGGTCGAGATCCAAACGAACACGACGATCAGCGGCTACTGGAGCGACTCGGCCGGGGCGCGGAACCTGGAGATCCGTTCGGCGGTCAGTGGCGCCGGGGAGATTGCAAGCACGGCCTCGAACAGCTCTTCAACCCATGAGCTGATTGTCGGAAACGCCGCCAATACCTATGCCGGCAAATGGATCAGCAACGCCGGAACCCTTCTGTTCCGGAATGCCGGCGCGGTCGGCACGGCGGACATCGAAGTGAAGGCCAACGGCAAATTAAAAATCGAGGGAAACTGGAACCAGGCGTTTAACGGCGCGGCGCTGGCGGTCGCCGACAGTGCAGCGGCGTCGGTCGATATCGGCGGCTACGACTGGGTGGTCGCCCAACTTTCGTTCGGTTCGGTCGATGTTCCCGAAGGCACATATGCTGCGGCGGAACTCAACGCCATGGGCGCCAACGCCGTATTCACCGGCTCCGGTTCGGTTACGGTGGGGGCCGTTGTGCCCGTGGTCACGATGGATGTGCTCGGCTCGGCGCAAACCTGGACTACGGCGACCATCTGGGACAACGATCTCGCGCCGTCGGGCGAATACGCCTATGTCGTCCCCGCCACCGGCAATCTCACGAGTCCGGATGGCTCGTCCGTGTTCCCCGGCGATTCGCTCATCGTCGAGGGGGGCGGTAAGGTTCAATTCCGCGGAAAAGAGGAATACGGCGCCGCCACCACCATCAACAACCTGATCCTCTCCGGCGGAACCGAAGCTCAGCCGGTAAGCCTGGCCGCCGGAACCGGAATCAACACCGTCAACGTGTTGCAGGGCTCGGTCTTCAACGACGGCTACACCATCCTTTCCGGATATTGGAGCGATTCCGGCCCCCGCAATCTCCGGATCTCGGCGACCATCGGCGGAGATGGAACATTCTATTCCACGGCATCGAGCGCATCCACAACACACTCCGCCACGATCGACAATCCCGCGAACACCTTCTCCGGCCTATGGATGAGCAACCGCGGCACGCTCGTCTTCGAAAGCCCGGGTGCGGTCGGGGCGGCCTCGATCGAGGTGCTCGGTTCCGGCAAGCTCGAAATCCAGGGCAACTGGCAACCGACCAACGAGGTCTCGCTAACGGTTGCTGATTCTGCCGCCGCAGGGGTTGACCTTGGAGCCTACACCTGGTCGGTGCCCAACGTAACCATTGGCTCAACAGTCCTTGAAGATGGAACGTATTCCGTTTCAGAACTCAATGCTTTGGGTGGCGCGGTTTTCGCTGGAACGGGAACCCTCGTGGTCGGAACGCCGGTGCCGCCCATGCTGGAAACGGAATGGGGCGGGGGCGAGCTGACCTTCGCGTGGTCGGAAGGCGGCTACAGGTTGCAGTGCAACACCAACGGCCTCGCGTCCGGCGACTGGTTCGATGTTCCCGGCGGCGATACCTCGCCCGTCAGCGTTCTGCCGGAAGATGAACTCGGCTTCTTCCGCCTGATTGCGGAATAAGCCCCGTGCTGAAGGGTTGCGTTCAAAAGGTGTGGGATTTGGAGCAAGGGAGCCTACGATGAAGCATAACGACATGAAGGTGCAGCTATTAATCGTGGTTCTCGCAGGGTGCGTTCTCTCGGGCATTGGCGGAAAAACGGATTTCGACATCGTTGCGGTCGAAAAACCGCGGATCATGGAAAAGGCCGCGCGCTATATGAACGAAGCGCCGCGCACCTTGACCGCCGACCATTGCGAACGCAGCGAGGGCGGGATCCACGACTTTTATTCGGAAGGCGATTATTGGTGGCCGGATCCAAAAAATCCCGACGGGCCGTATGTCCGCCGTGATGGGCAAACCAACCCGGCGAACTTCATCGCCCACCGCCAGTCGATGATCCGGTTGAGCGATATGATCGGGACGTTGGTTTCGGCCTACCGGATTACGGGCGAGGAACGCTATGCGGACAAGGCGGTCGGGCATCTCAAGGCGTGGTTCGTGGATGATGCAACGCGGATGAATCCGTCGCTGCTGTATGGGCAGGCGATCAAGGGGTGCCACTCCGGGCGCAGCATCGGGGTGATCGACACCATCCATTTGGTCGAGGTGGCGCGCGGCGCAAAATTGCTGTGCGCCTCGCCTTCGTTTGCCAAGCAGGATCAGGCGGCGGTGAAGGCCTGGTTTTGCGACTATTTAAAGTGGCTGAACACGCATCCCTATGGGCTGAAGGAAAAGCAGCATCCGAACAACCACGGCGTCTGCTGGTCGCTGCAAGCCGCGGCGTTTGCGGATCTGGTGGGCGACGCGGAGCAACTGGAATGGATCCGCAACCAGTTCAAAACGGTTTACGTGGACGGGATGATGAACGCGGAGGGCGGTTTCCCGGCGGAACTGAAGCGCACCAAACCTTACGGTTATTCGCTTTTCGTGCTCGATGCGATGGCCGGCGTGGCCCAGCTGGCCTCCTCCGAAGACGATAACCTGTGGACGTTCCAGTTGGCGGATGGGCGGGGGATGAAACTGGGCGTCGGTTTCATGGCGCCCTATGTCCGGGATAAAAGCGCATGGCCCAAAGAGCCCGACGTGATGTATTGGGACGAGTGGCCCGTGCGCCATCCGTTCCTGCTCTTTGCAGGGAGCGAATACGCCGACGCATCCTATCTCGAAACCTGGAAGCGGTTCGAGGCTGATCCGCAAACCTACGAAGTGCTGCGCAATCTGCCCATCCGCCATCCGTTGCTGTGGGTCGATGCCCAATAATCCGGCAACCGTGAAGCCGCTTCGGTTTCAAGCATGTGGGAAATCCAGGGTTCAACAATGTGAATAGGCATCCGGTTGTAAAAAAAACAGGCAACATGTAAACAGTGTCACATCCTATGAATAGCAGTTGTTTCATTTAATCCACAAACAGGAGGTAGGAAGATGAAGGGTACAGGTAGAATAATGGTTCGAAGCATGATTGCGGGGATGGCGCTGGCGACCGCCGTGCAGGCCGATGTGGTGACCCAGCTGGTGAATCTGGCCGAATGGGACGAAGGCTCCACCTGGAGTTCGGGCATTGCCCCGACCAATGGAAACGACTACACGAGCACCCTGTGGTTACGGGTGTCCGACGCGAGCTCCGCATTTGGCGGGGATTCGTTTACGCTCCTAACCGGCTCCCAGCTGCAATTGCGGGATTCGGTCAACACGTTCGTTGTTCCAAACCTGGTCATGGACGGGGGCGCTGTCTATGCCGGAACCGGGGCCAACATTACCTTTGCGCTGGATGGAACGATTGATGTGGTTTCCGACTCGGCGTTTACCTGCTGGTGGGGAACCCAGGGCACAACGGGCCCCCGCAACTTGCGGATCCTTTCGGAAATCAGTGGTTCCGGAGACCTCTCGACGAGCGCGTCTTCCGCCAGCACCACGCACTTTGTTGCAATTGAAAATACGGACAACAGCGGATACAGCGGCGACTGGACGGCGACGCGCGGTACATTCATTTTCGCGACGGGCGGATCGGTCGGCACGGGCAGCATTGCAATCAATGCCGGTGCGGGCCTAACGATCGGCGGCGATTGGGATCAGTCAGCCGCAGGTGCGACGCTCTCCATCGGCGACAGCGGAGCCTCGGAAATCAACCTGAGCAATTCCAACTGGAAGGTTGAAAGCATGACGTTCGGCGGCGCTGGCGTTCCGCCGGGAACCTATACCGCCGCGGAACTCAACACCTTCGGCGATACGGTATTTGTCAACGGCGGCACCATCGAGGTCGTCACCGGCCCCGCACCGCCCGGGGATGTCTACTTTGTTTCCGATAAGGTCAACTGGACGGATCCGACCGCATGGAGCGATGGAGTGGCGGCCACCAATATCAATAATTATTATGTCACCAACAACTACCTCTTCTCTCCGGTCAGTCCGGCCACGTTCCCGGGGAAATCGTTGACGATCCGCGGCGAGGGAACCCAGTTCCAGTTGAAGGTGACCGGCTCGGAAGTCATCTCGGTGGATAATTTGACCATGGACGGCGGCGTGCTGGTTGCCGGCACGGGAAACGATGTGGAAAGCAAGATCGATGGCGAAATCAATGTAATCTCCGATTCGCGATTCCAGGGCTATATGTCCAGTGAAGGCGTAACCCGCGACCTGCGCGTGCTCTCCAAAGTCTACAACACCGAGCCGGATGTTGAGGTGGAAATGTACTACAGCAATACCGAATCGACGCATACCATCTACATCGACAACGCCGTGAACGAGTTTTCCGGCACGTGGGTGGTCTACTGCGGCACCAACGAGTTCGCCAATGCCGGTGCGGTCGGAACAGGCAGTATCGAAGTGCTGAACAACGGTAAGCTCCGCATTCTAGGCGATTGGAACCAATCCGAAGCCGGCGCATCGCTGACGGTCAACGACAGCGCCAACGCCAACGTTGACCTGGGCGGCTACGATTGGGCGGTCTCCAACCTGGTCTTCGGCGGTTCGTCCGTTGCAGCGGGCACCTATACCGCGACCGAACTCAACGCGCTCGGCGCCAACCCGGTTTTCTCCGGTAGCGGGACGCTCACGGTGGGAACCGTGGTCAATACGCTGGTTTACATGGATGTGCTTGCCTCGGCCCAGACCTGGACTTCGGCTACGATCTGGGATAACGACATGGCGCCAACCTCGGGATTCGATTATGTCGTACCTTCGACCGGCAACCTGAAGAGCCCGGATGGAAACGTTGCTTTCCAGGGCGACTCCCTTACCGTATTGGCTGGCGGCAAGGTGCAGGTGCGCGGCAAGGAAGACCTCGGTACGGTTACGACCATCGCCGACTTGCGGTTCTCGGGCGGCACCGGTTTCGGCACGTTGGAATTCCCGACCCTCGCATCGGGAACCGGAAATGTGGCGAACCAGATGGACGGCCATATCCTTAACAGTGGATATACGATGGTTTCCGGATACTATTCGGCTACCGCCACGCGGGGGTTGCGCATCTATTCGCAGATCGAAGGCGATGGCATATTCCGCACCACGGCCTCGAGTAGCTCCACGGAAACGACCGTGGTATTCGATGTCATGAGCCCGTCCAATACCTATTCCGGTGTCTGGCAGAGCCATCGTGGCATGTTGCGGTTCGAGAGCGGCGGAGCGGCCGGTCCCGCATCGATCGAAGTGTTCGCCGGTGCCGGCCTGACCATCGATGGCGACTGGAACGAATCCACCAACAACACCTCGCTGACCGTGGCCGACTCCGCCGGCACCGTCGTTGAGCTGGGCAGCAACACATGGATCATCGCCAACGTCACCGTCGGCACGAACCTGCTTGCGGAAGCCGAATATACCGTGGCGGAACTCAACAGCTACTTAACAAACCCGGCGTTCACCGGCACGACCGGAAAGATCAAGGTCGGCGTGGAAGGCGATGTGCCGAATCCGCCCACCCTCGAGGGCGAAATGAACGGCGGCGATATAACCTTCACTTGGACAGACTCCCGCTTCAAGCTGCAGTCGCGGCCGCAACTCACGTTTGGCGATTGGGTCGATGTTCCAGGCGGGGTCTCGAGCCCGTTCATCGTTCCCGCAACGAACGATGTTGAATTCCTGCGGTTAATAGAAAAATAAGCCCACGTCCGCGTAAAAAAAGAGCAGGCGCCGCGATGCGGCGCCTGCTTGTTTTTCAGATGCTGAACGGCGAGACGGTTGCTGATGATGTTCGCCGGGGCAGGTTCAGGCAGCTTCGCGGTAGTAGTAGGAAATGATTCCGCCCAGCCGCTGTTCTAGCTTAATCTCCCCTTTGTCGGTCGGTGTGAAGTCTGGGCGAAGAACCGTGTTTCCGATATCCACTCCCTGATGCGTCCGTTGATCGTTGTAATAAGCCAACCACTAATCAAGTTACTCAAGACCCACGCAGAAAAAAGTGGTTCAGGCACTCCCTTTTCGTTTTGCCCTCGTAACATTCACAATAGGAATTCGCCCAGGGAAAACGCGCCGGCGTTCGGCATATTTTGGTTCCAGAATTCTTCCAAGCCCGATCAAATTTGGTTGTTCAGGGAAGTGCGTCTCAGAGATCCCGTCGCGTTGCCAGATGAGGTAGGTCGTAGATCTGCAGATGGAGGCATTCGTCGTCGCGGTAGCCGTAGGCCTGTCGCATCAGCCATCCGATCTTGTGGTTGAATCCCTCGTCGCTTGCGTTGGTGAATGATCCGTGCCGCCAGTCCGAGGATTCCTTCGATGTGCCTGTTGTTGGTTTTGGTCAACGTTTTCAGGCATGCAATGCCTGAGGTCACGGCCTTGTCGCACCAAGTTTAACGGCCAGTCGGGCCGTGGTGCTGTCGTACGTCATGGAGTAGATATTGCGCAAGGCCTCCTTCAGCATCCAGGCTGTGCTTCTCCCTCCTTGACCCCGCACTCCGCTCACTTGATCCGCCGGATACCGACACGCAGAACCGTTTTTTTAAATCGATGCAAAGACCACGGATGGCGCGGGTTCTTCACGTTTCGGCAAACGACTTGTCGCGGGAGCGATCCTTCGGGCACTTATACGTGATTCTGCTTGATCTCCTTTTCAATGCCGGGCGACGGGCAGGCATCCTTCCTTCGAAAGAAATGATCTGTTTCCGCCAGGCCGACCGCCTCAACACGCACTTCCGTTATGAGGCGTTTTTCAACCCAATGATATATAGTGGGACTCCCTGGTAACATTGGGCGAAGCGCGGTTTTTATCCCTCGGAAAAAGTTCCCGTTTGTGGTCAGTTTTGTCTAAAATGGCCCTAACGCTATCAAAACCAAGCCGAAAACCGAAAATATGCAGAATAGCCAATGAAAAAAGGGCTTTCGCATAATACGAAAGCCCCTAGAATGGCGAGGATGACGAGACTCGAACTCGCAACCTCCAGCGTGACAGGCATTCATCACTATTTTAAGCAGTTTACAAGGCGTCTCATTTAGTTTCTATATCAACCTTGTAACTAGCATGATACATAAATTATTTTGGATGTCAAGTGAGGTTGGAATTAGTTGAAACAGGGTGGTTGTTTGTGGACGAAACCCGAACTTTCCCCCGAACTCTTTTAGCGCCACGGTCCGCCGGGTTCCCAATTTGATTCGAAGGGTGTGTTGCCAATCTGAACTTCAACCATGGGACGGAAAAAAGTCTGCAATCGGGCGACTACCTCCTCAAATTGGTTTGGTGCGATATTCTGAATACCCTGCTTTCGCAGGAAGGCCGTCCATTGCGTTTGTTTCCCGGCGGTTCGGGCAAAGCGCACGCTGAAAAAATCATCCTCCACCTTCGCCAGGGTGGTAAGCGAAGGAAAAGATGCGGAGAAGGGCAGTGGTTGTTTTTGGAAGCATTCGGCAGCTGACTCTGCGTATGCAGAACCCTTTTCATGATCCGCGGGCATGGGGTATTTACCTGCATCCAAGGCGTGATCATTAATTTATAGGACGGACACCTTTTCGGACACCTTTTCTGTTTAGAAAAAAGTTGGAGAAATTTTCAGGTGTTTTTTGGCTGCCTGTTTCGCAAGAGGTCTCTGCTGGTTACGTTGACGCCTGATGGCAAAAGAAAATACTGTAAGATTATCCTTCAGCAGTAGATTGACTCCAAAAAGAAACTGACTCTTGGCGAGAAGTAAACCCATCGCTGGAAGGCAAGATTCAGAAACCCTGAAGCATCATTTTATAGGATGGACACCTTTCCCTTGCTGACTGGTAAAACCGACGGGATTTTTCAAATATCTTTTACTGCGGTAAGGAGCGTTCAATTGCCGAGGAGAGAGTTTCGGTCATGGTTAGTGGAAGGGAGACCAGGCGATAGCGGACTTGCTCGCCGGTTGTTGTGCGAACGTCCAGGTCTTGAACCGAGGGAGGATTGGTGTCCAGCCGTACAGCGAGAGGCAGTTGCTTGTTCTGCATGAATGCATGCAATGATTTCATCGAACCGGCGCTACCCGCTTTTACCTCGATTGGAATGATGTGCGGGCCATGCTGGTAGATAAAGTCGAGTTCCCCCTGCCGTCCGCCGGTTCGCTGCCAATAGAACAGTCGCGGCTCTTCCCAGGGTTTGAACAGGCAGCGGAGATGCTGGCCGACGAACTGTTCTGCCAGCCCCCCTTTGTTGGCCCAAACGGTTTGGTTCAGGTTGCGAGCTTCCAATCTGGACAGTCCCAGTTGAGCGGTGCTGATTCCAATGTCGACCATCATCATTTTAAAGAGGCGGGGATTGCCTTCGGCTCCGAGGGGGAGTCCGTTGGCTGCGGTGTGCTCAATGCGATGGCAGACTCGTGCCAGCGTCAGCATTTCGACGGCCTGTTTGAGATTGCGGTGGCCGGAATCCGCGTCCACATGATTGTACACAAAGTTGCTTCCCATTTGTTTGGGAACCGCATCCATGACACGACGTAGCAGATCGGCGGGAACGCGCTTTCTGTATTTGTTAAAGTCATCCCGGTAGGCGGCAATCAGATCCTGCTGGAGCTGCAACCGCCGGTCGTCATTCCGAACCTCCACCCATGCCGCCATGATTTCCGGAAGTCCGCCCGTAATACAGTATTCAGAGAAGAGCTCCAGCGACCGTTCATGCAGACGGGGGGAGAGGGTTCCGGTGTTGCTGGCCGTGCACAGCGTCTTGCGCAGTTTTTCATTGCCCGATGCGTCAAGGAACTCAAAAAAAGATAGCGGCTCAACATGGCAGTACATGATCCGTCCGACCGGCATGCTGAAGTCATGTTCTTTCAATGTGAAGTCCAGCAGGGAGCCGGCGGCAACCACCGGGAGTTCCGGCATCTCTTCACGAAACCACCGCAAGGATGCCAGCAGTGCAGGGGCGGCCTGAATCTCGTCCAGAAACAGGATGGCATTGTCGGGATGGATATCCAGACCAAGATCCGCTTCCAGATCGGAGATGATCCGGGCGGGGTCGTTGGATAAAAAGTGCTCTGCAAGTTCAGGTTGTTTTTCGAAGTTCAGTTCGATAAGTGCCCGGGAGCTTGTTTTTGCCAGGTCGCGAACCAGCCAGGTCTTTCCCACCTGCCGTGCGCCGCGCATGACCAAGGGTTTGCGGCTCGGGTTGGCAAGCCAGTCCTTGAGAAATATGGATACAGACCGTTTCATCGGGAAGTTCTCCTATGTGATATTGCGGGTATTATGGTGTTGTAATTTACTCTTCATGTCAATTACAACGCGTTGTTTTGTGCAAAAAATGCCAGAAAAAACGGGATGATTGAGTTATCGGTATCATAACCTACCGATGGAAGGCATGATTGGTAGCCCTAAATCATCATTTTACAGGTTCCTTTTTGTCAGGCGACCGCTTTTAAGCAGTTCTTTATGTCATTTGTTCTGAAGAAGAGAGCGAGCGATTCGATACCTGTTTAGGAGACCTCCATTATCTAGGGGCAACGCGACCCATCGGCCATTTTTTGCGGCAAGTGACCGCTTCTCATTGCTCGGGGGTTCCGCTTGCGGCAGAGGCCTCGGATGAGGTCTACAAACTGATCTTCATGGATGTCGGTATTGTCAATTACCTGTGCGGCGGACAGTGGAAGGACATATCGGAGGCAACTGCGCAGGTACTGGTGAATGAAGGCCCGCTGGCGGAACAGTTTGTGGGTCAGCATTTGGCCTATTTGGATCGAGGCAGGCCACAGCTCAATTACTGGCTGAGGGAAGGGCGGGCCAACAATGCCGAGGTCGACTATGTCATCTCGCAGGGAACACATATTATGCCCATTGAAGTGAAGGCCGGAGCCAGCGGGTCACTGAAATCGCTTCAGCAGTTTATGTTGGAAAAAGGGAGTGAGCAGGCCATCCGCTTTGACTTGAATCCACCATCAAAAATGATGGTAGACGTCAAGGCGCGATCCGGGGACTCGGTTGAAGAAGTCCGATTCGAACTGCTATCGCTCCCGCTCTATGCCGTAGAGGCTCTGCCATTGCCGTAGCGCGAACGCTGAGCGCAGCGATATATATTTGAAAGCCTCTGGTAAATCTTTAATGGGAAGCGCCGACGTTGCCAAGGTGACAGGCGAAGGAAAAGATACGGAGATGGGCAGTGGCTGTTATGGAAGCTTTAGCACCATTCAGGACTGGTAGCTTTTCTTTTGTGATCATTCTTAGGTATATTAGCGGTCTATTAGTACTCCAGGGTGATATTATATAAACCAAAGGATTGACAGCGGTTTGTTTTTTAATTAGTTATGCGAATCATGAGTTCGCATAAAATAAGCAAAGTAAACCAGATGCTGCAAAATCTGGTTCCGGGCACCGTGCTTACGCCAGCTTGGCTGGCAGACCAAGGAGTCTCGAAGGATTTGGCCCGGCGATATGTCGCTTCGGGATGGCTGGAGCGGGTCGGGCGCGGCGCCTATATGCGCACGGGGGATAGCGTCGATTGGCAGGGTGCGGTCCACACCCTCCAAAGCCAGCTTGGATTGACTGTCCATGTTGCAGGGTTAAGTGCGTTGCAACTCAAAGGTCTAGGCCATTACCTCTCGATGGGAGAGCAGGATTCCATTCTGCTGTTCAGCGATGGTTCCGAACGGCTTCCGACCTGGTTTACCGTCAAGGACTGGGGAGTTGAAATCGTGCATCGTTGCGCCCATCTGTTTGATTCGTCCGGGAATCTGCCCTGGGCATCGGTTGAGCACAAGGGGTTCCGGATCAGGGTATCCCCGCCTGAAAGGGCGGCTTTCGAGATGCTCTATTGCATCGCCGACAATGCGGCATTCGATCATACCCGCACCGTATTTGAAGGACTCGGATCGTTGCGCCCGCAGGAGGTTCAGAAACTGCTGGAGGCCTGCCGGTCCGTGCGGGTCAAACGGCTGTTTCTTTGGATGGCGAAAGATTGCGCGCATCCCTGGCTTAAATATATTGATCCGGATCCGGTGGATCTGGGCAGTGGAAAGCGCGTGGTTTACGAAGGGGGCGAACTGGACGGCGAACTGTTGATCACCGTGCCGCGCCGAAAAGAGGACGCCGATGTTTAACCGGACCTATGTCAAGCAGGTGGAGCTTCTGCTGCAGGTTTTGCCTTTACTTCAAAAGCATGGTTGTTTCGCGTTGAAGGGCGGAACCGCCATGAATCTTTTTGTTCAGGATATGCCGCGTCTGTCGGTGGATATCGATTTGGCCTACCTGCCACTCGTTCCACGCGAAGATGCGCTGGCCGGGATTTCAGGCGCGTTGGAACAACTTGCCGTTGAGATAGAGGCGGAGCTGCCGGGAACCACGGTTCAGGGTCAGCCGGTGGCCGGAGTGACGGGGCGGCTGGTTGTGAATGCCGTGAATGCCCAGATCAAGGTTGAACCGAACTTTGTGTTTCGCGGGGCTCTGTTTCCGCCGGAAACGCGTACCCTTTGTGCTTCCGCCCAGGCGGAATTCGAACGGTTTGTTGAGAGCCGCATTCTTTCCGAGGCGGATCTGTATGGCGGCAAGATTTGTGCCGCCCTCGACCGGCAGCATCCGCGCGATCTGTTCGATGTCCACCTCATGTTTCGCGACCCGGGGTTGACCGATGATATCCGTTCGGCCTTTACGGTCTATCTGGCCGGGCATCCCCGCCCGATGGCGGAATTACTCAACCCGAATGAACAGCCTCTGGCAACGATCTATGCGGCCCAGTTCGCAGGAATGGCGCGTGAGCCCGTTTCTGTTGAGACGCTCGTCGAGACGCGCCGCCGTCTGGTCAGGGAGCTGAATGACCGGCTAACCGAAAACGAACGGCTTTTCCTGCTGTCGATCAAGATGGGCGCACCCGAATGGAACCGGCTTCCGATCGAACATCTTGAACAGCTGCCGGCCTTGCAGTGGAAGTTGCGCAATATCGGAAACATGGAGAGTGCCAAGCACCGCCAAGCCGTTGACGAACTCAAGCGGGTTCTGCGACTCTGACCCAAACGCTTATATATTCCTGCGGCATCCACGTGGCAGGCGAAGGAAAGATACGGAGATGGGCGGTAGTTGTTTTGGAAGCTTTATGACGGCTGATTCTGCGCATGCAAAACCCCTTTGCATGGCCCACGGGCATCAGGGTTTTTGTTTGCCGACGAGGCTTGATCATTAATTTATAGGGTGACCCGGCAATGGTTACCAATCGAGGAGGAGTCCAGCCATGCTGGATAAGCCTCTCTGGGTAAGGAGTAGTCATCCACCCAGTAGTGGAATGACTGAATTTGGCCTCTGGGCTGAAGAAGGAAAGGAAATGAGTTCAGCGAGGTGAAGGGTGTATGCCCTGAATCTGAAACACAGCTCCGAGAATAATGAAATTTTGGGAGGTGCCGATCCTCTCTATAAGGGCGCAGGCCATGCGGTGAGTGCGATAATGACCAGTACGAAACCGACACCCCGGAGTCCCAGACTGCATCGAGCTGAACAACGATGGATAATTAACCGGGCGAGCAACGTGCAAGGCTCTTGGGGAAGCGACCGCGAGGTCAGTACCCGAGTAGGTCGTTCGATATAATAAAGAGAGCGGCTCATGGCCGCGTTGCAAGTGATGGGGGGCGGAGGGCCGCAATGGCCTAGCGATGAAGCGACTAACCCTCGCTGAGCGAAGCCCCTCACGGTAGATCGACCGCAGAAGAAGAAACATGAATGTTATGCAAGGAACAGAATAATCATGGCAACCGATCTGACGCGGATAAGCGAAAAGGCCTGCAAGGATCCAACGCTGGTTTTTACCAGTCTGTATCATCATATCTGTGATGAGGATAACCTGCGGATCTGCTACGGAACACTGGGAGCGGACAAGGCTCCCGGAGTGGATGGCGTAACCAAGAGAGAATACGGGGAAAACCTCGATGGAAACCTTCGGGATCTTTCGGCGCGGCTCAAGCGGATGGGGTACCGTCCGGGGACGAAGCGGCGGAGTTATATTCCGAAGGCGGGGCAGGAGAAAGGTCGGCCGCTGGGGATCAGCAATTTTGAAGATAAGATTGTTGAACTGGCGGTTAAGCAAACGCTTGAGCCGATCTATGAGGCCGTATTTGAAGACAGCAGTTATGGATACCGGCCGGGATGCAATCCGCATCAATGTTTGGATGATCTCGGTCGTACGATCCAGCAAAAGAAAGTCAGCTACGTCGTTGAAGCGGATATTCGAAGCTTCTTCGACAAAGTGAACCAAGAGTGGTTGGTGAAATTCCTGCGGCACCGTATCGGCGATGAACGCGTGATCCGGCTCATCATTCGGATGCTCAAAAGCGGCATCCTGGAAGACGGGTTAGTAAGCGCGACCGACGAAGGCACGCCACAAGGATCGATCCTTTCGCCACTGCTGTCGAACATCTACCTGCACTACGTGTTGGATCTATAGTTCAGCAAACGGGTGCGCAGGCAATGCGACGGCGAAGCACATTATTTCCGCTTCGCCGACGATTTTCTTGCCTGCTTTCGGTACAAAGCCGATGCGGAGCAATTCTATCGTCAACTAAAAGAACGACTCGAAGAGTTCGGTCTAGAGTTGGCAGAGGAAAAGACGCACTGCATTGAGTTCGGGTGTTTCGCCCGGCAGGATGCACAGGCACGAGGCCATAAACCCTCAGGGTTTCCCTTCCTTGGTTTCACGCACTATTGCGGGAAAACCAAAAAAGGCTACTTCAAGGTAAAGCGTCGGACCAGTCGGAAAAAGTTCGGGCAAAGCCTGCACAATTTCAGCGACTGGGCCCGCATGGCCCGGCGTGTACTAAGAAAAGGAGAGATGATCCGTCAGGCCCGCATCCGCGTGATGGGGAATCTGAACTACTACGCCATAACGGACAACACCGATCTATGCAGTACCTATCTCTATCGCGCTACACAGATCCTGTTTAAATGGCTCAACCGCAAGAGCCAGCGCAAGGGGTACAACTGGGCACAGTTCAATCAGGTTTTAGACCTGCTGGACTGGCCGGTCGTGAGAGTCCGCAAAGACCTGAACCCGTTCCGTAGGGAGGAGGCATGCTGAAAGATACGCCGAGGAGCCGTATGTGGGAAAGCTGCTTGTCCGGTTCTGAGAGGGGTTGGGGTACAACGATAATAAGGAAGAGATCTTGTGGCACCGCCGCGAAAGCAGGCGGCAACAGAGAATACAAACATCGACCTAAGTTATCGGAGTCCCCATCCTACTCGAAGACTGAAGTAACCCCATTCTCTCACCCCATTCCGGGAAATCATGATCTGATACTAAAATCAGGATAAATCAATGGCTTTTCGCTAATCCAATAAATAGGATAACTTGGATTAATGTGTTTCCTTAATCCATGTTTTGGAATATGGCGAACCTGGCCTTGATCTTAATCTAACTAAGTGCATTATCTTGGATTAGTAGAATTTGTTAATCCAAGTTATGGAGTACGTCATGAAGAGAGATTTACAGGGCAGGTTTGTACCTGTTTCGACGGTAGGCGAAAAGGTGGAGGCTTTCCTGCCTTCGCCTTTGCCGCCCGATCCGCCGATTGACTGGACTCCCGAGCTGCGGGGAAAATTTGACAAGGCATTGCTGGCGCTTGGCCGCCTGGACAGTGTTTCCGTCCTGCTCCCGGAAACATCGCTGTTCATCTACACCTACATTCGGAAGGAGGCTGTTCTTTCCTCCCAAATCGAAGGTACTCAATCATCGCTTTCGGATCTGTTGCTTTTTGAACTCGAACAGCAACCGGGTGTCCCCATGGATGATGTTCAGGAGGTGAGCAACTATGTTACCGCGCTCAATCATGGTCTTGCCCGTTTGGAAGAGGGATTCCCGCTTTCGCTACGTTTGATCAGGGAGATGCACAACGAGCTGCTTTCAAAAGGGAGGGGGAGCGAAAAGCAGCCGGGCGAATTCCGGCGCAGCCAAAACTGGATTGGTGGAACCCGGCCGGGTAATGCTATTTTTGTTCCGCCTTCCCCTGAAAATGTGCAGGAGTGCATGGGCGCGCTTGAGCTTTTCCTGCACGACCAGCCCGCACATACCCCGACCTTGCTAAAGGCCGCCTTGGCCCATGTCCAGTTCGAGACGATCCATCCATTCCTCGATGGCAACGGAAGATTGGGGCGGTTGCTGATCACGTTGCTGCTGTGTGCTGACAAGGTGTTGAAGGCTCCCATGCTGTATTTGAGTCTATACTTTAAAACACACCGGCAACGCTATTACGATCTGCTGAACGAGATCCGCCAAACGGGCGATTGGGAAGCCTGGCTCGATTTTTTCGCCGATGCCGTAATCGAAACTGCCACCCAGGCGGTGGACACCGTCCAGCGGCTTTTGGCTCTGGCGGAAACAGATAGAAGACGAATACAGGAACTTGGCCGCATCTCCGGTTCGGTACAGGTAACGCACCATGCCATGATGGAGCGTCCCATTGCTTCGCCGGTATGGTTGAGGGATAAGACCGGCCTTTCTCTGACAACCATTGGAACCAGCCTTGAGCGACTCGAAGGACTGGGCATTGTCAAAGAACTGACCGGCCAGAAGCGGAATCGTCTTTATGCATATACGCAGTATATTTCCATCATGAATCAGGGGACTGAGCTTTAACCAGCTACTTTTTTCAATTCCAAAGAGGCTTTGGATTGCCGCTAAAAAATGCACATCCGTGAAGAGCCCTTTTTTCTCATCAAAACCCGAAGTTTCCCCCGCAGTTTTCAGCTTGTTTCACGTCAGGATTTCGACCACTTCCGCTACAAGATCGGGGTGTGAGTGCCATAGCTTGGCATCCATCCGGATCGATAGTGTTATTGATATCGGGCGGTATTCGGACCCGGTGCTGTATCGTCCTGTTTCTCCAGGCCTCGATCCAGCTTGTATCATGTTTCGGTGAAAACGGAGGAAGAACAAGGTCCCCGTTAAAAGAAACTCCTCTGAATATTCATTGCCGGGAGGAAGGCCTTGAGTGTAAACGCCGGTTGAAAAGTGCACCGGGCGGCGGGGCGGTCTAAAAGTGTAACACTCCAACTAAAACTTCCGGATTTCCGGACGGATCGGGCAACGTGGTTGCCTAACCGTTTCGGAACCGGGAGGTAAAGGAGTGTACATAGACATGCAATGGTGGACCGATATCAGACGAAAGGTGCTTGTTGAAGGCGTCAGCAAGCGACAGGTTAAGGCCGAGTACAGGATTCACACCAAGACGCTGGAGAAGATTCTGGCGCACCCCAAGCCTCCGGGATACCGGATGGCCCAGCCGAGGCCGAAGCCCATGATCGGGCCGTTTCTCGGTCGGATCGACGAGATTCTCCGGCAGGACCGGGAGTTGCCAAAAAAGCAACGGCATACGGCCAAGCGGATTTTTGATCGCCTGAAAGAGGAAGGATACACCGGCGGGTATACGCAGGTGAAAGATGCCGTGCGCAACGCCCGGGTGCGTCTGAAGGATGTCTACATTCCGCTGGCCCATCGGCCCGGAGAGGCGCAGATGGATTTCGGCTATGCCCTCGCTAAAATAAACGGCCAGCTTCGGAAGGTCGCATTTTTTGTGATGAGCCTGCCGTATTCGGATGCGGTTTATGTGCAGGCCTACGAAAAGATCTGCACGGAGGTTTTCTGGGATGGGCATGTGAGGGCCTTCACCTTTTTCGATGGCGTACCCTGCCGTATCAGCTACGACAACGAGCGGGTGATGGTGGCCAAGGTGATGAAGCGCCACCAACGCAAGCTCACCGACGGGTTCCTCCAGCTCCAGAGCCACTATCTGTTCAAGGAACACTTCTGCAACGTGGCCCGAGGTAACGAAAAGGGCGTGGTCGAATCGATGGTGCGCTATACTCGTTCCAACTTCATGGTTCCGGTGCCGGAGGTTCGTAGCTTTGATGAGCTCAACCGCATGCTTGAAGAGCGTTGCCGGGAGGAGCTTGGGCGTAAACTGCGGGGCAAGGACGGAACGAAGGGGCAGTTGCTGGCCGATGAGCGTGGCCGTTTTATTGATCTGCCGGTCGTGCCGTTCGAGTCCTGCCGGGTGCGAACCTGCACCGCCAGCTCCTTGTCGCTCGTGCGTTTCGACGGCAACGATTATTCGGTGCCCGTGCGCTACGCCCACTACGAAACGGTGGTCAAGGGCTATATCGACCGGATTGTGGTCTGCCGGGGCGATGAATGCATCGCCGAACATCCCCGGTTGTGGGGCAAGGCCGGCGTCCATTTCAACCCCGTGCACTATCTCGCACTGCTCGAACGCAAGCCCGGCGGGCTCGACCACGCCCGGCCATTGGAAGACTGGAAACTGCCATCCTGCTTTCGGGATCTGCGCAGCAGGCTGGAGGCCGATCTCGATGGCGAAGGAACCCGGGAGTACATCAAGGTGCTGCGTCTGCTCGAAAAGCATTCACCCAAGGAACTGGCCCGGGCCGTTGAGCAGGGGCTGCGTTGCGGGGCCTCCTCCCGAGACGCCATTGCCCAGTTCCTCATTCCCCGGCCGGAATGGCGATGCACCCGGTTCAACCTGGATGGACACGAGCATCTACGCCACGTGCAGGTCGCCAGCGCAGATGTGGCCGATTACAATCGCCTGCTCGGACAGGAGGTGGGCGCATGAGTGCACAGACCTCGTCACACGTACTGCTGGAGCACTACCTCAAAACGCTCAAGCTGCGAAGTATCCTGAGGGAGCACCGCAAGATGGCCTCGGTCTGCCCAGCCGAACGGGCCGATTACTCGACCTATTTGCTGCGGCTCATCGAACAGGAGATCCTCGACCGGGAACAACGGGCCGCCGAACGCCGACCCAAGTCCGCCCGTTTCCCCGTTGTGAAAACCCTCGACAGCTTCCGGTTCGAGGAGCAGCCCTCGATCAACCAGCCTTTGGTGAGGGAACTAGCCCATGGCGAGTTTATCAAGGAGCGGGAGAACGTGCTGCTGATCGGCAACAGCGGAACCGGAAAAACCCACCTCGCCACCGCCCTGGCCTTCGCCGCCTGCCAGATGGGCTTCAAGGTGCGGTTCTTCGGCGTCACCGCCCTGGTCACGCAGTTGCTCGAACGCCGGGAGGAAAGGCAGCTTGACCGGTTCTTCAAGCAACTCGAGCGCTCCGACCTGCTCGTTCTCGATGAACTCGGCTACGTTCCGTTCTCCAAAATGGGGGCCGAACTGCTCTTCGAGGTCGTCAGTCGGGCCTACGAGCGCACCAGCCTCGTGGTGACCACCAACCTGCCCTTCGAATCGTGGACGGAGGTGATGGGCTCCCAGCGGCTTACCGGAGCCTTGCTCGACCGCCTGACCCACCGGGTCCATATCCTCGAGGCCAATGGTGAAAGCTTCAGGTTGCAGGACTCATTGCGCCGCCGGGGACAGCGGCAGAAAACAAAGAAACCGTAGGAGCAATTGACACCCGCAAGGAAGCGGGGTAATTAAAGAAAAAGTGTTACACTTTTGGGCCGCCGCCCGGTGCACTTTTCAACCGGCGTTTACACCCTGACCCGCGGCGACGGAACCTACGAGACCGTACTGGAAGGTCGGCTCGCCGACCAGGCCGCGCTGGCCGGGGTTCTCAATACCCTTTATGGACTGCACATGCCGGTCATTTCGGCCGACTGCCTCGGCAGTGCGGACGAAAGGGGGAGCGAATGATCTGCGATGCGGAGAGTGCAATGAAGGAGACCTGCCAATGAAACTCGGCACCGGCTTTTACCTAGTGGACCACCGGTTGATCGCTGTGGCCATGGCCGCACTGCTCGCGGTATCCGATTTGTTGCGTGAGGTGATTCGGACCCATCGTAATAATGGATCGGAATATGTATTCCCCGAGCTGGCGGATCAATACGGGCGAAATCCCAAAATGCTGACCGCCCGTCTCCGGAAAGTGTTGGCAAGGATCGGCTATTATGAAAATGGAACGGATCAGACCATGCTGGTCGATGAATATGATCGTCACGATCTTATGCAACGTGCGGAGACACACTTTTATTCGATTGTAACCGATCAGAAGCGAGAAAAATCCCGACAGATGCTCCGTGCCTACTTAGATGGGAAGTCGCTGTGTAAATCAGCCGACTTTGTGGGGATCAGTAAAGCAACGGCATCGGCCTATTTGAACGAAATTGAAAAGGCGACAGGTGTAGCTTTTATCCGGGGCAAAAAACGAAAGCCGGAAAGCAGCAGTGCACCTAAATTGGGCAGTGTTCATGCGGAGCGCGAACAGGGGATGCGAAGGGCATCCATCCGCGATTTCCATTCCTTTCGCACCACCTGGATCACGCTGGCGCTTTGTTCCGGTATTCCGTTTGAGCTGGTACAGCAGGTAACCGGGCATGCCACGGCTGAGATTGTCATGGAGCACTATTTCAAGCCCCAGCGTGCCCAATTAAAGCAAGCCATCCAGCGCAGTATGCCAAGTATGCTTACTTCCGCAGTCGCTACCCCCGCCGAAAAAGCCGCCGAGGTATTGCGAACAGCCAACGCGACAAACTGGAAAGCGACCATCGGGAAAGCTCTTGAGATATTGGAAGGGATACCGTAGCGGAAGTAAAGGGGATGGCTTTTTGTCCAGGGGCTGTTATTCAGCCGGAGCAGTAACTACAATATGACTACATTGTCGCAGCCTGAGAGTTCTATCTCATCAAAGACAGACAGTGTTTTCGATGTAATGCGCTGGAGTAAGTGACCCTCCATCAATTGCTCACTCAGCAATCGAGACGCTTCCTTGTGGCTTTAGACTTCAAGGTCTGATTGAAGACACGCTCTTGGATTGAATTTGTTTAAAGGGCACGTCAATTCTGCACACCCCTTAATCTTTCACTTCAGCGGATGAAATCGTAGGTTAATCCAAAGTGTGCAATGTATCCCGAGTTCTTCATTTCTATTGAACGGTCACTGGTCGTTAGCACGCCGCCATTGCAAGTAATTCGGTATTTCAAGATAGAAGGCACAACTTAACTAATTGAGTAAATACCCCCGTGACTTATTAAGGAGTCTATCCATCAAAAGAGGGGGGAGTCTGTGGAAACCCCGAACTCTTTTAATCGGGCAATGGCTCCCCATCAGCAAATCGCTTCAGAGAAAACGACTGTGACTTCATTGCCGCGTTTGGGAAAATTTAAACAGCATAACAGCTTGTCAAATATCAAATAAATCCCGTACACTGTGTCCCTGCCTTAAAGGGTGCGGAAGTATACCTGATTTAGAACAAAGGCAGGTACGTTGACATTGGCGGAAAAACAACCAAGGGAGATCATACTAATGAAGACGATAAAAAGAATACCCAGCTCGGCCTGCATCATGGGTTTAGCGCTAGCGTGTATAATCCTGCAAGTCGGATGCAGTACACCCGGGAACACGTCCGGAACTGCCGAATTCCAATATGATCGTGTTGCGTTGCCGGATGTGAAGCCGTGGAGCGCGGATAACTTCCAGAACGACCCCGATAACTTTCAGTTCGCCATCATCGGCGACCGCACCGGGGGCGCCAATGCCCAGGAGACATTCCGGCTCGCCATAGGACAGATAAATCTACTGCAACCTGAGTTTGTCATCAACGTGGGAGATATCATCGAAGGCTACAGCGACGACAAGGCGGAGCTGAATGCCGAATGGGATGAAGTTGACGGCATGCTTGCCCAACTGGAGATGCCTTTTTTCCGAACGCCTGGAAACCACGATATTGCAAATACAACCGCGCAGGAAGTATGGTGCGAACGACACGGCGCCTCCTATTATCACTTCGTCTACAAGAACACTTTGTTTATGGTCCTCGACAGCGAAGATCCGCCCCGCGAGGCCCCCGAGGGCATTAAGGAAAAGCTCGAGCTATACAACAGGCTGCAGACCGAAGACCCGGCGAAGGCGAAGGCGATGCTGGCTGAGTTCATGTCGGATGAATCCGTGGTCGCCGCACTCGGAAAGTCCGTCGAGTTTGTCGGGGCGCAAATGGATTGGATCAAACAAACGCTCGCCGACCACCCAGATGTGCGCTGGACCTTCCTGTTCCTTCATGAGCCGGCATGGGAAAATCCGGCGGATAGTTTCAAAGCGATTCAAGAGTTGCTGAAGAACCGGGGCCACACCTTTTTTGCAGGTCATCTGCACTATTACGACTACGATGAAATTGACGGTCACGAACACATTACCATGGGCCCTGCCGGCGCCTCCTTTCATCACGAAGGTCCCGGCAATGTGGATCATCTCATGTGGGTGACCATGACAGAGGACGGCCCGCAGATGGGGAATATTGCGCTTAAGGGCATCTTCGATCGCAAAGGCCTCGATCCCTCGCTCTTTGGAGCCTACGACCGCAAAGGTGCGGTGGCGGATGAATCGAAAAAATAAATATCAGGAAGCATAACGTTCCTGAAGAGCGGGATCCGGATAGATTCATCCGGTACCGGTTTTTATTGTGAGCCACTGCGTAGAGAAAAGATGAAATACATTAACCAGGAGAGATGCCATGTTTAAAAAAATCACAGTACTATTCGCCATGATCGCTACAACATCAATCGCCCAGGCCGAAGGTACCTACGCGGGCGGTGCAGTAAACTACCTCAATATAAATGATGCCAATGATGCCGGCTTCTCTATTGAGGGATTCGTCGGGATGTCCCTTGCCGAAGCCCTGCGCGGCGAATTTGCACTAAGTGCGGATCAAGCGGAATTCGGGTCTAAAAAGGTCAGAATGGTGGACATTTTCGCGAACCTGTATTACGACTTTAAACTGGAAAGCAAAGTAAATCCCTACGTACTGGGAGGCATCGGGTATGGAAGCGCCGCCACCGGAGATTGGTTTAGTTCTTCCTCGCGTGATGGAAACCTCCTCGGCCAGGTCGGAGCTGGAATCGCCTTCCCGGTCAGCAAACAGGTCATGTTGGATTTTAAATACCGCTATCAGTTCAGCAGTGATTACTATCTACCGAATACGCGCACTTTCCAGCTGACAGGACATTCGTTGGGTCTTGGATTCCGCTATTCATTCTAAGCCCTGGAACCGTGATCAACGACTGAAATACTCTTCCATATGGCAAGGGGGATATCCTTCGGGTGTCTCGTCCCGGGCGAAACCCCTCGCTTCTGAACGGAGAGATTTTCTGTTTCGACTACAGGCAATAGCGTCCTGCCAACGGTAGTGACATCAGAAAAAGGGGAAAGCAATGAAGGGAACTTACATTTTTATTCTCGGAGCTATTCTGGGCTTCGCTCTGTTTAGCGGTTGTAGCCATGGAGGAGACATACATTGCAGCGGACTCAGCAATACTGAAATCGAAAATCTCGTCAAACGCTCCTACCAGTACGTGGCGATGTATAACGTGAACAATAAGTTCGCGATGAAACAGGGCGGCTGGAATACGGTGGACGCCGATACGCAGCTCAAAGACCACACGATGCGGGAAATCGCGCGGCCCAACAACGACACGCTCTACATCGGTGCCCAGCTTGTCCTGCGCAAGGACCCGGTGATCCTCGAAATGCCGGCCTTCGATTCGGACTACGTCTCGCTGATGGTCACCGGCTACGACCACTACGTCAACGTGCCGATGGCAACACGGCTCGGCGACTTCAGGAAGCCCGTGAAGATACTGTTCTACACCGAACGGACCGAAGGTTACAAAGGGGAGTCCATCGAGGGGGTCGACCGTATCTTCGAGTGCTCCGGCGACTTCATTTCGGCGGTTCTGAGGATCATGCCTCATGCGAAGGATAAAAAACGCTTTAAATGGATTGTTGGGCAGATGGAGCAGGTCAATATCCGCACTCTCTCAGAGTTCAAAGGAGGAAAAGCCAAGCCGATCGATGACCTCGAGTTCCCTGCGGTTGGTCAGCGGGACGCGGACATCTTCGAGAACAACCTGCTTGAAGTGATGCAGTTCGTCTTCAATCACACCACCTTCGATCCGGACGACGAGCTCGACCAGGCGGTGCTCGCTGTCTACGAGCCGCTCGGTGTCGTGCCCAGCCAACCCTACGACCCCGCCAAGGTAACGAAGGTCGATGGCGCGAAGATCCGCAAGGTCTCCGAGCGGATCTTCACCGAGGAGATGGCCAAACTCTCCGACAAGGAGTTTCAGAAGCGGGAACTCTTCGGGAAGTTTCTGGAAAAGGGCCAGATGACCCTCGACCTGTTGCTCTTCCAGTCCATTGTCGGCCCGATCGGGCTGCCGGCCGTCGAGGCGGTCTATCCCGGCGTGACAACCACCGATGGAAAGCAGATGAATGCCATGCACGACTACGTGATCCGCATGACTGCCGACGAGCTTCCTCCAACGAAGGTGTTCTGGTCGGTCACACTCTATGACCTGCAGAACGGATTCTTTATTCCCAACGACCTTAAAAAATACAGCGTGGGTGAAAACGCCGGCATGAAGCTTGACCAAGACGGGGGTATTGCCATCTACATAGCGGCTCAAAAGCCCGAAGGCGTTCCAGAAGAAAACTGGCTGCCGATCAATCGTAAGGACGAGGATATCGGCCCCATCATGAGGGTCTATGTGCCGGACCTCAAGAAGATGGAAATCTGGCAGGCCCCCAAGGCGGAAATGCTCCGGTGACGGTCCGGGGAAGCCTGAACGGCACTACGCCGTGGAAGTGTGAAAAAAATACGCAGGATAATTAAAAACGAGAAAATGAATATCATGAAATTGAATGGAATAACATCAAGTGTGGTTTTGGCGGTTGCAGTTACCGTCTTTTGCGGGTGCTCTGAGAACGTGACACCCAAGGTCGTTCCCTCTGCGGAAGCCTCGACCTCTGTGCTGTTTGCGGAGGGGATCCCGGGAGGCGTCATCGTTGATACGCTGACGCTGGATGCCGAAGTGGTGGCGATCAATCAAAAGGAGCGTAAAGCCACACTGCTGATGCCTGGAGGTGAAAAGCTGCGGATCACGGTGGGGCCGGAAGCGGTTAATTTTGACCAGATCCAGAAAGGGGATCGTGTAAAAGCCGTCGTGCAGGAGGAACTGGTGGTCTATCTTGGCGATGAAAATTCCGCGGCAGATGATGGCGCAGCAGTGCTTGCCATGCGTGCAGAAAAAGGCGAGCAGCCGGGGGGCATGGTGGCGGATGCGGTCCGTACCACGGCGACGGTCACGGCGGTCGATCTGGAGGCTCACACGGCCACGCTGACGTTCCAGGATGGAAGCATCGAGACGGTGGAGGTTCGTCCGGACGTCGAGCTCACAAGCCAGAGTGTTGGAGAAAAGGTCGTCTTTGAAATCACGAAGGTTGTTGCTTTGTCTGTTGAAAAGATGAATTAAGGCCAGAAAGCCGTCCCGCGCGGAGAAGGTTGATGATATGCAATGTCAATATCAATAAATCTCAACAATAGGGATAACATATATAAAAAATGAATGGACAATCTGAAAGGAGAAACAGGAGATGAAAAAAATATTGGTGCTGGGGTGTGTGCTGCATGTTCTGATCATGGCGGATACGGCCTTGGCGGGTAAGAAAAGCGGGTTGTATCTTGGCGGGTCCATTGGGGCTGCCGCGCTTAATGTTTCAACACAGAGCGTCGATTTTGACGGTGATGACCTGGGTTATAAGATATTCGGAGGATACAACTTCGGCATCATCCCATTGATTGATATAGGCGTGGAAGGTTCGTATGTCGACTTCGGTTCGGCATCGGACGCGGAGATTTTAAACCAGGAGATCGGTGTTACGGCCTGGGATCTGTTCGCGGTCGGTGCTTTAAACCTCGGCCCGGTCGGCTTGTTTGGGAAAATGGGTCCGGCTTGGTGGAAAAGCGAGTCAGACTACCTTCAGTCGTATCTGGATGAAACAGGAACCGACCTGGTGTATGGCATCGGCTTGCGCTTTCAAATCAGCTCTGTTGCCGTTCGGGCGGAATACGAACGTTTCGACATGAAATATGTGGATGTGGATTATATTTCTCTTGGTGCATCCTGGACATTTTAAAGCGGTATAACAGCACGAAGATCGTATGCATAATCGGCCAGCCGGGCGCGGATCTTCACGTCTGAACAGGAGCAGATGAAGGGCTGGACTCCGCCTAAGGCGGAGAAGGTTGAGCTGAAGTAATCGTTGAGGCGGAACGGGATGAAGCCGAAAAAATATAAGGTGTTGTGTGGACTGCTTGCGTTGTTCGGGGCAGGAATCGGGATGGCGCAATGCTCGGCCACGTTGGTGACCACTGACGTCCTGACGCCCTGGGCTGTTCTGATGGACGAGGAGGCATGCTCGTATTCAAAATATGCAATACTGCGGGAATGTCAGAAAGCGGAAAAGAAACATAGGAGTGGCGAATATGGATCCTGTTGCACAGACCTTGATTGTTATTGCATTTCTATTATTGCTCGGAACCTTCGCTGAGTCATTTTTTGAGAAGACCGGGTTGCCCGACGTCGTATGGCTGGTGGGCGCCGGGATTTTATTGGGCCCGGTTTTTAAGCTGGTGTCACCCGATATAATCGAGCCTGCGGTTCCGCTTTTTGGTGCAATCGCCCTGACGGTTATTCTCGCGGGCGGTGCGTACCGCCTTAAACTGGAAGAAGTGCTGCGCGTTGCGCCGCGCGGATTGTTGCTTGGCATTGTCGGGTTCATCCTTTCGGTTTGTGCCGTTTGTCTGTTTTTCCTGATCGTCACCCCGCTCGGATGGGTCCGTGAAGCTTCACTCGTTTATTGGGTGATGATGGGGGCGATTGTGGGAGGAGCCAGCGCGTTGATCATCATGCCGACGGTCTCGAAGGGCGGAGTCGACGAACTTGTGGCACACACGCTGGAAGTGGAATCATCGGCCACCGACGCCCTGTGCGTCGTGGTTACCATGGTGACCATCGATTTGGTTGTGAAAGGAGCCTCAGGGGTTTCCGAGCCAATCGTGACCCTGGGTCGACAGATCTGTATAGGAGTGGGTCTAGGCATTGCTTTTGCTGCAATAATGATACCGGCATATCCCTTTTTCAGAGGTAAGGATCACGGCTTCATGCTCTTTCTTGCAGGGATGCTTGCACTATACGGAACAACTGTTTCGGCCGGGGGCAATGGTGCCGTCGCCGTGCTTACCAGTTCGTTGACCGTAGGCAATGCGGCCTTCATCGTTCCCCGCCTCATTCCCGGAGCACAACCGGATGTCTTTGTAGGCACGGAGACCGGCCGCATCATTCAGCAACAGATCACCTTTCTGATTAAATCCTTTTTCTTTGTCCTGATCGGGCTGTTGTTCCCAACCGAACCCCGCCTGATCGGACTGGGGATCCTGGCTGCATTGTTCCTGTTAGCCTTCCGCATGCCTGCCGTGGCACTTGCAATGCGTGGCAGTCAGATTTCCCGCAAACAGTTTTTTCTGCTCACGGTGGGCCTTCCCCGGGGTTTGGCCGCAGGGGTGCTTGCCACACTTCCGATGCAATGGGAATTCCCGGCATGGAAAACCTGTCGCGTGTTGTGTTTTCCCTGATCGTTACCACCATCATGATTTTTTCAGTGGGATTTGCAGCACTGAACCGGAAGACGGAGCAACTTCCGTGAAAATGAAGCTGTCGGCCCGCAAATCGGAAAGCCAGTCGCCCGCCGTGAAATACAGAGGCTATTGGTTCTGGATCGACGATGCCGACTTGAAAACAAAAACGGAGTTCAGGCTTGTCCGCACCCTATGGTCGATCAGCATCGCCGGAGCCGCCGATCATATGTCGGCACCGATCCTGATCCTGCCGGTAGGAAACTGAAATGGCAGCCGGCATGTCCAGTCAGACTCCGGGTAGTTGTACAGAAAAAAGGAACAAACGGGCGGTGGCCATGAATATGGAGACAAGAGGGATGCAGTTTAAAATGATTCTGTCGATGGGCGTGCTGTTGATCCTGGCTGGCCCGGTTGCGCATCGCACCGTGGGGGCGCCTTTTAAACCGGCATCCACACCAGGCGTATTGCTGACGGACGAGGATCTGACTCAGCACCCGCTTAAGCCTCCGGACACCTCCAGTCCGAGGGCAACCCTAACGAGCTTCATGTCCAATATGAACCGCTCCTATCACCTGCTCATGGAGGCGCACGAGGAAAATATGGCCGCTCCGGGATGGATCCCGCCTCAATCCGCACGCGAGAGGGCCCGGCTTGCGCAGGTAAAGCTGGAAAGGGCCGCTGCCTGCCTGAATCTCTCTAAAATCCCGCTCTCCCTTAGGCAAAAGGCTTCGTATGAGAACGCCTTGCGCCTGAAGGAAATTATGGACCGGGTTGAACTTCCTCCATTGGAGGATGTGCCTGATGCCGCAGCCATCGAGATGGAACAGGCTCCCGCCTATCACTGGCGACTGCCCAACACGACCATTGTCATTGCCCGTGTCGAGGAAGGGCCGCGTCAGGGAGAATACCTGTTCACTCCCGAGACGGTTGATAATCTGAAGAGATTCTACAAGCTGACAAAGCATCTGCCCTACAGGGAAGAAGTTACCGTATCGGAAGGCTTTTTCGATTTCTATATCGGTACACCGGGGAAGCTGCTGCCGCCGAAATGGGCGGACTGGCTTCCGAACTGGTCGCGACAGCGGTTACTTGCCATGACCGTATGGCAGTGGATCGGTCTTCCACTCCTCTTCCTGTTTTTCTACATGCTGACTATAAGAGCCTATCGATGGCTAGTGACAAGGGCCTCATTACGCTCACCCCTGAGCCGTGTGCGAAGGCAGATCCTGTTCTACGTGCTCGTTGCTGCGGCGCTTTTGATCATCCGTTTTTTCACGGATCATTACCTCAATATCAGCGGCACGGTCCTGGTGGCCATGATCATCGTATTAGGTCCGATCTGGTGGCTGCTGGTTTCGGCAACCGTCCTGTCTATCTCGCGCTCCATTGCGGAGAGCATCATCTCTTCTCCAAAGATCGACCCGGATGGATTACAGGCATCCTATCTGCGGGCGGTTTTCAGCGTCACGGGATTCTTCCTGGCCTCGGCGGTTTTTGTATACGGCCTCTCCCGACTCGGCGTTTCCCTGCTGCCGCTCCTTACCGGAGTCGGCATCGGGGGTCTGGCGATCGCGCTTGCAGCCCGGCCGACGATCGAAAACGTTATCGCAAGTTTCATGATTTTCGCCGATGCACCCTACCGGGTAGGCGAGCGTTTAAAAGTACTGGAACAAACAGGTGATGTGGAATCGATCGGCCTCCGGTCTACCCGGATTCGTCTTCTGACCGGTCCCCTGATGGTGATTCCCAATGAAAAGATGGCGTCCATCGAGATCGAGAACATCGGTCGCCGGCCCTATATCCGCCGAACCTTCGATATCGCCATCACCTACGACACTCCGCCGGACAGGATTCGTCGTGCTGTGCAGATCGTGCAGGAAATCCTGACCGTGCCGGATAAAGAAGCGGATGCACCCGGCCAGCAACCTCATCCGGCCGAAGCGGTCAACCAGCCGGACTTCCCGCCACGAATCTATTTCAGCGAATTCAACTCCGATTCCCTGAATATCGAGATCAACTACTGGTTTCATCCGCCTGAACTTTGGGCTTCCAAGGAATTCGCGGACTGGATCAACACGCAGATCAAGGAACGGTTCAACGCCGAGGGAATCGATTTTGCCTTCCCGACGCAGACGCTGCACCTGGCCGGTGATAACAAACGGCCGCTCACGATCGGAACCGTTGTTGGACATGCGGCCTGGCCGCAGGCACCTACTATTGAACGCCCGGAATAATATGAAAGAGGCAACTGCCGCACAACGTGGCGCCGCACGAGTCGCGGTGGTGCTCAGTCTTTATAGGGTTTGAAGTGGATGGCGTTCACGGTCCATGTGACGGAAGCTCCTCGTTCGGAAAGAGTGAACAGCTCGTATTTCTTGTTGAGTTCGAGCTGGCTGCTTGAGCCCTCCACACTTGCCGTTCCCGCTGTGGCCTCAGCTCCTGCACCAAAGCTCCATTTTCCGGTGTACGCTTTCTTCATGAGCTTGGGATCATATAATACGATCATTACATCGTAGTCGCGTATGCCATAGCCACCACCGACATCCCACCTGGAAGCCTTGATATACGTTCGTTTACCGATCGCGTTGTCGACGACAAAACCCTTCGCGCTACCCCATCCGATCCAGGGAATTATCTTCATCGTCCTGCACCCCAGGAACACGTAACCCAAAGCATCGCTTAGTTTCTGTTCCAAACCCGGATTGTTTTCGGCCAGCTTATTGATAGTCCCTACCGCTTCCTGATCCAGCTCGGCACGACGATCAACGGTAAGCGTGGAACATCCCGTCGCCGCGAACATAAGTAGTATGAGGATGAAACTTTTCAGCATGTTTGTTCCCGTCACGGGTATTCCCTGATTGAACAGCGTTCATGGCCGCTCATAATAAACTTAGGGAACTCTATTCCTGCCTTGGAATCCTGTACAGTTTTTTTGGATTGGAATTACAGCGATATTGTTTCTTCATCGATATAATAGCAGAAACCCCCAATTTCATTAACATTGCATTGTATTCAGGATTTACCTATCATCTGGCACAACTTTAGGGAGAGAAAGTGCATGTTGAATAGGTGTCGACTTCCAAGCCTGGTGCCGACTGTTTTGGTGGGCGTCCTGCTGTTTGCCGGGTGCAAGAGCCCGCCGGTCGACCAGATCGATCTCATGCCCGCGCCCGACGTCTATGGCGATGGACTGCTCAATCCGCTGCCGGAAGCCCCAGAGCCCGGTACCGCACCCCATAACGGAATCCTGTTCGTCACCGATCGAAAACCCAGCACCGAAAAAGACAAAGAAAAGTTTTATCTGAATGAACCGGGATATGCACTTCGTGCAGGGCTGGCAGAAATTCAATTCGGCGAAAAGGACTTTACCTGGGAGATGGCCCGGGAAGTTTCCTTGCTGAAGTCGCGCGCTGACCGCTTTCCGATCAAGATATCGACCGTTGAGGAATGGGGGGTCATAGAGGATACGCTGCCTTTTTGGGTGGATACAGAAGTATTGAGTGAAGCGGAACGCCCTCAGGATGCAACCCCTGAATTTGTGGCTGCTGTTAACGGCCAACTTTCCAATACGAAGAAAAAGCATGTGTACATCTATGTGCACGGCTACAAAGTGGCGTTTGAAAATCCGATTCTGGTATCGGCGGAGCTGTGGCATTTTCTCGGTTACAACGGCGCATTCATCGCCTATTCCTGGCCCTCGACTCCCAGCAAGTTTGCCTACATCAAAGACAGTGATACATCCGTCGGGTTTGCGCGCGACCTGCGCCTGCTATTGGAATTACTGGCCGAACAGACGGATGTGGAGAAAATCCACATCATTGGCTACAGCAACGGAACCCGTTTGGTTCTGCGGGTTCTGGAGCAACTCGCGCTCAAGAATCAGGGGAGACCAGAGGATCGACGATCTTTAAACGTACCCATCGGCAATGTGATTCTTGTCGGCAGCGATCTTGATAGGAATACGTTTGGCATCTACATTGCGGATGGCATTCTCGACGTAGTGCAGCACATGACGGTTTATATTTCCCCTACCGACAAAGCGCTCGGACTTGCCCGGTTCCTGACCCACCAGGAAAGACTGGGTGAGACGTGGGGGGCTGGAGGCCACGCGATGCATCCAGCATCGCGTAAGGCCATGCTGGATCTACAGGACAGGTTGAGCTTCGTAAATGTCAGCGAGGCAGAGGGATCAGCCAAGGGCAAAGGCCACGGTTATTTCAGGAGCAGCCCATGGGTCAGCAGCGATGTCCTGATGACCCTCTATTACGGCCTGACTCCTAAACAACGCGGGTTAGTGATGCAGGAAGACGCACCTATCTACTCATTCCCGCCTGATTATATCACGCGCCTTTGGGATGCAATCAAAGAAGAAGACCCGGTCTTTGCCGCGAAATATGACCGCATGAAGCGGGAAACGGGGTCAACACCCACCCTCAACATGAATGACACTCGTTAAGGGCTCAACCCGCTGTTTTGGTAATCCCGCGCATGAGATAACCAAGCAGATCCGCCCCGGTTATAATGCGTTTATCTTCTCCCCAGAACAGAATGAGATCATGTTCAAGCCGGTCATCCGGATGGGCCGCTTTCAGCATTCCCAGCACATCGGCCAGGCTGGTCTGTCGGTTGAAAACCACAATGGGAGCGCAGCAATGATCCATCGGATCTGTTTTCCCGGAAGAGAACAGGGCGGCGCGCAGGAAGGCTGAAGCATCGAGTGCGTATAATGGCGCACCTTCCTCGCCCGCTATAATGATCCAGCGCTTGCCTGACGCCTGAACCTGTCGCAGGAACGGATCATCTGAAGCTGCCGTGTAGTCGGGAAACGTGGGTCGTCCTTGAGATACGGGCAGTTGAATGACGCTGTCTGGATCAACAGGCTCTCCCTCTTGCGTCACCAGCAAGTCATCGAGCTTTAGAAAGTTAATGGCGCCCAGGCCTTCCACAGAGCTCATTTCCGAGTCAGGGGAGTTGATGTGTAGACGAATGCCCTCGATCAGCTCTCTTTCGGAAATATAGTCGATACCTTCCTGACCAAGCCATTTGTCAAGGAATACAGCGGAGGGTTTGGCCACGGGGTAGAGCAGAACCTGATAAAAGCGCAGCACCGGGGAGAGCAGGCTGGCCACGCGCAGGGCGTGTCGCGAAAAATAGGCCTGGGGTATGATCTCTCCGCAGAATGTGATGACCACGGTCGAGAAAAGAAAGGCGAAAGCGCCGAACATGACCGAATCCGAAAGCATGGCAAGCAGGACATTGGTTCCTACGTTGCCCCACAGGATAGTGGTGAGCAGAAAGTTGGAGTCCTTCCGCATCTCCATCAGGGCTGCCGCTTCTTTATTCCCGGTTTTGGCAAGCGTTTTTAAACGCAGGGAACTGATGCCGAACATGGCAAGGTTAAGCCCAGAGAAGGTGCCCGACTGTATAATCAGAATGAGTATCCCTATCCATGTGAATGCAGCTGGTGCCATCTCGTCCTCCCCGGGTTTCCCCAAGACTTAGGGGTTGGTTGTGGTTCTGTCAACACAAGTTGTGTCTTCAGCACGTATTTTACTCTTGTCCGAATGATATGCACAGGTATGGTTCTGATTAGCATAGAAGAATGGGGGTGTAGGATGGCGTTGATTAAGAAGCGCTCAGTAATGGCCGGGCTTCCTCCGGGATCGTTGGTTTATATTGGTGGACTGAACGCAATGGAAACCCGTATCGATGTTATTGATTTTACAGAGGCAGAGGCTTCGGAGCAAAGGGTCGGAAGCATCGGGGATTGCGAAGAATATCTTTCGCGCGATTCCATTACGTGGATCAATGTCACGGGATTGGGCAATGTCGAATTGCTTAGGAGCATCGGAGAGCGATTCAGCATCCATGCGTTGGTTCTGGCGGATATACTGAACACCGGCAAGCGTTCCAAATTCGAAGAACATGATGATTATCTTTTCCTGATCCTTCGCATGCTGCACGAATCGGCTGATAACAGCATTGCTTCAGAACAGGTAAGCCTGTTCGTCGGTAACAATCTGGTCGTGTCTTTCTGCGAGCAGGATGGGTCGGTATTGGCCCCGGTTGCCGAGCGCATTCTCTCCGGGAAGGGACGCATTCGAAAAAGCGGAAGCGACTATCTGGCCTATGCGATCATGGATGTAATCGTTGATGGATATTTCCCGATGTTGGAGGACCTGGGTGGCCGGATAGAGACGATACAGTCCTCGGCTATCGGCGAAGCCCGGCCCGAGCAGCTTCAGGATATCGATAAATTGAAACAATCCATGATGCTGCTGCGCAAGAACGTGCTTCCGCTTCGTGAAGTCGCCAACCGGTTTGAACTTTCGGAGCATGAGCTTGTTGACGAAAAGCTCGGGCCGTATCTGCGGAATGTCTATGAGCACACCATTCAGATCATTGACCTGATGGAAATGCTGCGCGACATGACAGAGTCGGCATTTAATACCTACATGACAACCGTCAGTAACCGGATGAATGAAATCATGAAGGTACTTACGGTGATAGCCACCATCTTTATTCCGCTCACGTTTATCGCGGGCGTCTACGGCATGAACTTTGAAAACATGCCTGAATTAAAAATAGCGTGGGCGTACGGTATTGCCTGGGCCGTGATGATCGCCATGGCTGTCAGCATGCTCATTTTTTTCAGGCGTAAAAGATGGATTTAGGCCGTACTGCCTTCAGATTGCAATACCGGTAATGCCCTCAGTTGCCGGATCTTTACGAGCTATATCGGGATGGCAGTGCCTACACTATCCGGTCACTTAATTCCCCTGTCTTGGTAACTTATCCTTAGCGCCCAATGGGTCAGGTGTTCATGCAGGTTAAGGGACCCCTGAAAGCATTGGTTTTTCCTAATAAAACAGCCTCATCCGCAGAATCGGTGGGTTGATTCCGGCTCCGGCAACCCTCCCACCGTGTGAAACAGGGCGATTTTTAACACTTCATAGCTCCGAAACCCGAAGGCTTTTCTCGTTACCAGATTCACATTGCGGTTCATTCCTTCGACAATACCTGATGAATAGGCCTTTTTTGCTTTGAACCAGTTCATGATCAGCGGCTGGTGAGAACGAACTGTTTTGACGAATTTTTTGATTGGTTCCAGCCGAGAACGCATAGCTCTTTTGCACCATTTATCCAGATACCATTCTGCCCAGTACGGGCTGTCATAGTCCCAGAAAAGCTGAAAGCTTTCTTTGAGCAGATAAGCCCTCACGCTCTTGAGATCATAGCTGAGTGCGTCGTCGAGTTTTGCCTCCTGTTTCGGCGTCAGGTTTTCCGGGTTCTTGAGTAAGCAGTATTTTGTATGCCGAAGGACACTTTCATCGTAGCCCTCGTCTTTGAGTCGCTTCACTTCTTCTATCCGCACCTGATTGACCGCTTTGGTTAGGTGGGAGACAATGTGAAACCGATCGAGAATGTTCAGTGCCTGTGGTGCTTTTTTGGCAATGACTTTCAGATACGGCTTCCACATATCCGAGCAGATAAACTTCAACGCAGCAGTGCGTTCCTTACCGAATTCAAAGAAGAATCTCAGCAGTGTTTTTGTGGTCCGGCTTTTGCCGACGTAAATTAGACGACGTACTCCGGCATCGAGCTGGTACACCACCGTTATCAAACGGATTGCTGTTCGTACTGGTCGTGCCTAGAGCGAGATTGGTCTCTCCGACTCCGAACAGTTGTACTAGTCTGATGGTATTCGTCACTGTACCGGTCATCGATTCCGACATCGCGGTGGCGGTTTCGATGATCTCAGAGAGTTCCGACTGCTGATCTGTCAGAGCCTGAACCAACGCTTCGCGCTCGTAGGAGATGTGATCAGGCAGTGCTTCCACCGCTCGGCTGGCCCGATCAAGGCTTTCGCTTATGCTCGTTGAGTTCCGGATCATTTGGGCGACATCAGGCTGTGCAGTCGAATCCATCAGGAGTAACTCACTTTGCCACCGCAACAATTCAGGCATGCGTGTGAGAACGAAGGTGGCCCGTTTGGCGAAAAGCCGCGACTCGGTGAGCTCACGGGTGACCGGATCGAGACTCGCAAACGGGTCCAATGAAAAGAAATTCTGCGAGTTCTCCACGGAGCCCACCCTTCTCGGTATCGCGGATGCCATTTCCTGTGGCTGAGTCCGCAATGCGCGACAGATATCCGGATTATCTCGGTAGTAGTCCTCCACGGCCTTCCGCAGTTCCTCCTGTTGTTCCCGACGAAGCACCTGATCCACGATTCCCCAGAGATTGGTTTCCTGCCGACGCGTACGGTTGAGCCAATTCTCGTATAGATGTCCGTTCTCACCGGTCACCCAGTGATCTTCCAACACCATGCGTGTCAGCGTCACGAAGGAGACCATGTCGAACAGACTTGCGTAGGGATCCACATTGGCAACAATCGACAGGGTGGCCTGACTGTTATCGATCTTGAATTGGATGGCGGATCGCGCATCGAAGGGCGATCCTTCAACACCTGTAAGTTCATCCACGGACCGGTTGACTTGAGCGCTGTACCGATCCGAGTAGTTCATCAAGCTCTGCAGCAAGTGCGCCGGATCAGGTTGAACCGATCGCCCTCCAGGGAAAAATACATTGGCCGTGCGCTGAGGCACCGTGGCCGCCGAATTAAGCATTCGGCAACCGGTCAACAACACCGAGAGAAGCACCAAAAACAGTAGCGCATACCTGGTAATAGAGGCAGGTGACCGGTATAGGAATGATCTGATAGCGCTACTGGGTCGTTTAGGGTACATGCCGCGGGAAGGTGGTCTTGAGAGCAATTTCATCCTAAAAAGTTAATGGGGACGAGGAGGGTTGTCAAGGTTGGGCACCTAGGTTGCGGGGCAGGATCCGAACAGGTTGATTCTCTGGAAGAAGTGCTTTAAACGCCCCTATAGTGGAATCTCATTAACAGCGTCCCACTCAAACGGTTCTGTGACAACAGGACGGCAGCGTTGATGATTCTCTTCTCGCCGTTCGCATCGCATCTAAACATCGCATTTTCATGGTGTTGTTCATGAAATCATTCCGTTTCAGGTCGTTTCGTTAGGTTCAGACAGCCCGGTTTTCAGCGTTTGAAAATTCAACTTTGGGTAAGGGGGTTGTCCCTTCTAAGCCTGAACCCAAAGGAATGCCATGCTACTTTCAATACCGAACCTCGCCTCATCTCTAACTAAAGAATGCTCTCCCTGGAACATATCGACTAAAGCACCACCCAAGGCCCGTTGGAATAACCCGAGTGTGGAGCACACGTTCTACTCCGGCTATGAAGGTCTTGTTGCCGGGGCCCGGATCGATTCCAAAAACAACCCGGCGGTTATGCTTCATTGGATCGTGGCGGATTATGACGGTAACATTGATCAGCACATGCGCGGTAGCGTTCTGGAGCGATGTCCCGATTTCAGGCCTCAATACATTTGTCGCACGTTTTCCGGAGGGGCCCGTCTGCTGTGGAAACTCGAATCCCCGTTGCCGCTGCATAACAACGAGCTGTCCAAAAAGCTCATGCGGTACATCAGAAAGAAACTCCGGCTTTCCAAACTGCTGGTTGGACTCGATGCCGAGGCCCTGGAAGATCCCTGTAAGTATTATGAGGCTGGTACCGACTGGGAAAAGTTGTCAGATGACGAAATCCCTTCCGCATTCATGATGCAGTGGGCCATTGAATCTACCCATAATTATGCCTGGCCCAAACTGGGGCCGGTCATTCCGATGGATGTGCTTGAGGAAGAGGTGCATCGTCAGTATCCCGGTCGCTGGAAGGGGCTGTTTGATTTTGGCGCACGTAGTACACGTTTTTGGGATCCCGATGCAGACAACGAGACCGCGGCCATCGTGCGCGAGTCGGGGATGCAGTGTTTCACCGGCGGGCAGGCCTTTGTTCCGTGGGCATCGATTCTGGGGAGAAAATTTGTCAAACAGTTCGTGGCTGACCGGATCGGGGGTAGCATTGCGTACATTTATTTTGATGGACGCGAGTGCTGGATGCAGCTTCCCGATGGCAACTGGGAATCCTATTGCAAATCCGATATGGCCATGATCCTCAAGGTCGACCGTGGCCTGCGCGGCAGTCCCGCTCGCGGGGAAAATTACAGCGAGGTGGAGCAGGCACTTACGCGTATTATTCAGCACCAGCGCATCGCCTGCGCCGCTCCATTAGTTCACCGCCCCAAAGGCATCGTTATGATCGGTTCAGACCGAGTTCTCAACACCTCCACCATCAATGTCCTCCAACCCGCAGAGGTTGTAGCCGGGGGCGGTGTCCCCGGATCATCCGCACCGCAATGTACCGCCGGCGGCCCGCCGGCTACTGTAGCCGAGGGCCGTGACCTCGGATCGCCCCCTAATGCCCCGGCCCTAACGCCCAGTGCCTGCCCCTATCCCTGGCTGCACGATTATTTCAGTGGCTATTTCGACCCACCCGAACAGCTCGACTATTTCTACGCCTGGCTGCAGCGCTGGTATCAATCAGCGCTCGACGGCCGTATGCTCCCCGGGCAGGCCTCCTTCTTTGCCGGAGTTCCAAACACTGGAAAAACCCTGCTCTCCAATGTGATCCTGTCCCGCATCTTCGGCGGCCATATTGATGCCAGCTCATTCCTGTCCGGAGACGATAACTTCAATAGCCATCTCTTCACCAGTGCCGTTTGGGCGGTCGACGATGTCGTACCGCTTACGGATAACAAGTCCCATCTGAAGTTCTCTGCCCTCATCAAGAAGATGGCCGCCAATCGCACCTTTTCCGTGCGCGAGAAATACCGCGTCGACAAGTTGATCGAATGGAACGGCCGAGTGGTGGTGACGTGCAATACCGATCCCGAGTCGATCCGTATTCTGCCCGACGTCGATCTCTCCAATCGGGACAAGATCAACCTCTTCCGGATTGCGGAACGAGACACCTTTACCTTCCCGCGCGATGTCGAATCCATCATTGCCGCAGAGTTGCCGTTCTTTCTACGTTGGCTGCTCGACTGGCAACCGCCGGACGCAGTCATCGGCGATACACGCTATGGCGTGAAGACCTATTGTGACGATTCCCTGTTCGAAGCGGCCCGGCATTCATCCAGCGCCTATTCGTTCCTCGAAGTCCTCTTAAAGTTTTTCGAGGGGCAGGTGGAAGACACCTGGGAAGGTTCCGCCACAGATCTTTTGACAGCGATGCTTAACGACACCGACGGCCTTGCCGGCATCGCTTCCAAATACACCACCCGCCAGGTAGGGCGGGAACTCTCTAAACTCTTTTCTCAGGGGTATCCGATCACACAGCGGCGGCATGAGTTCAAGCGAGTGTGGTGCATCGATATCAAGAACCTTATGAACGGAGGGGAATCCAATGTTGTTCCATTCTAATCATTGGGTAGGGCAGTATCGCCACGGCAGGCGCTATAGACCGGGCGAAGCATTACACCGTTCTACTGACGTCCTGACGTCTGACATCATGCTGAAAAAAGTCTCTGGAACTCCCGGTTCTGCAGGTTCACGCCGTCAGCGCGGGTTTCAGCCTCCCTCTATATATCTTTATATATTAATAGTAATAATGTCAGGAATGTCAGAACGCCCTGTTTGCAGGGGTTTCCTGCCTGACATCATTCCTGACGTTTCGGTTTTCACAGTTTTACGTCAGGCTGTGAGCCCCTCCGCTTCAACATCACGTCAGTTCCGGCTGACATAACCTTCAACATAGGAGACCATCATGAAACACACCGATACCCAACCCGCAGCCGGATTATTATCTGCCGCTTATTCTCCAATCCCACCGGGGGCACTTTACCCCGCTGAACTGCTTACCGAATTAATCAAGGGAGTATTCATGCTCGATCCGGAGTTGCGGGATGTGGTTGGGCTGCGTTTTCTCGGCGCTACCTATCGGGAGATTGGAGAACAGCTCGGTATCTCCACCCAGCTCGCCGAGATGCGACACAAGCGTGCACTACGCGACTGGCCGGCACTACGTCCTCTCTTTCCAGAAAAGGTTGCTAAGCGATCCCGTCGCAAGGGTAGGGCGTGACCTCCGGGCGCGCTGATGCTGTTGGTCTGCGGAAGTTCGATGCCGCTTTTATTTCACGTTTCCAGCTTATCTACGCCGCACCGCCAGGCGCCCTTTGCTCCTTCCGGTCCTCCAGGGCAGAGGAAAGCGCCGGGGTCAGAACGAAGCATCGCTTGCATGTTCCATGCACGATGCTCGGTCTGACTCCCTAAGCACATTTCCTCTTTTCCCTTCCGGCTCGTCATCCACAAAGTTCACCTCGCGCTGCTTCGGGGTACCCCCCAAGCCCCCCCGCAACGGGGGGATGTACTCCGCGCCTTGAGCCAAAGAAGAAATTGTTCATCCAGCTTCAATCGTCGACCCGTCCACTCCCAGCGGCCAGCTACGCTGTACGCTGTCCGTTCCCGGTCTCCTCAATCAGCTTCCTTCACAAATTCTCCTTTGTCAGCGCGGTATGGGTGTCGGCTGCTCCCGCCACCCCGCGCCGCAGCGCCAGGCGTCATTTGCTCGCTCCCTTCCGCCCCGGCTTCAATCGTACCTCATTCCGCCGGGCGGAAACTCGTTCCCAAACGCCACCTCGCGCTGCTTCGGGTGATCCCCCCCAAGCCCCCCGCAACGGGGGGATGTGCGTCGCGCCCTGGGCAAGAAAGAAATTGCGCAGTCCGTCCGCTTCGCAAGCTACGCTCCCGGCCCCCGCAAATTCTCCCTTGCCAGCGCGATGTGGGTGGCGGCTACTCCCGCCACGGCGCGCTTCAGCCGCCTTTGCGTTCCGCTCGCCGGGCGAACAAGGCTACGCCAGCTCGCCCGGCCAAGCCCTACGGGGAGCTCCACGCAAATTCGGCTCAAGCGCTTCAAGAGCACTCCGGAATCCCGGCTGATCCGAACGGCTCAAGGCGTTCCGGTCGCAGACTCCCTTCTCGCCTTCAGCCGCCCGGGCCGGTCTTCCTCCGGGGGCCTTACGGCCTGCCCTGCGGGGCTATGGAGCCTTCGGCCGCACCCCGGCGGCAGTTCCGACGCATACGCTTTCCGGAATTTGCCGGGGCGCTCCAACGGTCACTGCGTTCCCTC
The DNA here is from genome assembly GCF_900890425.1 of Pontiella desulfatans. Lineage (NCBI taxonomy): Bacteria > Pseudomonadati > Kiritimatiellota > Kiritimatiellia > Kiritimatiellales > Pontiellaceae > Pontiella > Pontiella desulfatans. The sequence goes on along the minus strand of NZ_CAAHFG010000004.1, from coordinate 796 downwards.
TCATTGACCTGCGGCGGCGGAACCGCTCGCTATCGGGCGCAGAATCCTTCGGAACGCTCAAAGTCGCATAATGCGGCATTATGCGTTCGCTTCGCACATTTCGCTTTCTTGCGCCCGGCTCGCTTAAACAGAACCCATTCTGTTAAGTCCGCCTTGCTTCTCGCGTTGCTCGGAGGCTTCGGGCTTGGCACGGCTCGCGCACTCGACACGTGCCGCGCCCTTCGTCGGAAAACTTCCAATCTCTGGAAAAGGGGGCAGCCCCCGGCGGGGCGCCCGCTTCCCCCTCGGCCTTCGGCCTCACCCCTTGCCCCATAGCTGTCACGGTTTCGGCTTACGCCCAAACCGCGCCCGCCCCGGCCCCTTCCTCCTGGTCCTTCAACATAGCGCTATGGCGGTCGGGCGGGGCGGCCGTGGTCGCGTGGTTTCGGCTTACGCCTACACCCACCGCATCCCCCGCCCGCCCGGCCTTGGCGCGTCCATCTCGCAGGCTCGCTGTCCGCGCCCCAAGCCCCCGCCCGAGAGGCGGTTCTTCGCTCTCCGATTCTCCAGCGTCGCGCTTCGGAAAGGCCACCCCGCGGCTACCCTGCGGGGCAAGTGGGACTTCCAGACATTGGAAAAAGGTTTCCCCCGGGCCCCCTTCCAAAAACTTCCAACCATTGGAACTTTCCAATCATTGGACACAAGCTTGCGCAGTGAGGCTGGCTCGAAGAGACGGCAGCGTAGCGGCAAATCGCGCCCGAGGGGAGGGGGTAGGGGGTGTGGGGCCCCAAACGACGTTTCACATCGTTTCATCGCT